>JBBIHH010000017.1:0-72549 GCA_037447115.1 Acidobacteriota bacterium
CCCCGAAAGGGGCTTCAACGTGACGGGCGACTCTGGCACGACGATGCCGCTCGAGTCGAGGGAGGAGTCCATGGCATCATTGCAGCGGACGGCGCGCAGCGCCGCCGCTGAACCGGAGCGTTGGGCGTCACATAGTCGCTGACGTTCTGAGGAACCAAAAGGAGGGAGGCAAATGGGAGCGATATTCAAGGTACCTGGCTATATCGTCTATTTCTTGGGGGGGCTGTGGGGGCTATTCATCTGCCTAGCCATCGTTAAAGGAAAGCTCGGAATCGTTGGGCTCATCTTGGGGCTATTCCTGTTTCCATTCGTTCTGTATCTCGCCCCTTGGTACGTCGGTTTCGCTGACGGCAACTGGATGCCGGTTATGGTTGTTTATGGATCGGGAATTGCGGCCATGATCCTAATTGGCATTGCATCTGTTTTTGACAATTTGACAAGAAGTGAGCCCTGCGCGTGAAGGCGATTGGTGCCGTCGCTGCAGCGCTAGGGATATTCCTCTTTACGTGGTTCCTTATCGCCGTGCTCATTTTCGGCCTCGCGTACTTTGCTACGGGAGCGGGTATCGGAGGTGGCGTTTTCTGGCGGCTCAACGCCCTTCTCGCTTGGATTCTCAGTCCACTGGCTGGAGCCGCCGTCGCGGTCTACGCGTCGATAACCACATTCAAAAGCGTCGATGCCGCAACAATCTTTGTGGCATTCGTCTCTGTATGCGCGTCACTAATGGGCATCCTTTTCATCTTTGTGATGGTGGCAACCGTGCACGGTCAAGGAGCCGGCGAGCTCCTGTTGTTCATTGCTCAGTCCGTGGCCATCTTCGTCGGCGCGCGTCTTGGGCGCGTTCTGGCGGTCAGCAAGTGAGTGACGCCCAACCAACGGTTCCAGGCGACGGTCCTCGCTTCGCTCGGCCTGGGCCTGAACCGCGGCGTTCGGCGGCAGCTGCGCCAGATACCGTCGCGCGCCGCTACTCGGCGCTACACCGCGGAGCGGTTTGGTTCAACAATGGTTGATGTCGCACATGACGAATAACTCGCCGCCAACTCCCCCGCTTTCTTCGCACCCATTGCGATGGCTGCCGGAGTTCTGGGAACTCAGTCAGAAGCGCCTCCGCCCGCAGGTCCGCCTGTTGGGACTGGCCTTGGTGGTGGGCATCGTCGCCGGGCTGGGTGCAATCATTTTTTACACCGCCTGCCAGGTCGTGGTGCATTACGCGCTCGATAGCGCGACCGGTTACCGCCCGCATCATCCGGGTGGAGAGCCGCCGCTTCTAGCGGAAACGGAGCACCTGTTTCGCCCTTGGTTGCTCCTGTTGATCCCAACCGTGGGTGGGGTCTTGAGCGGGCTATTGGTATTCACGCTGGCCCCCGAAGCCGAGGGGCATGGCACGGACGCGGCCATCGCTGCCTTTCATTATCGACAGGGCGAAATCCGCCCCCGTGTTCCCTTGGTCAAACTCATCGCCAGCGCCATCACCCTCGGCACGGGCGGTTCCGGAGGTCGGGAGGGTCCGATTGCCCAAATCGGTGCTGGGTTTGGCTCCTTCATAGGGAACCTGTTCCGCCTGCGGCCGGCGGAACGCCGCATCCTGATGGCAGCGGGGGTAGGGGCAGGAGTCGCCGCCATCTTCCGGGCGCCCCTCGCCGGGGCACTCTTTGCCGGGGAGATCCTCTATCGCTCCACGGATTTTGAGTCGGAGGTCATCGTCCCGGCTGCCCTCGCCAGCACCGCAGCGTACTGCACGTTCGGGCTGGTTTTCGGGTGGTCGCCTCTGTTCACACTCTCCCCCCAAGTTCTGCAGGCGCTGACTTTCACAAATCCCGAGCAACTGCTCGCCTACTCGCTGCTGGCCCTCTTCCTGGTTGTGCTGGCCATGCTTTACACCCGGACCTTCTACGGTCTGTCTTACGCCTTCCGTCGTTTGCCGCTGCCGCGCCACGTCAAACCGGCGATCGGTGCGTTCCTGACCGGTTTGACGGGAGTCGTGCTGTATTATGCTCTCGGTCGAGAACAGCAAGTTCTGGCCGTGCTCTCCTTCGGTTACGGAACGCTCCAGGATGCTCTCAACGTCCCGGCGCAGGGTGGGGCTGATTTCTCTCTCGCCTTGGTGCTGTTGGTCGTCGCCCTGGGCAAAATCCTCACCACGAGCTTGACCATAGGCAGTGGTGGCTCGGGGGGCGTCTTTGGCCCGGCGATGGTGATCGGGGGATGTGGCGGCGGGGCGCTGGGCCACATGCTGCACCGTTTGTGGCCCCAATTGGTGCCGCACCCGTCGAGTTTCGTCATTGTGGGCATGGCCGGGTTCTTCGCCGCGGCGGCCAAGACGCCTGTTTCCACCCTGGTCATTGTGAGTGAGATGACCGGGGATTACGCCCTACTCTTGCCGACGCTCTGGGTCTGTGTGCTCGCGTTCCTCCTTTCTGACGAACAATCGATCTATCACTCCCAGGTCGAGAGCCGTTTCCTCTCTCCCGCTCACCAGGGCGATTATGTCCGCGAAGTGCTTGCCGGACTTCAGGTAAAGGAGTTCCTCACAGACCAACAGGAGGTTCCCGTTCTGCGACCGGGAGAGCGACTCTCCGACGTCATTGAGCGCCTGAGCCGGACCGCATACCACAGCCTGCCTGTGACCGATGAAGAAGGTAGGTACTTGGGAATGGTAAGTCTCGAAGAAGTGCATCTCGCTTCCCGCTTGCGCTCCCTGGGTCCATTGGTTGTGGCTTCGGACTTGATGCGCCGTGATATTCCTGCTCTCCGGCCGGATGACGGTCTGGACCGCGCGCTGGAGCTGTTCGTGGAAAGCGACCGGCTCGCCCTGGCCGTCGTAGACGCATCGCCCGAGCAACGGGTAATCGGCATCGTCAGACGTGCCGACATCTCCAGCGCCTATTTGCGGCGCGTGCATGGGAGCAAAGTGTCAGATGGATTCCGAGACGAGTCAAGCCACCAAGCCTAATGTGATCGAGGGGAGAGCCGCCGAACCAAACGCTGCAGCAGACGGCGGCCGCGATGCTGGGTTCTCGGAGTTCAACGGCTCTCGGCGCGGCCGCCGCTGCTGAGCGGGGTCGTTAGCCGCTCTGGAAGCTACGATAAGGAGTCCACAAGAAGAGAGTCTACCTTATCGCTGCAATCATTGGTGCCGTAGTCCCATACGCGTTCTTCTTCGGCTTCTTCCGGGACAATGGCTGGCACTCTACGAAAGGAGGACGCTCGGGAGAGGCCTGCGTCCTGCGTAGCGCCTTCGAGGCCGGAGCGCAGTACTGGCGGCCCCCCTGAGGAACTCAATCGCCTCGTCCCGTTGGGGTGGTTGTCCATGCTGGCCATGTTCCTGTTCTTCGGGTTTTTGTTCGTCCGCGTGGGCTGGAGAGGGCTGCGCCAGGGACTCGAGTTCGGCTGTTGGCTCGGGCTGGCGGCTGTGGCGGGAGTCGCGGGCATGGCGACCCTCGTACCGTGGCCGGGACCGGTGCTCGTGGGGATGGCCGTTCAGCAGGCGGGAAATTCTGTTCTGCTCGGCATCTGTTTCGGTTGGCTGTATCGAGAGTAGACCTCGAAGATCCGCGGATCGAACTGGGAACCGGCTGTCCGGCGCGAGCCCAAAAAACGCCGGCCGACCGAAAACCCGCATCGTCTTTCCCCGCGAGAGCGAACTGCGGTTCGCCCCGTTCTTCGGTCGGCCCGAAAACCGCGCTCCCGATGCAACGAACGATCCCCAACCGCGCCTGCGTGTTGCGTTGGGCGACGTCTTTGTGGCACAAGGATGGCTCGCGATTCGGCGGGGGAAGGAGAAAAAACATGTTCCACAAGCGCCTGTTCATCCCGGGACCGACGGAGGTGCGCCCGGAGAACCTTTCCGCGCTCGCACGGCCCCAGGTCGGTCACCGGTCGCAAGAGTTCCAGACGCTGTACCGGCGCGTGGTGCAGAAACTCCAACGGCTGCTCGAGACGAAGCAGCACGTCTTTCTCTTCACGTGTTCCTCCACGGGCGTGTGGGAGGCGGCGGTGCGCAACTGCGTGGCGAAGCGCGTGCTGTGTTGCACGCAGGGGGCGTTTTCGGAGCGCTGGCACCGCGTCGTCCTGGCGAACGGCAAAGAGGCGGACGCGCTGGCAGTGGAATGGGGGCAGGCGATCGCGGCCGAGCAGGTGGACCGCGCTCTGGCCACCGGGCGCTACGACGCGGTGGCCCTCGTTCACAACGAGACCTCCACAGGCGTGATGAACGATCTCCCGAGCATCGCCGAGGTCGTCCGCCGCTACGAGGACGTGCTGTTCCTGGTGGATGCGGTGTCTTCCATGGCGGCGGTGCGGATCCCGGTCGACGAATACGGGATCGACGTCTGTCTCGCGGGGCTGCAGAAGGCGTTCGCGCTGCCCGCGGGCCTGAGTGTGGCTTCCGTGTCCGATCGCGCGCTGGCGCGGGCGCGCACGATCGAGCACCGTGGCTACTACTTCGACTTCCTGGAAATGCTCCGCTACGACGAGCGCGACCAGACACCCGCCACCCCCGCGATCCCGCAGATCCAGGCCCTGGACGCCCAGCTCGATGCGATCTTCGCCGAGGGCCCCGAGCGCCGCTACGCGCGCCACCGGGAGTTGGCGGCGATCGCGCAGCAGTGGGCGCGCGAGCGCTTCGCGCTTTTCGCTGCCGAGGGCTACGAGTCGGTAACGCTCACTTGCGTCGCGAACACGCGGGGCATCTCGGTGGCGGAGCTGAACGGGCGGCTCGCCGAGCAGTGGGCTGCGATCTCCAACGGCTACGGCAAACTGCGCGAGAAAACCTTCCGCATCGCTCACATGGGCGACACGCAGGAGTGGGAGCTGCGCGGCCTGCTGGCGACGATCGATCGTCTCGTCGGCACCTCGTGACGCGCTCGTCCGGGCCGCGGGCGCGCCCGCCGGCGCTGGAGCGGGTCCGGGTGCGCTCGCGTCCGTGCTAAGGTATGCCGCCCATGCGCGAACGGAGCCTGCCGCCGAGCGCGTACGAGGCCCCCTCGAGCGAGGCGTACCTCCCCTACACGCATGGGCTCGCCTTGCCGGAGTTCACGGCCAAGGCGGTGCTGGCCGGGGCGTGCCTCGGTGTCGTCTTCGGTGCGGCGAACACCTACCTCGGCCTCAGGGCGGGTTTGACCATCAGCACCTCGATCCCTGTGGCCGTGCTGACGGTCGTCGTCTTCCGCCTCCTGCACCTCGCGGGGGTGCAGCACAGCATTCTGGAGGCGAATCTCTCGCAAACCGTGGGCTCCGCCAGCTCCTCGGTCGCTTCAGGTGTGCTGTTCACGATGCCCGCCCTTTTCCTCTGGCAGATGCCCCCGAGCTGGCGGCAGATGACGCTCCTCGCCACCTGCGGCGGCCTCCTCGGCGTGCTGGCGATGATCCCGTTGCGCCGCTATCTGATCCGCGACGAGCACGGCAAGCTCCTCTACCCCGAGGGGCTTGCTTGCGCCGAGGTTCTGGTGGCGACCGAGCACGGGGGGCGCCACGCCGCGTGGGTGTTCTGGGGGATGGGTCTCGGGGTCGTCTTCAAGCTCCTCACGAGCGGTCTCAAGGTGGTTCGCGCCTCCCTCGAGGTTCCCCTGGGCCTGAAGGCCAATCTCGCCGTCAGCGTTTCGCCGGCGCTCGTGGGCGTGGGCTACATCCTGGGGCCGAGGATCGCGAGCGTGATGGTGGCGGGGGGCGCGCTCTCGGCTTTCGTCCTGATTCCCGCGATCCACCTCTGGGGCAGCGGCCTCGACCGGCCCCTCTATCCGGAGACGCAGAAGCTCATCGCCGCCATGGGCGCCGACGAGATCTGGAACCGCTACGTGCGTTACATCGGCGCCGGCGCGGTGGCGATGGGAGGGTTGCTGACGCTCGTGCGCTCCATCCCGACGATGGTGGAGTCGTTCCGCCTCGGCGTGCGGCACCTGCGCGGCGGGATCGCCGCGGACGAGGTGGAGCGCACCGATCGGGACCTCTCTTTCCGGACGGTGCTGCTGGGGTTCCTCGGGATCCTCGTCGGGCTCGCCTTCGTGCCCGGGGTTTTGGGCTATCTCGATTCCATCGCCGTGCGCGCGCTGGCGGCGGTGTTGATCGCGATCTTCGGCTTTTTCTTCGTTACGGTGTCCTCGCGCATCGTGGGTCTCGTCGGCGTGACCTCCAATCCCACCTCAGGCATGACCATCGCCACGCTCCTCGGCACGAGCGTGATCTTCGCGCTCTGCGGCTGGACGGACCTCGCGGGGAAGGCGACGGCCCTCATGGTGGGTACGGCCGTCTGCATCGCGGCCTCGATCGCGGGGGACACCTCGCAGGACCTGAAGACGGGGTTTCTGCTCGGCGCGACGCCGCGCTGGCAGCAGATCGGCGAGCTGCTCGGTGTCATGACCTCGGCGGGTGTGGTGTGCTGGGTCCTGCAGCTTTTGGATCGTTCGGTGGAAGGCGGCCTCGGGGGCTCGCAACTTCCCGCCCCGCAGGGCGTGCTGATGAAGCTCGTGATCGACGGTGTGCTCGACGGCAGCCTCCCCTGGGGCTTGATCGGGATCGGGGTCGCCCTCGCCGCGGCCGCGGCGCTGCTGCGCCTGCCGGTGCTGGCGTTCGCCGTGGGGGTCTATCTGCCGCTCGAGACGATGGCGGCGGTTTTTTTGGGCGGGATGGTGCGGCAGTTCGTCGCGCGCGGCGTCGACGCCACCGAGGGGGCGCGCCGGCGCGAGCAGGGCGTGTTGCTCGGTTCGGGGCTCGTGGGTGGCGAGGGCCTGACGGGCGTGCTCCTCGCCATCGGGGTCGTGGCCCGGGGCGGGCAGCGCATCGAGGGCTGGCCGCTCGGCTTGCCCAACTGGGGCGAGCAACTCCTGGCCGCGCTGGCGCTCGGGGCGCTGCTGGCGGCGGTCGGCGCGTTCGCCGTGCGGCGGCGTGAGGCGGCCGGCTGATGCGGGCGAGCGGCGGCGCTGCGGCGTCCTCGGGCTAGATCGAGGCCTAGCGGGAGGCAAGCCGATGGAATCTCCCACACGACGGCAAACCCAGCTCGACCGCGTCACGCTGGAAGCGATCCGCGAGGTGGCGCAACGGATCGAGCAGCGCATCGCCAAGCGCACGAAACCGGAGATCGTCTTTCCCGTGCGCTCCCTCGGGAACGTCCGCTACGACGTGGAGAAAGGGTACTTCGAGATCGGGCGCCAGAAGTCCGCGCGGACCCTCACCGTCCACACCGTGAAGACCTTCGCGCAAACCCTCAAGATGATGGCGCTCTCGAAGGAACTCATCGAAACCAACGACTTCGCCACCAAACGCGACGCCTATTACCAGTCGAAGAATTGGGGCGAGGCGGGTTTCACCGAGCAGACCGAGTCCGACACGGTGATGGACGACATCGAGGCCATGTTCGCCATCCACGGGGTGAGCCGCGAGCAATTGCGCTTCGTCCCCGACGAGCACGGCGGGGCGGTGGCGGGGGAGTTGATCGTCTACGACCGGGACATCGAGACGGGCAAGACGGAGGTCATCGATTGCACGCGCTTCGGCTCCGGCGCCTACTCGATCCCCTCGCTCGTGGAGCACCTGACCTTCGAGACCCAGGCCAGGTTCATCCTCTGCATCGAGACGGGCGGCATGTTCCAGCGCCTGCAGAGCCACAAGTTCTGGAAGAAGGCGCACTGCATTCTCGTCTCGATGGCGGGGGTGCCCACCCGAGCGACCCGGCGTTTCGTGCGGCGGCTTTCGGAGCAATGCAAGCTTCCGGTCTATGCCTTCGTGGACTGCGACCCGTACGGGATTTCCAACATCTACCGCACGCTGAAAGTCGGCTCCGGCAACGCCGCGCACATCAACCGCTTCTTCTGCGTGCCCCAGGCGCGGTATCTCGGGGTGACCCCGCAGGACATCGTGGACTACAAGCTGCCGACGCACCCGCTCAAGGAGGTGGACATCAAGCGGGCCCAGGACGCGCTCAAGAACGACCCCTTCTTCCGTCGCCACCAAGCCTGGGCCGAGGCGCTGGAGCGGCTCATCCGCATGGGGGTGCGGGCCGAGCAGCAGGCGCTGGCCCGCTGGGGCCTGAACTACGTGATCGAGGAATATCTGCCGCGCAAGCTGGAGGACCCTTCGAAGTTCCTCCCCTGACCGGCGGGGCGGGGGCGGCGAGAAAGGGAGGCGAGCCACAGCCCCTCGCGGCGGAGCCGGTGGCGATCCTCCGCATCGCACGACACCGGCTTCGAGGCACCGCTCTGGCCGAAACATCCCGTAGAAGTGCCCGTCCGGTCCCCCCTCCGCGGGTGGTTTCGCGAAACGTCCGCACCGTGGGGCCCGCCTTCCGGCGACGGACATCGTGGCCTGCCGCGCGATCGGGTTCGGAGCGAAAACGCGTTCACGATTCGTCGCCGCCGGGGACGATGGCTGCCGGGTCGAGCCCGTTGTCCCGCAGGACGCGCTCCCACATCGTCTCCGGCGGATGGTCCAGGACGAGCCGCACGTCGAGCGGGGCCACGATCCAGGAGCCTTCCTGGATTTCCCGCTCCAGCTGGCCCGGTGCCCAGCCGGCGTAGCCGGAGAAACAGTGGAAGCGTCCCCCCCGCAGCCTGCAGAGCCGGCCCAGCGTTCCCGTGGACGCGCTCACGTGGAGGCCGTCGACGACGGGTTGCCCCTCGGGGTCGGCGTGCTCGGCGCCGTAGAGGACGAGCCCATGCTCCGGCTGAACGGGGCCGCCGTAGCGCACGCGTTTTTCCGGGTCCCCCGCGTAGCGTATCTTGTGGTCCCGGCACAGATCGCCGAGCTTGAGCTGGGTCTCGCGGTTCAGCACCACCCCCAGAGCCCCGTCCTCGTCCGCCTGCAGCAGCAGCACGACGGTCTGGCGGAAGTTGGGGTCCAGCAACTGGGGCACGGCGATCAGCAGGCTCGGTGCCAACGAGGTCTCCATGCCGCCTATCATGACGCGTCCCGTCGAGAAACGGTAGTGGAAGCCCGCCGGGATCTTCGAAAGCGGACCCCTCCGGTAGCGGGCTGCTGGCGCCGTTTGACCGTCGCTCTCGGAGGGCGCTATAGTGGCCGCTCGCGGCCTGGGCGGCGTAGCCAAGTGGCAAGGCAGGGGTCTGCAAAACCCTTATTCACCGGTTCGAATCCGGTCGCCGCCTCCACAGCGCCCGCCGCGCGTTGACAGGCCGCTCGGCGGCGGTTAGCCTCGGCCCTCGTGCGGATCATGCCCTCCAGCGCTTCCCTCCGGCGGCGGCTGCGCGCGGGCGCGCTAGTGGCGACGCTGGCAGGCTCGCTCGCCGCGGCGGCCTCCGAAGCCCTCCTCGCAGGACGGGTGCTCGATCCGTCCGGCCAGCCGCTCCAGGGCTTTCGCCTCGTGTTCCGTGAGGCGGAAGGCGAGGCTCCTGCGGAGTACACCACCGAGCCCACGGATGCTCTCGGCCGTTATTCCATCCGGCTTCCCGCGCCGGCGAGCTACGTGCTCGTGGGTGCCGTCGGGCCGGACGGCGCGCGCCTGGAGGTACCCGCACTGCCGCAGTTTCCCGTCGAGCCAGGCACCCGGCGCCTCGATGTGCGCTTGCAGGCGCCCGCGGCTGCCGCGGTGCCCCAGCGAGCGCGCAAGCTCCCGTGGTGGCGGATCGGCGGCGCGGTGGGTGCCGTCCTCGTCCTGTGGGAGACGGCTCTCGAGGGCGACGAGGAGGAACGGCCCGCGAGCCCGTTCCGGCCCTAGCCCGCGGACCCTCTCGCGCTTGGGGCCTGCCCCTGCGGGCCGCCACCGCTCCGGGCGATCCGCGAGGCCGAATCAAGCGCGCGGGGGGAAGTAGTAGCGTTCCGCGTACTCGCGCACCATCCGCACCGCGCTGAAGCGCCAGGTGAGGGCGGCCATCCCCGCCCGCATGCGCTCGATCCACTCCAGCGGCAGACCCGTCGCCGGGTCGCGCCGGTAATAGCAGGGGACGATCGCCTCCTCCAGGACCTGATACAGCGAAGCCGCATCGTGCGCGTCTTGTTCTTCGGGGTCCTCGTACTCGCGGGCCTCGCCGATGGGCCACCCGTAGGACGGGTCGTAGCCTTCGCACCACCAGCCGTCGAGAACGCTGCAGAGCAGCACGCCGTTCGCGGCGGCCTTCATGCCGCTCGTGCCGCTCGCTTCCTGCGGGCGCCGGGGGGTGTTGAGCCAGAGGTCGGTGCCCTGGACGAGGTGGCGCGCCGTGCGAATGTCGTAGTCCTCGAGAAACACGACCCTGCCGGCGAACGCGGGCGTTTGCGAGAGCTGGAAGATCCTGCGGATCAGCTCCTGACCCGGCCGATCCGCCGGATGGGCCTTGCCGGCGAAGAGGATCTGGACGGGGCGCTCGGGGCTCGCCACGATGGCCTCCAGGCGCTCCAGGTCGCGCAGCAAGAGCGCCGCCCGCTTGTAGGTCGCGAAGCGGCGGGCGAAACCGAGGGTGAGCACCTCCACCTGCAGCAGCGTTTCGATCCGCCGCAAGGCATCGGGCGAGCGGCCGTGGCGCGCGAACTGCTCCAGCAGGCGCTGGCGCGCGAAGAGCAGCAGCCGGGCCTTCTGCGCCTGGTGGGCCTCCCAGAGTTCCCGAGCAGGGACCCGCGCGAGCGCTCGTGCGAGGTCGGGCCCCTCCGCACTCGAAGGGTCCGAGGGCGCGCCGCCGATCGCGCGCCGGTACAGGGCGTCCATTTCCGGGCCGATCCAGCTCGGCAGGTGGACGCCGTTCGTCACGTACCCGATGGGTTGGGCGTCCGCGGACTCCCCCCAAAGATGCCGCCACATCTGGTTGGCCACCCGGCTGTGGAGGGCGCTGACGGCGTTGGTGGCGCGCGCGGTGCGGATCGCCAAGGCGGTCATGTTGAACAGGCCCTCGTCGTGGCCCCCTTGCGCGCGCCCGAACGCCAGGAGCGCCTCGGGCGGGATCTGCCGGGGAGCGCACAACGGCTCGAGGTACTTGCGCACCATGGCCTGGTCGAAAGCCTCGTTACCCGCCGGCACGGGGGTGTGAGTCGTGAAGATCGCCGAAGCTGCGATCTGACGCACCGCATGGTCCGAATCCGGGGCGCCGCGCTCGATGGCGCGCGCCAGGCGGTAAAGGTTGACCAGCGCGCAGTGACCTTCGTTCAGGTGCCACACGGCGGGCTCGATCCCCAACGCCTCGAGGGCCATGGCTCCGCCGACGCCCAACAGGTACTCCTGGCAGAAGCGCATCTCCCGGCCGCGCGTGTAGAGCACCCAGGTGATCGGGCGGTCGGCCGGATCGTTCTCCGGGATGTCGGAGTCGAGCAGAATCACGCTGACCCTGCCCACGGTGACCTTCCACAGCTGCACGTGGATCTCGCGGCTGGGAAAGGGCACCGCCACTTTGAGGCGCCCGCCGTCGTGGCGGCTCACCGGGAGCGCGGGCAGGCGGCGGAAGTCGTAGGTGGGGTAGTGGTGCTGCTGATGGCCCTCGGCGTCCACCGTCTGCCTGAAATAACCCCGGCGGTACATCAGTCCCACGCCGAGGAACGGCAACCCGAGATCGCTCGCCGCCTTGCACAGATCCCCGGCGAGCACCCCTAGCCCGCCCGAGTACAGGCCCAGGCATTCGTGCCAGCCGTACTCGGCGGAGACGTACGCGATGGGGCCGGCCTCGTAGCCGGGAAAGCGCCGGGCGAACCAGGTGTCCTCCTGGCGCATGTAGCCGTCGAAGTCCTGGACGAGCGCGTGATAGGCGGCCAGGAAGCTTTCGTCGTGGAGCAGGGTTTCCCAGCGGCCCCGAGGCACGTTGAGCAACAGCTCCACGGGGTTGCGATCCTGGATCCAGCGTCCCGGATCGATGGCGCTGAAGAGCAGGTGTGCGCGGGGCTGCCAGGTCCACCACAGGTTGTAGGCCAGGTCGTAGAGCCGCTCCAGCGGGCGGGGCAGGTCGAACTCCGCCGCTGGAACGGTGCGAATCTCCGGCACAGGCATACGCACCCTCTCCCCGGTCTCCTCTCAGTACAGGGAGGGCCGACTTCGGGCACCCTGGTGCGGGGTCGGCCAGCCCGCCACGCCCCGATCGAAGAGCCCGGATGGTACCATGGAGCCCCGGATGAGCAAGATCGAGCTGGTGCGCCCGCTCGTCGTGCTGGACCTGGAGACGACCGGCACCGACCCGGCGACGGACCGCATCGTCGAGATCGCCGCGATGCGCCTCGAGCCCGACGGGCGGAGGCTCCTACGGTGCCGGCGCCTCAACCCCCGCCGGCCGATTCCGGCCGAGGCCACCGCCGTGCACGGCATTCGGGACGAGGACGTACGGGACGCGCCCACGTTTCGCCAGATCGCCCGCTCGCTCCTCGAGTTTCTCGAGGGAGCGGACCTGGCGGGATTCAACATTCGCCGTTTCGATCTCCCGATTCTGGAGCGGGAGTTCCGGGATTGCGGGATGGACCTCGGCCTCGCAGGGCGGCGGGTCATCGACGCCATGACGATCTTCCACAGGATGGAACCGCGCGATCTCGGTGCGGCGGTGCGCTTCTACCTCGGTCGCGAACACGACGGGGCCCACGGCGCCGAGGCCGACGTCGAGGCGGCCTGGCAAGTGCTCCAGGCCCAGGTGGAGCGCTATCCGGAGCTGCCCCGCCGGTCCGACGCGCTCGGGGAGTGGTGCGCGCCGCCACGGGCCTCCGAAGCGACCGTCGATCGGGAAGGCAAGTTCGTCCGTCGCGAGGGGAGAATCGTCTTCGCCTTCGGCAAGTACCAGGGGCGTCCCCTCGACGAGGTGGCGCGCGAGGAGCCCGAATACCTGGAATGGATCCTGCGCTCGGATTTCCCCGAGGACGCGCGGGATCTGGTCGCCCGGGCCCTCGGTCGAGTCCCTGGCGAAGCCGCGCCCGCCCCGGGTCAGTCCACGTAGCCCAGCGCGCGCAGGCGCTCCGCGTCCTCGGGAGCGATCTCGGGGACCTGCTGGCGCTCCTCGAGGGCCAGCCCCGCCTCGACCTCGGCGAGCCATCGCAGCAAGCCCTCGCTCGGCCGCGACCCGAGCGCCGCGAGCGGGTGGAGTTCCAGCGGATCGCGCTCCAGGTCGTAGAGGCGAAGCTGGCCGTTGTCCAGCCGGTAGATCTCTTTCATCTCCCGAACGATGCGGGCCACGGCGAGCAAGCCCGCGCTGCGGGCGCGCGCCGAGCCGTGCTTGGCGATGACGGCGCCGCGATGCGCCTGGTGTGCCGTCTCGCGGTCGAGCTGGGGCGGGCTCTTTCCGCGCAGCACGGGCGTCCAGTCGTAGCCCCCGAAGCTTTCCGGAACGGGAAGGCCCACGAGTCCGAGCAGGGTCGGAGCCAGGTCGAGGTTCGTGGCCGGTGCCTCCAGCGCTCCGGGCGGGATGCGGCCCGGCCACGCCAGGCCCATGGGAATGCGAAGCGTGGTCTCGTAGAGGTGGCGTCCGTGGCCCCAGTAGTCGTGCTCGCCCAGGCTCTCCCCGTGGTCGGAGGCGAACACGACGAGGGGATCGCCCGCATCGCCGCGCACCCCCAGGGCCCGCAGCAGGCGCCCGATGGCGTGGTCCACGAAAGCGACCTCGGTGTCGTAGCGGTCCCCGGGCTCGATCTTTCCCCGCATGGGCAGGCCGAGGCGGGGGGCGAAGGCCTCGTGGAACCTGTAGGGGGCGTGCGGCTCCACGTAGTGGACCCAGATCAGGTAGGGCTGGTGGGGTCGGCGCCGGCGGTGCTCCCGCACCCAGGTCAGGGCCGCATCGCTCACGTCTTCTGCCGTGGCCTCCTGGCGGATCAGGCCGAACCACCGCTTGCGCGTGAGGACCTCTTCGTAGTGATCGAAATGTTCCGCCAGCCCCGTGAGCCGCTCGCGCAGCGTCCAGCTCGCCACGAAGGCCGCCGCGGCGTACCCGTGCTCGCGCAGGATCTTCGGCGCCGAGGGCAACCCGGGGTGCAGCCGCAGGCCGTTGCGGGTCGCGCCGTGCTCGTGCGGGTCGAGCGCGGTCCACATCGAGCACAGGGCGGGAGAGGTCAGCGGCTCGGCGACGCGGGCGCGCGTGAAGCGCACGCCGCGGGAGAGGAGCCGGTCGACTTCGGGCGTGGTCGGCCGCGGGTAGCCGTAGCTCGAGAGGCGATCGGCCCGCAACGTGTCCACCGTGACGACGACGATGTCCGGAGACTCGCGCTCGGCCCCCGCCCGCGCCGCCACGGGCGCCAAGGCGGCGAGCCCGAGGGCGACGACCCACAGGGACCACCGAGCGCGAGCCTCCATGGGGATGCCTCCTTCGCTGTCGCGACGGCCGGAACGGCCGGCACCGGGTCCGGGTGGGCGATCATAGCAGAGAAATCTGCGGTACAGAACGGGCGACGGTCGCTATAATCCACCCGGGCGCGAACGGCCCTGGAGGCGAGAGGCCCGTGAGCGTATCGACGCTGGACCGATTCACCCTCGAGCATGCCGTGGCCCTCTACGGCATCGATGCCTGGGGCAACGGCTACTTCGGCGTGAACGAGGCGGGGCACCTGACCGTCATGCCGACGCGAGAACCGGAGCGGGCAATCGACGTGCTGCAGGTGGTCGAGGAGGCCCGCCGCCGGGGTCTGCGCACGCCGCTGCTCCTGCGGTTCCCGCAACTGCTCGAAGCCCAGGTGCAGGAGCTGACGACGGCGTTCGCCAAGGCGCGGGAGGAGTTCCGCTATCCCGCCACCTACCGGCCCCTGTTCCCGCTCAAAGTCAACCACCGACGCAGCGTCGTCGAGGCGTTGCTGCGGGCGGGGGAAGAGGCCGGTCTCGGTCTCGAGGTGGGCAGCCGCCCCGAGCTGCTGGCGGCCCTCGCGCTGCCCACCCCGCCGGGGAGCCTGATCGTCTGCAACGGGTACAAGGACAACGCCTATCTCGACGCCGCGGCCCTCGCACGGCGCCTGGGCAAGCGCGTCATCGTCGTCCTGGAGAAGCTCTTCGAGCTCGACCGCTACCTGGCCCGTGCCCGCAACGGCGCCGAGCTGCCCGAGGTAGGACTGCGGCTGCGCCTCCACGCGCGGGGCTCGGGGTTGTGGGAGAAGTCGGGAGGGTTCGCCGCCAAGTTCGGGCTGACCACGAGCGAGCTGCTCACGGCCGTGGAGCGGCTCTCGAGCGCGGGCCTGGCGGACCGTATCGTCATGCTGCACTTCCACATCGGCAGCCAGATCACCGAGATCCGCCGCGTCAAGAACGCGGTGCGCGAGGCCGCGCGGATTTACGCCAAGCTGTGCCGGAGTGGCCGCCCGATCCAGTTCCTCGACGTCGGCGGGGGTCTGGGCATCGATTACGACGGTTCGCGGACCTCTTCGGACGCGTCGATCAACTACACCGTGCAGGAGTACGCGAACGACGTCGTCTTCGGCGCGCTCGAGGTCTGCCAGGAAGAGGGGGTCCCGCCCCCGCACCTGCTGAGCGAATCGGGGCGCCGTCTGGTCGCCTACCACGCGCTGCTGGTGGTGGACGTCCTGGACGTGATCTCGCCCGCCCCCGCGGAGGTCGAGGTGGCGCCGGAGGACAACGCCCCCGCGGTGATCCGCGACCTGGCCGAGATCGCGGCGACGATCTCAGTCAAGAACTACCGCGAGTACTACCACGATGCCCTCGAGTACCGGGACCACCTCTACTCGCTGTTCCGCCTGGGACTGCTGAGCCTCGAGGACCGCGCGCGCGGGGAGCTGCTCTTCTGGAAGATCGCGGAGCGCGCGGTCGCGTTCGCCAAGACCGCCAAGCTCGTGGCCGACGAGTTCCTGGAGTTGGAACAGCGACTCCACGAGAAGTACATCTGCAACTTCTCCGTCTTTCAATCGCTCCCCGATCATTGGGCGCTCGACCAGCTTTTTCCCATCGTGCCCATTCACCGGCTGAACGAGCGGCCGGTTCACCGGGCGACGCTCGTGGATATCACCTGCGACTCGGACGGGCAGGTGGACAAGTTCGTGGACCTCAAGGCGATCAAGCCCGCGCTGGAGGTCCATCCTTGCAAGCGGGGCGAGCGCTACTACTTGGGCGTGGCCCTCGCCGGAGCCTACCAGGACCCGATGGGGGACCTGCACAACCTCTTCGGCACCGTGCACGAGGTGCAGGCCGTGCTCGACCCCGAGGGGCGGACGGTGCTGACGGGCACGCAACGGGGAGATCGGGCCTGCGACACCCTGCTGCGCTTCGGCTACACCCGCCGGGGTTTGCTCGCCGGCGTGCGCGCGCTGATCGCGCGAGCCGAAGCGGAGGGGCGCCTGGACGCCGCGGAGGGAGCGACGCTGCTCGAGCGCTACCGCCGCGCCCTCGGCCGCTACCCCTATCTCGCCTGACCGGGCGGTTGCCGCGTGGCTCGCCGGCGGCGCCGGATGCCCGACGAGGTCGCGCTCGAGAGGCAGGAGCTGCCGCGGCGCTTGGGCGTTTGGGATGCCGCGGCGATCTACGTCGGCATCATCCTCGGGTCGGGCATCTTCGTCGCCCCAGCGGCCGTGGCCGCCGCCGCTCCGGGCTGGCTCGCGGCGGCTTCGCTGTGGATCCTGGCGGGGTTGCTCGCCGGCTGCGGGGCCCTGTGCTACGCCGAATGCGCCGCCCGCTTGCCGCGCAGCGGTGGCTTCTACGTCTTCTACCGCGAGGCCTACGGCGGGGGCCTGGCCTTCGTGGCCGGCTGGGCCGCGCTCCTGCTCACGTATCCGGCGTCGGTGGCCGCCATCGCCGACATCTTCGCCCGTTATCTGGGCGAGCTCGCGCCGGCGCTCGCTCCCTGGCGCCGCGGGCTCGCGGCGAGCGCGGTGGTGGCGAGCGGGTTCGTCCACGCGGCCGGCGTGCGGGCCGGCGCATGGACGCAGCAAGCGCTCACCGGTCTCAAAGTGGCGGCGATGGCGATCCTGTGCGCGGCCGCCTTCGCCCTGGGGGAGGGGCCCGGTGCGGGCAGCTCCTGGGGCGAGTTGAGCCTGGAGCCGAGCGCGCTACTCGCCTGCGTGGTGCTGCTGCTCTGGACCTACGACGGCTGGTCCGATGTGACGCTCGTCGCGGGGGAGATCCGCGACCCGGGCCGCAACCTGGGGCGCGCGGTCGCGCTCGGCACGGTGACCCTCGTGCTCCTCTACGTGGGGGTGCAGCTCGCAGTGCACTGGCTTCTGCCCGCGCCCGAGGCTGCAGCCTCCGAGCAGGTTTTCGCTCGGGCGGTGAGCGCGGTGCTGGGCCCGGCGGGGGCACAGGCTGTCGCCGCCCTCATCGTCCTCAGCACGTTCGGTTCGATCCACGGGATCGTGCTCACCGCGTCCCGGCTCGCCTACGCCATGGCGCGCGACGGGGTCCTCCCGCGCTGGTTCGGAACGGTGCATCGGCGCTGGGGCACGCCCGTGCGCTCCATCGGCGTGCTGGTGGGGGCGACGGCCGTGTACTGTCTCGCCGCCCGGTTCCAGGCCCTGCTGGAACTCTTCTCGCTCAACGTCTGGCTGTTCTACGGCCTGACCGCCGCCGCGCTCGCGATCCTGCGCCGCCGGGGGATCGGCGAGCCCGTGGCGTGGCGCGCTCCCGGGGGTGCCCTCGTCCCGGCCCTCGTTGGAGCGACCGCACTCGGGATGACGACGGCGCTCGGTTTGCAGAACCCGCGGGGGGCTCTGTGGAGCGGCTCCTGTCTGATGGCGGGCTACCTCGTCTACCGAGCGTGGCGGAGCGCGAGCCTGCGGATCCACTCCCGCGCGTCGGGCCGGCACGGGGGTCCTTCCCGGTAGCGCATGAGAACCGCGGTCCGGCCGACCTGGACGAGGGTGCGGCTCACCGTGCCGGCCCGCGAGTCGTGCATGCAGACGCTCTGCGGTCCCGGTCCCGCCTTGCCGTGCGAGGCGAGCCACGCCGCGAGCGCCCGCGGGTCCGGCCTCGCAGTAGCCGACAGGAGCCGGTACCAGCGCCGCCGGCGCGAGCTGGCGAGGCCCTGCGCACCGAGGCTGGAGGCGACGAAGAGCCGAGGCCGCGCGGCGTCGATCCAGCGCACCCGCAGCGTCTGCCCGTCCCAGGCGAGCCTCAGGATCCGCGGCGCGCGAGGCGGCCCCACCGCCAGGAGTTCGAAAGGGCGCAGGTGCGCGAGGTTCTCCCGGCGCAGCAGCTCCAGCGCCGCACCGGCACCTCGGCTGTGGGCGATCGCCCAGACCAGCCTGCCGCGGCTGCGCACGGGCCGGCGCGGGGCTCGCGTGCCGGGGGCGGCATTGAGAATGCAGAAGCTCCAACCCGCGTCGTTCACGGCGATCCAGGTTCCCCCGCCCTCGGGATCGCGCGGCGCCAGGAACGCGCGCGATCCTCGCCGGTACAGCCGCGGGGGCCGCCCGCGAGCCCGACGCCAGCGCTCGTCGCGGTTGTGCCCGAGGAGGTATCCCCCCGGCAGCGGCACGCAGGCCACCGTGCACATCAGGCCGGCCGGGCCGCGTCGCGCAGAGGAACGAAATGACTGGAGGTATGCTGCCAGAGCCGGATCGCGAGTTCCTTGCGATCGCCGGAGCGGATGGGGGAGGGCGAAAAGCTCACTCGCGCCTCGATGCGCCGCAGGCCGAGCAGTCGCACGAGGTGCCTCACGAAGTTGCTCCCGTCGAACCAGCATACCGTGCGCGCCGGCGGCGCGTCGTCGTCCGGCAACTCGTAGGTGAGGCTCGCCGCGTAGCACGGAATCCCCAGCTCCGCCGCCGGCTGGAGCAGCGTGGGCAAGAAGGGCCGCACCCGATCGCCCGAGGAGGTCCGGCCCTCCGGGAAAAGCGTGATCGACACACCGTGCTCCAGGCACGACCGCATGCGCCGGATGGCGCGCACCGCGTCTCGCGGGCTCTCCCGGTCCACGAAGAGGGTGCCCGCGGCGCGGGAGATCCAGCCGAACAGCGGCCAGGTTCCGATCTCCCGCTTCGCCACGAACAGACTCGGGTAGAGCGCTCCCAAGACCCAGATGTCCAGGTAGGAGAGGTGGTTCGAGGCTACGAGAAAGGGGCCGCCGCGGGGAACGTGGGAGGCCGCGATCCTCACGCCGAGCAGGCGGCACACCAGGTACGACCACACGCGCGCGGCCCGGCTCCCCACCCGCGCCACCGCCCGGGGGGCGTTGCCCGTGGCGAGGCGGGTCACCGCGGGTACCGAGACGCAGGCCACGGTGGCCGACACCAGCCCCACCGCTCTGACGCCGATCCGCAACGGCCGCGGCACGTACGCCAGCACGGATCCGCCCCCTACTGCAGCGTGCAAAGAGTATCATTTCTCGCCGTCGATTCCGGGCGAGCTGTCCTCCGGGGAACGATGCGGTGCCTGGCCTTCTCGTCGGCAGCAGCGACTGGACCCGCAGGGTCTCGGAGTTCGAGGAGCATCACCGGGCTCGCGTGGAGGCGGCCGATCCCGCCGGTGACGAGTTCGCGGGGGCACGTCGGGGGAAGTGCTGGAGCGGTTTGGGGCTAGCGCCGGAGGGGCGGGCGGTGCTCCAGCGCATCCTGACGGTGTTCGGGGAGTCGACGAGGCAGCGACCGCAGGAAGACCAGGTCGCGATCTCGGTGCGGCGCTGCGCCGGGGGGTGCGGCCGCGCGTTGAGCGTTGGGCACCTCCGAGCCGCCGGCCACCGGGACACCTTCCGAGCGCTCCTGCGCCGGGGGTCGCCGCTGCCACCGGGACGGCCGCTGATCGTCCCGGTCGGCCCGGATGCCCGCATCCTGGTCCACGTCCACGTACCGGCCTCTGCCCGGGGAACGCTGCTGATCGTGCATGGCCTCGGCGGGTCCGCGGCGTCCTGGTACGTCCTGGAGACTTCGGCCGCTGCGCTCGCCCGGGGCTGGGCCGTGCTGCGCATGAATTGCCGTACCTGTGGCGGTACGGAGGGGCTGTCGCGAACGCTGTTCGACGCCACGCAGAGCGGCGACCTGGGGGAGGTTCTCCAGGCCGCGCACCGCTGCGGGCTGCCCGGCCCGTTGGGAGCGGTGGGCTTCTCTTTGGGAGGCGCTTTGCTTTTGCGCTACGCCGGGCAGACGGGGCATCGCTGCCCGCTCGCGCGGCTCGTGGCCGTCAACCCACCCCTCGACCTGGATTGCGCGGCGCGGGCCCTCGAGTTCGGTGTGGGGCGCGTCTACGGCCTTTACTTCACGGTCGCGCTGTGCCGGCTGCTCGAACGGGTCCGGCGGGCGCGGGGAGAGCCCTGGCCCCCGGCGCGCTGGTGGCGCCTGCGCACGGTGCGGCGCTTCGACGCCCGATACGTCGCGCCCGCCGCCGGTTTCCCGTCGGCGGAAGCGTATTACGCCGCGGCGAGCCCGGGCCGCGAGCTGGGCCGGATCGTGCGGCCCACCTTGATCCTCGCCCCGCGCAACGATCCCATCGTGCCGTGCGGTGCGGGGCTACCGCGCCGCCGTCGGGCGGGAGCTGTGCGCTGGCTGCACCCCGACCGCGGAGGGCATCTGGGCTACCCGCGAGGACGGGACAAACCCTTTTGGCCGGCGCTCGCAGCCCTGCGATTTCTGGAGCGCGCCCGCCGGGCGTGACACCCGTCGGGGCAGACCTATATTGCCCTGCGGAGGTGCGGTGCTGTGATCACCGTGCTGCTGCTCGCCGAGGAAAAAGCACGACTGCGCGAGATTGGCCCGCTGTTGCGCGGGAGCGAATGCCGCCTCGTTCGGGTGCGCTCCCTGGAGCGCTGGGCCGAGCACGAGCTGCGGTATCAGCCCGATGTGGTCGTCGTTGCGGTCGCCGATCCCCGCGGGGCGCTGGAGCACGTTCGGCGCCGCGCCCCCGGGTTTCCGCCTCCGGTCCTGTTCGTCCAGCACGAAGCCGATCCCGAGGTGGGCCCCGCGCCCGAGGACCGCTTCGTGGACGCCCTGCGCAGTCCTTTTCTCGGGGAGGAGCTCGTGGGGCGTGTGGGCGCGCTGGCGCGGGTGCGCCGCCTCGTCCTGCGCCAGCCGCTGCCCGTCCGGCACCGTCGTGGGTTGCGCTGGAAAAGCTCGGCGGGCCTCGAGCCGTCCCAGACGGCGCAGAGGGCGTGGGTGGCTGCGGCGCTCGCTCGCTGGGCCGACGGCCGCGACGGGTTCGAGCCCGGACACGCGGAGCGCGTCGCGGGACTCGCTGCGGACGTGGCCCTCGAACTCGGCTTTCCGGAAGCGAACGTGGAGCGGCTCGTACGGGCCGCGAGGCTTCACGATGTGGGCAAGGCGGCGCTGCCGGCGGCCCTGCTGCGGCAGCGCGGTCCCCTGGGGGA
The DNA here is from genome assembly GCA_037447115.1 of Acidobacteriota bacterium. Taxonomy (GTDB): domain Bacteria; phylum Acidobacteriota; class Polarisedimenticolia; order Polarisedimenticolales; family JBBIHH01; genus JBBIHH01. Next base: position 21,102 of record JBBIHH010000017.1, read on the forward strand.
GGAACAGATGCGCCTGCTGCGCACCCATCCCGCGCGGGGGGCGAGCTTGCTCAGGGCCTTGGGCGCCGAGGCGGAACTGGCGCAGGCCGTGGAGGAGCACCACGAGGCTCTCGACGGCTCCGGCTATTACGGGAAGCCGCGGCAAGCGCTGGGACCGCTCGCCCGCGTGCTCGCCGTGGCCGAGGCCTTCGACGCCATGACGAGCTCGCGCGTGCGCCCTCGGTGCGCGGTGGGGGAAGCCCTGGAGCGAATCGTGGATCAAGCGGGACGCCGCTTCGACAGGGAGGTCGTGGAAGCCCTGCACCGGCGCGCGCGGCCCCGGGCGCGCTCCGTGCCCCTCGGCCGCGCAAGCGCCCCTACGGATACTCCCGGCGCAGCGCCATGCGGGTGATGCGCTCGATCGGGTCCTTGTAGCCGATCCCGGCTTTGCGCGCCGATTCGGCGAAGTCCTCGCCCATGGCGATCCCCGGGTTGGGGTTGGCCTCCATCACGCAGAGCGTCCCTTCGGGCGCTCACTCTCTCGTGGCGCGGGCCGCCTGGGGGGCGACGACGAGGAACTGGTGCTCCGTTTCCCCGAGCGTCCGCTCGCCATCGAGGACGCGAACGTGGTAACGGAAGGCCCCCGGCGTCATCGTTCCGGCGGGGATGAGATCCTGCACGAGCGCGCACGGCTCGTCCCGCAGCTCGAGTTCCAGGCCCGGGAACGGGGCCCGCGAGGCCCCCACGAGTTCCCGCTCGACCCGCAGCCTCGCGGGCGCGTCGGCCCCCCGGCAGACGAGCTCCCGCAGGGCCGTAGGCCGGTCGGGCCGCAATGGCTCCTCCGGCGGGTAGGCGAGAGGGCCCTGGTCTTTCGTGCGCTCGCCGTCGTGGAATGCGGCGCGGCTGGGCTGCAGGGCGGCGAAGGGACCCAGATGCACGGGCTGCGCGCCGGGTTTGGGCCACACCCCCTCGACGCGCGCGGAACTCACGAGATCGCTGCGGGTCTCGTGCGCGACGGCCACGATCTCGTAGGGGCCGGCCCGGAACGTGAAGGTCCCCTGCAACACCACGGGGATGCCAGGTCGCGAAACGCTCAGCCGGACCGAGCGGTCCGTCACGTGCTCGAAGGCGACGACCGAGATTCCCAGGTCCCACGTGGCCGCGGCCTGCGCCGTCCCCGGAACCCAGACCTGAACGAGTGCCGTGTAACGGCCCTCGTCGAACCCCGCCGGGACGACCACCACGTGCAGGGGCACGTCGCTCGTTCGCTCCTCGGGCGAGGCGAAGGCGGCGAGCAGCCGCGAGGTCAGCCGCCGCGACGCGCTCTGCACCACGACCCGGCCTCGCACTTGCGCGCGGACCTTGGGGTTGCGGACCGTGAGCTTCACGGGCAGCGGCTGGTCTTCCGGCAGACCCGCAGGATCGAAGCTGATCAGGTACAGGCAGCGGAGGTCTTCTTCGATCGCGCTCGCGATGCGCTCGGCCTTGACGCCGTTGAGGAATGCCCGCCCGCCCGTCTCCAGCGCCAGACCCGAAAGCGTGTCCTGCGCGTCCCGCACGCGTGCCGTGGTGGGAACCTCGCCGCTCAAAGCCGGGGCCAGGCCCTGGGCCTCGACGGTGTACAGCCGCACTCCGTGGGCCGAGGCCTCGTCGACGACGCTGTCGAGGAGCGTGATGGCCCCGAGCGGCCGGGGTGTGGCGGCGAGGGATTCCTCCCCGCTGGCCACGATCTGGCGGCGGGCGGCCTCGCCGAAGAGCTTCAAGTAGTGCTCCCCGGCGTTGACGCGCAGGGTGTCGGCGAAATAGACGACGACCTTGGGGGGCGCGAGATCCGCCAGCGTGCCGAGGAACATCGAAAACCGCCGCAGATCGCGCTCGGTGCGCCACAGCTCTTCCTGGTAGTAGAGGTGCGCCAGGTTCAGGGCATGGTGGTGGTCCTCGCGCAGGGCGTCGAGGATTTCCCGCAGGCGCGCGTCTTCTCCCTGGGCGAAGGGGTCCCAGTGGTCGAGATCCCGCGCCATCCGTGCCAGCGCGTCGAGCAGCGACTGCGGATTCTCGGTGAGAGGACCCACGGTCTCGAATCGCGCCCCGTTCGACACCAGCATGCCCCGGTTGCCGTCGCGCACGAATCGGGGGATCAGCTCGCGCGCCATCTCCACAGCGAAAGCTCGGCCGGCCTGGGTCAGGTGCGGCTGGTCGAAGTAGAAGACGTAGGTCGTCGGGCCCAACCTCGGCTCGGGCGGGCTCTCGGGCGGCGAGGGGGTGCGCTCCCCCGGGGAGGGCGCGCCCTCCGGCGGGGGCCCGCACAGGCGGTCCACGGAGAAGCGTTCGATCGTGCGCCCGCCCACTTCGAGCACGAAGTCCTCCGGGCGCACTGCCCTCACGGCGTTCGCGGGGCCCGTCAGCGTCACGTCGAGTTGGACCAGGTGGACGGCCGCGCGCTCCCTGAAGGGCAGGGGCGAGGGCTCCTCCGGCGCCTGCGCCAGCGCCACGAGGGGTGCCAGAAAAGCGCAGCTATAGCTCCACCCCCGGGGCCATCGGATCATGGCAGCCATTATCCTCCCCCTTGGCCGCCCGGGCTTCTGGCGCGATCGCGTCGGGTTTCCGCCCCGTAACCCACCCGCACACTTCCCCCGGGCTTCACCGGCCGGGGTGGCGGTGCACCGCGGTGGCGCTCGCCTGGTCCGTCGGCAACACGAGCACCTCCGCGAGCTGCACGTGCGGCGGCCGGCTCGCCGCGAAGACCACGACCTCCGCGATGTCCTCGGCCGTGAGCGGCCTCAGGCCCTCGTAGACCGCCTCGGCGCGCTCCCGGTCGCCCCGGAAGCGCACGAGGCTGAACTCGGTGTGGACGAGCCCGGGGTCCACGCTCGTGACGCGCACGCCCGTACCCAGGAGGTCGAGCCGCAGCCCCTCGGTGAGGGCCCGCACCGCGTGTTTTGTCGCACAGTACACGCTGCCGCCCGGGTATACCTGGCGCCCCGCGATGGAGCCGATGTGGATGACGGTGCCGCGCCGGCGGGCCACCATCCACGGCACGACCAGGCGGTCCACGTAGAGCAGGCCCTTGACGTTCGTGTCGATCATCTCCTCCCAATCGTCGTGGCGGGCTTCGTGCAGTTTGTCGAGACCGCGGCTCAAGCCGGCGTTGTTCACCAAGACCTCCACCTGCTTCCAGCGCTCCGGCAGCTCCGCGGCGGCCGCGGCGAGCGCCACCCGGTCCCGCACGTCGAGGACGCAATGGGCGATCTCGGGCGATCCCGAGGCGCGCAGCTCCGCCCCGAGCGCCTCGAGCCGCTCGGCCCGCCGCGCGATCAGCAGCAGCCGCGCCCCTTCCCGGGCGAAGGCGCGGGCGCACGCCGCGCCGATGCCGCTGCTCGCGCCGGTCACCCACACCACCGCGTCCTCCAACGTGGACATGATCGATGCTCCCTCCCGCCCGCACCCGGCCGGGCCTGTGAAAGAATACGCCGGTTCGGGGAGAGGGAAGCCGGGAGGTGATTATGGGCAGGATGCACGAGGTGGACTACCAGATTCACGGCGACGACATGCAGTTCGTCGAGATCGAGCTCGATCCCGGCGAAGCCGCGGTGGCCGAGGCGGGAGCCATGCTCTACATGCAGGACGGGGTCGAGATGGAGACCGTCTTCGGCGATGGCTCCGCCGCGCAGCAGCCTCTGATCGCCAAGCTCGTGGGGGCGGGCAAGCGGCTGCTGACCGGAGAGTCGCTGTTCATGACGATATTCGTCAACGCCGCGCCGCAGCGGCGTCGGGTCGCCTTCGCCGCGCCGTATCCGGGCAAGATCATCCCCGTCGACCTGCGCGAGGTGGGAGGGCGCCTGGTGGCGCAGAAGGATTCCTTCCTCGCCGCCGCCCGTGGCGTGAGCATCGGGATCGAGTTTCAGCGCCGCTTCGGGGTGGGGCTGTTCGGCGGCGAAGGGTTCATCATGCAGCGTCTCGAAGGGGACGGGTGGGTGTTTTGCCACGCGGGAGGCAGCGTGCGCACGCACACCCTCGCGGCCGGGGAGGTGCTGCGGGTCGACACGGGCTGTCTCGTGGCCCTCGAGCCCTCGGTGAGCTACGAGATCGAGTTCGTGGGCAAGATCCGCTCGGCTCTGTTCGGCGGGGAGGGGTTGTTTTTCGCGCGGCTGCGCGGGCCGGGACGGGTCTGGCTGCAGTCGCTGCCGTTCAGCCGCTTGGCGGACCGCGTCCTGGCGGCCGCACCCCGGGCGGGAGGCAAGGCCCGCGAGGAGGGTTCGGTCCTGGGACGCTTGGGACGGATGCTCGACGGGGACGGCACGTTCTAAGTGCCGGGGTCTCGCTCAGCGCGCCGTGCCGACCCTTCCGGCCTCTGCGCCGCTGCGCACCAGCGCCGCGGCGCATTCTCGCGCGCGACGGATACAGTCGTTGACGGAGACACCCCGGTACGAGGCCCCGCACAACACGAGCCCCGGGAGCCGTTCGAGCCGCGCTTCGAGGCGTTCCAGCCGCGCCCGATGGCCGACCTCGTACTGCGCGATCGCCTCCGGATGGCGCACGATGCGCACGAACTCCGGCTCGCTCTCGATGCCCATCGTCCGCCGCAGGTCTTCCCGCACGCGAGCGGTCAACAGGTCGTCGTCCAGGGATGCCATTTCGGGATCCCGCGCGCCGCCCACCATCACCGTGAGCAAGGCGCGTCCCTCGCGGGCGCGTCCGGGGAAGATCGAGCTTGGCCACAGGCAGCCGAGGATGCGCACGTCCCTCTCGATCCGCGGCACGAGGAAGCCAAAACCGTCGAGAGGGCGCGGCAGCGCCTGGCACGGGTAGCCGAGATGGACGACCGTCAAGGGGGCCGCGGGGATTTCCTGGAGCAGTTCGGCGAGCCCCTCGTCGAGGGGGCGCACGAGCCGCGCCGCCGCCCGCGCGGGCACGGCCAGCACGACAGTCTCGGCCGCCAGTTGCTCTCCGCCGCGCAGCCTCAGGCGATAGCCCGTGGCGTTGCGCTCGAGTGCCTCCACCGGGGCCTCGGTGCGCAGCGCCTCGCCCAAGGCGCGTGCGAGCCCTCGGGTGAGCTGCTCCATACCGTGGCGGAACGAGGTCAGTCGCCCCCGCGGGCCCGCCGGGCCGCCGCCGCGCCCGCGCAGGCGCAGCATGCCGCGGACCAGGCTTCCCGCTTCGCGCTCCAGGGCCTGAAGCCGGGGAAAGGCCGAGGCCACCGATAGCCGCTCCAGGTCGGCCGCGTAGACACCGGCCACGAGGGCATCCACGAGAACCCGTGCCGCTTCCTCGCCCAGCCGGCGGCGGGCGAAGCTGTAGACGGATTCGTCACCGTCGCGGCGGGGCGGCACGAAGGGTTCCGCCAAAAGTCGCAGCTTGCCCCGCCAGCTCAGCACCCGGGAGCGCAAGAGCGCCAAGGGGCCGGTGGGCACGGGCCGCAGCCGGCCCCGCACGAACAGGTAGCGCCGCGCCGCCTCCGCCCGCGCGACCACGAGCTCGCGCTCGAGCTCGAGCGATCGCACGAGTTCCAGGGTCTCCGGCGCGTTGTCCAGGAATCCGGTGGGGCCGTACTCGCAGAGGTAACCCTCGTGCGCGCCAGTGCGGATCTTCCCTCCCGGCCGCGCGCTCGCCTCCAGGCAGAGAACGCGGTCTTCCGTGCCCCCGGGCAGGGCGCGGCGCAGATGGTAGGCGCAGGTGAGGCCGCTGATGCCCCCGCCGACGACCGCGAACACCCGTTCCACGCTAGGCCCGCCCCTCGGCTCCGACCGGGATCATTCCTTCCAGATCGCCACCTCGAAGCGCCCGGTCGCATCCGCCGCCCCGCGGAACATCCCTGGCGTGTTGAACTCCATGGCGATGTGCCCGTGCCGGTCCACCGCGATCACGCCCCCGTCGCCCGGGCGCAGGACCTCGTGCACGACCTGCCGCGCGGCCTCCTCCACGTCCAGGCCGCGCAGCTCCATGAGCAGCGCGATGCGTCGCGCCACACCGTGGCGGATGAATTCCTCGCCCCGCCCGGTGCCGGATACGGCGCAGGTGGCGTTGGCCGCGTAGGTCCCGGCGCCGATGATCGGGCTGTCGCCCACGCGGCCCGGCATCTTGCCCGTCAGCCCGCCGGTCGAGGTTCCCGCGGCTAGGTTCCCGTAACGGTCGAGGGCCACGGCGCCCACGGTGCCGCCGCCCTGGGACGCACGCCACTGCTCCCATTGGCGTTGTCGCCGTTCGGTGACGAAGTAGGCCGGGGGCACGAGGCTCAGTCCTTGGGCTTCGGCGAAGCGTTCCGCCCCCTCTCGCGCCAGAAGCACGTGCGGCGTTTTTTCCATGACGCGCCGCGCCAGTTGGATCGGGTTTTTCACGGTGCGCACCGCCGCCACGGCGCCGCAGGCGAGGGTCGCGCCGTCCATGATCGAAGCGTCGAGTTCGGCCTCGCCCTCGCGGTTGAGCACGGCACCCTTGCCCGCATTGAACAGGGGATCGTCCTCGAGCGCCGCGATCACCCGTTCCACCGCGTCGAGGCTCGTACCCCCTTCGGCCAGCACGGAGCGGCCGAGCTCGAGCACCCGCCTCAGCGACGCCAAATAGGCGCGCTTTTCCGCCTCCGGCGCATCCGCCGGGATCGCCCCCGCACCCCCGTGGATGGCGAGGGCCCACGCGGGGCGCCCCGAGGGCGGCTCGCCCGACGCACAGGCGAGGGTCAGCGCCAGGCCCACCGTCACGACGACCGACCGCATGAGACGCAGCATCGCATCCCTCCCGTTCAGCGCTCGCCGCCTGCCTGCAGTTCGCGCGCCACGCGCTCGGCTTCCTCCCACACGCGCAGCAGGTTCTCCCCGCAGATCTTGCGGATCGCGTCTTCCCCGTAGCCGCGGCGGATCAACTCCGCGATCAAATGGGGATAGCCGGAGACGTCCTCGAGCCCCTGGGGAAGCGTGCGGACGCCGTCGAAATCGGAACCCAGACCCACGTGCTCCACCCCGGCGAGCTTCACGACGTGATCGATATGGTCCGCCACGTCGGCCACCGTGCCCCGCGCGACCGGATGCTCCGCGAAGTAGCTCTCGCGAAACGCGCGGGCGCGGGCAGACGCGGGCTCGATGCCCTCGGACTCGAGGAAGCGCTCGAAGGCGTCGCGGAAAGCTTCGAGCCCCATTCGGGCGTCGTCGCGCAAGAAGGCCGAGCCGAAGTTGATCTGGATCACGCCGCCGCGGGCGGCGAGGGCGCGGATCATCGCGTCATCCATGTTCCGCTCCCAGCCCGGGGTGAAGGCGCGGCACGAGGAGTGCGACGCGATGACGGGAGCGCGCGAGATCTCGAGCACCTGCTCGAAGGCCTCGTCGGAGATATGCGAGACGTCCACCAGGATGCCCAGGCGGTTCATCTCGGCGACCACCTGGCGGCCCCAGGGGCTCAGCCCGTGCCAGCGGCGCTGCGCGGCGTAGGAAGAGTCGCAGATCTGGTTGTTCTCGGCGTGGGTGAGGGTGATGTAGCGGACGCCTCGCTCGTAGAAAATGCGCAGGTTGCCCAGGTCTTCTTCGATGGGGGCCCCGTTCTCCATGCCGAGCGCGATGCCGATCCGGTCGCCGCCCCGGAGCTTGCGCACCTCGGCGGGCGAGCGCACGAGGGCGAACCGATCGGGGTGGGCCGCGACGAGATCCTCGACCATGGAGATCAACCGCTCCGCGTGCGCCTTCGCCCCGCCCGATGCCTGGTAGGACGCGGGCACGTAGATGGAGAAAAAGGCGGCGTCGAGACCCCCCGCGCGCGCCCGGGGGTAATCGAAGTGTCCCTCGCGGGTGCGCTGGGAGATGTCCTCCCAGCGCTCCAGGAGCCGGTACGGGACATCGATGTGCGTGTCGACGATCACCGCTTCCCGAGCCAAGCGCCGCGCGCGCTGGAGGGCGGGGTCGTCCGTCGGTCGCGCGAAGCATCCGCAGAGCAGGACACTGGCCACGCAGGCGCTGGCCCCGAGAACGGGCCTCCAGGCTTTACGACGAACTCGCACCTGAGCGCTCCCCTGGAGGGACGGGCGCCCCACTCTAGCCCCCCGCGCCTCCCGTCCCCGGGACGGCCTCGCGTTGCACCGCTTCGACAAGGCGCTGGACCTGCGCCACCGGGGTTTGCGGCAAGATCCCGTGGCCGAGGTTGAAGATGTGGCCCGGCGCCACGCGCCCCGCTTCCAGGACGCGCCGCGCCGCCGCCACGAGTTCGCCGGGATGGCCGAGCAGCCGCGCGGGGTCGAGATTGCCCTGGAGCACGAAGCGGTGCTCGAGCTGCGCCGAGGCCCGATCGAGGCCCACGCGCCAGTCGACTCCCAGAACCTCCGCTCTCGACTGCCGCAGCACCGGCAAGAGGTGGGCCGCCCCCAGGGCGAAGTAGATCCGGGGCACCGCCCCGAGGCCGGCGAGGCGCTCCAGGACCCGGTTTGCGTAGGCGAGGGCGAAGGTCTCGAAGTCCTCCTGGCCGAGCCAGCCCGCCCAGGTGTCGAACAGCTGCACGGCCTGCGCCCCGGCCCGCACCTGCGCCGCGAGATGGTCGGCGAGCACGTCGCTCACCCTGACGAGCAGCCGGTGCGCGGTCGCCGGGTCGGCGTGGAGCAAGCCGCGGATGCGGGCGAAGCTCTTGGAGCCGCGGCCCTCCACGAGGTAAGCGGCGAAGGTGAACGGGGCGGCGGCGAAGCCGATGACCGGCAGGCGGCCTCCGAGCTCGCGGCGCAGGAGCCGGATCGCCTCGTAGACGAAGCCGAGCGACGCTTCCACATCCACGGGCCGCAGGCGCGCCACGTCCTGGGCCGTGCGCACGGGCGGCTCGAGCACGGGGGCCGGCCCGAAGCGCAGCTCGAGGCCCATCGGCTCCGCAGGCAGCAGGATGTCCGAGAACAAAATGCAAGCGTCGAGGCCGAAGCGCCGCACGGGCTGAAGCGACACCTCCGCCGCCAGGTCGGGGCTCTTGCACAGCTCGAGGAAACCCACCCTCTCCCGCACCGCGCGATACTCGGGCAAGTAGCGGCCAGCCTGCCGCATGATCCAGATCGGGGTGCGCTCCACCGGCTCTGCCCGGCAGGCCCGGACGAACAGCGGTGGCCTCGGACCGTCCGCGGGCGCGCTCATCGGTCGAGGATCTGCCGGGCGATCGTGTGCAGCTGCATGTGGGTCGTGCCCTCGTAGATCTGGCCGATCTTGCAGTCCCGGTAGTAGCGCTCGACGGGGTACTCGGTCGTGTAGCCGTACCCGCCGAAGATCTCCACCGCTTTGGAGCAGACGAACTCCGCCGTCTGGCTGGCGCCGAGCTTCGCCATCGCCGCCTGCTTCGTGAACGGCTGGCCCGCATCGCGCAGCCGCGCCGCGTTGTAGACGAGCAGCCGCGCCGCCTCCAGGCGCGTGGCGCAGTCGGCGAGCAGGAAACGCACGGCCTGGAATTCGGCGATGGGGCGTCCGAACTGGCGTCGCTCCTTGGCGTAGCCCACCGCCGCCTCGAAGGCTGCGGTGGCGAGCCCCAGCATCTGGGCGCCGATCCCGATGCGACCCTCGTTCAACGTTTCGATGGCGATCTTGTAACCCTGGCCCACCTCGCCCAGCAAGCCGTTCCCGGGGACCCGGCAGCGGTCGAGGATCAGCTCGCACGTGCTCGAGGCGCGGATGCCCAGCTTGTCCTCGCGCTTGCCCACGGCGAAACCCGGGGCGTCGCGCGCCACGACGAACGCCGTGATGCCCTTGTAGCCCAGGCTCGGATCCACCGTGGCGAAGACGAGAAATAGGCCCGCCTCGGCGGCGTTCGTGATCCACATCTTCCGTCCGTCGAGCACCCAGTCCTCGCCGTCGCGCCGGGCCCGGCACTGGAGGGCGAAGGCATCGGAGCCGGAGTCGGCCTCGGAGAGGGCATAGGCGGCCACCGTGTCGCGGGAGGTCCGCGAGAGAAACGCTCGCTGTTGCTCGGCGGTGCCCCAGCGGCGGATGGCGTTGTTGAACAGTGTATTCTGCACGTCCACCATCACGCCGACGGCGGCGTCGGCACGCGAGAGTTCTTCCACCGCCAGGATGGACTGGAAGAACGTTCCCCCGGCGCCGCCGAATTCCTCGGGCACGTCGATGCCCATGAGCCCCATCGCGAACAGCTTGTCCAGCAGCGCCTCGTCGTAGCGGCCGGCCTGTTCCATGGCTTTCGCTCGCGGGCGCACCTCGGCTTCGGCGAAATGGCGCACCGCCTGGCGGAACATCTCCTCTTCCTCGGAGAGCGTGGTCAGCGGCGGGCGCGGATCGGCGGCGCTCATCGCACAACTCCCGGCCTCGACTTTCGGAGGGGGATTATGGCACACGCCCCCGCCGGCCCCGCGGAAGCCCGAACCCCTTGGCGGCGAACGGTCTCTCAGCTCCCGGCGACGACGGTGGCCTCGCTGCGCGCGCCTTCCCGCACCTCCACCTCGACCGCGCCGGGAGTTTGCGCCCCCTCGACCTCCAACCGGTAGCGGCCCGGCGCCAGCAGGTCGATCACCGTTTCGCCTTCGAGGTTGGTCGGCCGCACCTGGCGCCAGCGGGTGAACCAGGCGAGCGCGGCCTCCGGGGCCCGCGCGAGCTCCTCCGGTACGGCCCGCACGATCACCCCTTCGAGCGGCGTCCCGTCGGGGCGCACGACACGCACGAGGATGCTTCCGCCGCGCCGCAAGGAGATGACGAGAGGCTCCTCGGGATCCGGCCTCACGCCCGAGAGCGTCGTCGGTGCCCAGCCGCCGGCGAGCACGTGGACGTCGAGCGGACCTTCGGGAGGCACGCGCAGCTCGAACTCGCCCCGGAGGTCGGTTTGCGTGCCGGCGGTGGCCGCGGGGTTCGCCGCACCGGAGGGGCTGGCGTAAACGATCGCACCTCCCACGGGCTGCCCCAGGGGGTCCAGGACCCGGCCCCGCAGCGTGGTGCCCTTGCGCAGGACGAAGTCGAGCGGGACGACGCCGCTCGCCTCGCTCACCTCCACCCCCGGCCTGTGGTCCGCCACGTAACCCTCCGCCGTGGCCGCGACGGCGTAGCGGCCCGGGGGCAGCGTCAGGCTGTAGGCGCCGCTCGCGTCGCTGTGGGCGAAGCGCGGGATCGGCGACGGTGCCGCGCCCTCGGGGACCGCCGTCACCTGGGCCCGAACCGCCGCCCCGTCCGCGTCGGTCACGCGACCGGCGATGCCGAGCTGTGCCAGGACGATGTCCCGCCGGACCTCGGGTGTGTCCGGGATTTCCAGCTCGACCCGCGTCATCTTTTCCAGGCCCTCGCCCACGCTCACGAGGACCTCGTAACGGCCCGAGGCCTCGAGCCGCAGGGAGTAGCGCCCTTCCGCGTCGCTCGCGGCCATCTTCGGCGTCAGAAACGATCCCTCCCCCGGCTGGAGGAAGATGAGCTTCGCCTCGGCCACGGGTGCTCCCGAGCGCGAGACGGTGCCGTGGACGAGGATGCCCTCGTCGTCGCGGAAATCCACGACGGTCGTTTCGCCCTCGCGCACGAGCGCCGGTTTCGACTGCAGGTCCTCACCGCGGAAGCGCGCGACCCGGTACGTGCCGGGTTCGAGCTTGTCCATGCGGTACCGCCCCTCGGCGTCGGTGATGGCGTAGCGGCGGCCCAAGTCCATGATCCCGGTGACCACGAAGAGGCGCTGGCCTTCCAGCGGGAGGCCCGCCGCGTCGCGCACCGTTCCGGCGATGGCCCCCCCGCGGCTGAGCCGGATCTCGATCGGCGGCGGTGTCCCTTCGAGAGGAACCTCGGCGCGGGCTTCCCCCTCGGCGTAGTCCGGATGCACGACGCGGACGGTGTAGACACCGGCCCGCAAGCCCTCGAGCACGAAGGAGCCGTTCTCGTCCGTCATCGCGCTCGAACCGCCTCCCGCGCGGTAGCCGCCGGGGAGCAGTGAAGCCCGCGAAGCGGAAACGATCGCGCCCGGGATCGGGAGGGCTTCGGAGGTGAGGACGCGGCCCGGGAGCGAGGCCCCCCGCTCGAGCAACACGCGCCCGAGGTCCGTCGTCTCGCCGCTGCGCACCTCCACGTGCTCCACGAGGGAGGCGGCCCGGCCCTCGGCCTGGATCTCCACGAGGTAGGTTTGGGGCGTCACGTTGTCGAACTCGAAGCGCCCTTCGGGGTCCTCGAACTCGCGGCGGTCGATGCCGAGGAAGACCCCGAGGCGCTCCCCGCGCTCGCCCGGGTAGAGGCGTACCTCGAACGCAGCCGGGACGCCTCCCTCCGCGAGCCGCACCTCGCCGGAGATGCGGCCGAGCGGTTCGAGGGCGAAGACCAGGTCTTCGCGCCCCGGCGCCACCTCTTCCTGTCGGGCTGTGGCGAAGCCTTCGGCGGAGGCGGCGAGGGAGAACGTCGCCTCCGGATCGAGGCCCTCGAGGCTGAAGCGCCCTTCGGGCCCGCAGGTGCTGCGGCGCGTCCAGGAACCGTCCCCGGTGCTCCACGTCGCGGAGACTTTCGCACCCGCGAGGGGCGACCCATCGCGGCTGCGGACGATCCCGCCCAGGCGCTCTCCGCGCCTGAGGCGCAGCGTGCCGAGCTCGGTCGTTTTCCCCTCTTCCAGACGCACGCCCTTGCGTACGACCCCGGGCCAGGCATCGGGCAGGAACTGGATGTCGTACTCTCCCGGCTCGAGCCCTGTCACGGTCAGCGTACCGTCCTCGCCCCGTACGATCTGCTCCCTGGCCACGGTCGCGCTCACGCTCCGGTCGTGCGCCAGCTGCACGCTCGCGTCGGTCACGGTCCGTTCCTCGGGGTCGAGCAGCTTCGCCCGTAGCGACGCGCCGCCGCTCAACTGCAAGACGAGATCGCGCCGATCCCGTCGCGGCACGAGGTCGAACGGCACGCCCCGCGCCGAGCCCGCGCCCGGTTTGCGCGCCTGCAACTGGTACCGGTCCTGGGGCAAGCCCTCGAACAAGAAGGCCCCTTGCTCGTCGGTGGTGACGCGCTCGGCCTCGCGAGCCGAAGGCCCGCTGCGGAACGAGGTCGGCAGGGCCACGACCTCCGCCCCGGCCACCGGCTGGCCTGACGCGTCCAGCACACGGCCCCCCACAGCGGCCCCCGGATCCAGGAACCATTCCAGGGTCTGCGGGCCGCCTCCGCGCCCGAAAGGAACCTCGCGGCGGGCGAGGCCGTAGCCTGGCGCCACCGCTTCCAGGTGCTGGTCCGAAGGCGGGATGCCCGGCACGGTGAAGCTTCCATCCTCTCCGCTCCGTGCTTCGATGCACACGGCCCGTCCGAACTGCCTCCATGCTGCCTCGGGACAGACCCGTACCGTGGCGCCTCCCGCGGGCCGCCCCGTCGAGCGGTCGAGCAGCCGGCCGTGCAGGGACAGACCCTTGGCGAGCCGAACGGTCAGTCTCGCCCCCGCGGGAACCTCGGGAAAGAAGGCGGGGGCGTATCCTTCGGCGCGCACGAAGACCCGAAACGTCTCACCGGAGAGCCCCTCGAGCAGGAAGGCCCCCGTCTCGTCCGTCCGCGAGGTCGCCGGGGAGGCGGCCTTGGTGCTCTCTGGCTCCCCGGGTCGCGCCATGACCGTCGCACCCGCGAGCGGCTGGCCTTCCGGGTTCAGAACCTTTCCCCGGATCTCTCCCTCGGCCGGGGATGGATCTGCCGAAAGGGATGCGACGGCGGCGAAAAGCGCCAAAGCGAGAACCGGGCAAGGCCGCCCCCGCGGGCGCGCCTTGCGGGCCCGACCTCTTGCGCCTGCCTCGTGCATCGTGCGTCCTCCCTTGCCGTCAAGCGTCGTTGTTCGCTTTTTATACCCCAGGCCGCGCGTGTGCTAGCGTGTGCGGCGCCTCGGATTTGGAGGCGCAGCGAGCCGCCCAGGACGGGCCAAGGAGGTGCTCGATGGCCACGATCACGCTCAAGGGTCGTCCGTGCCACACGATCGGCCAGTTGCCTGCCGTGGGCAGCAGGGCCCCCGAGTTCAAGCTTGTCGATGCCGAGCTTCGCGACGTGAGCCTGGGGCAGTTCGCCGGCAAGCGCAAGGTCCTCAACATCGTGCCCAGCCTGGATACGCCGGTCTGTGCGACGCAGACCAGGAAGTTCAACGAACGCGCCGCCGCGCTCGAGAACACGGTGGTGCTCGTCGTTTCCGCCGATCTGCCCTTCGCCCAGAAGCGCTTCTGCGCATCCGAAGGGCTGGACAGGGTCGTCGCGCTCTCCATGATGCGCGACCGCAACTTCGCCAAGGACTACGGGGTGCTGATCACGGACGGGCCGCTGGCGGGCTTGTGCGCCCGTGCGGTGCTGGTTCTGGACGAGAACGACACGGTGCGGCACGCCCAGCTCGTGCCCGAGATCGGGCAGGAGCCGGACTACGAGGCCGCGCTCTCGGCGCTGGAGTAGCCCGGCCCGCGGCGGCTTCCGGGCGGTAGGTAAGACTGGCCGCGCGGAGCCGCGGGGTAGAATGCTCCGCCGCCGAGGATACGCGTGGGACGGGCCATCGAAGTCTCGGGGCTCGCGAAGAGCTTCGCCAAGAAGAAATCCGTGGGGGAGATGCTGCGCCATCCCCTCCGGCGCCCCGAGCGGGTGCACGCGCTGCGCGGCGTGAGCCTCGAGGTGCGCGAGGGGGAGATCTTCGGTCTGCTCGGCCCCAACGGGGCGGGCAAGACCACGTTGCTCAAGATCCTCTCCTGCTTGATCCTGCCCGATCGCGGTCAGGCGCGCGTGGCGGGGGAGTCGATCGCGCACGAGGACCGGGTCAAGCCCAAGATCGGCCTCGTCAACTCCGACGAGCGCTCTTTCTACTGGCGTCTTTCGGGGCGGGAGAATCTGGACTTCTTCGCCTGCCTGTACGACGTGCCTGCCCGCGCCACCGCCCGCCGCATCGAAACGTTGCTGCGGCGGTTGGATCTGCTGGAGGACGCCGAGCGCCGGTTCTCGGACTACTCTTCGGGCATGAAGCAGCGCCTGGCCATCGCGCGGGCGCTGCTGCACGATCCGCCGTTGCTGCTGATGGACGAGCCCACCCGCAGCCTCGATCCCGCCGCGGCCCGCGCCCTGCGCCGCTTGGTCAAGGACGAGCTCAATCGCCGGGACGGCAAGACGATTCTGCTGGCGACCCACAACCTGCGCGAAGCGGAGGTCTTGTGCGACAGGATCGCGATCCTCGTGCGCGGCAAGGTGCGGCAGGTGGGCACGGTCGCGGAGGTGCGGCGCTGGGGGATCCGGCAGCGCCGCTTCCGGCTCGAGGTCAGCGCCTGGCCTCCGGGGCTGGCGGGTCCGTTCGAGGTGATCGCGGTCGAGCCTGCGGACGGGGGCCAGCGCGTGACGCTGGCGCTCGATGGGCGTGCGCGCCTGGACGATGCGCTGCGCGTCATCCTCGGCTCGGGGGTGGCGCTGCAGTCGTGCGAGAGCGTCGAGCCCGACCTGGAGGAGGCCTTCGCGCGCATCCTGGAAGCGGAGGACGAGGAGGAGCCGCGGGCATGATGCGCAATGTGCGCAAGCTCTACGCCTTCCTCAAGCGCGATTTCCTCTCCGAGGTGACCTACCGCGTGGCCTTCCTCTTCCAGGTCCTGGGGATGTTTTTCTCCGTCGGTGCCTTCTATTTCATGACGAAGATGATCGACCCCCGTACGGAGGGTCTGGACGGAATCCCGCCTTTCCCGTGGCTGCTCGTGGGTCTCGCGTTCCAGTACTACTTTTCCACGGCGCTCTACTCCTTTTCGCGCAAGATCCGCAACGAGCAACTGTTGGGCACGCTGGAAGCGATGCTCGTCTCGCCCACGCCGACCTCGATCGTGATCTTTTCCTCCGCGGCGTGGGACTTCACCTACGGGGCGATCCGCGTGCTGGTCTACCTGCTGTTCGCCACGCTGGTGTTCGGCGTGCGCTTGCACGCGAACAGCCTGGACGTGCTGGCCCTGGGGATCGGCCTGACCCTGTTGTCCTCGGCCGGACTGGGCTTGCTTTCGGCGTCCTTCATCCTCTACTTCAAGCGCGGCGATCCGATCAACTTTTTTCTGAGCGGTCTGACGACTTTCTTCGGCAACGTGTTCTTCCCGGTGGAGCAGTTGCCGCAGGCACTGCGGCCGGTGTCGGAGTACCTGCCCATCACCTACTCACTGCGGATCGTGCGGGGCGCGCTGCTCCAGGGGCGCCCCTCGGCGGAGCTGCACGAACCGCTCGCGCGACTGGCGCTGCTGACGGCGCTGCTCGTGCCTGCCGGCTTGTTCTTCTCCCGTATCGCGATCCGCCGGGCCAAGCGCGAGGGGACGCTGGTTCAGTACTGAGCGCCGGGCAGGCGCGGCAAGGGAGCGGCGCGCTCCGCTCGGGCTTTTGACGCTCCAGGGCCGGTGCGCTAGGCTTCGAGGGCGGCCGGGCGCGCGGCGCCCGCTGCGGCTCCACAGAGGAGATTCGCCCGATGGGTCCAGGGTTCCCCGCGCCCGCCGAGGGAGAACCTGTCCGGTACGAGAACGGGCGCCTCGTCGTTCCCGACACGCCCGTGATTCCGTTCATCGAAGGCGACGGCATCGGCCCCGAGATCTGGGCCGCCACCCGGCGCGTCCTCGACGCGGCGGTGGAGAAAACGAGCGGTGGCCGCCGGCGCATCGCCTGGTACGAGATCTTCGCCGGAGAGAAAGCGCACCGGCGGTTCGGGTCGTGGCTTCCCGAGCAGACGGTCGAGGCGGTGCGGGAGTTGCGGGTGGCCATCAAGGGGCCCTTGACCACGCCGGTGGGCGGAGGCATCCGCAGCCTGAACGTCGCCCTGCGCCAGCGGCTCGACCTCTACGCCTGCGTGCGTCCCGTGCGCTGGATCCCGGGCGTGCCCGCCCCGGTGCGCCGGCCGCAGGACCTGGACGTGGTCATCTTTCGCGAGAACACGGAGGACGTCTACGCCGGCATCGAGTGGCCTTCGGGGAGCGGAGAAGCGCGCAAGCTGCTCGGCTTTCTCGAGGAGGAGCTGGGCCAGAAGGTGCGCCAGGATTCCGGCATCGGCATCAAACCCATCTCGCCCTTCGGCACGAAGCGGCTCGTGGCCAAGGCGATTCGCTACGCCCTGGAGCACGGCCGGGACAGCGTCACCCTCGTGCACAAGGGCAACATCATGAAGTTCACCGAGGGCGCGTTCCGGGACTGGGGCTACGAGGTGGCGCGGGAGCGATTCGCCGAGCAGACGATCACCGAGGAAGCCCTGTGGGCCGAGTACGGCGGCCAGCGCCCCGCGGGCAGGGTCGTGATCAAGGACCGCATCGCGGACGCCATGTTCCAGCAGGTGCTCCTGCGCCCCCGCGAGTACGCGGTCATCGCCACGCCCAACCTCAACGGCGATTACCTCTCCGACGCCTGCGCGGCACAGGTGGGCGGCCTGGGGATGGCGCCGGGGGCCAACATGTCGGACGAGATCGCGTTCTTCGAGGCCACGCACGGGACGGCGCCCAAGTACGCGGGGCAGGACAAGGTCAACCCGAGCTCGCTGATCCTTTCCGGGGTGATGATGCTGGAGCATCTGGGCTGGAACGACGCCGCGCAGGCGATCGTGGATGGGCTGGCGCGCACGGTGGGGGACAAGATCGTCACCTACGACCTGGCACGCCAGATGGAGGGCGCGCGGGAGGTGCGCTGCTCCGAGTTCGCCGCGGCGATCATCGAACGCCTGCCGTAGGGAGGGTCCTATGAGGCGCAAGATCACGGTCATCGGCGCGGGGCACGTGGGCGAGCACGTCGCCATGGGTTGCGCGTGCCGCGAGCTGGGCGACGTGGTGCTGGTGGACATCGTGGAGGGGATGCCCCAGGGCAAGAGCCTCGACCTGCTCCAGTCGGGCGCCGCCGAGCCCTTCGACGCGCGTGTGGTGGGGACGAACGGTTACGAGGAAACCGCGGGCTCCGACGTCGTCGTGATCACCGCGGGGCTCGCGCGCAAGCCGGGGATGAGCCGCGACGACCTCCAGCAGAAAAACGCCGAGATCGTCCGGACCTGCACCGCGGAGGCCGTGCGGCGCTCGCCCGATGCGATCCTCGTCGTCGTCTCGAATCCTCTCGATGTGATGTGCTACGTGGCGAAGCGGGTCTCGGGGTTTCCCCGATCGCGCGTGGTGGGCATGGCGGGCATCCTCGACACGGCGCGCTTCCGAACCTTCATCGCCATGGAGCTCGGGGTTTCCGTGGAGAGCGTGAGCGCCGTCGTCCTCGGCGGCCACGGCGACCAGATGGTGCCCCTGCCGCGGCTGGCCACGGTGGGCGGGATCCCCCTGCCGGAGCTGTTGCCGCAGGACAGGATCGAGGCCCTCGTCAAGCGCACCGCGCTCGGAGGCGGCGAGATCGTCTCGCTGCTCAAGACCGGCTCGGCGTACTACGCACCGGCGGCCTCGGTGGTGGAAATGGTGGAAGCGATCCTGCGGGACAAGAAAAAGGTGCTTCCCTGCGCGGCGTGGCTCGAGGGCGAGTACGGCCTCGAGGGGGTGTTCGTCGGCGTGCCCGTGCTGCTCGGCGCCGGAGGCGTGGAGCGCGTGTTCGAGATGCGCCTTGGGGAGGACGAACTTCGGGCGCTGCGGGCGTCGGCGGCCCACGTCAAGGAACAACAGGCGAAGTTGAACCTCTAGCGGAGTTCTCCGCGTAAGGGGCGATCGCCGCCAGCCAGGGTTCGAACCGCCCCCCAGTGCGCAGCGTCGCACGGTAGCGCGGCGGGGAGCCTTCCTGCCCGAGGATCCCTTGCAGCCCCTCGCGCAGGCGGCGGGGCACGACGACCCGATCCACGAGAAGCTCGACCGAGCCGCCGAGCTCGGGCGGTCCCTCCCGCTCCAGGTCCTCGTTCCACGAGCGCACGACGCGCAGGTGGATCACCCCCGGCAGAATCAAACAAGCGGGAGCGATCGGAATAAGCGGCGCGCAGGCTGGCAGGGTCCGTGCCTGCGTCCACGGAGCACAGGCGCGAGTGCTCCCGCCGAGCACACTCCAGCTGTTCGCGGGCCTGCTCCAGGGGTTCGGCCGTGCTCTCGCCCCGCGCGTGATGGATCTCCACGCGCCGGCGCTGCTCCGGCGCGAGGGTCAGCAGGCCGGCCTGTTCCAGCTCGCTCAGCTCCTGCTGGAAGGCGCGGATGCGCGAGGCGCGCCGCTGCGCCTCGCGGCGCGTCCTCACGTCGCCCGGCGGGCCGTCGGCGCTGCGGCTCACGGGACCCGGCCCTCCAGGATCGCGCTCAGCTTGGCGGCGTCGATGTTGCCGCCCGAAACGACGCACACCGTCGTGCCGGCTCCGGCGTGACCCGTGAGGGCCGCGGCGAGCGCCGTGCCGGCCGCCCCTTCGGCGATCACGCGGTGGCGCTCGGCGAGCGCCCGCACCGCCTCGGCCGTCTCCCGCAAGCCGACGACGATCGAGCCGGCGAGAAGCTCCCGCGCGAGCTCCCACATCCCGGGCAGCAGGCTCTTGCCGCCGATCCCGTCCACCAGGCTCGGGGTGTAGGGCACTTCGACGGGCTGGCCCGCGGCCAGGGAAGCGGCCAGGGGTGCCGCGGTCTCGATCTCGCTGGCGTAGACGCGGCAGTCGCGCCCGAGCGCCCGGAGAGCCGTGGCGATCCCGCAACCGAGGCCGCCGCCTCCGAACGGCACGATCACCGCATCGAGTTCGGGCAGCGCCTCGGCGATCTCGAGGCCGATCGTGGCATGGCCGGCGATGACATCCGTGTCGCACACGGGATGCACGAAGCGGCCCCGGATCTCGTCTCCCCGGGGATCGAGCAACAAGGTCCACCAGCGGTCGAAGGGCACGCGCACGATCTCGGCCCCTTCGCGCTCGATGCCCCGCAGCTTCGTTTCCGGGGCGTGCTGGGGGACGATCACCCGGCACGCGACTCCCAGCAGGCGTGCGACGTAGGCCACGGCCCGTCCCATGTTGCCCGCGCTCGCGGTGGAGACGCCGTCCCGCAACTCCGCACGGGGCAGCCGGCACAGGGCGTGCGCTGCCCCGCGGATTTTGAAGGAGCCCACCGGCTGCAAGTTCTCGAGCTTGAGCTGAACCGAGCCCGGGGCCTCTTCGTGCTGAAGGGGCACGAGGGGCGTGCGCCAGGCGAGCGAAGAGATGCGCTCCTGGGCCGCGCGGATGGCGTCGAGAGAGGGCAGCTCGACCGGTTTCAAGTTCCCGTGTCCCGAAGGAAAAACTCCCCTTGCACCCCGCGCTGGCCTGCGCGTGAAGTATAACCCGGTTCCGCAGGCCTCGCGGCAGGTCTGGCCGGGCGTTACGCAGGGCGTTATATAAGGACCGCGGAGCCGCTCCGGCCCGCAGCGCATGGGAGCAGGCGGGAGGCGATGAAGCGACTGTTCCGCTCGCCGAGGGAGGGGCAAGCGGCCGGCCTCTGTGCCGGGCTCGGGCGCTACCTCGGAGTCGACCCCACGGTGGTCCGCCTGTCGTGGGTGCTGGGCACGTTGCTGACGGGTTTGCTTCCCGGAGTGCTCGCCTATCTCGCCGGGTGGCTCCTCGTTCCCGAGGAGCCCCAGCCCGTCCGCAACGCTCCGTTGCCCCCGACTGCCGAGCCCTGAGGAGCGGGCCGGGGGTGCGGCCATCCTGGTCTCCTGCGCCTCCAGTCTCCGGGATGAGGGCGCGGGCGTCTGATCCCGGACAACGATAGGCTGCGATGGCGCCCGGGCCGGAAGCCTCGGGGGCCGACGCGGAGGAGGTCCGATCCCGTGGACTCGGAGACCACGTTCCGAACGCGAAGCGCCGTCCCGCAGGCGCGCGTTCGAGAGGCGGGGGGGGCGGTGCGCAAAGAAACGGCGCGGGCTGCCGGAACTGACCGGCTTGGATGCGGGCCCTCGAGTTGAGCGATCCCCGGCCCGCGTTGGAGCGTCTCGCGGAGGCGTGGGGCGTCGCCGTCGCCTACCGCGACCTGGAGGGGCGCCTTCGGCGGGCCCGGCCGGAGGTGCTGCTGGCGGCGCTGCGGGCGCTCGGCGCCCCCGTCGCGCGGGAGAAGGACGTGCAAGCGGCGCTCGAGGAGCGCGAGCGGGACATCGGGTCGCGGTTGCTGGAACCCGTGGTCGTCGCCTGGGAAGGCGAGCCCGCGCAGTTCGTGGTGCGCCTGCCGGCGGCGCAGCCGAAGGGAAGGCTCGGGCTGCGCGTCGTTTTCGAGCAGGGCGGTCAGTGGAGCGCGTCGCTACCCCTGGATGTCCTGGAGCCCGCGGGGGCGGCACGGGTAGACGGTCGAGCTCGCGTCGCCCTGCGCTGCCGTCTCGGGGCAGACTGGCCTACCGGCTACCACCGTCTCGAGATCGGCTGGGGGCGGTGCGAGGGCCGCGCGCACCTGTTCTGCGCGCCGAAACGCGCCTGGGGCGCTCGGGGCGAGGGGCCGGAGCGTGCTTGGGGCGTCTTCGTCCCGCTCTACGCGCTTTCGCGGTCTCGCAGCTGGGGCAGCGGCGACTACACGGTGCTCGCCGAGCTCGCGTGCTGGCTCGCGGCGCAGGGCGGCACGTTCCTGGCGACGCTGCCGCTGCTGCCGCTGTTCCTCGAGGAGCCCTGCGAGCCGAGCCCCTACGTTCCGGTGAGCCGTCTGATGTGGAACGAGTTCTATGTGGACATCCCGGCGCTGCCCGAGGTGCGGGATCTTCCCGCCGCAGTGCAGGGCTCGGGACCTCCGGCATGGCGCCGGCGCGCCACCTCGCTGCGAGCGGGCCCTCTCGTGGATTACCGCGCGATCTGGAGGCTCAAGCGCGAGGCCTTCGGAGCCCTGGCGGGTGCGGTGGCGGCTTCGCCTGGATGGTCGGCTGCCCTGCGAGGGTTTCTCTCCGAGCGGCCGCTCGTGGTGCAGTACGCGCGCTTTCGCGCCGCCCTGGAGTGTCGCGGCGCGCCGTGGGCGCGCTGGCCGGAGCGCTGGCGCTCGGGGGCGCTGCGAGCGGGCGAGGTGCCGCAGGAGCGCGAGCGGGCCTACGCGTACGCACAGTGGGCCGCCACCCGGCAGCTCCAGGAGGCGGTGGCGCGGGCGCGGAGGGCGGGTGCCGCGCTGGCCCTCGACCTTCCGCTCGGCTGCCATCCCTCCGGTTTCGATACCTGGAGCGAGCCGCAGGCCTTCGTCCCGGGCATCCACGCTGGCGCGCCTCCCGATCCCTTCTTCCGCAGGGGGCAAGACTGGAGCTTCGCGCCCCTGCACCCGCAGCGCACGCGCGAGGACGGTCATGCCTATTTCCGCCGCTGCCTGGCGCACCAGATGGGTCCGGCCTCGTTGTTGCGGCTCGATCACGTGATGGCGCTGCACCGACTGTACTGGATTCCCGAGGGTTTCGCCGCGAGCGACGGCGTCTACGTGCGCTACCCGGCGGAGGAGCTCTACGCCGTGGTCGCCATCGAATCGCGGCGGCAGGGCTGTCTCGTCGTGGGCGAGGATCTGGGCACGGTGCCGCGCGAGCTCCGACCGATGATGCGCCGGCACGGGCTGTCCCGCATGTACGTGCTCCAGTTCTCGGCCTCTCCAGGGCGTCCCCTGCGCGTGCCAGCGGCGTGCGTCGCCTCGTGGAATACGCATGACATGCCGCCGTTTGCGGCGTTCTGGGCCGCGCAGGATATCCCTCAGGCCCTCGCGGCGGGGCGGATCGATGCGCGCCGCGCGGAGGCGGAACAGCGCCGGCGCGAGGCTGTGCGCCGGTGGCTCGTCCGCGAGCTGCGCCGGTGCGGGGCGCTGCCCGCGGGCCGCACGCCGCGCCTCGTGGAGGTGTTCGAGGCGAGTCTCGAGGCGTTGGGCGCAAGCCCGGCGCGCGTCGTGCAGGTGCAACTCGAAGACCTGTGGTTCGAGCGCCGGCCGCAGAACGTCCCGGGGACGACGGACGGGGCGGCCAACTGGCGGCGCAGGGCGCGCTACGACCTGGAGCGCGTGCGGCGCTCGCCGACCGTGCGCCGGCGGCTCGGTCGGCTGCGGCGGGCGCGCAGGGGCACGGGCGGCAAGGGAGGATGAGCATGGGGAGCAGGGGACCTGCGTGGCGCACGGGCACGGTCGGCGAAGCGCGGACGGACGTCTCGCGCCTGGGCGAGCAGGATCTCTACCTGTTCGCCGAGGGCACCCATGCGCGGGCCTACCGCGTGCTGGGGGCGCATCCGGGCGAGCTGGACGGGGTGGCGGGGACGTTTTTCGCTGTGTGGGCTCCGAACGCGCGCGAGGTCTCCGTGGTCGGCGAGTTCAACGATTGGCGGCCGGGAGCCCATCCGCTGGCCGTGCGCGGTAGCTCCGGCATCTGGGAGGGTTTCCTCCCCGGCGTGGGCCCGGGAGCGGTCTACAAGTATCACCTCGTGTCCCGGTACGGGGACTACCGTGTCGCCAAGGCGGATCCCTTCGGTTTCTACCACGAGTGCCCGCCGGCGACGGGATCCATCGTCTGGGATCTGGGTTACGCCTGGCACGACGAGACGTGGATGGCGGAGCGGGGACGGCGGCTCGGCCTCGAGGCGCCGGTGGCCATCTACGAGGTCCACCTCGGATCCTGGATGCGGGAGGGCGGACGCTGGCTGACCTACGCCGAGCTGGCTCCGCGGCTCGCGGAGTACGTGGAGCGGATGGGCTTCACCCACGTGGAGTTCCTGCCCGTGATGGAGCACCCCTTCTACGGATCCTGGGGCTACCAGATCACGGGCTACTTCGCCCCCACCAGCCGCTACGGCAGGCCGCAGGATTTCATGGCGCTCGTGGACACGCTCCACCAGCACGGCATCGGCGTGATCCTCGACTGGGTGCCGTCCCACTTCCCGGCGGACGAGCACGGCCTGGCCTACTTCGACGGGACGCACCTCTTCGAGCACGCCGACCCGCGCCAAGGCTTCCACCCCGACTGGAACAGCTCCATCTTCAACTACGGCCGCCACGAGGTGCGTAGCTTCCTGCTGAGCAGCGCCCTCTTCTGGCTCGACCTCTACCATGCCGACGGCCTGCGCGTGGATGCCGTGGCTTCGATGCTCTACCTGGATTACTCGCGCCGTCCCGGGCAGTGGATTCCCAACCGGTACGGCGGCCGCGAAAACCTGGAGGCCCTCGCCTTCTTGCGGCAGCTCAACGAGACCGTCTATCGCGAGTACCCCGACGTTCAGACCGTAGCGGAAGAATCCACGGCCTGGCCCATGGTCTCGCGCCCGACCTACGTCGGAGGGCTCGGCTTCGGCTACAAGTGGGACATGGGATGGATGCACGACACGCTGAGCTACTTCTCGCGCGATCCGATCCATCGTTCCTACCACCACAGCGAGCTCACGTTCCGCATGCTCTACGCCTTCTCCGAGAACTTCGTGCTCCCGCTTTCTCACGACGAGGTCGTGTACGGGAAGGGATCGCTGCTGGCGAAGATGCCGGGCGACTGGTGGCAGAAGTTCGCGAACCTGCGGTTGTTGCTGGGCTACCAGGCGGCGCAGCCGGGCAAGAAGCTGCTGTTCATGGGCGGCGAGTTCGGCCAGTGGCGGCAGTGGGATCACGAGGGCCAGCTCGATTGGGGGCTGCTCGAGTGGCCCACGCACGCGGGGCTGCAGCGCTGGGTGGGGGACCTCAATTGGCTCTACCGGGCCGAGCCCGCGCTGCACGAGGGCGATAGCCACCCCGAGGGCTTCGAGTGGGTGGATTGCTCCGATGTGCTGCAGAGTGTGCTCGCGTTCCTGCGGCGCGCCCCGCGCGGGGGGGACTGCATCCTCGTGGTCGCGAACTTCACGCCCGTGCCGCGGGCGAACTACCGGGTCGGTGTGCCCCGAGGTGGTTTCTGGCGCGAGCTGCTCAACAGCGACGCCCGCGAGTACGGGGGAAGCGGCCACGGCAACCTCGGCGGTGTGGAGGCCGTGCCCTTCCCGGCTCACGGCCGCTCCCACAGTGTGACGCTCACGCTTCCCCCGCTGGCGATCGTATTCTTCAAACCCGAAGCGAGCGGCGGCGAGCGCCGGGAATGAGACTCCACGGGCAGAACCCGGGGCGCCGGGAACGGATGAGCGGGCGGGCGTGCCTGGCGCGCGCGCCCCGGCGACGGGCGGCCGCTCCCGCGAGGCGCGGCCTGGCGAGGGTGCCCTGAACCATGGAGCGCTATCTCTGCATCCACGGCCATTTCTATCAGCCGCCTCGGGAGAATCCGTGGCTCGAAGCCATCGAGCTTCAGGACGCCGCCTACCCCTACCACGACTGGAACGAGCGCATCCACGCCGAGTGCTACGCCGCGAACGCCGCCTCGCGCATCCTCGATGCCGAGGGCCGGATCGAGCGCATCGTCAACAACTACGCCAAGATCAGCTTCGACTTCGGCCCTACCCTCCTGAGCTGGATGGCGCAGCATGGGCGGGAAGCCTACGAGGCGATCCTCCAGGCCGACCGCGAGAGCCGGGAGCGCTTCGGCGGGCACGGCTCGGCCATCGCGCAGGCCTACAACCACATGATCCTGCCGCTCGCGAACCGGCGGGACAAGGCCTGCCAGGTGCGCTGGGGCATCCGCGACTTTCGCTTCCGCTTCGGGCGCGACCCGGAGGGGATGTGGCTTCCCGAGACCGCCGTCGACCTCGAGACCCTGGAGATCCTGGCCGAGCAGGGCATCGCCTTCACCATCCTCGCCCCGAGCCAGGCCCAGCGCGTCCGGCCCCCCGGCGGGCGCTGGCGCGAGGTCTCCGGCGAGCGGGTCGATCCCACGCGGGCCTACGAGGTCCCGTTGCCCTCGGGCCGGAGCATCGCGGTGTTTTTCTACGACGGACCCGTCTCGCGGGGCGTGGCGTTCGAGCGGTTGTTGCACAGCGGCGAGGCCTTCGCCCGGCGGCTGCTGGAGGGTTTCTCGGACAAGCGCGAGTGGCCGCAATTGATGCACATCGCCACCGACGGCGAGACCTACGGCCACCACCACCGGTTCGGGGACATGGCTCTGGCGTATGCGCTGCACCTCGTCGAGTCGAACCGCCTCGCGACGCTGACGAACTACGGGGCCTACCTGGAGCGCCATCCTCCCGCGTGGCAGGCGGAGATCGTCGAGGGGTCGTCCTGGAGCTGCGCGCACGGGGTCGAGCGCTGGCGCGCCGACTGCGGTTGCCACGGCGGAGGCCATCCGGGCTGGAACCAGACGTGGCGCCGTCCGCTCCGACAAGCGCTCGACGGCTTGCGCGATGCGCTGGCCCCCCGCTACGAGGCGGAGGCCGCCAAGCTCTTGCGCGATCCCTGGCGCGCGAGAGAGGACTACATTGACGTCATCCTCGACCGCAGCCCGGAGAGCCGGGAGCGCTTCCTGCACGCGCATGCCCAGCACCCGCTCAGCGGGTCGGAACGGGTGCGCGTGTGGAAGCTGCTGGAGATGCAGCGGCACGCCATGTTGATGTACACGAGCTGCGGGTGGTTCTTTGATGATCTGTGCGGTATCGAAACGGTGCAGATCGTCCGCTACGCCGCTCGGGCGCTGCAGCTCGCCCAGGAGCTTTTCCACGAGGATTTCGAGAGCCGGTTCCTGGCCGGCCTGGAGGCGGCGCGCAGCAACGTCGCCGAGCACGGCAACGGCCGCGACATCTACCGGAAGTTCGTCCGCCCGGCGATGGTGGATCTGACGGAGGTGGGTGCGCACTACGCGGTGAGCTCGCTCTTCGAGAGCGTCGCCTCGCGCGAGACCAAGTACGCGTTCGTCGTGGAGCAGGACGATGTGCACCTGGACGAGGCGGGTTCGGCGAGGCTGGCGTTGGGGCGGATCCGGGTGACCTCGATCGTGACCGAGGAGCAGGCCAGCCTGAGCTTCGGCGTGCTGCACTTCGGCGATCACAATCTGACGGGCGGCGCGCGCCCTTACCGGGACGAGGCGGCGTACCGGGCGATGGTCGAGGAGGTGCGGGAAGCCTTCTCCACCGGCGAGTTGCCCGAGGTGGTGCGCCGCCTCGACCGTCACTTCCAGCCCCTCACGTTCTCGTTGCGCTCCCTGTTCCGCGACGAGCAACGGCGGGTGCTGGAGCGGCTGCTGCGCGACGCGTTCGAGGACAGCGCGGCGGTGTACCGGAAGCTGTACGACGGCCACGCGGCGATGATGCGCTTTCTGGCTTCGATGCAGGTGCCGCTGCCGCGGCCCTTTCGCCTGGCCGCGGAGTTCGTGGTCCACGCGGGCCTGCGCGAGGCGGTGCAGGCGAACGGCATCGATGGGGCGCGGTTGGCATCGTGGCTGCGGACGGCGCGGGAGTTCGGCCTGGAGCTGGATGCGCCGGATCTCGGGCTCGCCACGCAGCGCGCGCTCGAGCGAGAGATGGAGCGCCTGCGGGAGCAGTGGCGGGCGGTGGAACGCATCGAGGCCATGCGGGGCGCCCTCCGTGCGCTGCGGGGTTGTCCCTTCGAGGTCAACCTGTGGCGGGTGCAGAACCTGTACGACCAGCTGGCGCGCGAGGCGCTCGCCTCGCAGCAGGCACGGGCGCGAGAGGGAGACGAGGACGCGCGGCGCTGGCTGGAGGCCTTCCGCGCTCTGGGAGAGGCGTTGCACTTCCGCGTGAGCTTTTGAGGGCGCGAGGCGCGAGGGGATGACGCGACAGCCCGCGAGGCCGCCGTCCGCCCGGTCGCGAGCTGCTGGCTGCGGGTCTCCCACGCCTCGACTCCGAGGATGCCGCGCGCCATGTGGGGTACCGGGAGCCTGCCGCGGAGCCCGCTCGGGCGCGGTCGCGGTGCGGTTGGCCCGCGAGAGGGCCCGACCGAGCGCCGGACACGCAGGCGCGAGGGGCTGAACGTGCAGAACTGCGAGTTCGCTTCGGGGAGAAAGATCGCCCTCGGGGGAGCTTCTCCGCAGCGCGCCGGCGGCGCTGCGGGTTCGCGTGGTCCGCGCGCGAGTCGTCGGGCTTTGGAGTTTCCGGGGGTACATGCGGGCGGACTCTCCTATAATCCCACTGCGGGCTCGGAGGGGGTGCGATGCCGATCGCGGGGATTCTGACCGGAGGGGGCGATGCCCCGGGACTGAACGCGGTCATCCGTGCGGTGGTCCGCCGGCTCGAGCCGGAGGGCTGGCGGGTCGTCGGAATCCTGTACGGGTGGCGAGGGCTTCTCGAACGGCAAACCGTGGAACTCGATGCGCAGAGCACCTCCGGCATCCTCCACGTGGGCGGGACGGTGCTCCACACGAGCCGCACGAATCCCTACAAGAGCCCCGACGACGCACAGCGCCTGGAGGCCAACGTCCGTGCCCTCCGCCTGGACGCGCTCGTGGCGATCGGGGGCGAGGACACGCTGGGGGTGGCGAACCGCCTGGCCGAGGCTGGGTTTCCCGTCGTGGGCGTTCCCAAGACGATCGACAACGATCTTCCGGGAACGGAGATCACGTTCGGATTCGACACCGCCGTTTCCATCGCTACCGAGGCCATCGACCGCCTCCACACGACGGCGGCGTCGCACGATCGGGTCATCGTGGTCGAGGTCATGGGCCGGCACGCGGGTTGGATCGCGCTGCACGCGGGTGTCGCCGGCGGGGCGGACTACATCCTCGTGCCCGAGCAGCCCGTCGACCTGGAGGCGGTGGCCGAGGCCGTACGAAGGCGCCGGCAACGGGGTAAACGCTTCAGCATCATCGTCGTCGCGGAAGGGGCGAAGCTCGGCGACTCCGAGGTCGTGCAGGAAGGGCCGCAAGACGAGTTCGGTCATGGGAAGCTGGGCGGCATCGGCGAGCGGGTGGCTCGCGAAATCGAGCGGCGCACGGGAGCGGAGACGCGCTCCGTCGTTCTCGGTCACGTCCAGCGAGGGGGTTCGCCGACCGCCTTCGATCGCATGCTGGCCAGCCGGTACGGGGTTCTGGCGGCGGAGCTCGTGCTCCAAGGTCGCTTCGGCACGATGGCCGCCGTGAGGGACGGTCGGCTCCAAGCGGTGCCCCTGCGGGAGGCGGCCCGAGGCTTGCGGACCGTGCCGGAAGAGCTGCTCAAGTTCGCGCGCGTGTTCTTCGCTTGACTCCGGCGGCGCGCGGGGGACGCCGCGGCGCCGGGGCGAGGGGGAGGGGCTCGGGCGCCCCGCGCTCCGGGCCGCGCCGGCGGGCGCACCCGAACGCGGGGTTTTCGGGCGAGGCGAGGCGAGGCGATGTACAAGGTGCTGATGGTGGCCGCCGAGCTGTGGCCCCTGGTCAAAGTGGGCGGCCTGGCGGACGCCGTGAGCGCGTTGTCCCGGGCGCTACGGGATCTCGGTCATGACGTGCGCTGCGCTCTCCCGGCCTACGCCCGGGCCTTGCGCGCCCTGCCGGAGGGCGCGCGGCGCGGCGACCTCGTGCAGCGTCCATGTCGCCTGGGGGATGCGGAGGTCGCCGCCGGCGCGCAGTGGGTCGAGCACGAAACGCTTCCCGCACCGGTGCTCCTGATCCATCATCCGTGGTTCGATCGCGAGGGCGTCTACGACGATCCCGCCACCGGCGAGGGTTACGCGGACAACGGGCGGCGTTGGGCGTTGTTCGCGCGGGCGATCCATCTCTGGCTGCAGGAGGGGTCGTGGCGACCGGACATCGTGCACGGCCACGACCATCAAGCCGCCCCTCTGATCGGGCTTTTGCGCTGGGCGCCGCGCGCCGGCGCGGCTGCGCCGCGGCCGGCCCTGGTGTTCACGATCCACAATCTCGGCTATCAGGGCCTGCAGCCTCCGCGGTGGATCGGGGAGATCGGCCTGCCCTGGGACCTTTTCTATCCTACGGGGCCGCTCGAATACCACGGGCAGGTGAACCTGATGAAGATCGGCATCCGGGCGGCGGACCGGTTGACCACGGTCTCGCCGCGATACGCCGAGGAGATCTGCAGCTCGCCGGAGTTCGGTCTCGGCCTCGAGTGGGACCTGCGCGCGCGGCGCGAGCATCTGCGGGGCATTCTCAACGGCATCGATACCAGCCTCTGGGATCCCGCGCGGGATCCGCATCTCCCGTACCGCTACGATGCGGAATCGCTGGCCGGCAAGGGGCGCAACAAGGCGGCGTTGAAACGCGAGCTGTCGCTTCGCTCCCGCGGGGCGCCGGCGCCGCTGCTCGTGTGGGTGGGGCGGCTCGTCGAGCAGAAAGGCACGGATCTCCTGCTGGAGGCGCTGCCCTGGCTCGTCGAGCGCGGGGCGCAGGCCGTGATCCTGGGCTCGGGGCGGGGCCGCTACGAGCAGGAACTGCGGCGGCTGGCGGAGCGGTTCCGCGGCGAGGTGTGCTTCTGCCAGGGGATGGACGAAGCGCTCGCCCACCGGATCGAGGCGGCCGGAGACATCCTGCTCATGCCCTCGCGCTACGAGCCCTGTGGCCTGAACCAGATGTACAGTTTGCGCTACGGCACCATCCCCGTCGTGCGGGCCGTCGGCGGGTTGGCGGACACGGTCGTGGACGTGGACGAGGAGCCGGAGCGCGCGAACGGGTTCGTCTTCCGCTTGTTCGAGACGATCGAATTCCGCAAGACCGTGCATCGTGCGTGGCGCGCCTGGAGGCGGCGGGCGGAGTGGCGGGCCCTGGTGCGCCGGGCGATGGCGGCGCCCTGGTCCTGGAGCGAGGCCGCCCGCGCGTATCTCGACGTGTACGCCGAGGCGCTCGCCGCGCGCGAGGAAAGGTGAGGCGGGAGACGTTTGTTAGCATAGCGCCGGAGAGTGGCGGATGGGTGTCGTCATTTACACGAAGCGCGGGTGCCCCTATTGCGAGCGCGCCAAGGCCCTGTTGCGTGCCAAGGGGGGCGCGTTCCAGGAGGTGGACATCACGGGCGACCCCGGCCGCGAGCGGGAGATGATCCTCCGGGCGGGGGGGCGCACGACGGTCCCGCAGATCTTCGCTGGCGGCCGCCATCTCGGCGGCTGGGACGAGCTCGCGGAGCTCGATCGGCGCGGGGAGTTGGAGGGGTTGCTGGAAGGGGCGAGCTTGCAGGCCGAGGAGCAGCGCATGGGACAACGAACGGCTCGAGACGGCGAGGTACGCAACGTCGTCATTCTAGGCTCCGGCCCCGCCGGGCTGACGGCCGCCATCTACGCCGCGCGCGCCAATTTGCGGCCGGTGGTCGTGGAGGGTCTAGGTGCCGGCGGCCAGCTGATGACGACGACCGAGGTCGAGAATTACCCCGGATTCCCGGAGGGACTCCAGGGGCCGGAGATGATGGAGCGTTTCAAGCGGCAGGCCGCGCGTTTCGGTGCGGAATTCCTCGCCGGCGACGCCACGCAGGTGGATTTCGCCAATCGGCCGTTCCGTATCTGGGTCGGCGAGCGCGTGCTCCAGACGCGGGCGGTGATCATCGCGACGGGCGCCTCGCCCCGGCGCCTCGACGTTCCGGGGGAACGGGAATACGCAGGCCGCGGGGTGTCCTACTGCGCGACCTGCGACGGGTTCTTCTTCCGGGAGCAGCCGATCGTCGTCGTGGGCGGCGGGGACTCCGCCATGGAAGAAGCGCTGTTTTTGACGCGCTTCGCCACCAAGGTGACGGTCGTCCATCGCCGCGATCGCTTGAGAGCATCGAAAATCATGGCCGAGCGCGCCATGAAGCATCCGGCCATCGAGTTCGCGTGGGACACCGTGGTGGAAGAAGTGGTGGGGGACGGGACGAAAGTCACGAGCGTACGCGTCCGCCACGTCAAGAGCGGGGAGCGCCGCGAGATTCCCTGCGGCGGATTCTTCGTCGCCATCGGTCACGTGCCCAACACGCGGCTGTTTCGCGGCGTGCTGCCCATGGACGAGCTGGGCTATCTCGAGGCCGAGGGGGTCTCCACGCGGACGGCGATCCCGGGCGTGTTCGCCGCGGGCGACGTGCGCGATCGGGTGTACCGGCAGGCGGTCACCGCTGCGGGCGAGGGTTGCAAGGCGGCGATCGACTGCGAGCGCTGGCTCGAGGCTCAGGGCCACTGACCGGAGGGGGGAGCGTGCAGGCGCGCGCCGCCGGAGGCCGGCTCACCCATGGAGGTGGCCGACGAGCGCGCGCAGCCCGCGGGGATGGAAGGCTAGCAGGGCGGCGGCGAGTTCCGCGAAGGCGGCTCGGGCCACGACGAGGCCGAGAAGATGGCTGGCGAGGACCCTCGGTGCGATCCACCGCCCGCAAGCGCCCGCGCCACCTGCGCTCTGCCCGGCGCCGAGCCAGCGCGCGAGGCTCCCTGCCGCGGCTCGGCCCGAAACGAGCGCATGCGAGATCCCCAGGCCGAGGAAAGGGGTGACGCGAGCGGCGGCGTCCCCCACGAGGCCATAAGCGGGCATGCGGGAGGCTCTGCCTCCGCCCAGGCCGCCCCGCAGGCGCATTCCCGGGGCGTACACGGGGATTGCCTTCCACGGTTCGAGCTGGCGGGCGCGGGCGAATCGGTGCGCGAGCGCAGGATTCCCGGCCATCAGGCGCAGCACTCGATGTGCCGCCCTCCCGCCCGGCTGGCCGCGGCGCAGCCACAAGCAGAGGTGGGCCGAACCGTTCGCGGTCAGGCACAGGCCGGCGTATCCGCCCGGAAACACGTGGAGCTCGAGCGACCCCTCGAGCTCGCGGCGCTCGGAACCGGCAAGCTCCCAGGAGGACTGGAGGCCGATGCCCTCCAGACGGCGGTGGTGCCGGCTCCTCGAAAGTCCGGCGCAGCGATCCAAGCGGCAGGCAGCGCCATCCGCGGCCACGAGCACGTCCCCCTCGCAGTGCCCGCGCTGGCTGCCGCCCGGGCTCCGGATGTGCACGCGCCATCGGCCGTGCGCGAGGGCTTCGGCGCCCGCCACCCAGGCTCGGGTGCGGACCTCGGCGCCGCATTGCGCCGCCCTCTCCAGGAGGGAGGCGTCCAGAACGCGCCGTGGAACGAAGAGCGAGGCGGGCCGCAGCGGGCAACTCACCGCTCGGCCGGAAGGTGCCACGACCCTCACCTGCGAGAGGACCTGCGCGCCGAGCGCCTCCGGGCAGAGCCCGAGGGCGCGCAGCTCGTCGATGCCCCGCGGCGCGAGCACCCCGCCGCAAACTTTCTCGCGACCCCAGCCCTGTCCCTCGAGGAGCAGGACGCGCAGGCCGTTTCGGGCGGCGTGGATGGCTGTGGCTGACCCGGCGGGCCCGCCGCCGACGACGATCGCGTCCCACGACCTCATACCCCCATCCCCGGCGCGACCAGCACCAGCCGGAAGGCCCAGCAGCGAAAGAGCGCGCGCGGCTGGATTCCGGCCCCGTGCGCGGCGGCCTGGAGCTCCTCGGCCGTGAACCCGCGCCTGACGGACAGCGGCGCATCGTGCGCGAACACCGGGTGCGAGCCCAGAGCCCGGCTGAGCGCCCAGATCCCTGCCCAGGCGAGCCGACTGCGCCGCAGGTCGTTGATGACGAGGGCGATGCGGGCCAGGCGGCGCAGGTTGCGGAGCAAGTCGATCACGGCGGGCGCAGGGAAGTGGTGCAAGAACATGGACGCCACGACCACGTCGAAGCTGCGCTCGCGGAACGGCATCGCGAGCGCGTCCGCCTGGATGACCGCCGCGGGCCGACCGACGTCGCGGCACAGCACCGCCGCCGCCGCGCTGCGGTCGAGGGCCACCCAGCGCAGCCTCCATCCCCTCCTCGCCGCCCAGCGCACCACAGCCGCCGGCAGCGTGGCGTCGCCGCTGCCGACATCGAGCGCCTCCACCGTGCCTCCGCGCGGCACGTCCCGCAGCGCCACGGCGAGCCCGCGCCGCAGGGCGTGCCGGCCCCCGAGCCACCGGTTCACCCACCGGATCTCGCGCAGCGCTGCCTGCACGGCCTGCGCGCCGAGAGCGGGATCGTCGAGCAGCTCGGCTTCCAGCGATCTCGGGGGCGGCATGGGTCAGGCATCCCAGCGGCGCACGACGAGCGCCGCGTTCTTGGAGCCGAAGCCGAGGCAATTGCAGAGCGCGGTCGTGACCGGCGCGGGGCGTCCTTCGTTGGGTATCACGTCCAGGTCGCACTCCGGATCCTGGACTTCCAGGTTGATCGTCGGGGGCAGAAAACCGTCGCGCAGGGCGAGGAGCGCCGCGGCGAGCCCCGCGGCGCCGCTGGCCCCCTGGGGATGGCCGATCATCGACTTCACGCTCGAGCCCGGCACCCGCGGCGCTCGCGCGCCGAAAACGCGCTTCACGGCCCGCGTTTCGATGCGATCGTTGAGCACCGTGGCCGTGCCGTGCAGCGCCACGTAATCCACCTCTTCCGGCCGGACGGCCGCGTCCTCGAGCGCGAGCTGCATCGCTCGCGCCGGCTCCTCCCCGGACTCCGCGAGCCGCACGCGATGGAAGGCCTCGCAAGTCGCCCCGTAGCCCGCGAGTTCGGCGTAGATCCGTGCGCCGCGCGCGCGGGCAGCCTCGAGGCTCTCGAGGACGAAGAACCAGGCTCCCTCGCCGAGCACGAAGCCGTCGCGATCCGCGGAGAAGGGCCGGGACCCCCGCGCGGGATCTTGGTTCCAGCGGGTGGTCATCACCTTGAGCAGGCAGAATCCCCGCAGGATCGCCGGCCCAACGGTGGCGTCGGCCCCGCCGGCGATCGCCCGCTCGACGCGGCCCCAGCGGATGAGTTCCATCGCGTGGCCCAGCGCATCCGTCGAGGACGTGCAGCCCGTGGTGATCACATGGCTCGGCCCGCGCAGGCCGAAGCGCATCGAGATCTCGCTGCTGATCGAGCCGGGGGTGGCCGACGGGATCGCGTACAGGCTCACCCCCTTGGGATCGAGCAGGTAGTACTGGCGGAACTGCTCCTCGGCGAACTCCAGTCCCGCGCTTCCGCTGCCGACCACACAGGCGAAGCGCCGGCGCTGCTCCAGCGGCAGCGACGCAGCGTCGAGCTGCGCGTCCGCCAGGGCTTCCGTCGCCGCGGCCAGAGCCAGGGCGGTGACGCGGGGCACGTGCCGCGCTTCGCGCCCGTCGAGCACGATTCGCGGGTCGAAATCGGGGACCTCGGCCGCGATCTGGGTGGGGTAGTCCGAAACGTCGAAGCGCGTAATCCGCCGCACGCCGCTCGTTCCGCTCCGGACGGCTTTCCAGAAGGCCTCGCGCCCGATCCCGTTCGGGGCCACGGCGCCCATGCCGGAGATCACGACACGACGGCCGCCCCCCGGACGCTGTCTCCCCTCGCGGCGCATGGAGCCTCGCAGCAGAGCCGGGATCAGTCTAGCCGGGGGTCACGAGGACAGCAAAAGCCTATTTGCGGCCTTTGTACCAGGCGGCGTTGCGCTCGGTGAAGGACTTCCACTTCTCGGGAACGGCTTCTTCCTCGAAGATCGCCTCGACCGGGCAGGCGGGCTCGCAGGCCCCGCAGTCGATGCACTCTTCAGGGTCGATGTAGAGCATCTCCTCTTGCTCGAACTCCGGTTCGTCCTTCGTGGGGTGGATGCAATCGACAGGACAGACATCGACGCACGAGGTGTCTTTCACGCCGATGCAGGGTTCGGTGATGACGAAGGTCATGCTGGCCTCCTCGCAGGCCCTGGCCTGCAAGACGGCTCTAGCCTAATGCGGGCGCGCCCCGCGAGCTTTGATCGCCGTCAAGCCCGAGGCGAGGGCCGCTGGGCGCCGCCTCTTTGATCCATGTCAAGAATTCTTCGCCCGCCCCTGCTGCGCCACCGCCTCCATGGCCTCCCGGACTTTCTCGGGGTCCCCCAGGTAGTAGTGGCGGATCGGGCGCAGGTCTTGGTCGAGCTCGTAGACAAGAGGAATGCCCGTCGGGATGTTGAGGCCGACGATCGCCTCCTCGGATACATCGTCGAGATACTTGATCAGCGCCCGCATGCTGTTCCCGTGAGCGGAGATCAAGACTCGCCGTCCGGCGCGGATCTGGGGTGCGATCGCCTCCAGCCAGTACGGCACGACCCGCCGCACCGTGTCCGCCAGGCTTTCGGTCAAGGGGAGCTCGTCGGGCTTGAGCTCCGCGTACCGCCTGTCCCGGCCGGGGTAGCGCGGATCGTCGGGCGCCAGGGCGGGCGGGCGCACGGCATAGCTGCGCCGCCAGAGCAGCACCTGCTCTTCCCCGTACTTGGCAGCCATCTCGGCCTTGTTCAACCCCTGGAGCGCGCCATAGTGCCGTTCGTTGAGCCGCCAACTGCGGTGAACCGGCAACCACATGCGATCCATCTCGTCGAGGATGATCCACAGCGTGCGGATGGCTCGCTTGAGCACCGAGGTGTGGGCGACGTCGAAGTCGTAGCCTTCTTCGAGGAGCAACCGCGCCGCTTCCTTGGCCTCTTGGATTCCCTGGGGGGTGAGCTCCACATCGGTCCAGCCGGTGAACCGGTTCTCCAGGTTCCAGACGCTCTGCCCATGCCGGACGAGGACCACCCTGTGCATGCTTCGGCTCCCCCGGCGCTGCCCGGCGCCGGCTCTGGGCCCAAATATACCGCGGCCCCCCGTCGCTTCCGGCCGTCCCTCCGTCGTTTCCCGCTCCCCAGGGCTACAATGAGCGGCGGCAGGCAAGGTGAACCGCCGTGGAGCCCCGCATGGCCGAGCCGCCGCCGCGCTCCCCGCGCGTTCGCGAGGTGGGCTGGGGACGCATCCAGCTCGAGGGTGGCCTGCGCTTCAAGGACGCCAAGGTCTTCCCGGGCGGGGCTCGGGAGTGGGACTGGCGCGAGACCGGGACCCGCCACGAGCCGGGCATCCAGCCCGCGGACGTGGCGGAGCTCGTGGAGCGCGGCGCGCGCGTCGTCGTGCTGTCGAGGGGCATGGCGGGCCGGCTGGCCGTGGCGCCGGAAACCCTGTCCTGGCTCGAAGCGCGGGGGGTGCGCGCCCACGTCCTCGACACACCGGCAGCCGTGGAGCGCTACAACGAGCTGCGCCGGGAAGAAGCCGTGGGCGCGCTCTTTCACACGGCGTGCTAGAAGCGATGGGACCGGAGCTGAGGCTGCCCGACCATTACGACCCCCGACGGGTGGGGGAGGTGTGGCCGGTGCCCTACGAGCGCCGGGCCCGGGAGGCTCGCGCCTGGGCTGCCGCGCACGGTCTCCAGCCTGCCTGCGAGGACCGGTTTCGAGTGGCACTGCTGGCCATCGACCTCCAGAACACGTTCTGCACCCCGAGTTTCGAGCTGTTCGTCGCGGGGCGCTCCGGACAGGGGGCGGTGGAGGACAGTCGCCGCCTGTGCGCCTTCGTCTACCGGAACCTCGCGCGGCTGACCCGTATCTTCGTGACCCTGGACACCCACCAGCCGATGCAGATTTTCCACGCGATC
Organism: Acidobacteriota bacterium; assembly: GCA_037447115.1. GTDB lineage: Bacteria > Acidobacteriota > Polarisedimenticolia > Polarisedimenticolales > JBBIHH01 > JBBIHH01. The sequence goes on from JBBIHH010000017.1 coordinate 57,996, forward strand.
TTTTTCACCGACGAGCAGGGCGAGTCCCCACCTCCCTACACGCAGATCTCGGCCGAGGACGTGGAGCGCGGGCGCTGGCGACCCCGGCCGGAGGTGGCGCTCGCGCTCGGGATGGACGAGGAGGCTGCCCTCGGGCACCTGCGGCACTACACGCGCAAGCTCGCCGGGACCGGCAAGTACCAGCTGACCGTCTGGCCCTACCACGCCCTGCTCGGAGGCATCGGCCATGCCCTCGTCTCGGCCGTGGAAGAAGCCTTCTTCTTCCACGCCATCGCCCGCACGAGCCAGCCGTGGCTCGAGATCAAAGGACGCTCGCCCTGGACGGAGCACTACTCCGTGCTCGGGCCGGAGGTGTCGGAGGATGCGCGGGGCAATCCCATCGGGGAACGCAACGTGGCACTCCTCGAGGCGCTGCTCGAGCACGATGCCATCATCGTCGCAGGACAAGCCAAGAGCCACTGCGTCGCCTGGACCGTGGAGGATCTGCTTGCCGACCCGCGGGTGCAGGAGCGGGGTTTCGCGGGGCGGGTCTACCTTCTGGAGGACTGCACCTCGCCGGTGGTGGTGCCGGGAGTCGTGGATTTCACGGAGCAGGCGGAAGCGACGTTCCGGCGTTTCGCGGCGCTGGGGGCGCATGTCGTCCGCTCCACGCAGCCCATGGACGCCTGGCCGGGCGTCATCGGGGAGCAGGCGGGCCGGGTGGCCAAGGCGCGGGGAGGGTCGAAGGCTCCGGCGCGCGGGGGCGGTCGCGGAGGAGAAACAAGCGCCGGCTGAGCCCCTCGAAGTAGTCGGGGTCCGCGGCCCACCAGCGCTCCCCGAGGGGGAACTCGATCCAGCGGCGAAGGCGCTCCAACTGCTCGCGGGCCGCAAGCTCCAGGTCCGCGAGCGCGTGCGAGGGTGCCATGTCGCTCGGGATCGTCGCGCGCGCCTGGGCGATGCGCTCCGCCCAGGCCGCCCACCACGCCCGGACCTGCCGAGAGCGGGCGAGCGGCCCGGGCCCGGGTCCGGAGAGCGCGCTCAAGGCTTCGAGGAGCGCGCCGTAGGCGCGTACCCGCGCGTCTCCGTCGGCACGGGAGGCGGATCTCTGCGCTTCGCCTCCGCTCGGGTGGCAGGGTACGCTGAGGCCGAAGGAGGCTACCGGCTCGCCCGATCCTTCGGAGACCAGGACCACCTCGCCGATGCGCTTCCATGCCTCCTGGCCGCAGGTGCCGCCGAATTCGACGTAGACCTCGCGCGAGCCCCCCGGGACGACCGATCCCGCGCGGAGCTGGATTCCCTCCTCCCCGAGCCGCAGCCCCGCGCCGTCGAAGCGCACCAACTGGGCACCGCGCTCCAGCTGTAAGACCAGCGTCGCGGGCAGGTTCGCACGCCCCGCGGCCGCCACGGCCTCGACGGAACGGACGAGCGCGTGCGGGTCGCGCGCGAGCAGGACGATGCCCCCGGCGCAGCGCCCGTCCTCGACACCCCGGAGCAGGGGGCCGTCCGGGTCCTGTCCTTGCCCGGCAAACCCGTCACCCGCAGCGACGATCGCGGTGGAGCCTGCGCAAGCGAGGCTCGAGGCCCCGGGCAGCCGATCCGACTGCAAGAGGAGCACGCTCACGACCTCTCCGGGCCCGCGATGCCTCGCGTCCTCCACCGCCTGCTGGAGCCTCTGCGCAAGCTGCTCGATCGTGTCCAGATGCGAGTTCCCCGCGCGCAAGTGCTGCCATCGAACCTGTGCCAGCCGCGCATGGAGCGCGGATCCTCCCTCGTGAACGACCGGCAGGGCGGGGTCGTTGCTCAGAACCTCGACCGTCTCGTCCGGACGCACGAGCTGGAACAACCTCCACAGCCCTTCCGCGACGGCATCCCCCCAGCGCGCCTGTCGAGCGAGACCCGCGTCGAGCCCGAGGACGATCCGCCTCGGCACGGGCTGCGGGCGGCCATCTCCCGCCGCGGCGTCTTCCGCGCGAATCTGAAAGAGATAGGCGGCGCGAAAACGAGCGCCGTCTTCGGCCAGCGTGATCGGCCCCGGCAGGACGTCCAGGCGGAGATCCGCGCCCGCCTCGCGCGCGGGCCGCCCCCGGGACCCGCCCGGCGCTACGAGATCGAAGACGCGGAGCTCCGCCGCGGAGGCGACGGCGCGCGAGAGCGCCTCGCGCAGCGTCGCGCCGCCACAGATCTTCTGCGCTTCCTCCGTGCTCGGGTCGCCGATCGCGCCGGCGTCGAGAAAGGCCCGGGCAGCGACGGTCAGCCTCCCGCCCTGCTCTGGCAACTCCAGCGGAGGTTCGACCGGCACCTGGAGCGTCCCCTGCGGGCCCGTTCGTGCGGTCCGCCGCACAAGCCCCGCCCCACTCCAGAGCGTGATCTCGAGCGGCAGTCCCGCAATCGGCCGCGGCGCTCGCCTTCCGGCGAGCGCCCGCACCCCGACGCTCCAGCCCGGCAGCGCCTCCCCCGGCTGCAGCGTCAGCTCCAGACGCACCGGCTGCAGCAGCTCGCCGAGCCTCGCCCGGGCCTCTGTCAGGATGGGGTTGCCCGGGTCCAGCCGTTCCAGGGCCTCCAGCGCTGCGAGGGCCGGGACGAGATCGAAGCTCTCCAGCTCGAACGGGGAAGCTCGCTCCAGCGTCTCGAGCACTCCTCTCGCCCGCTCCTCTACCGTGCGCAGCCACGCGTTCCAGGCCAGGCGCTCGCGCTCCACTTCCTCGAGGGGCACCGCGTAGAGCACGTACACGTCGTAACGGTCGGCGGCGGGCGGACCTCTACGGCGCCGCCAGCGCTCGTAGTAGAGTTCCACCCACCGTCCGCCCGAAATCTGGGATGCCGCCCTCAGGCGCAGCAAGCTGCGGACCTTCGTCGCCCAGGCCTCCTCCGATTGCACGTAGCACACGAGCGCCTCCTGCCCGACGAAGCGAGCTGTCTCGGCCACCGCGTCTTGCACCGCGCGCTCGATGCCGGCCTCGAGGGTGGGCGCTCCCGTGGCGACGCCGGTGGCGAAAAAAAGACCGGGCGCCTCGGGCCTTTCGGTCACCCACGCCGGCCTGTGCCGGGCGGAGCGCTCCACCAGGCGCCAGGGACCCTGCGCGAGAATCGGCGCGGCCTCGGTGGCGGCGAGGGCGAGGAGCGCGGCACCCACCGCACCCGCCCGCACGTGCGGCTCGCGGTGCGGGCGCTCAACGACGCTACCGTTCCAATTTTTCCTTCGCCTCACGGGCCAGCTCGCGCGCCTGCTCGTCCGGCGCCTCGCCCACGGCACGCGCCGCCGCCAGCTCCCGCGCCCGCAGGTACTCCTCCCGTGGTAGTCGCAGCCAGACGTGGCAGTTGTAGCTGTAGCTGTAACCGCTGAAACCGCGGGTCTGCACCGTCTCCACGTACTGCTCCACCGGCACCGCCCCGGAAAGGTCCAGGTTTCCCGTCGTCCAGGCGATCACGCTGTCGAGGTAGCGCCCCAGATGCCGGGGGGAGGTGTTCGTGCCGCGCACGGCCTCGGAGAACTCCGAGCGCGCGCGCACGCGCACCGACTCCATCAGATTGCGCAGCGCATCGGCCTTGGCCTGCTGCAACCCGAGGGCGCGGTCGGCCGCCTGCATCGCGTGGCCGCTGAAGTAGATGAACTTGTCCTTTTCCCGGAACGGCACCTCGAGCCACTTCGGCCGGTCGTCCGGCGTGCGCGCGACGACCTTTTGGCGTCCGAGGTCCTTGGGGGGCTGGAGGCCGCGGCTGGCGCAACCGCACACGAGCGCCATCGTCCATGCCGCGAGCCCGAGGGCGAGCCAACGTAGGGGTCCTTTCATGCCTTCCCTCCCTTTCCCGTTGGGTCGAGTGGGGTTGCGATCCGGTGCGGAGGTGGCGCCCGGCGGCGCCCGGAAAGGGGGGACCGCGTTGCACGATCATGGGCGACCCGCGTCGAGTTTGGATTATACGCCGCTGCGGACCGAGTGGCCGGTTAGAATGGTGCGGCTCGGTGTCGGGGGGAGCGTGGGCATGTCCCGCGGAGCGCCACGGAAGAAGCCTAGGACCCGCGGCGGCGGGCGGAGAGGGGGACCTTCGGCGGCGATGAGGCGCTTGGAGGAGCTTCTCGCGCGCGAGTGCGCCCTGTGGCGCGAAGGCTACACGCGCGTCGCAGGGGTGGACGAAGCGGGCGTCGGCCCCCTGGCGGGCCCGGTCGTGGCGGCGGCGGTCGTGTTCCGGCCCGGGGAAGGGGTCGAGGGGGTGGACGACTCCAAGCGGCTGGCCCCGGAGGCCCGCGCGCGTCTCGCGCAGGCGATCCGAGCCCGCGCCCTCGCCCACGCGAGCGCCCGTGTCGAGGTGGACGAGATCGATCGCTTCAATGTGTACCGGGCGAGTCTCGAGGCGATGCGTCGCGCCCTGCGCGCGCTGCCGGTGGAACCGGACTATGTCCTGGTGGATGGCCGCCTGCTCGACGGCGTCCCCTGGCCGTGCGAGGCGGTGGTCAAGGGGGACGCCACCTGCCATGCCATCGCCGCCGCTTCGATTCTGGCCAAGACGGAGCGCGACCGGTTGATGGAGCGCTACGACGCGGCATACCCCGGTTACGGGTTCGGGGCGCACAAAGGCTACGCCACGGCGGAGCACCGGGCGGCGCTGCGCCGGCTCGGCCCCTCGCCGATCCACCGCCGCTCCTTCACGTTGCTGCCGCACCCGCGCCTTTTCGACTAGCGCGAGGGCGTGCCTGGCGGCTCCCCCGGCGCTGTTCTATACTCGCGCACTTCGCGTGCGTGCCTTGCGGAACCCGGTGTCCAGGCGATGAAGATCCACGAATACCAGGCCAAGGCCCTTCTCGCGCGCTTCGGCGTACCCGTCCCGCGCGGGGAGGTGGCGGAGACCGCGGCCCAGGCCGAGGCCTGCGCGCGGCGCTTGGAGGGCCCGGTGGTGCTCAAGGCGCAGGTCCACGCCGGCGGCCGGGGCAAGGGCACGTTCCACCATGCCGAAACCGGAGAGCCCCTGATGCGCCCGGGGGGCGATGGGCCGTTGCCAGGCGTGGTGCTGGCGGACACGCCGGAAGCGGCTGCGGCGCTGGCCCATCGGATGCTCGGCCAGCGTCTCGTGACCGTGCAGACCGGTCCCCAAGGGCGCATCGTGCGGCGGGTGCTCGTGGAGGAGCGCACGGGCATCGCCCATGAGTACTACCTCGCGCTGCTCGTGGACCGCTCGCTGGGCCGTCCCGTGTTCATCGCCAGCGCCGAGGGCGGCGTGGACATCGAGCGGGTGGCGGCCGAACGCCCCCAGGCGGTGGTGCGCATCCCGGCCCACCCCGGGATCGGCTTTTCGCCCTGGATGGGGCGCCGGCTCGCTTTCGCGCTCGGGGTCCCGCCTCAGCAGGTGCGCACCTTCGTGGCGCTGGCGGCCTCCGTGGACCGGGCGTTCCACGAAACGGACGCGTCTCTGGTGGAGATCAACCCTCTCGTGCGCACCACCGACGGCCGCCTGCTCGCGCTCGACGCCAAAGTGAACCTCGACGACAACGGGCTTTTCCGCCACGCCGATCTCGCGCAGTTGCGCGATACGGCGGAGGAAGATCCTCTCGAGGTCGAAGCTTCGAAGCATGGCCTCAACTACGTGCGCCTCGAGGGAGACATCGGCTGCATGGTCAACGGCGCCGGACTGGCGATGGCGACCATGGACATCATCAAGCACCACGGGGGCCAGCCGGCGAACTTCCTCGACGTGGGCGGCGGCGCCACGACCGAGATGGTCACCGCCGGCTTCCGCATCCTGCTGGCGGACCCGAGGGTCAAGGCGGTGCTGATCAACATCTTCGGGGGCATCATGCGCTGCGATGTGGTGGCGCGCGGGGTCGTCGCGGCGGCGCGCGCCGTGGGCGTGGATGTGCCCGTCATCGTGCGCCTGGAGGGGACGAACGTCGAAGAAGGGCGAAGCATCCTGGAGGCGTCGGGCCTGACTTTCCAAGTCGCCCGCGACATGACAGACGCAGCCGAGAAGGTCGTGGCTGCGGCGCGGGAGGCCGGCTGAGATGGCGGTGCTGGTGGACGAGAATACCCGCGTCGTGGTCCAGGGCCTCACGGGCAAGGAGGGGAGTTTCCACGCCCGCCAGTGCGCCAGCTACGGTACGAAGGTCGTCGCCGGTGTCACTCCCGGCAAGGGTGGCCAAACGGTGGAAGGCGTTCCGGTCTTCGACACGGTCGCCCAGGCCGTCGCCGAAACGGGCGCCGACGTCTCCCTCGTGTTCGTCCCTCCGGCCTTCGCCGCCGACGCGATCCTCGAAGCCGCGGCTGCGGAAGTGCGGCTGGTGGTGGCGATCACCGAGGGCATTCCCGTGCTGGACATGGTGCGCGTCTGGAGCGTGCTGCGGCAGAGCCGCACGCGCCTGGTGGGGCCCAATTGCCCGGGCGTGATCAGCCCCGGCAAGTGCAAGGTCGGCATCATGCCCGGACACATCCACAAGCCGGGGCCGGTGGGGGTCGTCTCCCGCTCGGGGACGCTGACCTACGAAGCGGTGGACCAGCTCACGCGCCTCGGCATCGGGCAGTCCACCTGTGTGGGCATCGGCGGCGACCCGATCATCGGCACGAGCTTCACCGACGTGCTGGCCATGTTCCAGGAGGATCCCGAAACCCGAGCCGTCGTTCTCATCGGTGAAATCGGGGGCAGCGCCGAGGAAGAGGCCGCCGCCTTCGTGCGGGAGCACATGACGAAGCCCGTCGTGGCGTTCGTCGCCGGCCGCACGGCGCCGCCCGGGCGGCGCATGGGGCACGCCGGGGCGATCGTCGCGGGAGGACAGGGCACGGCGGAAGAGAAAATCCGCGCCCTGCGCGAGGCCGGCATTCGTGTCGTCGAGACCCCCGCGGCCATCGGCGAAGCGGTACGCGACGTCTTGCGAGGGCAAGCGTGATGGAGCGCACGCTGGCGATGGTCAAGCCGGACGCCGTGCAAAAACGGTTCGTGGGCAAGATCCTCGAACGCATCGAAGCGGAAGGCTTCCGCATCCTCGGCTTGCGGCTCGTGCGCCTGACGCGGCGCGAAGCCGAGGGCTTCTACGCCGTACACCGGGACAAGCCCTTTTTCGAGAGCCTCACGCGGTACATGTCTTCGGGGCCTACCGTGGTCCTGGTCCTGGAGCACGAGGACGCCATCGCCCGCTGGCGGCGCATCATGGGCGGCACGGACCCGGCGCAGGCCGAGCCCGGAACGCTGCGGGCGCTGTTCGGCGAGTCCATCGAGCGGAATGCCGTCCACGGCTCGGACGCTCCGGAGACGGCCGCCTTCGAGATCGGCTACTTCTTTTCCGGCACCGACCTGCTGCCCGAGCGCTGAGGAGCCGGCCCAGTCCGGTTTTCTGCTAGCATGCGAACGATGCGGCTGTTCGCGCGGCTGCTGCGCTACTTCCGCCCCTACCTCGGACGGATGGCGGCGGCCGCCCTCATGCTGTCCATCGCCGGCGCCCTGATGTCCGCGGTGGTGGCGACCCTGAAGCCCCTGACGGACCAAGTGCTCGCCCCGGCGCTGGGAGCGGCCGCGGGCGGCGCCGGAGAGGGCCAACGGCTCCTGGGGCGCGCGTTGGCGTGGGTACCCGATCCGGCCTGGCGCGAGTGGCTCGCCCGCCGCGCGTTCGTGGCCGTGCCGCTGCTGCTCGTCGTCATCTTCTTGGCGCGTGCGCTGCTGCTGTACTTCGGGCAATACCTCTCCACGAAAGCCGGTGTCAGCATCATCCGCGATCTGCGCGCGGAGCTGTTCGAGGCCGTGGTCTACCAGTCGCAACGCTTCTTCGAAGAGCAGCCGACAGGGCTGATCCTCTCCCGCGTCCTCAACGACGTGCAGCGCATCCAGAGGGTGACGACCCATGTCCTGGCCGACCTCGTCCGCGTCGGCGCGATGCTGCCCTTGCTCGTCGTGGTGATCTTCGTTCACGACTGGCGCGTGTCGCTGTTCTCGATGGTGGCGCTGCCGCTGCTCGTCTATCCGATGGTGCGCCTGGGTCGGCGCCTGCGGCGCGCCACGATCCGGGCCCAGGAGGCCACGGCCGATGCGGCGAACCTGCTGACCGAGGCGGTCCAGGGCTCGAAGGTCGTCCAGGGCTTCGGCATGGAACGCTTCGAGACGGGCCGGTTCCTGCGGGCGCTCCAGAGCATCTGGCGGGCCGAGATCAAGGCCGGTCGCGCCCAGGCCCTGGCGCCGGCGGCGATGGAGCTCGTGGGCGCCATTGCCGGTGCCTTGCTCTTCATCTTCGCCGGCTACCAGATCGCCCGGGGACGCCTGAGCGCCGGCGACTTCGTCGTCGTGCTCTCGGGTCTGGGCTTGATCTTCATGTCCCTGCGCCGCCTGAACACCGTGAACCTCGAGATCCAGCAGGCCCTCGCGGCGGCGGCGCGGGTCTTCGAAATGCTCGACCGCGAGCGCGAGGTGCGCGACGCTCCCGACGCGGTAGAGCTTCCGCCCTTCGCGCGCGAGATCCGCTTCGAGCGGGTGACCTTCGCCTATGGCGATCGGAAGGTCCTCGATGGCATCGACCTCACGATCCGCAAAGGAGAGGTCGTGGCGCTCGTGGGGGCCTCGGGCTCGGGCAAGACGACCCTCGCCCACCTGCTGCTGCGCTTCTACGACCCTACCGAGGGCCGCATCACGATGGACGGCTACGACCTGCGCCGCGTGACGCTGGCCTCGCTTCGCGCGCAGATCGGCCTCGTCACGCAGGAGACGATGCTTTTCGACGACACCGTGCGCGCCAACATCGCCTACGGCCGCTCCGACGCGCCCCCGGAGAAGATCGTCCGCGCCGCCTGCGCCGCCCACGCCCAGGAGTTCGTCGAGCGGCTGCCCCAGGGCTACGACACCGTGCTCGGCGAGCGCGGTGCCCGGCTTTCCCTGGGCCAGCGCCAGCGCCTCGCCATCGCCCGGGCGCTGCTGAAGAACCCGCCGATCCTCGTCCTCGACGAGGCCACTTCCGCCCTCGACGCCGAATCCGAAGCGCTCGTCCAGCGGGCGCTCGAGAACCTGCTCCAGGGCCGCACGGCGATCGTCATCGCTCACCGCCTGTCCACGGTGCGCCGGGCCGATCGGATCGTCGTCCTGGAGGCGGGGCGCATCGTCGAGACGGGGGCCCACGAAGAGCTGCTGGCGCGCGGGGGCGTCTACGCGCGCCTGCACGAGCTGCAGTTCGAGGCGCCGTCCTCGCGGGGCTAGGCCCGTCCGCGCGGCAGCGCTACGGCGTCCGGGTAGGGGGCGCTGGCGGGTAGCGACGTGCGCGGGGGAGTCCGGGGCGCCGCGGCGCTCGCGTCTTGCGGGGCGGTCGGGTGCTCCTGGATCGGGACCGCCGGCGGCGCAGTGTCGAGGTCGCGCCGCGGTGGCTCGCGCGGGCGGTGACGGGTCGTCCCCGCCAGGGCCTTCAGCCCGCGACGCTCTTCCAAGTCAGCGCGAGCGTGACGAGCGCCAGGCCCAGCACCATCCAGTGCTCGCGGTTGTGCCGCATGCGCGCGAAGGACCAGCGGCCCGGGCTCGCCTCGGGATACGGGCGCAGGCGCGGCCAGAGGGCGGGCACGTGGTGGAGGTAGCGCTCGTAGGCCGCGCCGTGAAGCGCCCGCAGCCGCGCGGGTTCGATACGCTCTTTGCGCGGCAGGTAGTAACCGAAGAAGACGACGTAACCCAGGAGCAGTACGGCCCAGTGGGCGCCGCGGGGCAGGCGCGCCATGAGGCACAGGCCGGTGAAGATCAGCAGGCGGCCGAGGTAGAGGGGGTTGCGCGTGTAACGGTACGGTCCCGAGGTGACGAGCTTGCGGCTTTTGACAAGATGCCCGGCAGCCCACAGGCGTACGCCTTGCCCCGCGACGAGGAAGGGGAGCCCGGCGAGGATCCACCCCCGGCTGGGCTCGGCGAGCGCCACGAGCGCGACGACCAGCGCCCACAGCGCCGACAAGCGCAGCCTTTCCAGCCAGTGCTCGCGGGAGGGGTGGCGGTCGCTCACGCGCTTCTCCTCGCGGCATCGTTTCCGGGATCGCGCTCGGGTCCGCGCGCGGCAGGTTCCACCTGGAGGCTGCGCCGGCGGTCGGCGGCGCCCGCCCCTTCGAAGCGGCAGCCGTACCTGGCTCGCAGCGCTCGGTCCCGCATGGGGCGCATCCTAGCCTGAAACGGGGAGGGAGCGGTTTCTAGCGGCGCGCCTGGCGCCCCCGCAGCCGATCCCAGAAGCGTTTCCAGCGGCGCCCGCGCGCGTGCCATGCCGCAGCCTCGGGATCGAGCCGAGCCGCCGCGGCGTCGGGGTCTTCACCGAGAAAGCGGGCCCGCAGCCGAGCCACATGGATTCGGTCGAGCCGCGCCAGCCGCTCGAAAATCCTGCGCCGCCAGCGGCTCGTTCCCGAAGGTGCCCACCAGGCCGTGGCCAGGTCCACCACCCACACCCCGCCTCCTTCGTCCAGAATGACGTCCCGGTGATGGAGGTCGCCAAGAGCGACGCCGCGCGCGTGCAGCGCGGCGACGATTCGCTCCAGCCGGTCGAAGACCTGCGCTGCGACGGTGCCCGGTGCCAGCTCGGCCAGCGTGCGGCCGGGGACGTAGGCCAGGACCAAGGCGTGGGGTCCAAGCCGACCGAAGCACTCCGGTATTCCCTCCACCTGGCGCGCTGCGGCGTAAGCCCGTGCCTCGCGGGCGAGTTGCCAGCGCCCGAGGGTCCAACGCATCCACCAGGGGCGCGCTCCGTAGTCCTTGACGGCGAACTCGCCCTCCGGCAAGCGGTAGACTAAGATGTCAGCCTTGGTCCGGTTGCGGCCCGCGAGCCGCGCGTGCGGCGCGACCGCGCGCTGCCGGATGCGCCCCAGGGCGCATGCGAGGGCGGTCGGTGTAACGAGCCGCGCGCGGGGTTCGCGGGTCAGCGGATCCCACGCTGCTCCGCGGGAGCGATCGTTGACCTTCACGCGGCAGCCCACGGTACCACCGCCCCTGGGGCGCGACAACGAGTCCGCCTCCTACGCACCGACGGGGGAGGATCTCGGCACTTGCCGTCGCCGGATGCTGCGACGCGGTGCGGGGCCGACGAAGGCGGATCTGTACCTCTGCGATTGGCGGGGGAAGGCTCTCGTGCTGAAAGACTTCGCGGCCAAGCCGCGCTGGGCGCGCTGGCTCGGCCGGTGGCTGATCCGGCGCGAAGCGCGGGCCTACCGCTGGCTCGAGGGCGTGCCGGGGGTGCCGCGCTGCTACGGCCGAGCGGGACCCTACGCGCTGGCCATCGAGCACGTGGAGGGCATCGAACTCGGGCGGCTGCATCTCTTCGAGCGCGATCGGGCCCAGGTGGTGCGAGGGTTGGCGAAGCTGGTGGAGCGGCTGCACGCTCGCGGGTTCGCGCATCTCGACTTGCGCGGGCGGGAGAACGTGCTGGTCAGCCCGCAGGGGGCCGTGTTCGCCGTGGACTTGGCCGGGGCCTTTTGGTTTCGGCCCGGCACCTGGCGGCACCGCCTGCTGTTCCCGCTGTTCGCCTTCGCGGACCGCGCGGCGGTCGTGAAGTGGAAGGAGCTGCTCGCCCCCGAGCTGCTGGACGACGCGGACCGCCGCCTGGCCGAACGCTTCCGGCGGCTGCGGAGGCTGTGGCCATTCAACCCCAAGAACAAGCCATCGAAGGAGGCATGATGCTGACGACCCATGGGATCCCGCTCGGGTGGCTTGCCATCGGTTTCGGCGGGCAGCTCGTGTTCTCCGCTCGCTTCCTCGTGCAGTGGCTGGTGTCGGAGCGGCGGGGGGAGAGCGTGGTTCCCGAGGTGTTCTGGTGGCTTTCGCTGTGCGGCGGGGTGTTGCTGTCGACTTATGCGCTCCACCGCCGCGACCCCGTCTTCGTCGTGGGGCAGCTCGCGGGATTGATCATCTACGGCCGCAATCTCGCGCTGATCTACCGGAGGCGGGCGGCCCGCCGGATGGTGACTCACTCGGCGAAGTAGCCGGCGCGCGCGTAGACGGTCAACTTCGGATCTTTCGTGCGGAGCTCGATCGCGCGCCAGGAGCCGTCGCGAGGCTGCTGGTCGGGAACGTAGGCCAGCGAATACATGTGCCGCAGGTCCTCGGCCACTTCGACGAAGGCCCTGCTCAGCCGCCCAGGCCGGGATTCGACGAACACGGCGCGGCCGCCCGTTTTCTCGGCCAGCTCTTCCAGGATCGAGCGCAGGCTGCGGCGCTCGCGAAAGTCGAGCTCCCGCTCCAGGTTCTTGCCGACCCCGACGGCGAAGATCATCACCTCGTCTCGCAGCGCGCGCTCGAGCGCCTCTTCCAGCGTGTGCAGGCTCCCGGGTTCGAGCCCGTTCGACGCCTCGTCGCGGCCGTCCGACAGCAGCACGAGCACCCGCCGGCCGTCGTAGCCGCTGAGCAACCGCGAGGCGCGCCAGATGGCATCGTACAGCGCCGTCCCGCCTGCGGCGGTGGCGGAGAGGATCGCCCCCCGCAGCGCGGCCCTGTCGCCGGTCATCGGCTCGATCGTCCGCACCTCGTCGGAAAAAACGATCACCGCCGCCTCGTCTCCCTCTTCCAGGGTCTCGAGGAATTGGACCGCCGCTTTCTTGGCCGCTTCGATGCGCTGGCCCTCCATCGACAAGGACGTGTCGATGACCAGCGCGATCTTCAACGGTTTGCGCAAGGACGCGAAACGCTCGATGGCTTCGGGGTGGCCGTTCTCCGTGAGGACAAAATCCTCGCTCGTCAGGTCGGTCACGTACCGGCCCGCCGGGTCGCGGACGAAGGCGTCCACGTTGACCATCGTCACGCGCGTGGTTTCGGTGAAGCGCAGCTCGCCCGTGCGGAGGTGCGCCCGGGCTTCGCGCCCGTCGTCCAGGTGCGCGACGGCCTCGAGGGTGTGGCCGCGAGCCTCGCTCCCCGCATCCCAGGTCAGCCGCCACGGAGCTTGGGCGAGACGCCCGATGGCGACGCCGTCCGCGAAAATCTCGATCGCGATGATCGTCCGCGTCTCGGGGTGTTCGACGCGGAGTTCGATCACGGTCGCGCCCAGGACGGGCTGCATAGGGGAGGGGCGGATGAAGCTCACGGCGAAGACCTCGCGCTCCGTCTGAGCCGCGACGGAGAGGAGGGGGAGGCCGAGCAGGGTCCCGAGCCACACGAGACGCACCCCAGCTCGCACCACGCCGTCCTCGCGCAGCCTCTCAGGCGAGGGGCTGCACCTGGAAAACGAAGAGCTTACCATGCGTGTCGACACCGAACTCCACCTCGCAAGGCGTCCACCCTTCGCGCGCGAGCGTGCGCGCCAGATGGGTGAGGCGGGCGCGCACGCGCGGGCTCAGGCACGGCCTGCCCCGCAGTCGGCCGGGAAGCGGTTGCTCCTGCGGTCCCGCGGCGCCGAGGGTGATCCAGAACGAACCGTCCCCTGGCACGTATTCCAGGGTCCGCCCCGTTCGGCGCTCGAGCCGGTAGACATCGCCGCGTGTTTCGCCTTGCGCGATGGCTTCTCCCAAGCCCCACCAGGCGTTGACGACGATCCGCTCCGGATGGGAGGCCGACTCGGGAACGCGCATCACGCCGGCGGCGCGCGTGGCGACCGCCCGCTCCACGAGCACGGCGAGTCCTACCGTGCCGGGTCGCACCCCGAGCCGCCTGTAGCGGTCGAGGGCGCCCGGGCTCCAGCCCGACGCCCACACGTCCCGCACGCGCCGCAGGAGCGCTTCGGTACCGCGCGCGCCGATGTAGCTTTCGAGCAGTCCGTTCAGCCTGGCCGCCTTTTTGCCCTCCCATGTCGCCGAAGAGCGGACGGCGAGGGGTCCGTCGCCGAGGGTCTCGGCAGCTCGGCAGAGGTGCCTCCGGAGGGCGGTCTCGAGAGGCCGGCCGAGCAGGATCGCCCGCGCCCGGCGCGATGCGACCGCCGGATCGGCTCGGGCCACCGCCGCGGCGAGTTCACGCAAGAGCGGCCTCACGTGCCGCCGGTACGCGACCGTGGTCACGACGAAGCCGCGGGGCACCGCGATGTCCCTGGGGAGCGCGCTCGCCACGCGGCCGAGCAGCTCCGCCTTCCCTCCGACGAGCCGTGCCGGGGCTCCGCGAGATGGAAAAGGGACGACGAGCGCGCGAGCGCGGCGAGCGAGGGCGCGTTCGAGACGCCGCGCGAGGGCGCGCACGGGAAGGCGCGCCCGCACGGCTGAACTCCGCTCCAGCAGCTCCTCCAGCCGGGCTCGCCGGTGCCGCAAGCTCGTCTCGTCGAGCGCGGCCGCGGCACGCAGTCGGCGCTCCAGGTCCTGGAGGACCGCCCTGCGCCGCCGCAGCAGTCGCCCACGCGACCGCTGCAGCGCCTGGAGCTCCGGCTCGGCGCGACCTGTCCAGGCGGCCAGGCGCCGCAGCTCTTCCATGGCGAGCGCCACCGCTCGGAGCGCGCTCTCGAGTGCCTGGGGCTCGCGCCCGGGCGACGCGAGATCGGCGGCCACCAGCACCGCCCTGGCGCGGCCCCGCACCCGGCGCGCCAGCGCGCGAGTCAGCGCCCCCGACTCCGGGCGCGGTCCGAGCCGCTCGGCGACGTAACGCAGCACGCGCGGGGGCAGCCCCACGTCGCCGAGCACCAGGGCCTCGATGCCGAAGTAGAGCACGCCCGTCGGCGCGCGCTCCAGCTCCCGCAGGAGCGCCTGCCATC
>JBBIHH010000018.1:0-69688 GCA_037447115.1 Acidobacteriota bacterium
TGACGATGCGGCGGCGAAGCGTGCCGTTTTCGAGCAGCTCGCTCAGCGTTCGCGGCGCCCCGAACCCGCAGGGCAAATCCAACATCTGGTTGAAGTCGCAGTCGTAGAGCGTCCCGTCCCAACCGACGGAAAGATAACTGCGGCACATGACCGCGCGAGCGGCCGCGGGGTTGAACGCGTGGACGAGAAGTTCCATATAGCGTTCGAGGTTCCCGCTCCGCTCGAGAAACTCGAGAAAGCGGCTGATGGGCATGTTGGTGATCGTGTACAGGTTGTTGAAAACGACGCCGTAGCGGGCCGCGAGCTCCCGTCTGTAGTCGCGCTCGAGGGAGGCCTGGTTGCCCGGGAGGAAGGCCCCCACCGGGTTGTGGACGAGGTTGAGGGCGAGACCGTCCTCCCGGCCATAACCGGCGGCGTTGAGCCGGCGGAGCGCTTCGATGCTCTTGTCGAACACCCCCCGGCCGCGCTGGGCATCCGTACCGGTCTTGCGGAAAGACGGTAGCGAGGCGATCACCTCGACGCGGTGGGCCGCCAAAAAATCCACGAGATCGGCCTGGGAACGCAACAGCAGCACGGTGAGGTTGCAGCGGTCGATGACGTGCCGGCCCAGACGCCTCGCCTCCTCCACGAGAAAACGGAAATTGGGGTTGAGCTCGGGGGCGCCCCCCGTGATATCGAGCGTGGGAATCGGATGCCGGCGTAGAAGCTCGATCACCTGCTCGGCGGTGTCGCGGGTCATGATCTCGCGCCGGTCGGGACCTGCGTCCACGTGACAGTGGGCGCAGGTTTGATTGCAGAGTTTGCCCACGTTGACTTGGAGCACCTCGATCGATTCGGTCTCGAGGGGCGCTAGGTCATGCTTTTCGAGCACCTCGTCGAAATCCGGAACCGGCAAGCGGTTCAGGGAGGCGAGCTGCTCGCGCGGGCTCGCCAACGGGTGTCGGATCGCCAGCAAACTCGACACGGCCTATGACCCTCCGAAGGTGCGAACGCAGAAAGCTCCCGCCCTGCCGCCACCAGGCACGGGCGACCTTCCCGCAGCCCGCACCATGCCGAAGCGAGTACCACGCACCGGATTCACCTCACATGCCCAGTTTCTCGGCGATGCGGCGCATCTGCACGCCGTGCACGAGGGCCGCGCCCCCGCGGATCGCATTGGCCACGTGGATCGCCTCGGTCATCTGATCGAGATCGGCGCCCTTCTGCAGCGAGGCCTTGGTATA
The DNA here is from genome assembly GCA_037447115.1 of Acidobacteriota bacterium. GTDB lineage: Bacteria > Acidobacteriota > Polarisedimenticolia > Polarisedimenticolales > JBBIHH01 > JBBIHH01. Next base: position 1,224 of record JBBIHH010000018.1, read on the forward strand.
CGCATCGATGCAGTACGGGCACTGCACGGCGTGAGCGACGGCGAGGGCGATCAAGGCCTTCTCGCGCTCGGTCAAGGCCCCATCGGCGAAGACGGCATCGTAATACTCCTTGAACTTCGCCCACAACTCGGGCCGGTTCTGGCCTACGTCGGAGAACCGCTCCAAGTCGTTCGGGCAGTAATAGGTGTCCACGATCCCCTCCCTCGAGGCGTTGCCCCGCTCCCAGGACAGAACAGGACCGCGCCCTCCCATGTTCCCGCTGGATTATCGCCGGGGAGGCGCCTCCGGCGTTGCAATGGCCGCCCGCGGGCGATAGACTGACCGCGAAGTGTTTGTGTGACCGGAGGTTACGGGCAGCGAGGAGCCGTGCCGTGATACCCATCGACAGCACCCCCGACTACGTCAAGCAGGTCTACGAGCGCATGGAGCGCAACCTCGCCGTCGTGCGGCGCCGCCTCAAGAAACCCCTCACGCTGGCCGAGAAGCTCATGTACGGCCATCTCGACGATCCCGAGCATGCCGACCTCCGGCGCGGGGAGAGCTACGTGCTCTTGCGCCCGGATCGGGTAGCGATGCAGGACGCCACCGCCCAGATGGCGCTCCTGCAACTCGACCAGGCAGACGTGCCGCGCGTGGCCGTCCCCACCACCGTGCACTGCGACCACCTCATCCGCGCCCACGAGGGGGCGGACAAGGACCTCCAGCGGGCCCTCCTCGAAAACGACGAGGTGTACAACTTCCTGCGCTCCGCGTCCGCCCGCTACGGGATCGGCTTCTGGAAACCGGGTTCGGGCATCATCCATCAGGTGATCCTCGAGAACTACGCCTTTCCCGGGGGGCTGATGATCGGCACGGACTCCCATACGCCGAACGCAGGCGGCCTGTGCATGTTCGCCGTGGGCGTCGGCGGGGCGGACGCGGTGGACGCCATGGCCGGCTTCCCTTGGGAGCTGAAGCACCCCAAGATTTTCGCTGTGTACCTCACGGGGCGTCTCCAGGGGTGGACGGCGCCGAAAGACGTCATCCTCAAGGTGCTGGAAATCCTCACGGTCCAAGGCGGCACGAACGCGGTGCTGGAGTACATCGGCCCCGGAGCCGAGACCATCTCCTGCACCGGGAAGGCGACGATCACCAACATGGGCGCCGAGCTCGGGGCGACCACCTCGATCTTCCCTTACGACGAGGCCATGGACCGCTATCTCCGGGGTACCGAGCGCGGCACTCTGGCGGATTTAGCGTCCCAGGAACTCGAGGGGCTCCGGCCGGACCCGGAGGTCGTTGCGGATCCCGAGCGCTTCTACGATCGGGTGATCGAGATCGACCTTTCCCGGCTCGAGCCGCACCTCGTGGGACCCCACACGCCGGACCTCGCCCGGCCCGTCTCCAAGATGGCGGAGGCGGTGGCGCGCGAAGGCTATCCGGACGAGATCTCCGTGGCCTTGATCGGCTCGTGCACCAACTCCTCCTACGAGGACCTGACGCGCGTCCTGGCCGTCGTCCGACAGGCCCAGGCGCGCGGCGCGCGAGTGCGAACGCCGCTGTGGATCACGCCTGGGTCGGAGCAGATCCGGGCTACCGTGGCGCGCGACGGCCACCTCGCCGCGATGGAGGCCATCGGCGCCAAGGTTTTGGCCAACGCCTGTGGACCTTGCATCGGCCAGTGGCAGCGCGACGAGATCAAACCGGGCCAGCGCAACACGATCGTGACCTCGTTCAACAGGAACTTTCCGCGCCGCAACGACGGCAACGCGCAGACGCTGGCCTTCATCGGTAGCCCCGAGATCGTGGCCGCCTACGCGCTGGCTGGGCGGCTGTCCTTCAACCCGCTGCAAGACGCGATCGAGGTCGGAGGGACGCGCTTCGTCCTGGATCCCCCGCCCCCGGCACCCGATTTGCCGCGCGCTGGGTTCGTACGCGATCTCGAGGGGTATCTGCCGCCGCCCCCGGAAGGCCGGCACGTGCAGATCGAGATCCGCAGCTCGAGCGAGCGCTTGCAGCGGCTCGCCCCTTTCGAGGCGTGGGACGGCCGGGACTTCCTCGAGCTTCCCCTGCTGCTGAAGACCAAGGGCAAGACGACGACCGACCATATCTCCCCCGCGGGCCCGTGGCTTCGCTACCGAGGCCACCTGGACAAGATCTCGGACAACCTGTTCACCGGTGCCGTGAACGCCTTCACCGGCGAGGCAGGAACGACCGTCAACCTGCTCACCGGCGAGCGCGGGCGCCCGGTGCCCGAGGTGGCCCGGGCGTACAAGAAGGCGGGGTTGCGCTGGGTCGTCGTGGGCGACGAAAACTACGGCGAGGGCTCGAGTCGCGAGCACGCGGCGATGGAACCCCGCTACCTCGGCTGTGCCGCGGTGATCGCGCGGTCCTTCGCGCGCATCCACGAGACGAACCTGAAGAAGCAAGGCATCCTACCCCTGAGCTTTCTGGACCCCGCAGACTACGACAGGGTGCGCGAGACGGATCGCATCAGCCTCGTGGGCTTGAGCGAGCTGGCACCGGGCGAGGCCGTCAGCGCGATCCTGCACCACGCGGACGGAACCGAGGAGACGATCCGGCTCGCCCACACCTTGAGCGCCGAACAGATCGAGTGGTTCCGTGCCGGATCGGCCCTCAACGTCCTGCGCCGCGCCCGCGCGGAAGGTGGCACGCGAGGCTGACCGTGCAGGCTTGCGCGAGCGAGGCGACCCGCTAGAATCCGCCTCGGCTGCCGGGGGGCGAAGCGCGCATGTCGCAGTCCGAAAAGGGCAGGAGCTTCCGGGTTCTCGTCGCCGATCCCATCGCGGAAGCGGGCGTCGAGCTGCTGCGCCAGACCCCCGGCTTCGAGGTCGCCGTGCGGACCGGCCTCGACCCTCAGGCGCTGCGCGCCGCGCTCCAGGACTACGACGCCCTGATCGTGCGCTCCACGACGAAGGTCACGCGGGAGGTGCTCCGCGACGTGGGCCGGCTGCGTGCCATCGGGCGCGCCGGCACGGGAGTGGACAACATCGATCTCGAGGCGGCCACCGCGGCGGGCGTGGTCGTCATGAACACGCCGGGAGGTAATGCGGTGGCCGCCGCCGAGCACACGATCGCCCTCATGCTGGCCCTCGCCCGCAACATCCCGCGGGCGCACGCCGATTTGCGCGAGGGCCGTTGGGAACGCAAGCCACACACCGGAACCGAGCTCGCGGGCAAAACCCTAGGCGTCGTGGGTCTCGGGCGGATCGGGCAGGAGGTGGTACGGCGCGCCCAAGCGCTGCAGATGCAAGTCATCGGTTACGACCCCTACGTGTCGCAGGACGCAGCCGCACGCATGGGAGTCGAGCCCGCTTCTCTCGAGGCGCTCCTCGAGCGCTCCGATGTCGTCACGCTGCACGTGCCGCTCACCGAGGAAACGCACCACCTGCTCGACGCACAGCGGCTGAGCCGCATGAAGCGGGGGGCGCGCCTGGTCAACTGTGCGCGCGGCGGCCTCGTGGACGAGGCGGCGCTCTACCAGGCGCTCGCAGCGGGCCATCTGGCGGGAGCCGCGCTCGACGTCTTCGAAGAAGAACCCCCCACGGATCTGCGCCTGGTGCGACACCCCAACGTCGTCGCCACGCCGCACCTCGGTGCCTCCACCGTGGAGGCGCAGGAACGCGTGGCCATCGAGATCGCCCAAAAGATCCGGGATTTTTTGGCGAGCGGCGTCGTGCTGGACGCGCTCAACTTCCCGTCCATCCCCCGCGAGGCGCACGCGGCGCTCGTGCCCCTGATGGACCTCACGGAGCGGCTGGCCCGCTTTCTGGCGCAGATTGCCGAGGGCGGCTTCTGCCGGCTCGAACTGCGCTGTTACGGCGAGTTCCTCGAGCGCCCGCTCGAACCGCTCGTGATGGCCGCGGCCAAGGGTTTGCTCAGCCCCATGCTCGACAGCGGCGTATCCGCGGTCAACGCGCTCTGCCTCGCACGACAGCGGGGCATCGCGATCGAAGAGGGACGAAGCAACGAGGCTACGCCTTACTCCGGGCTGGTGCGCCTCACCCTCGTCACCGACCGCGGGAGCTTCCAGGCGGCGGGCACGCTGTTCGGTCCCTCCAAACCCAAGCTCGTCGAGGTGGAGGGCCTGCCCATCGAATGCACGCTCGAGGGGCGCATGCTTTTCTTGCGCAACCGCGACGTGCCGGGCGTGGTGGGCAAGATCGGCACCCTGCTGGGCTCCGCGAGCGTGAACATCGCGGGGATCCACCTCGGGCGCCTGTGCCCGGGCGCCGACGCGGTCTCCATCATCTCCGTGGACAACCCCGTACCGCCCAGCCTGCTGCAGCAGATCCGGAACATCCCGGAGATCGTCCGGGCCAAGCTGGCGAGTCTGGAGACGTCCTGATGCGCGCGCGTCGCGGACGCGTCAATGCTCGCCGTAGACTTTTTCCCCCGCCTCGATCCGAATATCCAACCAGTTCTGCTGCGGAGGAAGCGGGCAGGTGGCGAAGGGCGTGAACACGCACGGCGGGTTGTAGGCCTTGTTGAAATCGAGCACGATCCGTCCGTCCTGCGGCGGGTCGGCGTAGAGGTAGCGGCCGGCGCCGTAGGTCTCCTTCCCGCTCGTCAGATCCTTGAACATGAAGAACCATGGCGCGTCGTCGGGCGCGGTGAGGAAAGGTTCGAGACGCAAGGTTTTGCCCTGAAGGGTGAACTCGACATAACCGGGCACGATTCCCTTCTGGGGAACGTCCACGATCGTGGCGACCTCGATCGCGCGCGGGGGCTCATAGGGAACGAACCGCCCCTCCACGCGATAGCCGGGGTCCGCGGGGAAGTATTCGATCCCGGTGAAACCCAGACGCACCGGACTGTCGGGGTCCTGGATGCGGATCGCGTACCGCTCGCCCCTGCGGATCACGAAGAGGCGAAGCTCACCGAGCCGAAGCACATCGGCCTCGCCCTCGGCATCCGAGCGCAGCTCCTCCTCCGCGACTGGCTTTCCATCGAGCGTCAGCCCGCTGCCGGGCAGGGACCGTACGCGCACGCGGTCGCCCTCGAGAATGAACGCACCGGCACGCGCCGGGGCCGCACTTTCGGGGAGGACGATGTCATTGTCCGGGGACGAGCCGAAAGTCGTCTCCCCCTGCTCCAGCCAGTGCAGGCCCACGAGCGTGAGCCAGCCGTCCTCCGCCCGTAGCCGACGATCGCGTTCGGCCCGCCATCGCTCGATCTCGCTCCGGTAGTCGGGATCGGCGGGAGCGGGTCCCGCAGGGCCCGCACAGCCGAGGGTCAAGCCCAGCAAACCGACGGCCCCTCTCGCAACCCAGCCCGGGCGCCGCGGGGCGAGGCGAACGTGGCGCTTCACGGCGTCCCTTTTACCACAAGCGAGCCCCTTGCGTTCGGGGGCGAGACGGGGTTCAATCGAAACCGGTGATCGTCATCGTTGGCATGGGACAGCTCGGGGGTGTCTTCGCCCTCGGCTTTCTCCGGGCGGGCCACACGGTCTGCCCCGTCCTCCGGAGCTGCCCCCTGGAGGAGCAGGCCCGGTACGTTGCCGACCCCCGCTTCGTCCTGGTCGCCGTGGCGGAGGCGGACCTCGACTTGGTGCTCGCCTCGCTGCCGGCTGCTTGGCGGCTCAAGGTCGGCCTGCTGCAGAACGAGCTGCTGCCCAGCGATTGGCGCCGCCACGGGATCGAGGAACCCACGGTCGCCGTGGTGTGGTTCGAGAAGAAAAAAGGCAGGGACGTCCGCGTCATCTGGCCCTCGCCCCTCTTCGGCGCCGAGGCGCCGCTCCTCGCGGAAGCGCTGGGCAAGCTGGAAATTCCCGTACGCATCTTGGACAGCGAAGCGGCGCTGGTGGAGGCGCTCGTCCTCAAGAATCTGTACGTGTTGACCTCGAACATCGCGGGGCTCGTCGCCGGAGGTACGGTGGGGGAGCTCTGGTCTGCCCATCAGAGCCTCGTGCTGGACGTGGCCCGCGAGGTTCTGGCGGTGCAAGAGGCGCGGCTGGGCGAGCCGCTCGCCCAGGAAAAGCTGCTGCGCCAGCTAGGGGAGGCGTTCCTCGCCGACCCCAGTCACCAGGCGCTCGGACGGACCGCGCCCGCGCGTCTGGCTCGAACCCTCGGCCATGCCCGCACCCTCGGCATCCCGGTCCCCCGGCTCGAGGCCATCGCCGCGAGCACCCCCCTCGCCCGCGCGTAGGAACAGCAAACTGTCGAAGAACGCGCGCACCTCCGGTCGGTCCAGATCCTCGAGCTGCCGCGCCATGACCTGGATGGAATAATAACCGTCCCCCGCGTCCACGAGCACGATGCGCAGGGGCCCCGGTTGCGTGCCATAGATCTCCAGGCTCGCCACCTCGAGCGGTACCTTCTTCAGACTTTCGGGAATCCACCGCTCGGTGACGAGGTCCGGGAACATGCTCACGAGCCCGCGCATGTGCTCCATGAAAAACGACTCGAGCGTGGGAAACGCGAACGGTCCGTCGTGCTTGGGATGAAACGCGATGGCGATGACGGGTTCGGCGCTGTGGGGCCCCGCCCCTTCCGGGTGCAGCAGCACCGACAGCGACAGCCGCCGCGCCGCATCGGAGTCGGAGACCCAACCGTCGGGGACGAGGTAGGAGAGCCTCCACCTGTCCCCGGCGGCGGCCGCCGCCACGAGGCCCGCGGCACAGACGAGCAAAGCGGCCCCCGCGATTTCGAGCATCGCCCAGGCTCGCGGAGCGTCCCGCATCGCTTCCTCCCGTCCCGGCCAGAGGTCCCCCGCGTCGTGCGCCGCGCGAGGGCGATTGTAGCGCCGGGACCGGCCCGTGCCGGCCGGGGTCAGGATCAGAGCGTCCCCACCAGGTCGGCCGGTCCCGCGGCCCAGCGGCCCTGCGTGCGCGCGGCATCGAAGGCGAGCAGGGCTCGCAGGCGCTCGAGGGACGTGAGGCTTAGATGACGGCGAATCTCGATGCGCCGCAGGGCCGGCGGTATGCGTCCGGCGACCTCCCCCGCCACGAGAGGCGACACGTAGATCCCGGACACTGCAGCCGCGCCGCTCTTGGGGTGGCTCCAGTCGCGCGGGAGGTCCCCAGGTTCCATCATGCGGATGCGGTCGAGAATCTGGGGCTGCACGTGCATCTGGCGCAGCATGCGCCGGAAGGCGCTCTCGTAGCCCCCGTCGCGCACGATCATCCACACCGGCCCCGAGGCAGCCCACTCGACCAGCGTCTGTGGAAACTCGGGATCGAGCCAGACGGCATAAACGGGAGGCCCGCCCGCACCGAGGGCCTCGCGGACCTCCTTGCGGTGGCACTCGGTGGTGACGATAGCCGTGCAGCCCCGGGCCGCCGGCCGACCGACCCGGAGGAAGCGGTCGAGCTGCAGTCCGCGGGTCATCACACCCAGGGCCAGGCGCAGCTCGCGTTCGATCAGGCCGATCTGTTCCATGTTGCACTCTACGACGAGCAGCATCGTTTCGCGCAGCGCGCCGGAGAAGTAAATCTCGGCCACGCGGGCGAAGTGTCCCGGATCGACTCCGAGCGATCCCGCCTCGACCCGGCAGCGGTTGAGCGCCACCAGGAGCGCACCCACGGTCGGCCCGCCCGTCCCGACCTGCTCCGTAAGGAACGTACCGCTGCCGGGGCGCAGCTCCAGCAGCCCCTCTCGGGCCAGGATACGGTAGGCCCGGTGGATCGTCTTGCGGTTGAGCCCTATCTGCTGCGCCAGGCGCCGCACCGACGGAACGCGATCGCCGGGCTTGAGTTGGCCGAAATGAATGGCCGTGAGGAACTCGGCGCGCACTCGCTCGACCCCTTCGAGCCTGGATGGAACGTTGCTGGCTGCCATGGCGCTCTCCTTACAGGGTCTCGCCTGGATCGGGGGACCCCTTGCAAACCTGTCCCCTATGTATACCCCTTTCTGTCCCCTTTGGCCTCCCCCAGACCGACGGGCCCGGGGCGGCGCTGCGGGCACAGGGCATACCGGCACCCCTAAAGAGTCACCGGGGTCCCGAAGAATACCCCGTGCTTACGGAAGGGCGGCGCACCTGCGGGAGGGGTGCCCTGCCGCGCCGAGGAAACGAATCACTCGTTCAGAGGAAGAGGTGGAGTTCCACGGCCACCTCGTCCTCCAGCGCAGCCGGATCGTCGCTCGGACCTCTGCGGTCCCGGTACCAGAGGCGAACCTGGAGCCCCGGGATGGGAGTCCAATCGGCGCCGAGGCCCCACTGCCGGCGCGTCGTGGCCGCCGGCAGGTCGCGGTCCGCACGGTGCCGGCCCCACCAGCCGCGCAGGTCGAGCCCCCGCCGAACGATCCAGTCCAATCCCGCGTGCCAGGAGTCGCTGTCGGTCCGCTCTCCGTTCAAGGCGTCGAGGCGCAGACGATCCCACTCCCCGAGGGCCACGAGGGGTCCCAGCCGCACGCCCCCGACCAAGCCCGCGGCGGCCCGCCGCTGCCGTCCTGGCAGGTCGTTGAGCGACGCGGACGCGCCCAGCCGCCACCGATCGCGCACGTGCACCGCGAGGAGAGAGAGCTGCTTGCCGTTGTCCACGTCCGGCTCGCCCGCCGAGCCGTTGGTCACGGCTGCCGCAAGCGACCACCGGCCCGCCTCCGCACCGACCTCCACGCCGGCATCGGGCAAATCGAAGTTGAACCCCGTGAATCGGCGGATCGGGACATCGTCGTCCTGGAGGCGCCAGCCGTAGGGAGGAAAAAAGCGCCCAGCTTTGACGTAGAACCCGTGGGGCCGTGCGCGCACAAGCGCGAAGGCCTCCCGCGTAACGGCCGAGCCCGGCGCCACCTGTTGATCGGCGTAGAGAGAGAGCCGTTCCTTGACGAGCTCCACGGCGAGATAGAGCGTCGCGCGCCGCACGCCGTAGGATCCTAGGAAGGGTCCGTCTTCGGGCAACTGCCCCGTATAGGCGCCCCGCAGGTCCGCGCCGAGACGGATCCGCGAGGTGAGCTCGCCCGTCGCCAGTGCCTCCGGCTCGAGCCGCCACCAGGGCAGGAGCGTGCGACCCCAGTTGGCGCCGAACACGCTGCGCATCCCGCCGCCGGTACGGTTGACATGGCACGAGGCGCAGGGACTTCCCGTGAACAGGGCGAGATACGGTTCCGCTCGCAACGGTGTCACGGACAGGGGTAGCGCCAGCAGCCAGAGCCACCGCCCTCTCGCGCTCGCGTGCCGACGCCGGCGCTTTTCTGTCCTGCCCATCAGTTGTCCGGTGCTCCGTCGAGGATCCACGCGGCCACCTGGGCCAGCTCGGACTCCGTGAGCGGGGGACCCACGAGGGGCATGGGCGAGCCTGCGATCGGCTCCCCGCAAGCCGTGCCACGCGTGCCTTCGCAGAGTTTGAGGTAGAGGTAGGACTCGAGCACATTGCCCGGCGCGACGCGCAGCAGCTCAGGCTTCTCGGCGCTCGGAACCCCCACGAGGTTGCGCCAGCTCTCTCCCGGCTCGAGCACGAGCCCGAAGGGTGCGAAACCGGTCGCATGGCAGCCCGGAATCGCACAGCGGGGCGTGAAGATCGTGCCCTGGATCTCGGTCAGCGTCGTCACTGGCGCCGGAGGGCCGACCAGACCGTCCAGGATCACCCCGTCGCCCCCGCAGCCGGCCGCGAGCATGAAGCCTGCCGCGGGAGCGGCCAGCCATCCGGCGAGCTTCACCCTCCGACGCACGACACGACCCTCTGCGCGCAAAATGCTTTTTGTACCCTGCTCCGGGGCGGCAAGCCTGCCTTCCGGGGGCACGGAAGCACCTCCGGCCGACGAGCGTCCCGCCTCGCCGCGCGAGATCGGTTCAGCGTCGGCGTGGCGCCAGAACCATGGTCATGTCGCGATTGACGATGGTTCCGGGGGGCACCTCGACGAGGGCGGCGTCGTCGAGCATCTGCTGGATCCGTTCCAGCAGCTTGCGGCCGTTCTCCGGCCTCCGCAGGTCCCGGCCCCGGAACATGACGGTGACTTTGACTTTGTCCCCCTCGGTGAGGAACCGGCGGGCGTGGCCGACCTTCGTTTGGAGATCGTGGTCGTCGATGTTGGGTCGGACCTTGATCTGCTTGACCGTGATGCGGGTTTCCTTTTTGCGCGCCTCCCGGGCTTTCTTCGCCGCCTCGAACCGGTGCCGGCCCCAGTCCATGATGCGCACGACAATGGGTCGAACATCGGAAGCGACTTCCACCAAATCCAAACCGGCCTCCTCCGCGATCCGCCGCGCCTCTTCGATGGGTACGATGCCGATCTGTTCCCCGTTGGCACCGATGAGCCGCACCGGGCTCAGGCGGATCTGTTCGTTGACGCGTACTCGGTTTTCGATTCGACACCTCCTTTCGCCGCGCCGAGGCGGGTCGTCCACCGCCCTTCAGCGCCGATACGGGATAGCGGGCGTCCCGCCCACCCGTGCCCGTCGGGGCTAGTATAGGAGAGGCTCGTCGAAGAAGACCAGGGGAGCACGGATGGCGGGACAGCTACGGCGGAGGGTGGGCTCGCGCAGCCTGGAGCTCCTCCAGGGGGACATCACGAGCCTCGACGTGGACGCCATCGTCAATGCTGCCAACACGCGGCTGCAGCTGGGCGCCGGTGTGGCCGGGGCCATCCGCAGGCGCGGGGGACCGTCCATCCAGCAGGAGTGTAACGAAATCGGCCACTGTCCGGTGGGCGACGCGGTGGTCACCGGAGCGGGGGCGCTGCGGGCGCGCTACGTGATCCATGCCGTGGGCCCGGTGTGGGCCGACCACACCCCCGACGAGGCCGACCGCCTCCTGGCCTCCGCGTGCCGTCGAGCGCTCGAGCGCGCCCGAGAGCTGGGGCTCGAGACGCTCGCCCTCCCCGCCTTGTCCACGGGGGTTTACGGATTCCCGCTGCCGCGGGCGGCGCGCTTGCTGGTGCGGGAAGCGGTGCGCCACCTGCAGGGCCCGACGACGCTCGAGCGCGTGATCTTCTGCCTTTTCGACGAGGAGGCCTTCGAGGCCTTTGTCGGGGCCCTCGAGGAGATCCTGCCTGCTGCGGGCTGAGGCGTCCTCGCTGGACCGCGAGCTGCCAGCCCCGCCGGGAACGAGCCGCGCGAGCTCAAGACCCCTCGGTTTGTGGGGCCACGTACTCGGCGCGGACGACCGTGTGGATGCCGCCCCGGACGTTGAAGTCCCCGACGATCTTCATGCGCCGCGGGCGCGTGGCCGCCACGAGGTCGTCCAGGATCTTGTTGGTCACCGCCTCGTGGAAGTGCCCCTCCTCCCGGTAGGACCAGAGGTAGAGTTTGAGCGACTTGAGTTCCACGCAGGTCTTGTCCGGTACGTAGCTGATGTGCAGTGTCGCGAAGTCGGGCTGTCCCGTCCGCGGACAGACGCACGTGAACTCGGGGCAGGTGAACTCGATGGTGTAGTCCCGATCCGGATAGGGGTTCGGGAATGTCTCGAGCTGCCTCGCGGGGCGCGTGGGCACCGACCTCATCTCCACCGCGGCTCGGGAAGGCCCCTCCCCTCGGGCTCCCCCGCCCGCGCCCCCTAGAATAGACGGCGTGTCGGTACCGCTTCCAGGCCGCATGCTCCCGCCGAGTCCCGGAACCTTCCGGGCGCTGCGCCACAGGGACTTCCGTCTCCTGTGGAGCACGCAGCTCGTCTCGCTCACGGGCACGTGGATGCACTCGGTGGCCCAGGGCTGGCTCGTCCTGCGACTGAGCGACTCCGTGTTCTGGCTCGGGGTCGTCGCCTTCTGCAACTACCTGCCGTTCTTCCTGCTCAGCCTCGCCGGAGGCGTCGCGGCGGACCGTTTCTCGAGACGGCGGGCGCTGGGGTGGACCCAAGGGACGGCCATGGCGCTGGCCCTGGCGCTGGCGCTCGGGAGCGCGTGGGGCAAGGTGGGGGTGGGCCATCTGTGTCTTTTCGCCTTGGCCCTGGGCATCGTGACCGCGTTCGACATTCCCGTGCGGCAGGCGCTGCTCCAGGATCTGGTGGGCCGGGAGGATTTGCAGAACGCCATCGCCCTGAACTCCGCCGCCTTCAACGTGGCGCGCTTCGCGGGCCCTGCCGTCGCCGGCTACGTCGTGGCGCGCTGGGGTGAAGCGCTGTGCTTCCTGCTCAACGGTGTGAGCTATCTACCGGTCCTGGCCGGCCTGGCGGCCATGCGGGTGCGCGACCACCCGCGGGAAGAAATGACGTGGATGGCCGGCGCGCGCGAGGCGGTACGCTTCGCGTGGAGCGAACCGCGAGCGCGGAGCGTGCTGATGCTCGTGGGAGTATCGAGTCTCTTCGGCGCGCCCTACGCCGTGCTGCTGCCCGCTTACGTGCGGGATGTCCTGGGGGGCGAGGCGGTCGTCCTGGGCCACCTGACCGCCGCCTCGGGTCTCGGGGCGCTGCTGGGGGCGTTGCTTCTGGCGCGGCGCGCGAGCACGCGGGGTGCGGGAGGCTGGATCGCGGCGGCGATGGCTCTGTTCGGCTCTGGTCTTCTGTCCCTGGCGGTCGCACGCCACCCGGCGGCCGCTGGCTGGGGTCTCGTCCTGGTGGGCGGCAGCCTGGTCGTGCAGCTCGGGGCCAGCAACGCGTTTCTCCAGTTGCTGGCGCCGGAGCGGCTGCGCGGTCGCGCCGTCAGCCTGTACATGCTGGCCTTCATCGGCATGGCCCCCTTCGGCAGCTTGCTCGGAGGCACAGCGGCGCGCCTCCTGGGGGTGCCGGGAGCCCTCGCCGCGGGCGGGGCCGCCTGCGTGCTCGGTGCGGCCGCGTTCGCCACCCGAATTTTCCCGCTGGGCGCCGGGGGGAGCACGCGAGGTATCGGTTGAGCCACGCGGGTGCGATTCCGGCATGGCCTGCGGCGCAGGCTCCGCAGCAACGCCCGGCTTGCCTGGCCCGGTCCCCGGTGGTGGCGTATGGATCAGGCTCGAGGGCCCGCGCAGAGGCCGGGCCCGGGAGGGTGCGATGGGGAAGCGCGGCACCCTTGGCGCGCTGGCCCTGACCATGGCACTCGGCGCCGCTTGGGCCGCGAGCCCTCGAGACACGAGCCCCACCTACGCCTACGCCACTTACAAGGAAGAGCGCGGGCCCCTCGTCGTCATCGTGGACGGGCTGCCCGCTTCCTTCAGGGAGCGGGAGCCCTACATTCCCGTCGCGGTCGCGGTGGGCGTGCGGGCCTACGCCCCGCGGCTCCTGCTCACCCCCGAGAGCTTCGTCCTCGTGGACCCGAGCGGCCGGGCCTACCCGGCCGCCCCTCACCGCGAAGTCCTGGAGCGCTACCCGCTGATTCTCTACGACGAGAGGTGGATCGCGGGCCGCCCGGTAGTGGCGCAGAAGTTCGCGCTCGCCACCCGGCGCGAATCGCGATTCTACCCGTCCGGTAGCGACCGGCGCGTCGAGCGGGTGTTCCTCCAAGGCTACGACTGGTTCCGCGACGTGATCTACTTCCCGCGGCCCCCCGCGGGCCTCGGCGGTGTCCTGACACTGCGTGTCGCGGGGGGCGGGGTCGAGCCTCCGCTCGAGGTGCGCTTCCGGGTGCCCCTGCCGGGCGTCGCCGTGCGCTGAGCGCCTCCTCTCACTCCAGCGCTTCCAGCCTCACGCGCACGTCCCGGAGCTCGCCATCCCGTTCGACCGTGAGCGTCACGCTCGCCCCCACCCCTCGCTCTTCGAAAATGTCGAGCAGCTCGGACACGTCGCGCACCGGCGTACCGTCCACCGCGCGGATGACATCGCCCAACAGGTTGCGCCTGCGGGAGCGCTCGAACCGCAGCCCCCTCAGGCCCGCGCGTTCCGCAGGGCTGCCCGCCTCGACGCTGAGAACGGCCACGCCCTCGAAACCCGGGGGCAGCCACGCGGGAGGGACCGGGGTGATGCCGATGCCCGGCTGGATCGGCTTGCCGTGTTCGATCAACTGCGGCACGAGCCGCACGACGGTGTCCACGGGAATGGCGAAGCCGATGCCGGCAGAGGTGCCGGTGTGGCTCACGATCGCCGTGTTCACGCCGATGAGCCGTCCCCGGGAGTCGAGCAGCGGTCCCCCGGAGTTGCCCGGATTGATCGCCGCGTCGGTCTGCAGGACGTCCCGGATCACCCGCCCCGCGGGAGAGTCGAGTTCCCGACCGACGGCGCTGAGCACGCCGACGGTGAGCGTATGGTCGAGACCGAAGGGGTTGCCCACCGCGAGGACGCGCTGACCCACCGCCAAGCCCGAGGAGCGGCCGATGGGCAGCGGCTGCAACGTCTCGAGGGGTGCGTCGATGCGCAGCACCGCCAGATCCTTGTGCGGCGCGCGCCCCACAACGCGCGCCTCCCATTCGGATCGATCGGCCAACGTGACGAGGAACGCGTCGCCGCCCTCGATCACGTGGTAGTTCGTCACGATGTGACCTTGCCGGTCCCAGATGAACCCCGTCCCCTGCCCGCGGGGAATCGCCGTCACGTCGAGCGTGAAGAGACTGTAGCGCAACGCGACGGAACGGATGGACACGACGGAGGGCGCCGCCCGGCGGAACACCTCGATGTCCCGCTGCTCTTGCTCGGTCAGCTCCCCGGGAAGCGGGCCCGCCGGAGTCGACGGTCCGGCCGTCCCCGGGGCTGGGGCCGCGAGAGCGCGGCCGGCTTGCGGACCCTCGCGCCCCGAGATCGCGAGGCCGGCACCCAGACCCACGCCGAACAGGATGGCTCCCGCCACGATCTGCCACGGTCGCATGCACCGACCTCCCCCGAGCGCGCCGCTGCGGCTCGGGAAAGACGCCCCGCGCGGGGCAAGGTAGCATGGACGCTGCCGTGAGCGCGGCGCGGAGGATCCGCCCCTACCGGCTGGCGGGTGCGGCCCGCCTCAGCGGGGTGCTGCTCACCTGCGAGCACGCCTCGCGCGAACTCCCTCTGCCCTACCGGCGCGGGCTCGCCTGCGCGCGCCTGCTGCGCTCCCATTGGGGATGGGATCCCGGCGCCTGGGCCGTGACCGTGGCGCTTGCGCGGAGTCTCGGGGCCTGTGCCGTCGGCGGGCGTTGGAGCCGGCTGTGGGTGGATCTGAATCGGGCCCCAGGCGACCCGACCTGCGTGCCGCAACGGGTCAACGGCATGGTCCTTCCCTGGAACCGGCGACTGGCTGCCGGGCAGCTCGAGGCACGCCTCCGGCGCTACTACCTCCCGTATCACGCCCGCATCGACCGCGAGCTGGCTCGGCACGTGGCCCACGGCCTGCGGCCCACCGTGCTCGCGATCCACTCGTTCACCCCTCGGCTCGGCCGCGAGCGCAGGGACTTCGACGCCGGCGTGCTCTATACCCTCCACGACGCGCTCGCCCGTCGCTTCGCACGGGCCCTTGCCACTCAGGGCCTGCGGGTGCGCCTGAACGAACCCTACTCCGGCAAGGCAGGCATGATGTACGCGGCGCAGCGGCACGGGACGGCTTACACGCTGCCGTGCCTCGAACTCGAGCTCAATCAGGCACTGCTCGCACGCCGGAGCGCGGAGGAGGTGGCAGACTGCGTTGCGCGCGGTTGGCGGGCCGCGGCTCAGCCCTCGCGGGCCGGCGCATAGCCCTCGCGCTGTCTCTCGGCCGCTGGCGAGCGCGCCAACGCGGCGCCACGGCTAGCGCGAGCAGGACCAGGAAGAAACACAGGAAAAAGCCGGCCGCGAAGCCTTGGCTGTACGCGCGACCGATCTCGAGATAGTAGTCGCGCGCGCTCTGCTCCGGATGCCAGTCGAGCCCGTTGCGCATCACGCGCCACACGAACTCTCCGATTCCCGAGAGGACGACCGTCGCGCCCAGCACGGCGACCACCACCTGGAAGCTGCGCTCCCGGCCCCTGGTTCCGAAGGGCGCAGGAACCCCCTGCTGCGAGCGCGGGCCCGGGGCACCGGTAGCCATCTCGCTCCTCCGAGCGGCTGAGAACCCCCTATATTCGCCCAAAACGGGCGACGCGCTAGCGTCAATTTTCGGCACCCCGGTGCGGGAAGATCCCGCGGGTCGCGAAGCGGACGAGACCGGGCGCGTTCATCCGGTCTAGAATGAAGCCCGAGCATGGACCACGAGCACCGATCCCCGCCCCACGCCGCCCTCCCCTACCTGCGACGGCGTCCCGCGCGGGTCGTCCAGGTGGGCGACGTGCCCCTCGGGGGAACCTACCCCATCCGCGTCCAGTCCATGACCACCGCGCGCACCACGGACACCCCTGCCGTGCTGAGCCAGATCGCGCGCCTGGTCGAGGCGGGCTGCGAGATCGTTCGCCTCGCGGTGCCCACGAGCGCGGACGCGGAGAACCTGCCCCGCATCCGGCGGGAGCTGCGCGCGCGCGGCATCCGCGTGCCGCTCGTGGCGGACATTCACTTCACGCCCGCGGCGGCGATGCTGGCCGTGGAGCACGTCGAGAAAATCCGCATCAACCCCGGCAACTTCGCGGACAAGAAAAAGTTCGCCGTCCGCACCTACACGGAGGCGGAGTACCAGGCGGAGCTGGAACGCATCGAGCGTGTGTTCGCACCCCTCGTGCGCCGTTGCAAGGAGCTCGGGGTGGCGATGCGCATCGGTACGAACCACGGCTCCCTCTCCGACCGCATCCTCAATCGTTACGGAGACACGCCCGAGGGCATGGTGGAGTCCGCCCTGGAGTTCGTCCGCATCTGCGAGGCTCACGGCTTCCACGACCTCGTGCTGTCGATGAAGGCCTCCAACCCGGTCGTGGTGCTGCAGGCCTACCGCCTGCTGGCCCGGCGCCTGGACGAAGAGGCCATGGACTACCCGATCCATCTCGGCGTGACGGAAGCCGGGGAGGGAGACGACGCGCGGATCAAGTCCGCCATCGGCATCGGGGCGCTGCTCGAGGAGGGGATCGGAGACACGGTTCGGGTCTCCCTCACGGAGGATCCCGTGGCGGAGATTCCCGTGGCGCGGGCCCTCGTGGCGCCCTACAACGCACGACGCGAGGCGCTGCGGCGCGCAGGGGCGGGAGCTCCGCCCATCGTTCTCGCGAGCGAGCGGCATTACGCGCGCCGCAGGACGCGCCCTGTCCGCATCGGCCCCCGGGTCGTGGGGGCGGAGGAGCCCGTGCTCGTGGAGGTGGCACTGGGCTCGCGTTTGGGGGCCTGGGAGGGGCTGCGTCGGGAGATCGAAGAACAAGCGGGAGCGGGCGTACCCCGGGATGTGCGCGCCGAGCTCGTCTCGGTGCGCATGGACGACCCGGACGAGCTCGAGGCCTTCGCGAGCCTGCGCGCGTTTCGCGAGGCAGCCTTCCCGGCCCTGGCGCTTTCGGCCCTGTGGGAAGGCACGGCCGAGAACCCCGAGTTCCGGTGGCGGCTCGCGCGCGCCGCAGACCGCGTGCACATTCGCCTGGAGGCAGGCCCGGGCGCCGCGGCCCGGGCTGCGGCGTGGCTCGAGGCCTGCGCCGCATCGGGTAGCGCGCTGCTGTGCGAGGTGACGGCTCCCGACAGGAGGGACGGCGAGGCCGTCGAGAGCGCGGTCCGGATCGCGGCGGCCGCGGCACGCGCGGGCCCCCTCGTCCTCGCCCTCGATCCTGCGTCACTGGCCTCGCCGCTCGGAGCGTACCGCTGGCTCGCCGGCAGCCTGGAGCACGAGAAGCTTCAGGTTCCCGTGGTGTTGCTCGACCGGCCGCACGCTCGCTCCGCGGATCCGCTGCTCGGGACGCCGGGCTTCCTGGGGGCTCTGCTTTGCGAGGGGATCGGAGATGCCGTGCAGCTCGAGCTCGAGCCCGCCTCGCGGGCACGCAGCCTGGCCTACTCCATCCTCCAGGCCGCGCGGGTGCGCATGACCCGGACGGAGTTCATCTCCTGTCCCTCGTGCGGGAGGACGCTCTTCGACTTGGAGGAAACGACGGCGCGGATCCGCGCGCGCACCGGGCACCTCAAGGGCGTCAAAATCGCGGTCATGGGTTGCATCGTCAACGGCCCCGGCGAGATGGCCGATGCGGACTTCGGCTATGTCGGCTGGGGCGAGGGCAAGGTCGCCCTGTTCGTGGGCCGCACGATGGTGGCCAAAGACATCCCCACCGAGGAAGCGGACGCGCGGCTCGTGGAGCTCATCCAGGCGCACGGGCGCTGGGTGGAGCCTCCCGGATAGGGTCCCCACGGCCCAGCCTCCACCCGCGGGAGACACCCCAAAACGGATGGCAGCGGCCGTCCCCGGGTCCGCATGCCCGGCCCGAAAGGATAGGCCATGATCCCCTAAGGCTACGACGGCAGGACCCGAAGGAGGTGGAGCATGGGTTACGCCACGCGGCGCGCGACGCCTCCATGCCCTCCCGGTACGGTGAGCGTGATCCTGTTGGCGAGCGCCGCCTTCGCTTGCGCGGCTTGCGGAGGCGGGGGCGGAGGCTCCGACGGCGGGGTGGTGACACCCCCGGCGTTCGAGGCCACGATCTCCTGGATCCAGAACAACGTGTTCACGCCCAAGTGCGCTCTGGCCGGCTGCCACACGGGGCCGAACCCGCAGAACGGGTTGGACCTCAGCATGGGCAACGCGTTCGCCAACCTGGTCAACGTGCCATCCTTCTGCGATCCGCAGATCGTGCGCGTCGTCCCCGGCGACTCGGCGAACTCCCTGCTCTTCCAAAAGCTGACGAACACCCAGCCCGCGCACTGCGGCGAGCCCATGCCGAAACCGCAAAACCCCGGCGACCCTTGGGTCATGCTTCCCGCCAACGAGCTGCAGGCGATCCGCCAGTGGATCGACGGGGACGGCAGCGGGGGCGCGCAGCCGCAGCCCGGCTATTGAGGGCCAGGGGCACCGAGGTCCACCTCGCGCCACTCCCGCAGCATCCACGCGGCGAGCCCTTCCTCGACGAGTGGGCTCGCGCGCGCGAGCCGCTCGGCCTCGAGGCGGTCTCTGGCTTCGAAGAGGTCGAGGTAGCCCTCCTCGTCACCGAGGGCACCTGCCACGCGCAGGCGTCCCTCGCGGCGCAGCGCGCGCAGATGCTCCAGATGACCGGGGATCGCGTCCCGGACCTCCGCGGGTGGTCCCGTGAACAGCAGCGTCCGCACGTAAAGCGGCATGGAAACCTCCCCCCTCTCTGCGGGTGCTTGCACACGCTGCGCCCTGCGACGGGAATCGTAGCACCGCTGGGGGAGCGAGGCGGCACGAGCCAGGTCGCCCCCAGCTGTCGCGACGCGCGCGGGTTTGCTACGATGACGCGCGGGCCGCGAGCGCGGCCGGTGCTGAAGCGTTCGGCTAGGGAGAGGGACGATGAAGATCGAGATCGAATACTGCACCGAGTGAAACTACGAACCCCGGGCCGCCAGTTTGGCGGCCGAGCTGAAGCGCGCGTTGGGGGTCGAGAGCGAGCTGAAATCCTCGCACGGCGGTGTCTTCGAAGTCCGCGTCGACGGCAACCTGGTTTTCTCCAAGAAGGCCCTCGGACGCTTTCCGGAAGAGGGCGAGGTGGTCGAGGCGATCCGCAAGCGCCGGCGCGGATGAGCTCGCCGCGCGCTTGCGGATAGCCCCATGGGCTTGCTCGACCGGGCCATCAGCAGACTCCTGCCCCTCGTCCCACGGCCCATCGTTCGCCGCGTCGCAGGGCGTTACATCGCGGGGACGACCGTCGCCGACGCCTTCACGGTGGTGCGCGACCTCCTGCGCCAGGGCGCGATGGCGACGCTCGACATCCTCGGCGAGTTCGTCCAGCGCCCGGAGGAGGCCGAGGCGAACAGCCGCGCTTACCGCGATCTCGTGCGCCGCATCGCCGAAGACGGGCTGCCCCAGACGAACGTTTCTGTCAAGTTAACGGCCCTCGGCCTGCTGCTCGACGAGGACCTCTGCCAGCGGAACGTGCGGGCCCTGATGGAAACCGTCGCCGCCCACAACACCTTCGTCCGCCTCGATATGGAGGACTCGCGCTGCACCGAGGGAACGCTTCGTATCTACGAAACCCTGCGCGAGGAGTTTCCCGGTCGCATCGGTGTCGCGCTTCAAGCGCGTCTCAAACGCACGCTCGAAGATGCGCGGCGCCTGGCGGCGCGTCCGTCGAACTTCCGCCTGTGCAAGGGGATCTACCTCGAGCCGCCCGCCATCGCCTACCAGGACCGCGAGGAGATCCGCCGCAGCTTTCTGCAGACCCTCGAGGCGATGCTCGAGCGCCAGGCCTACGTGGGGATCGCCACGCACGACCCGGTTCTCGTCGAGGGGTCCCTGGAGCGTGTCGCACGTTACGGCCGCGCGCGGGAGGAGTACGAGTTCCAGACATTGCTCGGGGTGGCGGAGCCGCTGCGCCGCTCCCTCATCGCCGCCGGGCATCGGTTGCGCGTGTACGTACCGTTCGGCGAGCAATGGTACGGCTACACGCTGCGGCGTCTTCGAGAGAATCCCCAGATCGCCGGCTACGTCTTTCGAGCTCTGTTTTCCCGGCGGTAGGCGCGTTTCACGGGGTCCGCACGCCAACCCCGTGCAAGTACACGAGCTCCGCCCCGAGCCATGCGCCCCATCCGACGAGCGCCAGACCCAGCAGCAGCCAGGCCGCGTAGAGCCGGTGCTGCCAGGCGGGCACCGCACCGCCGAACCAGGCTTTCCACAGGGTGCCCAGAACGAAGACCGCCAGCGCGGCGAGCCCCGCCCGCTCGTGCCCCTGCAGCGTGTGGAGGGCGCTGTCGGGCACGCGGGCGGTGTTCGCCGCCAGGAAGCCGCTGACCACGGTGGGGACGAGGGCCATGGTCCCGGCGAGGACCAACCCGGAGCCCCAGGCGGCCAAGCTGCGGCGCCGTCCGAGGAGGCCCGCGACCTCGCAGGGCACGCCGATCACGATGAAGGCGACCGCGAAATGCACCGCCGCGGGGTGGAGCAGATGCCACGCCAACGGGGCGAGCCTCAGGCACTCGGGTCGCGACGGGCGATCTCTTCGAACAGGCGCCGCGTCTCAGGGTCGAGGCGGCGGGGGGCGCGGATCTGAATCACCACGTAGAGGTCACCCGCCGGACGGCCCGCCGAGCCGGGTACCCCTTTGCCGCGCAGCCGCAGCTTCTGCCCGCTACTCGTGCCGGGCGGGATTTGGATCCCCGCGGTGCCCTCGAGGGTGGGGACCTCGACACGTCCCCCCAGCGTGGCCTTCACGACACCGATCGGCAGTTCCACGTAGAGATCCCGTCCCTCGCGGCGGAAGATAGGGTGCGGTTCCACTCGCGCGACCAGGTAGGCGTCGCCGGGCGGCCCGCCCGCGCGGCCCGCGTGACCTCGTCCGGGAACGCGGATGCGCGAGCCGTCCTCGATGCCCGGGGGGATCCGGACGTGCACCGCATCCCGGGACTCGACGCGCCCCGCGCCCGCGCAGGCCCGGCAAGGCGGGCCGGGCAGCCGGCCGGCTCCGCCGCACGTCGTGCAGCTGAGGGAAACGGCGATCGAGCCTCGGCGTCGGGTGCTGCGGCCGGTACCGCGGCAGTCGGGGCATGGGCGCTCTCCCGCCGCCGCGCTCCGCCCACGGCCGCCGCACGCGGCGCACGGCTGCAGTCGCGGAAGGACGATTTCGAGTGTCCCCCCTCGCACGGCGTCGAGGAACGGGATGCGCACCTCGTACTCCAGATCCTCGCCCCGCTGCGCGCCGCCCCGACCCCGCGCGTCGGTGCTCGACCTTCCGCGGCCCCCTCCGAAGAGTTCCCCGAACAGGTCCGCGAGGTCCGGGAATCCGAAGGTGAAATCGAAATTGCGCCAGTCGAAGCCGCGCCCGCCGAAAGGCTCGAAGCCGGCGCCGAACGCGTGGTGACCTTCGCGATCGTAGCGCGCCCGCTGCTCCGGGTCGGAGAGCACGGCGAACGCCTCGGCGATTTCCTTGAACTTTTCCTCGGCGTCCCGGTTCCCCGGGTTGAAGTCGGGATGGTACTGCTTCGCCAGCTTGCGATACGCCGCCTTGATCTGCTCCGGCGAAGCGTCGCGCGGAACACCCAGGACCTCGTAGTAGTCTCGCTTCGTCGCCTGCACGGGATGCACTCCTCCACCTGCGGCGCAGCCGGTAGATAGGATGAAGCGGCGCGGCTGTCAAGGCCAGCGCACGCGCGGCAGGGCGCGGGACTCGCGCGGTGTAGAATTCCATCGTGCTCTTTTTCGTACGGCGGGCAGGATGCACGTGGCTTGCTGCGCTGTCCGTGACGCTTTTCTTCTTGTCCCCGAGGGCGCAAGTGACGGGGGCCCCCCTCGATCCCGTGCGACCGCCCGCCCCGTCGCCCGAGCCGCCCGCAGCCGAACCCGAGCGGCCACGGGACGAGGACTCCCCGGAAGCCTTCCTGCCGGAAGGGGAGGGGCCGTGGGGGCTCGGGCAGGAGCTCCTGGAGCGTCTGACAGCGCGCGCCGAAGCGTACGCGCGTTACGCCGTGCGGTTCAGTTGCCTCGAACACGCGCGCGCCGTCACCTACGTGGGCGGCGAAGCCAAGCGCGAACGGCAAGAAGACTATCTCTATCTGCTCGAGCGCAACAGCAACACCCTCAGCGAGTTCAGGCAGCGACTGCGCAAAGACGGGCGCGTGGCGGGAGAAACGATCACCGAACAGGGGGAAGGCTTCCCCCCAGCCTACGCCTGGGCGTTTCTCTTCAGCCGCTTCCACCAGGGTTACTTCGAGTACCGGCACCTGTGGACGGGGTTCGTGGGGTTCGATTGGGCGAGGGTCATCCAGTTCCGCGGGAGCCTGCCGTGGACCGACGGGCGCGACATCCGCGAATGGGAGGGTATCGTGATCCTGGACGCTGCCACCCTCACCCCCCTCGAGGTGCGCGCGGAACCGGCGGGCCAGCGCGAGCGAATGCGCGCGCTCTACGAGCGCTACATGCGTTCGTTTAGCATCCTCGGCTTCCGTCTGGCCCCGAAACCGCTCGGCTACCGCTGCCGGGTTCTGTTCCGGGAGCGGCGGGAAGAGCTGACGTTTCCCACGGAGCTGCGCTACGACACCCTGCGGATGGTCAGTGCCGAGCACAGTATCCCGGTGGCCGCGACGATCCGCGAGTACCGTGACTACCGCTTCGTGAAAGTGGAAACCGAGGAGCGCGTGGAGGAACAGCCGCGCGAGCCGTGAGGCTCGTGCGGCGCCGTGGGCTTCGCGCGCGCCGGGCGGCGGTTCGGGCCGCGCGGATCAGGATCCTCCCGTCGGGGCATCCTCGCGCGAGGGCGCGGTGTCGGCACGCGCCGCGAGGGCAGGATCCAGAATCTCTACCCGCGCCTTCTCGAGCAGCGCATTCAAGGCCTGGCTCAGGGTCGTCGCTTCCTTCAGCTTCGCCAGCCGCACGAGGATGTCCGGCCGCACCTGCTCCAGGGGCCGGGGTCTCGGCTCGCGCTTTTCGAGAACCTTCACGATGTTGAAACCGAACGGCGTCTCGAAGACGGAGCTGATCTCCCCCACCGGCGTGCTGAATGCCACCTCCTCGAACTTCGGCACCATGTCCCCGCGGCGGAAAAAGCCGAGATCACCCCCTTTCGGAGCCGAAGGAGCTTCCGAGTGTTTGCGCGCCAAGTCCTCGAAAGCCTCCCCGGCCAGAAGGCGCGCGCGAATTTGCTCGGCGCGCGCCCGAGCGGCGCTGCGCTGGTCGGGCGGGTCGTTGGGCGAGCTGCGGATGAGGATCTGCGCGACGCGTACCCGCTCGGGCTCCATGTAGAGCTCGCGGCTCTGCTCATAGAACAGGCGGATCTCCTCTTCCGTCGGCGGCGACTGCTGCCCGAGGATGAACGCGCGGTAGGCGTCCATCAAGAGCTTGCGGCGCCCCTCGCGTCGGACGTCCTCCTCGGTCAGCCCCGCGCGCTCCAGGTACTGCCGGTACTCCTCGTCGCTCTTGAACCGGGCTCGCGCCTGCTGGAGTTCCGCCTCGACGCGCTGCGGGTCGACGTCGAGGCCCTCGGCCTCGGCCTGTTCCACCATCAGCTCGCCCTGGATCAGCGCCTGAAGCGACAGCCGCAGCAAGGCGTCGTTATCGATCTCGGCCGGAGAGCGTCCCTGCTGCAGGAGGCGCGCGCGATTCGTGTTCGCCACTTCGTAGATCTGGCGCGCATGGATCGGCCGGCCGTTGACGCGGGCCACCACCTTGTCCGGGTCGGGCGGGAACAAAAAGCCCAGCTCCTCCGGAGCCGGAGGTGCCGGCGGCGCGACTTCTTGACCCAACACCGGCGCCGAAGCGAGCCCCGCTGCCCCGCCCTCCGGCGCGCTACCCCCGCAGCCGCACGCCCATACGAGGGCGCCGACGACAACCCCCAGGCGCCAGTCGCGCCGATGCACACCCCTCACCGGCGACATCCTCTGCCCTGCCAATCCCCAACGTCTACCGCGAAAGCGGGAGGCCGTCCACCGGCCCCTTGCGCGTGCGGCCATGGATTGTAGGCTGCGAGCCGAGGGGGTTCAACCGCGTGTCCTGCCGCTCGCCGCGGGTCAGCGGGACCCCGCGGTCGGCGCCCCATAGGCCACGTCGACGTTGCCCTCCGGGTGGTAGAAGAGGTAGACGGCGGCCATCGCGTCCACCGGTTGCCGGGCGGTGTTCTCGTATTCCGCCTCGACTTCGTATTCGTGCTCGGAATGAAGCGGGAAGCCCGTGGCGCTGGCGTATGGGGGGATGCGGGCGATCTGCACGCGCTCGGGTTCGTAGGCGACCTCCGTTGTCCACAATACCTCGCCCGTCGTGCGGTCCCGCACCCGGATGCGGCGGCCGTGATTGTGGAGATGGGCGAGCGCGAAGTGCACGCTCGCGGGCACGGGTACGATGTGCCGGTGCCGCTGCCGGACGATTTGCCGGCCGGGAGGCACGAGCCAGTGACCGCGCAAACCCTTGTAGCGCTCGAGTTCCACGGGTCGGAGCGGCTCGCCCCCCAGCGCGTCGTAGTCGCCGGAGAGGCTCACAGGCAACTCCACCTTGTAGAGCTTGCGTAGCGTGCGCTCCGCCAGCGGATCTCCCGCCGGCAGGTAGTCGATCTCCACGCGCAGCTTGACTTCCCGGTCCATGTCCGGCTCGTAGTTATTGAGCACCATCCCCAGCACGGAGGCCCCGCGCGATTGCGGGGGCATGTGGGCCAGGATCCGGTGCAGCGGCATCGCGAATCCCTCGGGAAAGCGGATCTCCGACATCCCCGTGGCCGTCACGAGCAGACGCGTCGAATTGTGGAGCTGCAGCTGGCTGTGACAGAAGAACTGCTCCCCCAGGGGCTCGCCCGTCCACGCATCGACGACGCGCGTACGAAATCCCGTGATCCATCCCACATCGTCGAAGAGAAACGGCAACCGTTCGTAGGGACCATCCATCGAGCGATAGATGCCGGCGATGCGCAGCGGGCCGAGCTCGATGGTCACGCTCTTCGGGACACCGGGCGGAAGTTGACGCGAGGGAGCCGCGGGCCCGCCGCATGCGGCCAGCAGGCCCAGAAGCGACCAGGCCGACGCTCTATGCCACCCCATCCCGCGTGCCACCCTACCGCCCTTCCCGGCCGAGGGCCAGGCCTCACGCGCCCCTGCGCCGCGCGCGCCACAACCGCAGCAGCGGATCGTAGGCGCGGTCCACGACGCGCTCTTTGAGCGGGATGATGGCGTTGTCCGTGATCGTGATGTGCTCCGGGCACACCTGGGTGCAGCACTTCGTGATGTTGCAGTAGCCGATCCCGTGCAGCCGACGCAGGTCCTCGGTGCGATCTTCGACATCCAGCGGATGCATCTCCAGCGCTGCCGCATAGACCAGGAACCTCGGTCCGATGAAGTCGGCGTGCTTGCGATGGTCCCGCAGGACATGGCACACGTCCTGGCACAGAAAGCACTCGATGCACTTGCGGAACTCCATAACCCGGTCCACGTCCCGCTGGTCCATACGCCAGGTCCCGTCGGGTTCGTCCGGCGGACGCGGCCGGAAGGGACGGATGCGCTTCTTGACCTCGAAGTTCCAGGAGACGTCGGTCACCAGGTCGCGCACGAGCGGGAAGGCCTTCAGCGGCTCGAGCACGACCGGCCGCTCGAGGGGCAGTCGGTCGAGCCGGGTCATGCACATCAGCCGCGGCATGCCGTTGATCTCCGCCGAGCAGGAGCCGCACTTGCCTGCCTTGCAGTTCCACCGCACGGCCAAATCCGGCGCCTGCTCGGCCTGGATGCGGTGCACGGCATCGAGCACGACCATCCCTGCCTCGACCTCGACGCTGTAGTCGTGGAACCCGCCGCCGTCGGGGGTGCCGCGCCAGACGCGGAACGTCGCCTGCGCCATCACCGGAACTCCTCGATGATTCGCCGCAGATCCTCGCGCAGCGGCGGCAGCGGCACGCGCTCGAGCGTCATGCTCCCGTCGGCAGCGCGCCGCACGACGATGTTGACCCGGCCCAGGGCCTCGTTCTTGGAGGGGTAGTCCTCCCGGAACTGCGCGCCCCGGCTTTCCCGACGCTCCAGCGCCGCCCGCGCGATGGCTTCGGAAACCACGAGCAAATGGTGCAGATCGAGTGCCGTGTGCCATCCCGGATTGTATTCCCGGTAGCCGGAAACGGCGACCCGCGCGCTGCGGCGGCGCAGGGCCGCGATCTTCTCCAACGCCTGCAGCATCTCTTTCTCGGTGCGCACGATGCCGACCAGGTTCTGCATCGTCTCCTGGAGCTCCCGCTGCAGCTCGAAAGGGTTTTCTCCCGCAGCCGGATCGCGCTCGAAGGGTGCGAGGGCCCAGCGCACCGCGTCCGCGACCTCGTCGCGCGGGAGCGGGCCCGGGGGATGCTCGCCGGCGAACTGGGCGGCGTACTCGCCTGCCCGCTTGCCGAAAACCAGCAGATCGGACAAGGAGTTGCCCCCCAGGCGGTTCGCCCCGTGAAGCCCGCCCGCGCACTCGCCGGCGGCGAACAGGCCGCGCACGGTGGACATCTGCGTGTCCGGGTCGACCCGCACGCCCCCCATGGCGTAGTGCGTCGTGGGGCCCACCTCCATCGGCTCCCTGGTGATGTCGATGCCCGCGAGCTGCTTGAACTGCTCGTACATGCTGGGAAGTTTGCGCTTGATGTGCTCTTCGGCGTTGGGGATCTTCTCTCGAATCCAGGAGATGTCCAGGTAGACGCCGCCGTGGGGGCTGCCACGGCCGGCTTTGATCTCGCGAACGATGCAACGCGCCACGTGATCCCGCGTGAGCAGCTCCGGGGGACGCCGGGCGTTGCGATCGCCCTGCACGTAACGCCAGCCCTCCTCGGGATCCGCCGCGGTCTGAGCCCGATAAGGCTCCGGTATGTCGTCGAACATGAAGCGGCGTCTCTCGCTGTTGAGCAGGATTCCGCCCTCGCCGCGCACCCCTTCCGTGACGAGGATACCCCGCACGCTCGCAGGCCAGACCATACCCGTCGGATGGAACTGGACGAATTCCATGTCGATCAGGTCCGCTCCCACCTCGTAGGCCAGGGCGTGGCCGTCGCCGGTGTATTCCCAGCTGTTGCTGGTGACGGCGTAAGCGCGCCCGAGGCCCCCCGTGGCGAGCACCACCGCGCCGGCGCGAAACACCAGAAACCGCCCACGGTCGCGCTCGTAGGCCACCGCCCCGACGACCCGATCGCCATCACGCAGCAGGCGGATCACGGTCGTCTCCATGTGCACCGCGATGCCCTGGTGGATCCCATGATCCTGGAGCGTGCGGATCATCTCCAGACCCGTGCGATCGCCCACGTGGGCCAGTCGCGGGTAGGCGTGCCCGCCGAAGTGGCGCTGGAGGATCCGCCCGTCCGGCGTTCGGTCGAACAACGCCCCCCAAGCCTCGAGCTCGCGCACGCGCTCGGGAGCTTCCTTGGCGTGGAGCTCCACCATGCGCCACTGATTGAGGTACTGCCCGCCGCGCATCGTGTCGGCGAAGTGCACCCGCCAGCTGTCGCGCTCGTCCACGTGGGCCAGCGCCGCCGCCACGCCCCCCTCCGCCATGACCGTGTGGGCCTTCCCCAGCAGCGACTTGCACACCACGCCCACCTTCGCCCCGCGGGCGGAAGCCTCGATGGCAGCCCGCAGGCCCGCGCCTCCCGCCCCCACCACGAGCACCTCGTACTCGTGAACGGGATAGGGGTCCATCAGAGGATCCTCCAGTCGCTCCAGATTCCCATGGAGCACAACCGCACGTAGAGATCGCTGAAGCCGACCCAGAACAGGCTGAGCCACGCCCACAACATATGGCGCCGGTTGAGGGCGCTCGCGCACCCGTGGCACCGGCGGCGGAGCGGCGCGCGGGACAGGCAGTCGAGCGATCCTCCGACGAGGTGGCGGAACGAGTGGCACCCGAGCGTGTAACCTCCGAGAAGCAACACGTTCAACGCCAGCACGACGCTCCCCACGCCGATGCCGAAGCCATCCGCGAACCACAGCGCCTTCCAGACGTCGTGCGCCAGAAACACGAGGAACAGCAGCGCCAGATACAGAAAGTAGCGGTGGATGTTCTGCAAGACCAGGGGAAACGACCGTTCGCCCCAGTAGCTGTGGCGCGGCTCCCCCACGGCACAGGCCGGAGGATCGGCCCAGAACGCTTTGTAGTACGCGCCGCGGTAGTAGTAGCAGGTCAAACGGAACCCGGCGGGCGCCCAGAGGATCAGAAACGCCGGCGACCAGGGAAGCCACACGGGCCACCAGCCCGGGCGGGCGCCGAACCACGCATGCTCGGAGCCGAACAGCTCCGGCGAATAAAAGGGCGAGAGGTACGGACCGTAGCGGTAGTGGGCGTTCTGGAACGCTGCCCACGTGGAGTAAACGACGAACGCCAGAAGCCCCAAGAACACCGCCAAGGGCTGCACCCACCACAGATCCGCGCGCCGGGTCTCGCCGAACCGCGCGCGTGGGGGCCACCCACCTTCGAGGGATCGCATCTCCCCCATAGGATCCCCTGCGCTGCCGAGCGACAGCGAAGAGACGCAGTCTACTACCACGGGGGCCCTGGTGTCCGCCTGTCTGCCGGACCGCAACGGTCGCTTCAGGAACCCGGCCGTTCCTCGGGCACGAGCGCGAGGCGCCGTGCATCCCCGAGACAGCTCCTCCCCAGCGCCGGATCGGCCGTCACCACCTCGACCAGGACACCTCCCGCCGCCAGCTGCGCGTCGAGCGGCCCCACAGGAGTCCGCCTCGGCCGGAGGCCGGCCTCGTAGACCGCGCGCGCGACCGTGGCGAGGATCGCTCCAAGAGCCGTGGCTTCGTAGGCGATGATGCCGACGGGAAAGGGCGCGACGATGGGCATGCCCCCCGTCACGAGCGGCCGATCGAGGGCCGTGAGGGACGCGATCGAGACGCCGGCGAGGGCACCGAGGCATCCCCCGACGAGCGCGGCCAACGGGATCCACGATCGACCTCCCGCGCCGGGAAGCGATGGCTGGGGGGTGGCGCTGCGCAGCTCGATGGCCGCCGGTGGCACACCGGCCTCGACAAGGCGGGCCACCGCCCGGCGGGCCAGCGGGGCATCGTCGAACAGCGCCTGGAGGCGCACGCGATTCACCGCACGCCCTCCCGCGCCGGCTCCGGCGCGAGGCTCGTGTCGGACTCCGCAGCGGCGCCGGCGCGCATCTCCCACAGCGACACGGCGGGCACACAACGCAGAAACAGGTGGTACAGGAACACGAACAACCCGAACGCACCGAAGGTGATCCCCCACTCGACGCCGCTCGGCACGTAGCGGCCGACGGTGTAGGCGAGTCTAGGGTTGGCTAGCGACGGAATGATAATCAAAAACCGTTCCAGCCACATCCCGAGCAGCACACCCACCGCCACGAGCGACGCCGGTCCCGGCCGCCGGCCGCGGCGGAAGGGCAGCACGAGCATCGGCACGGCGAAGTTGAGCACCACCATCGTCCAAAAGGCCGGCGCGTAGCGGCCGCTCACGCGCTCCCAGAAGACCGCCATCTCGGCGGGCTCGTTGCCGTACCACACCGTCAGGTGCTCGGCGAAGGTGAAGTAAGCCCAGACGAGGGCCATCGTCAGGAAGAGCAACCCGAGGTTGTCGAACACGGTTTCGCTGATGTAGCGGCCGAGCCCCAGGCCCCGGCGCAGCGCCGCCATCACCGCTACCAGGATGGCGATGCCCGAATAGATCGCTCCCGCCACGAAATACGGGCCGAAGATCGTGCTGTGCCACATGGGTTGGAGGCTCATGGCGAAATCCCACGACACGATCGTGTGCACCGAAACGGCCACGGGGAGAATGAGCACCGCCATGACGCGGATCCCGTTCTCGAGCGCGTGCCACTGCCGCGGGGTCCCGCGCCAGCCGAGGGCGCACCACGTGTAAACGCGTCGGCGCCAACCCGTGGCGCGGTCGCGCAGGGCCGCGAGGTCCGGGATCGCGGGCAGGAACAGATAGAGGCTGCTGCCGAGGAAGTACGTCCCGATGGCCGTCACGTCCCACAGCAGGGGGGAGCGAAAGTTCGGCCACAGACCGCGCGCGTTGGGCAGCGGCAGGAGCCAGTAGAACAGCCACGGCCGGCCGAGATGGATCAGAGGGAACAGCCCTCCCACAGCCAGCGCGAAGACGGTGATCGCCTCCGCGCAACGGGTCACGGGACGCCTCCACTCGGCCCCGGTCAGCCGCAGGATGGCCGAGATGAGGGTGCCTGCGTGGCTGATCCCGATCCAGAAGACGAAATTCGTGATGTAGACTCCCCAGAAGACCGGGCGGTTGATGCCCGCCACACCGAGATCGTGGGCGATCTGGTAGCCCCAGCAGGCGCACAACACCCCCGCGGCGAGCGCGCTGGCCACGAGCCCCAGCCGCAGGCCCCGGCTGCCACGCTCCACCGGCGCGAGCAGGAGCCGCTCGTCCTCAGGGTTCACCGGAGCTCTCCCTCGCGCCCCTCGCCAGATAGAAGACGGCGGGATGCGTGCCCAGCTCTTCGAGCAGGCGCCGGGCACGGCCGCTGCGGCTCAAACGGGCCACGCGGCTGTCCGGGTCGTCCAGATCGCCGAAGACGATCGCGCGCGTCGGGCAAGATTCGGCGCAGGCGGGTTGCACCTCGCCGTCGCGCAGCTCGCGCCCCTCGTCGGCGGCCTGCTGGCGAGCGCGCTGGATGCGCTGGACGCAGAACGTGCACTTCTCCATCACACCCGCCGGGCGCGCGGCTACGTCCGGGTTGAGCTGGCGCTGCAGCGGATCGGGCCACGGCGCGGCGTGCCAGTTGAAGAAGCGCACGCTGTAGGGGCAGTTGTTGGCGCAATACCGCGTGCCGACGCAGCGGTTGTAGACCATGGCGTTGAGCCCCTCGTCCGTATGGTAGGTGGCGTAGACGGGACAGACGGGCTCGCACGGAGCGGCGCCACAGTGCTGGCAGAGCACCGGCACGAAGCGCACGCGCACGTCGGGGTACTCGCCTTCGTAGTAGCGTTCGATGCGCAACCAGTGAATCGCGCGACCCCGCGCGGCTTCCTCCGGGCCCACGAGACGGATGTTGTTCTCCGCGTGGCAGGCCACGACACAGGCTTCGCAGCCTGTGCAACGGTCGAGGTCGATCGCCATAGCCCAGCGGGTCATCCGCGAACTCCGCTCCTCAACGGCGCAGGGGCCGATCTTCCGGCGCCCGCAGCCCGCGGCCGAAAAGGGCCGCCCGCCCGGGGCCAGCGGCCTCGACCCTCGCCCGCACGGGCCCCCAGGCAGGCAGGCCGACACCTTCGACCTCGCCCGCACCGAGCCAGCGTAGCGGATTGACGCCCCGTTCTCGGGCCCAGCGGCCGTAGTCCCGTTGTCCGCCCCCGAGGGGGAGCGCAAGCACCCCGGGGGCAGCAGCCGGGCTCTCGACCACGAATGCCTCGAAGGCCGCTTGCCCTTCGACGCTGACGCGCACGCGATCCCCGGTGCGCACACCGATGCGGCGGGCATCCGCGCGGGCCATCTCGATCCAGCTGTCCCACATGACCGTCGAGAGAAGATCGGGAAGCTGCTGGATCCACGGCAAATGCAAGCCGCGGCCCTCGGCGGTGCGCACGTGGGTTTCGAAGGCGAGGAGGAGAGAGGGCTCGCGAGAGGCGTCGCGGTCCAGCTTCGGCTCGGGAATCGGCTCGCGCGGCGCGGCGGCCTCGAGCCCATCGAGCGCAGGCCTCTCTTCCCACAGGCCGCCCCGGTCCAGCACGTCCTCGTAGAAGCTCCAGAAATCGCCGGTCCCACCCGGCGCCGTGCGGCGGTGAAGGTCCTGCAGGACCTGCTCGACCAGGGCCCCCACGCTCGGCCACGCCAGCGCCTCGCCGACCTCGAGAGCCCGCGCGAGGGCGAGGGCGATGTCGCCCGGATGGCGCGTGGCGCCCAGCGGCTCGACGAGGGGCGCGCCCACACCGATCGCCGCGGTGTGCAGCGCCGCCTCGGGCTCCACGATGTCGAAGCGCTCGAGCGGCGCGTGCAAGGGCAGGCACAGATCCGCCAGGAGCGCCGTGTCGTCGAGAAACTGCGCCATCACCGCGACGAAGCTCGCCCCGTGCAGCGCCTGCTCCACGCCGCTCGCGGGCGGCAACATGTGCACGGGATCGGCGTCGCAGATCACGATCGCCTGCGGGGCTTGGCCACGCAGCCGCTGGAGGCCTGCCGCGAGGGTCGCAAGGGGCGGAGCAGGGGGCAGGTTCCGCTCCAGGTCGAAGCGCCGCGGCCGCAGCACGCCGCCTTCGCGGCCCAGGTTGCCGAGGAGAACATTGAGCGCCAGCGCCGCCGCGACGTGGAATAGCCCGTGGCGCTGCGCGGCCATGGGACCGCCGGCGAGCACGAGCGGCCGCTCGCTCTCCGCGAGCTCGCGCGCGAGCTCGGCGATCGCCTCCTGCGGCACGCCGCAGCGCGTCGCGAGGCTCTCGGGCGGAGGGTCCGGCCCTGGAAACCAGCGCCGATAGTGCGCCGCGGCCCGCTCCGAGGCGCGCCCGAGCGCGAGGAGCTCGCGTGCGATCGCCCGGGCCAGCCAACCCTCGCCGCCCGGGCGTACCGGAATCCACCGGTCCACGGCCGCAGCCGTCGCCGAAAGGCGAGCCTCGACGTGGATGGAACGGCCGCGACGGGACCGCGGCTCCTGCCGTTGCTCGGCCAGCGCCCGCGCGTAGTGGACGGGACTGCGCCAGCGTTCCAAGTACGGAGCGCCGAACGAAAGCACGAGGTCCGCGCGCTCCAGATCGAAGTACGGCCAGTCCTCCAGACCGAACAGGCGGCGCGCAGCCTCGCGCTCCACCTCCCACTCCACGCTGCGCAGCCGTACGGGGGGCGGCAGTCCCAGGGCGGCAGCGAGCCGCCGCCACAGGTACTGGGCGGGCCAGGACACCGAGCCGCAACCGATCCACACGCCCTGCGGGCTCGAGCGCGCTGCGCGCGCCAGGCGCTGCGCGAGCTCTTCGAGTGCCACCTCCCAGTCCAAGGGCTCTGCCCCGGAGGGCTGCCCCCGGGAAAGGCGCCAAGGCCCGCGCAGCCGGTCGGGGTGGTAGAGCTCCTGCACTGCGGCCTGCCCGAGCGCGCAGAGCCCGCCACGGTTCACCGGGTGGGCAGGGTGACCCTCAAGCTTCTTGGCGTCCCCGTCCACGAGGCGCACGCGCACGCCGCAGCCCGCGGGGCATTGCTGGCAGACGCTACCTCGCCAGACGCTTTCCCCGGGACCGTGAGGCGACCGCGCGACCGCCTGCTCGATGAACGCCACCTCGTCCCGCGCGCACGCGTGCAGCATGGCGGCCGCGGCTGCCGCGGCCGAGTTCTGGAGGAAGCGTCTGCGTCGCATCGTTGCGGCTGCCTCAGTGGTGACAGGTCAGGCAATCCACGCTTGCCCCCTCGCGCTCGTGGCAAGCCACGCAGAACGCCATATCGAGGGCCACCGCGCGGCGCGCGACACCCATCGCGGCCACTTCGCCGTGGCACACCGGGCAGGCAACGCCGACGCGCGTGTGGGGACGGTGGGTGAAATGCACCATCGCTGAGGCCGGGAGCACCGTGACCTTCCGCCACTGCAGCGGCTCCTTGCGCGCATAGTGCTCGAGAACCTTCCGCACCTCGGGATGCTCCGACCGGGTGCCGAAGTGGCAGCTCGCGCAGACCGACAGTGGCGCGATACCCGCCCGCGGCCCGCGCAAGGCGCCGGGGTGGCACTGGGCGCACTCGATCCCGGCCCGGGCGTGGCGGGCGTGATCGAAGGCTATGGGCTGCACCGGCGCCGCAGCCTCGGGCGCGCAGGCACCGAGCGCGACGACGCCGAGGCCGGAAAGCAGGAGGCCGAGCTGCCTGTAGACTGTCCTCGCGCTCGCGACGGGTGGACGGGGATGCACGATCCAACGCTCCGAGAGGGTTGCGCGGCCCAGCGCGTCCGGGCGCTCTACGAGGGTAGTCACGGCGCGCTGTGGGAAAGAATCGAACGGGAGCGGGCGGAGAGTTATTTCGAAACCAACGCCGTCCTGGCGCGCCGGCGAGCTCACGCGATGCTCTTCGAATGGACCGGCGATGTCGCCGGCCGGCACGTGCTGGATGTCGGCTGCGGGCTCGGCACGCTCGCCGCAGCCCTCGCAGCCCGGGGGGCCCGCGTCCTCGGCCTCGACTTGGTACCGCGCTTCGTCGAGATCGCAGCTCGCCGCGTCGGCGACGCGCGCTTCGCGTGCGCCGACGCGATGAGCTGGCCGGGCGGGGCGGCTTGCGACATCGCCCTCCTTTCGGAAGTGCTCGAAGACTACCCCCCTCAGGGGCGCCGGGCGCTGATCGCGAGCCTCTGCGCGCGGGGCGCGCCGCGAGTTTTCCTGCTGATGCGCATCCCTCCGCCGGCACCCTGGCGGTGGCTTCCAGGCCTGCCCCCAGCGGTGGACGAACGCGTGGAGCTGCTGCGCTGGATCCACACCCACGTGCCCTACCGGATCTACCGGCAGACCAGCGTCACCGTGCGCCATTATCGGGTGCAGCTCCTCGAGCTCCGGTACGAGGACGGGACGGGTAGCTCCCAGCCCGAGAGCTGACCCCTAGGCGAGATGGTCGTGCGCGGACCCCCGGGGCTCGCCGGCCCCTTCCGTCCGCGATGGGAGGCGCTGCTTCCCGTCCCGTCTAGCGAATCGCGCTGGAGCCCGAGCGGCTCACTGGTGCATCGTGGCGCAGTCGACGTCCTGCCAGTCGCCCGAGCCTGCCTTGCGGATCTTCTGGGGAACGAAGGTGGACAGACCCTCTTTGGCCTGAGCCGCCCAGAACCCTCGGACCTCGACCTCCTGTGCGGCGTAGTTGGCGAGCGTCGCCCGCGGATTGCACGCGAAGACCGCCTGGATCTTGCCGCTCGAGAACAGGGCCGCGGGCTGACCGCCCCGCAGGCACATCTCGGCACAGTTCGGCTGCTTGCCTTCCGGGGACATGTGGTCGGCCTGCTCCGCGTTGTGCCACGAGCCCATCATCGCGTGCCCCTTGGCGGCGCACGTGAGGTCGATGACCTTCCCCTTCAGGGTCACCGTCTCGGGCTGCGCCGCGGCCAGGAGCAGCAACGCCGCTGGAACGACCGCCAGCAGGAACCACAGGAAACGTTTGCGGTGCATGGATTCCCTCCTCCCGCCGGGGCAGACGCCACCCCCGCGGCGCATCCGCCCGGCGCCATGACGACCTCGGCTCAGGCGAACAGTCGAACCCGACCCTCGATTCCGTGTCCAGGGGGACGCCCTCCAACGGGTGGGGGGACGGTCTCCCGTTTGACACCCCCGGGAAAGCGCGGCACAATCTTTCGAGTCGGAGGCGCGCCGTGGCGGACGGGATCCAGGTCGTGTGCCCCTGCTGCCAGACGAAGCTCACGGTGGATGCCGCCTCAGGCGAAATCCTCTCCGAGGAGCGCCCCCGCCGGACCAAGAGCTTCGAGGAGGCGCTGAGCGAGCTGCGGTCCAGCTCGCGCAAACGAGAGGACGCCTTCGCGAAAGCGTTCGAGCGCACGCGGCGCCTGGACGAGATCCTGGAAAAGAAGTTCAAGGAAGCCCAGAAGAAGACCGAGGGCGATACGGCCCCCCCGGTCAACCCCCTCGATCTGGACTGAACGGCGCTCAGAGGCGGATCGAATAGCCCAGCGTGGCGCCGACATCGGCGGCTTCGTCCGTCATCCCGAGGACGAGCGCGAGATCCACCTGCGCGTCCGAGCCGAGGAGCCGGCTGAAGCCTGCATCGAGGCTCACCGCGTTGCCTCCGTGTGCGTCCCCGGCGATTTGGCGGAACGAGACCTCGCCGAAAACCCGCGTCAGCGCTCCGAGGCTCCGGCCCACGACGATGCCCAGCAACCCCGCCAGGAAGCGCTCGCCGTCGCGCTTGTCGTAGCGCACGCCGGGCATCACCCCGAGCCCGAATCCGCGCGGCAGCGTCCACTCCCCGACCCAGCGCACCGAGGGTCTCGCGTCCTCGCCGGCGAAAGCCGAGCTCCCTGTTTCGAGGTCCACATGGAACAGCCAGGCCGCCGAAGGGCGTCTGCGTGCGGGCGCCTCGTCGGCGGCGTGCCACTTGAGACCGAGCGAGATGTCGGCGACGCCTTCGTCCGTGGCCGACCCGAGCCCCGCAGCCTCCACACGGGAGCGCGCGAGTCCCGCGGTCTCCAGACGAAGCTCCCAGCCCGGCGCCACGCCGTAGCGCAGGAGGGTCGGTGTGGTCCACAGGCGCGCGCCGAGACCCCCTTCTTCCTCGCGCTCGTAGGCCAGGCTTGTCTCGACCTGGAGCGTGCCCGTGCCGACGACCAAACTCGACTCCACGAAGTCCGGGCGGTCCGTGGCGATCGGCTCGTCTTGAGCGAAAGTCGCACCGGCCGCCAACAGACCCGCGAGCCTCGCGACACGCCGAACCCCCCGTCCACGACGTCGTCCCATGGAGAGCCTCCTTCTCCGCCGCTCGCGGCGCGATGCGCGAGCGGCGTATTCTAGCCGGACGTCGCAAGCCCGCCCCGATGCAGCGGGGCGGAGATTGTTGACAGCCGCTCCTCGCGCGCCCACAATGGTCCGCTCACGACCGCACCTTCCTCCGACATCGAGCAGCGAGCGAAAGGAGACAAACCCATGAACGCGACGCGGAACATGACGAGAATCCCTCACCTCGGCCTCGCCTGCATCCTGCTTGTCGGCTGCGGTTTCCTGACTCAGGCTCGAGCGCAGACACCGAGCGCGCCCCCTCCCCCCGGGGCGGTACACACCCGCCTGTTCTTGGCCTTCGCCGAGGACGCGGGCTTCGTTCCGCAGCAGTGGTGGGAGGGGCGCCTGGGCTTCACGGACGGCGATCCCGTGGACGCCACCGTCGGCGAGCTGGTCGTCGCCGTCAGACCGTATCGCCGCGTGGAAGCGGGCCTGAGGGTGGGCTTCGGGTCGACCGACGCGCCGGGCCGGCTGCCGGAGGGCTCAGGCGCCACCGATCTCGATCTGTGGGCGAAATGGCACGTGGCTACCCTGGGCGAAGGGGCCCGCACCGACGTCGCCGTGGGAGCGCTTGTGACCGTGCCCACGGGCGATGACACAGCCGGGCTCGGCCAGGATGCCTTCGGCCTGGCCCTGTTCGGGGCCATCCGCCACGGCCTGGCGCGCGAGGCACGGTTCGTGGCGCACGCGGCGCTGCGCTTCAACGAAGACGGCCGCACGCTCGGAGTCAGGCTGGAGGGGCGCACCTCGGCCCGCCTGGGCCTCGGCCTGCTCGTCCCCCTCGACGACACGTTCCAACTTATCGGCGAAGTGGTGGGAGAAACGGAAAGGTTCCGCCGCCAAGACGCGGACTTCCGGCTCCTCGGTGGCGTCCAGTGGGGGCTGACCGAGCGCGGGTACGTCCGGGCGGCCCTGGCACTGGGGCTCACCGACGGAGCGCCGGACGGCCAGCTTCTCGTGGGCTACGCCTTCGCCTTGTGAGCGGGGAGAGGATCCCCGGGTGACCCGCCCGGCTCGCCGAGCCAACCTACAAGATCCGCCAGCACCCGCAAGTGCGTCACGGGCACGTGGCGGTAGCGCCCGTGCGGGTCGAGCAAGAGCGGCGTGATGCCCGCAGCCTGCGCCCCGACGACATCCACGCTCGGCACGTCCCCCACGTGCACGGCGTGCTCGGGCGCCGTGCCCACGCGTTCCAGGGCGATGGCAAAGATCCGCGGGTCCGGCTTTTCCACGCCCACGAGATGGGAGTCCACGACCGCGTCGAACAGGCCGCGGTAGCCCGCCGCCTCGAGATCGCGCGCCACCTGCCCCTCCGCGTTGCTCACCACCGCAAGACGCAACCCCCGCTCGCGCAGCCTCCGAACAGTCTCCACGGCCCCCGCAGGCGCCACCGTCCACAGCCCCACGCGCCGGTGCGCTTCCCACAGGGCGTCCACGATCCGATCATGCTCGTCCCCTGGCACGCCCACCGCTCCCAGGATCACGTGGAAGTAGTCGCGCCAGGTGTCGGCCGGCCGGCCTCCTGCGGCGAGGCGCTGCTCGATCTCGTCCCGGGCCCGACGCTCCGCGCGGCGCAGGGCCTCGCGGGCCACCTGCCGGCCCCGGGCTTCGATCAGCCGCGCGAGAAACGCGAAGTCCAGCTCGAGCAGCACCCCTCCGGCATCGAGCAGCACGGCGCGGACGGTCCGGCGCGGGCCCGTGGCCATCGCTTTCAGCCGAGCCGCGAGCCGCAGCGGGCGCAGAAGCTCTCGCCCGCCGGCGCGGGATGACCGCACTGCCCGCAGGCATCGCGCGGCGCGTCCTCGGCAGTGGATTCGGGGGGAGCCTCCGATAAATCGCCGAGCAACACGGCCACACGGCGCACCGCAGAAGCGGGCACGCGCAACCAGTACTCTTCGCCAGTTCCGTCCGGGGCGTCGCGCAGCACGACCTCGCTCGGGATTCCCTGCTCCAGCAACGAGCGCCGCGCACGGCGCGCCTCTTCGAAATCGAGAAACCCACAGTAGTCCACCAGCGCGGCCGCGGCGAGCGACGGTACTTCCCGGGAAGGTGTCGCCGGGGTGTCCTCGAGATGGTCCACGAGCGGCACCTCGCACTCGGCGCACTGCGTGAAGCCGGGTCGGTACTCGCTGCGGCACACGGGACAGAACACCAAAGCATCCCCCCAAGCCGCCCTGTATTATCGCGGATGCGGCCGGGTCGCGCACGGCGATCAAGATGCGTTCTCTTTCCGCGGGGAAGAGCCGTCGCCCGCCGCCGCGCTTTCGGACCCGGCGATGGAGCGCAGTGGGGATGCCCCGGGTCCGCGCGCCCGGGCTTGCCCAAGAGGACGAACCATGGGGGTAGAATGCGCGGCCGGGCAAGACCCGCAACCGGCGCGCCCCCGAAAAGGCGGCGCCGGCGGCTGGCGGATCGCTCGATGTCGCGCCGTCTTGCGCGCCTCGTCCTCTGGAGCTCGCCGGTTCTGCTGGCGGCGGGCCTTTACGCAGCCACGCTCGGACATGGGTTCATCTGGGACGACAAGTTCCTGATCCTGGAGAACCGCTACCTGCGGGACTGGTCCGAACTGGGGCGGAATCTGGGGAGCGATTTCTTCCGCAAGACGCGGGACACCTCCAAGATCGGCTACTGGCGGCCGGTGGTCACGCTCTCCTACATGCTGGACCGGACCGCCTTCGACGATCGGCCGTGGGGTTTCCACCTGGAGAACGTGGTGCTGCATGCCCTGGCCTCGGTGCTCGTGGGGATCCTCGCACGGCGGCTCGGTCTCCGGGCGCGGTCCGCCTGGATCGCCGCGATGCTCTTCGCGGCGCACCCGGTGCACGTGGAATCCGTGGCGTGGATCGCGGGACGCACCGATCTCTACTGCACGGTCTTCGCCTTGAGCGCCCTCGGGCTCGAGCTGAGCCACGCGGCGCGACCGCACTGGGCCCGCCGCTGGGGCGCCACGCTGGCGGGAGCGCTCGCGCTGCTCTCCAAAGAGATGGCGGCGGTGCTCCCCGCCCTGGTGGCGCTGCGTGCCTGGTGGTTGCCGGGTCCGGCCGAAGCGGGCCGACCGCTCCCCAGGCGCATGGCGAAGGCCGTGCTGCCCCACGCGCTCGTGCTCGGAGCGTATGCGCTCGTACGCTTCGGCGTGCTCGGCGTCGCCACCCACACCCCAGGCTGGGCGGAGCAGGTGGGTCGCACGGTCCTGTTCTGGACTTGGTGGGCCGCGCTCGTGGAGTACCTGCGCGTGCTCGTGTGGCCCGCGCTCCTTTCGGTAGCGATCGAACTCCCCCACCTGCGCGGACCGGCCTCGCCCTGGGTCGCCGCAGGGGTCGTACTCCTCGCGGGGCTGCTGGGGGTGGCCTGGCGCGCCAGGGTGCGCGCCCCGGCGCTAGCCTTCGCCGTCGGCTTGCTGCTCGTGGGGCTCGTACCCCTTACCAACTTTGTCATGCCCATCAACGCCCCGGTGACTTCGCCCTTCGCCTGGGCCGAACGCTTCCTCTATCTCCCCTCGGTCGGCTTTTGTCTCGCCCTCGGTTGGCTCCTCGGCGAGGCGCTACCGCGCAGGTTGGCCGGCGCCGGCAGCGGCACCGCGCGCTGGAGCGTGGGCAGCGTGGTGCTCGTGGCGCTGGTCGCGGCCTCGCTGCGGACCGTGGCCCGCGTGCGCGACTGGCGCGACGATCTGAGCCTTTTCGGCTCGGCGGTGCGCGCAGCGCCGGACGCGGTCCTCGCGCGGCTCAACTACGCCGTGGCCCTCGCGGATCGCGGGCGGCTCGACGAGGCAGAGCGGGAGTACCGCCGCGTGCTGGAGCAGGCGCCCTTCGAGTACCGGGCCCATTACAATCTGGGCAACGTCTACCGCCTGCGGGGCGAGCTCGAGCGGGCCGAGGCCGCTTACCGCGAGGCGCTGCGCCTGCAACCGGAGCACGCCCAATCGCTCCTGAACCTGGGGCTGGTGCTCTACAGCCGCGGCCGGCTGGAGGAGGCCCTGGCCGCTTTCAGCGAGGCCGACCGGCTGCTCCCCGGGCACCTGGAAGCGAAGATCAACCGGGCGAACGTACTCCAGCTTCTCGGGCGCACCGAGGAAGCGCTCGCCCTCTACCGCGAAGCGTTGCAGATCGAAACAAGTTCCGGGCCGGCGCGCGTCGGGCTCGCCCAGGCTCTGTTCAAGCTCGGCCGGCGCGAGGAGGGACTGCGGGAAGCGCGCGAGGCCTTGCGGCTGCAACCCGACTTGCCGCAGGCGCACTTGCTCCTCGGGATCGAACTCGACCGGGAGGGCCGCCGCGCCGAGGCGGAAGCCCATTACCGGGAGCTGCTGCGCCTCGAGCCGGACAACCTCAAGGTGCGCCGGCGGCTCCGCCTCGACGCACCCGAGGAAAGCGCCACAACTCCCGACGCACGTGACGCAGGCAGGGAAGCTCCCGGCGCACCCGCGCCACCTGCTGCAGATCCACCTCCGCGCTGACCCAGCCCTCACCTTGGCGCTTGAGGGCCACGACGCGGCCCCAGGGGTCGAGCACGGCCGTGTGCCCGAAGGACTCCCGCCGCGGGTTATGGCGGCCCACCTGCGCCGGCGCGACCACCCAGGCCTGGCACTCGATGGCCCGCGCTTGCAGCAGCGGGAGCCAATGGCTGCGGCCGGTGTAAGCGGTGAAGGCCGAGGGGACGAAGATCACTTCTGCCCCGCGCAACGCGAGCTGCCGGTAAAGTTCGGGAAAGCGCAGGTCGTAACACACCGTCAGCCCCAGCACTCCCAACGGCGTGCGGACGAGCCCGATCCTGTTGCCGGGGGCGACGGTTCGCGACTCGCGGAACTCGACCCTGCCGGGTATCGAAACGTCGAACAGATGGAGTTTGCGGTAGACCGCCAGGACCGCTCCGGTGGGCCCGAGCAACAGCGACGTGTTGTGCACGCGATGGCGGGACGCCCGCTCGGGGATCGAGCCCGCCAGGAGGTAGCAACGCACCTCCCGGGCGAGATCCCGCAGCCAGGCGACGAGCTCGCCGTCGAGGGCATCCCGGTAACGGGGCGCTTCTCCCTCGGAGCGGAGATAGGAGAAATTCTCCGGCAGGGCCACGAGGTCCGCGCCCTCCGCCGCCGCCGCGCGTACCCAGTGCGCCGCGCGCCGCAAGTTGCGCGCCCGGTCCTCGGTGGCGGTCATCTGCACGGCCGCGACGGTCCAGGTAGTTCGCCTGGGCATGGTCTTCCCGCCGCCCGTTCAAGACCGCGGTGCACCGCGCTCCAGGCGCTTGCGCAGGTGACCGAGGCGCGCCACGACCGTGTGGACCCGCTTGCGGTACAGGCGCACATCGCCGCGGCGCAGAGCGTCGTGCGCGTCGCCCAGGCTCTGCGCCAGGTCGGGCTGCTCGAGCTCGAGGCAGGCGCGCTGGGCCTGCTCGAGCTTGAGGAGCAGCGCGTCGCGATCGCCGAGGGTCAGGGCATTGAGGAACGCGATGAGCTGGGCTGGAGTCATCGTGGCGGGAGCATACCCGGCGGCGGCCCGATCTTCAACTTCGAGGGTGTCCTCTGCTCTCCGCAGGCCCGGCTCCCCCGCCGCGAACGCCGCGACGGCTCGCCCGGCCGCGGAGGAGACCCGGCTCAAATGCCGATCTCTCCCTCCGAGATCGCGCGGCACAGATCGAGTGCGGAGACGATTCCGGTGACCTTGCCGTCGCGCACGATGGGCACATGGTGCAGGCGCAGGCGCCACATGATACGGCACAGCTCGTTCACCGACGTCTCCTCGTTGGCGTAGACCGGCGGTGCGGTCATCACATCCCGCACCCGCAGCCCGTCGCTACCCTCCTCGTCCCCGCCGCCCATGCTTCCGTAGAGGATGTCCTCCAGGCTGACGAAGCCCACGAGGGTGCCCTGCTCGTCCACGACGGGCGCCCCGTGGATGTGCTCCTGCTGGAACAGGTCGCAGACCTCGTCGAGGGACATGCCCTCGCGGACGCTGAAGACGTGCCGCCGCATGAGCTCTTTGGCGATCATGGGCTCGTCTCCTCCAGCCGGGGAGACTAAAGATACCCTGGCACGGCCGCCCTGCAACGTTCCCTTTGACCGGAGGCGCAAGGCTCGGTAGTTTCTTGCTCCATGTTGCCCCACCCTCGTCGCGCCCGCGGTGCCGTCTTCCCCATCCTGTGGTTGCTGTCGGGCGCTGCCCTCCCAGCCGTCCCGGCTCCGGGCGAACCCGCGTTCCGGGTCGGCGCCATGGAGCTCGACTTGGGTTTCGATCTGGAGCACGGCGTGCTGGAGCAGACGGCCCGCCTGTGGGTGGAGGGCCACGGAGTCTCGGAGCTTCGGTTCGAGATCCACGAGGGCTTGCTCGTCGAGCGCTCCAGCGCGAGTAGCGGGGTGATCGAGCA
The DNA here is from genome assembly GCA_037447115.1 of Acidobacteriota bacterium. Classification (GTDB taxonomy): domain Bacteria; phylum Acidobacteriota; class Polarisedimenticolia; order Polarisedimenticolales; family JBBIHH01; genus JBBIHH01. The sequence continues at coordinate 44,170 of JBBIHH010000018.1, forward strand.
TCGCAAGATTGGCAGCCGCCTGCGCGCGCTCGTCCACCCGCCTTTGGACGGACGCCGCGAGCTCACGTTTCGCATTCGCGGCACCTTCAACACCCAGGCGCGGGCCAGCCGCATCACAACCTCGGGGATCGTGCTCGATCCCGCCGATCGCTGGTATCCGTGGGTGCCGGGGACGTGGGCACGCGCGGCGCTGCGCCTGCGCCTGCCCGAGGGCTGGACGGCGGTGGGGCCCGGCGTGCCTGCAGGGCCACCGGGAAGCCATGGGTGGCGCAGCGATCGTCCGCTGCGCGAGCTGGCCGTGGCGGCGCGCCCCCGCTGGCGGCTCAGCCAGGGTCGCGTGGTGCAAACGCCCTTCTACGCCGCCTCGCCGGAGGGCGAAGCGAAGGCCGAGGAGCTGGTGGCGCATTTCGCGGATCCTTTCGCGTGGTTCGCCGGAGCCCTGGCTGCCTACCCCTTCGAATCCCTTCAGGTCGCCTTCGACCCCTGGCTGGAGCGCAGCGTCCACGCGAGCGGTGTCGTCCTCTGGCCGGGACCTCCCCCCGGGACCCGCGCCGAGGCTGCGGACATGCTCGCCGATCAATGGTTCGGCCAGCGCGTGAGCGCCACGGGCGCCTGGATCGAGGCGTTCGCCGCATGGCAGGTGGCTACCTACTGCCGGGACCGCGGCCTCGCGCTTCCCCCGCGCCTGGCCGAGCTGCGCCGGCTCTACCTCGAAGGCTCCGTGGCCAAGGACGTACCCCTGCGGGCGGCGGATGCGCGCACGGACCCCGTCGTCCTGCGCGGGAAGGGCTCCGCCGCCCCCGAGATGGTGCGACTCGGCGTGGAGAGCCGAAAGTTCTTCGCCGCGCTCCGCGACTGGTTCCTGCAGACCGAGACGGATCACGCGCATCCGTGGACCTTCGAGGAGGTCGTGGCGCTGTTCGACGCGCGGACGGAAAATCGGGCGGAGCATCTCTTCGCCCAGTGGTTCGAGCGCACCGGGGCCCCCGAGATCGAGGTGGAGCTCCGGGCTTTTCCCGCCGCCGAGGGAGGGTGGCGGGCGGACATCGCCGTGATCCAGGCGAGCCCTCCCTACACCCTCCCCCTCGAAGTCATCCTCCACGGGCCCGGCGCGGTGCACCAGGAGACGATCGAGATCGAGCAGGCGCAGACGCGCGTTTTCTACGTCGTGCCGTTTCGCCCGGCGCGGGTCGAAGCGGATCCCCAGGGAAAACTCTTCGTGCGGCGACTCGTCGCGAGGTTGCGGGATGGGCGATGAGCGTTGTGGCAACAGGGCCGCCGTCGTTGGTATAGTGGGCTTCCGGCAAGCCGAACGATGCTCAAGCGACTGAAGCAGCTGTTCCGCCGCAGCGAGAGCTCCCCCAGCTCCCAGCTTCGACCCCCTGCAAACGCGCAGCAAGCCGTGCTCGTCCGTCGGGGTCCGGCGGTCGTCCACCACCCCATCCCGCTCACGGAAATCGATCCCGACGCGGTCAAGATCGTTCGCCGGCTCACCCGCTTCGGGCACACCGCCTACCTCGTCGGCGGCTGTGTACGGGATCTGCTGCTCGAGCGCAAGCCCAAGGATTTCGACGTGGGCACCACCGCCACGCCGCGGCAAGTGCGCCGGTTATTCCGCAACTGCCGCATCATCGGGCGGCGTTTTCGCCTGGCGCACGTTTACTTTCGAGACGGCAAGATCATCGAGGTCGCCACGTTCCGCGCGCGGGATCCCGAGGAGTTCGAGGACAGCACAGCACCGAACGGCGACATGCTTTTCGTGCGCGATGACAACGTCTTCGGCACTCCGGAGGAAGACGCCCTGCGGCGGGACTTCACGATCAACGCCCTCTTCTACGACCTCAACCAGGAAACCGTCATCGACCACGCCGACGGCCTCGGCGATCTGCGGCGGCGCCTGATCCGTACGATCGGGGATCCCGAGCGCCGTTTCCGGGAAGACCCGATCCGCGCCCTGCGCGCCATCAAGTTCGCGGCCCGTCTCGGCTTCGAGATCGAGCCGCAGACCCTGCGCGCTCTGGAGGCGACCCGCAACCTCATCCCGCGCGCGGCCGCACCGCGCATCCTCGAAGAGATCAACCGTTTCTGCCGCGCGGGCGCCGCGGTGCGCTCGTTCGAGCTGCTGCGCCGGACAGGCGTTTTCCAGGTGATCCTGCCGGAGTTCGCGGAGGGCTACGAACAGGACCCCGGGGCCTGGCGGATGCTCCTGGCGCTGCTCGCGGCCCTCGACCGCCAGCACCGCGAAGGCCGCGAGGTGCGCACCGCGGAGATCCTGGCGGCCCTCGTGCTGCCTTTGATTCTGCCGCGCATGGGCTGGCGCGCCGAGGGGACCTCTCGCGAAGCCAAGGGCGCCCGCGTGCGCGAGCTGGCCGATGCCTACCTCAAGCCGTTCGCCCATCGGCTGCGCTGTCCCAAGAGGGAGCTGGAGCACTGTCGGCAGATCCTCGCCACGCTGCGCAGGCTCGCGCCCGCCGAGCGGCTGTCGCGCGCGGCGCGGGTGGCCCTCGCCCATCGCGCGAGCGCGCCTGCGGCGTTGGCGCTGTTCGAGCGCGTGGCCCAGGAGCTGGGCGGTCCGTACGCGGAGGCCGCCGCGCGCTGGCGCGAGCTGGCCCCCACGGCAGCGCTAGGCCCGCCGGGCCCTCCGACGAGAAGCGGCCGCCGCACCCGCAAGGCCCGCGCCCCTGGCCTGGAACAAAAAGCGTCGTCCACCGAGCCAAGCATGCCGCCCCCCTGGGACGACGAGTACTTCTTCGCCGCCCTGCCGCGGGTCCCCAGCCTTCCCCAAGAGACGTCCGCAAGCGAGCCGGTGCGCGCGCCGGAAGCGAATGCGCCCCCGAATCCCGAGGCGGCCGCAGCGCCCGCCACGGGGACTCGCCGCCGCCGGCGGCACCGGCGGCGGCGGCGCCGCGGCAGCCGCGCCCTGGCGAGCCCGGAACCACCCGCGGAGCCCTGAGCGCGACCTCTTGACCTGGACGCCCCGGCGCGGGTAGCATTTCGAACGATGGTTCGGTTTTCGAACGCCCGTTCGGTGTCTCCATCCCGCGCCCGCCGCGCCGAGTCCCGGCGGCTGGAGATCCTGCGGGCCGCGGCCCGCACCTTCCGCCGCAAGGGCTTCGCCGGCGCGGGGATGCGCGACATCGCGGCCGAGGCCGGCCTTTCCCCGGCCAACCTCTACCACTACTTCCGTAGCAAGGACGAGATCCTTTTCTTCTGCCAAGACCGCTGGCTGGAGCAGATGCTCGCCACGCTGCACAGGGTGCAGCGGGACCCGCGTCCCCTACCCGATCGCTTGCGTACGGTCCTGCGGGCCCACGTGCAGCTGCTGCTCGACGAGCTGGAAGGCTCGGCGGCGCACCTGGAGGTCGAGGTGCTCCCGCCTCATTTGCGGCGGCGCATCGTGGCCAAGCGCGACCGCTACGAGCGGGCGCTCCGGCGCCTCGTGGCGCGGGGGGCGCGCCAGGGCGTCTTCGCCCCGTGCGATCCCGCCCTCGTCACGCGGGGCATGCTGGGCGCGCTCAACTGGACCGCCCGCTGGTTCCGAACCGACGGGGCGCTACGCGCCGAAGACGTGGCGGACCTGCTCGTGGAGTTCCTCCTGAGAGGCCTGGGGAGTCCCGCCGCCGCGGGCGCGGGCCGACCGGCGAGGTTGACCCATGAGCGCTGAAACCCAGTTGCAGATACGTCTGCGCGTCAACGGCGAGGACGTCCACGTCACCTTCGACGCTTACAAGACCTTGCTCGAGGTCCTGCGGGAAGACCTGCAGCTCACGGGCACGAAACACGGCTGCGAGCTCGGCGAATGCGGCGCCTGCACGGTGCTGCTCGACGGGCGGCCGGTGCTCTCGTGCCTCGTGCTGGGCGTGGAATGCGACGGCCGGGAGGTGACCACCGTCGAGGGCCTTGCACGGGGCGCGCGGCTCGATCCGCTGCAGGAGGCGTTCGCGGACCTGGGCGCGGCGCAGTGCGGTTATTGCACGCCGGCGATGCTGCTCACAGCGAAAGCGCTGCTCGAGCGGACGCCGCGGCCGACCCGCACCGAGATCCGCGAGTCCCTTTCGGGGGTGCTGTGCCGCTGCACGGGATACTTGCAGATCTTCGAGGCGGTCGAGCGCGCGGCCGCGAGGATGGAACGCACGGAGGAAACCGAACCATGAGCGAGGGTCGCTTCCAGATCATCGGCCTCCCCCGCCGCCGGGTGGACGGACGCGCCAAGGTCACGGGACAGACGCTCTTCGCCGACGATCTCGCCCTCCCGCGCATGCTCCACTGCAAGTTGCTGCGCTCTCCCCTGGCCCATGCCCGCATCGTGCGACTCGACGTCTCGCGCGCGCGGTCGCACCCGGGGGTGCATCTGGTGCTGACGGGGCGCGACCTCCCGACCCGCTTCGGCATCCTCCCCGTGAGCGAGGACGAGGAAGCTCTGTGCGGCGAACGGGTGCGCTACACGGGCGATCCGGTGGCGGCCGTGGTCGCCCGCGACGAACCGACCGCCCTCGAAGCGCTCGACCGGATCGAGGTGGACTACGAGCCCTTACCGGTCTTCACCGACCCGCAAGACAGCCTCCGCCAGGACGAACCGCGCATCCACGATTACGGCTACCGCGGCAACATCCACAAGTGCGTCTCTTTGCGCTTCGGAGAGGTGGACGCCGGCTTCGCGGAGGCGGACGAGATCTTCGAGGACATCTTCTTCTACGAGGGCAGCACGCACCTGCCGATCGAGCAGCACGCCGCGCTCGCCGCCCTCGACCGGGACGGCAAGCTGACGCTGTGGTCGAGCACCCAGACACCGCACTACGTCCACCGCGCGCTGGCCAAAGTGCTGGGCCTGCCTCCCGCGCGCGTCCGCGTCATCGCCACCCCGAACGGGGGCGGGTTCGGGGGCAAGAGCGACGTGTTCAACCACGAGATCGTGGTGGCCAAGGCGGCGCTGATCCTGGGCCGGCCCGTCAAGATCTGCCTGACGCGCGAGGAGGTCTTCTACGCGCACCGCGGCCGGCATCCCGTGCTCATGCGCTTCCGCACGGGCGTGAAGCGCGACGGAAGGATCACGGCCATGCACCTGCAGACCCTCGTGGACGGCGGCGCGTACGGGTCCTACGGCGTGGCGAGCACGTTCTACACCGGCGCGCTGCAAACCGTCACCTACCACGTCCCGCGCTATCACTTCCAGGGTTGCCGGGTCTTCACCAACAAGCCGCCTTGCGGTCCCAAACGCGGGCACGGAACCCCGCAGCCGCGCTTCGGGCAGGAGATCCAGCTCGACAAGATCGCGGAACGGCTCGGACTCGACCCGGCGGAGTTGCGCCTGCGGATCCTGGAAAAGCCCTTCGCGGTCACGGCGAACTACATGAGACTCGGGACGATCGGCCTCGCGGAGTGCATCCGCCGCGTGACGCAGGCCTGCGGCTGGCAGGACAAATACCGCAAGCTTCCCGAGGGCCGCGGCGTAGGCCTCGCCTGCTCTTCTTATCTTTCGGGAGCGGGGCTTCCCATCTACTGGAACGCCATGCCCCACTCGGGCGTGCAGCTCAAGCTCGACCGCAGCGGCGGTGTGACGGTCTTCTGCGGAGCCACGGAGATCGGCCAGGGGTCGGACGACGTCCTCGTGGCGTGCGTGGCGGAGATCCTGGGGGTGGACCCCCTCGACGTGAGGGCGGTGACGGGAGATACGGACCTCACGCCCGTGGACCTCGGCTCCTACTCGAGCCGGGTGACCCTGATGATGGGTAACGCGGCGATCCAGGCGGCCCAACGCGCGCGCGAGGTCGTCGCCCAGGCGGTGGCCGAGCATCTCGGCGTCCCCGGCGGGAGGCTGGTCTTCGCGCAGGGGCGCGTCTTCGACGCCGAGGATCCCGAGCACGGGGTGAGCTTCCAGGAAGCAGTCTGCCTCGCGGAAGCCAAGCACGGCACGATCGGCGCCGTCGGCTCCTACACTCCGCCCCCGGCACCCGCACGCTACAAGGGCGGGGGCGTGGGCCCCTCGCCGACGTACTCCTACACCGCCGCCGTCGTCGAGGTGGAGGTGGACCGCACGACCGGATGGATCACGGTGCCCAAAGTCTGGATCGCCCACGACATCGGCCGCGCCCTCAACCCGACGCTCGTGCGGGGGCAGATCGAAGGCAGCGTCTACATGGCGCTGGGCGAGGCGCTGATGGAGGAGCAAGTCTTCCGGCGCCTTCCGGCCAAGCGTTCCCACGCTTTCGTGCACAAATTTCCCTCCATGCTCGAGTACAAGAGCCCCACGAGCCTCGAGATGCCGGAAGTGGAAACGATCCTCGTCGAGACGGACGATCCCCACGGACCCTTCGGGGCCAAGGAAGTGGGCCAGGGGCCGCTGCTGCCGGTGATCCCCGCGCTCGCCAACGCGGTCCACGACGCCCTGGGCGTGCGCGTCGACGAGATCCCCATCACCCCCGAGAAAATCCTCAAAGCCCTCGACGACAAGGCCAAAGGCGGCCCCGGCCGCTACGGGCCCCGCAGCTTCCCCGAGGTTCCCTGGCCGGAGCCCTTGATCGTTCCCCCCCCGTGGGAGGGCGGCGACGGCAACGCCACCCACGACCCGCGCCGCCGCCACGCTCGCGAAGGGGTCCAGCCATGATGCGGCTGCCGCGGTTCCGGTACGTGGCGCCCGCTTCGATCGAAGAAGCGGTGTCGATCCTGGCAGACCACGGGCCGGAGGCCATGCCGGTTGCGGGCGGGACGGACCTGCTGCCGAACATGAAGCGCCGGCAACAGACCCCGAGGGTGCTCGTCGGGCTCAGGCGGCTCGAGGCCCTGCGCGGCGCCGTCCAAGACGGCGACGGGTTCGCCCTCGGCGCCGGTGTGACCCTCGCGGAACTCGTGGAGCTCGAGCAGGTGCGCCGCCACTACCCCGGGCTGTGGCAGGCGGCGGTGCAGGTGGCCACGCCGCACCTGCGGCAGATGGGCACCCTGGGCGGCAACCTCTGCCTCGACACGCGCTGCAACTACTACGACCAGAGCTACGAGTGGCGCAAGGCGATCGGCTTTTGCATGAAGAAGGACGGACACATCTGCTGGGTCGCGAACTCCAGCCCCAGGTGCCTCGCCGTGTCCTCGACGGATACCGCACCGGCGTTGATCGCGCTCGGCGCGCGGGTGGTGCTGCGGGGCCCCGAAGGGGAACGGGAGATCCCGCTGACGGAGCTCTACGAGAACGACGGCATCCATTACTTGCGCAAGCGGCGCGAGGAGCTGCTCGCGCGGGTGAGGCTCGGCCCCGCCGGTGGCTGGCGCAGTACGTACTGGAAACTTCGCCGCCGGGGCGCGTTCGACTTTCCGGTGCTGGGTGTCGCCGTCGCTGCCCGGTTCGCCGCGCAAGGCGTCGTCGAGCAAGCGCGGATCGTCCTGGGCGCCGTCGCCATGCGCCCCGTCGAGGCGGCCGAGGCGGCAGGGGCCCTCGCCGGCAAGCCCCTGACGGACGCGGTCATCGAACAGGCCGCGTCGCTCGCGTTCAAAGTCGCCAAGCCCATGGACAACACGGACTTCACCCTCCACTGGCGCAAGCGCCTCTCCCGGGAGCTCGTGACCTATGCGCTGCGGGAGCTGCGAGGCGACGACATGCGGCAGACGCGGCGCCGTCTGGCGCGGTGGAGCCTGGGGCTCGCGGCTTAGCGCGAGGCGGGCCAGGAACGCCGGCTCAGGCGGGGCGCCGCCGCTCGTGGTCTCCGAGGCCGTTCTCGATCGGGACCGAGCGGAAGGCGACGTCGCCGCCCCGCGCGCCCTGCGGTCCTTTGCGGCAGGCCCCAGCGCGACTGCGAAACTCAGCGGCCCGTAGCCTGCTCGGGCCGGTCTGCGGACCGGCCCTCCCCTGTGGGCTCGAGCTGACGGAGAAACGCCTCCACCTCGGTCACCGGCAGCTTGCACACGCCGGCCTGGCACACGTAAGCGGTGGGCTTACCCTGGAGCGCGACCTTGCCTTGGAGCAAGGGCACGAGCTTCGCCTGCCGCTCCAGGTCCGCGCCCTGCTGCGCCACGACGAGGACCCGCTGGGGCAGCCAGCGGCGCCGCAGAAGATCGAGAAACGCTCCCGCTTGCTCGCGCGCTCCCGGCGTGACGATCACGATTTCCTTGGGCTGCGCGAGCCGGAACTCCAAGGCCACGAGCATCTCGGTCAGCGACGCGGGGTAGCGCCGGAGCTGTCCCGCGAACGCCTGCAACAAAGCGTCGGCGCGCTGGCGGAAACGATCGTCCGTGGTCAGCTCGTGCAGCCGCAGCAGGTTCTCCAAGGCGATGGAGTTTCCCGAGGGCTCCGCGCCGTCGTAGGCGGGTTTCTCGCGAGCGATGAGCGTCTCGTGGTCGTCGCTCGTCATATAATAACCGCCGCCTTCCCCGTCCCAGTAATGCCGGTCGAGACGCTCCTGCAAGCGCAGCGCTTCCACCAGCCACTCCGGCTCCCACGTCGTCTCGTAAAGATCGAGCAGGGCGCGGATCAGGAACGCGTAATCGTCGAGGTAGCCGTTGTGGCGGGCGCGCCCCTCGCGGTAGCTGCGCAACAACCGCCCTTCGAGCCTCAGGCGCGAGAGAACGAAGCGAGCGGCCTGCGCGGCCCGCCGGCTGTATTCGGTTTCGTCCAGGACGAACGCCGCCCGGGCGAAGGCGCTGATCATCAAGCCGTTCCAGGCCGTGAGGATCTTGTCGTCGAGGGCCGGAGCTGGCCGTTGTTTGCGCGCCCGGTAGAGGGCTTCGCGGGCCTCCTCGATCCAGCGCCCGACCGTCGCCGGCTCCTGGCCGAACTGCGCCGCCACCTCTTCCGCGGTCTTGGCGACGTGGAGCACGTTGCGCCGTTCGAAGTTCCCCTGCTGCGTCAGGCCGTAGCGAGCCGCCACGACGGCAGCGCGCTCCTTGCCCAGAACCGCTTCGAACTCGGCCGGGGTCCAGGTGAAGAACCATCCCTCTTCCGGATGTCCCTCGGGGCCGAGACTGTCGGCGTCGGTGGCGGAGTAGAAGGCCCCCTCCGGGGAGGTCATTTCGCGAGCGACATAGGCCAGGATCCGCCGGGCCACCTGGGCGAAGTCCTCGCGTCCGGTGGCCTGGTAGCCCTCGAGGTAGGCCTCGGTCAACAGGGCGTTGTCGTAGAGCATCTTCTCGAAGTGCGGCACGAGCCACCGGGCGTCGGTACTGTAACGATGAAAGCCGCCGCCGATCTGATCGTGGATGCCGCCAGCCGCCATCTTCTCCAAGGTGAGGGTGACCATCTTCAGGGGCTCGGGATCGCCCGTACGCCGGTGGTGGCGTAGCAACAGCCTCAGCGGCAAGTTGCTCGGGAATTTGGGCGCCCCCTGCACGCCACCGTACAGCGGATCGAAGCGCCGCGCGAAGAACCCCACGACTTGATCCACGATCTCCGGACCGACGGGCGCTCCGGCGGGCGACGCTGCGGGGGAGGAGCTCTGGCGCACGTGGGCCGCCAGGCGCGCACCGTACTGGAGGATCTCGCTGGGGTCCTCGGCCCAACGCTCGTGGATCATGCGCAGGTACGTGAGAAACCCGCGGGCTGCGCCACGGTCGCCATCGCGTGCGGGGAAGTACGTACCACCGAAGAAAGGCTCACCTTCCGGGGTCAGCCAGACCGTCATGGGCCAGCCCCCTTGGCCCGCAAGGGCCTGCACGGCGCGCATGTAGATGGCGTCCACGTCCGGGCGTTCCTCCCGATCCACCTTGATGGCGATGTAGTGCTCGTTGAGGTAGCGCGCGATCTCCTCGTCCTCGAAGGACTCGTGCTCCATCACGTGGCACCAGTGGCAGGTGGAGTAGCCGACGCTCAGCAGAACGAGCTTGTGCTCGCGCCGGGCGGCCTCGAAGGCTTCCTCGCCCCATGGGTACCAGTTCACAGGGTTGTGGGCGTGCTGCTGGAGGTACGGGCTCGATTCGAGGATCAGGCGGTTCGTGAACTTGGGGCTGCCGTCTTCCAGGAGGTGCCGCGTCCGAGGCCTGTAGGCCGGGCCCTTCGCCGCCAGGGCCTGAGCCAGCTGTCGTCGGAGGGAATCGGGGAAAAGGGCCAGTCCGGGAAGGGGACCGATGCGGAACGGTTCGCTCGAACCCGGCGCGCTGGCGCAGGCCCAGGGCGCTCCCAGCAGGGCGAACCACGACAAATAGTAGCTCCAACGCATGATCGTCCCTCCCGCTCCGGAGTGCGACGCTGCACGCCCGAGGCCAGTCTACAGGCCGCCGCCGCCCGCGGCCAACGCCCGGCCCCCCGGCCGAGTCTCCGGCACCCGAGGTCGGCGAGCGCGCGCGGGAGCACGACGCGGTCTACAAAGTCACCTCCTGACGGCGTGCCCGCAATGGATCCGTGGCGCTCCGCTCGGCAGGGCTTCCCGGGCCGCGAGCGCGACCGACCTTCAGACGACCCGCGACCGACGCCTCGGGGTCGTGGTCCCCAAAGTGGAACGTCACGTCGTGGCTTCACCGGTAGCGCTTGCCGTGACGGATGACGATATCCACCCGCTGCAGGAGATCGATGTAGCGCAACACGTCGCCGCGGACGCCGATGATGTCCGCGTACTTTCCCTCGGACACCGTGCCGACTTCGTCGTCGACTTTCATCAGCACGGCAGGCCAGTAGGTCGCGGCGCGAATGGCCTCCATCGGGGAGACGCCGAGCTCGCGCACCCAGATATCCAGCTCGTTCCAGGTGGATTGGCTGTGAAAGAACAGCGGGATCCCGCTATCCGTCCCGACGAGCAGGGTGACGCCTGAGGCGCGCAGCTGTTCGAACTTGCGCCGCAGCGTGGGCCGGCGCTGCGGGGTGATCTGGAAGTAAGGCAACCGATCGGGTCGGCGGATGGAGGCGCGGATGTCCTCGATCACGTCCGCCGGAAGCCCCAGGTGCCACGACGGATCGTCGAGCGGCTCGGGGTTGTCCCGCAGGTACTCGTAGTTGAACAGACCCTGGATCGTGGGCACCCAGAACAGAGGGCCGAGGTTCATCTGTGCCGTCCGCTCGCGCAGGGCGGCGAGGACGTCGGGCGGGTACTCGGGGGCGGTGGCCAAGCCCGTGTGCTCGAAGCAATCCACACCCGCCGCCAGGCCGCGGCGGATCTCCTCGGGACGGTGCGCGTGGGCCGCCACGGTCAGCCCGTGCCGGTGCGCCTCGTCCACGATCGCGCTCACTTCTTCCACGCTCATCTGATCCTGGTCGATGAGCTTGATCACGTCGACACCGGCTTCCGCGAGGCGGCGCACCTTGGCCCGCGCGTCGTCGGCCCCGTTCACCCCCCAGCGGAAGGCCTCGGTCCCGGGGTAGGGCTCGTGCTGCAGGAAAGGCCCCGAGACATAGAGCGTGGGGCCCGGGATCTCGCCGCGGCGGATCCGCTCGCGCACGGCGAGGATATCCTCGAGGGGCGCCCCGAGATCCCGCGCGCTCGTCACGCCGGCCAGCAGCAGCTGGTGCGCGGAAGCGGGCATGATCTCCTCCCGCAGCCGCGCCAGATAGGTCTTGTCCCAGTGCGCGTAGTCGGCATGGCCGTTGATCATCAGGTGCACATGCATGTCCCACAAGCCCGGCAGCACCGTCATCCCCTCGGTGGAGACGATCTCGTAGCCCTCGGGCACGCGCAGCGTCTCCACCGTGCCCACGGCGGCGATGCGCTCGCCCTCGACGAGGATCACGCTATTGCGCACCGGCGGGCCGCCGTAGCCGTCCACGAGCGTGCCGCCCACGAGCGCCAGTCCGGGCTCGCCACGGACGGCGGTGGCGCCGGCCAGCACCAGCGAACAGATACGGACCGCGCGGACAGCCGAGCTTCGCATGGCCCTTCCCTCCTCCGCCCTCGCCCGTCGGGCGAGAACCTGTTCCCCCGCCGGGCGGCAGTGGCCAACGTCCTGGTTCTCGCCGGGGTGCCTGCGCCACACCCGAGGACCCCCCGGGCGCCGCGATTCGCGGTCACGCCGGCGACCCCTGCGAAATCCGGGATAATACCCGGCCGTGAGCTGGATCAATCTTGGGTCGCTCGGGGGCGGTGCGGCGCTGGCGCTTCTGGCCTGGCTCGCCGGGGGCATGAGGCGGCCCTTCCCCTGGCGCACCGTCGCCGGGGCCTGGCTCCTGATGCTCGGGCTCGGCGCCGGGGTCTTCTGGTTCCCGCCGAGCCGCACGGCGTTCCTGCGGATCAACGACGCCGTGCTGGCCCTGCTCGATGCGGGCCACGAAGGGGCGCGCTTTCTCTTCGGGCCGCTCGCGCTCGGACCGGGGCAGAAGACACCCGCCGGGGAACCTTCCGTCGGGTTCGTGCTCGCGACGCAGGTGCTCCCGGCGGTGGTGTTTTTTGCCGCGCTGATGGCCCTCCTCTACCACCTGCGCTTGATCCAGGGTGTCATCGCCCTTTTCGCGCGCCTGTTCCACCGCACCGCCGGGCTTTCCGGGGCCGAGGCCCTCGCGGGCGCTGCCAATATCTTCGTCGGCGTCGAATCCGCGATGACGGTGCGCCCTTACCTGGAGCGCATGACGCGCTCCGAGCTGCTGACCCTGCTGAGCTGTGGCATGGCGACCGTGGCCTCCACCACGCTCGCCATCTACGTGCTGTTTCTCCAGAGCGTCTTCCCCCAGATCGCCGGGCATCTGATCAGCGCCTCGGTCCTCTCGATCCCTGCGGCGGCCATGACCTCGAAGCTGCTGCTCCCGGAAACGCAAGCGCCGCTCACCGCGGGGGCCGTGCCGCCGGTAGCGGAGGAAGCCCGCCACCCGAACAGTCTCGCAGCCCTTGCGGCAGGCTCCTGGGATGGCCTTCGCCTCGCCGCAGGGATCGCGACGCTGCTCGTCGCCGTGCTCGGGCTCGTGGCCGTGGCCGATCTGGTCCTGGCGAAACTCTCCGCACCTTTCGCCGCGCGAGTCGGGGGCGAGCTGAGCCTGGCGCGGGTGCTGGGTTGGCTGTTCGCTCCCCTCGCTTTTCTCATGGGACTCGAAGGAGCCGACCTGATGGAGGGCGCGCGCCTGCTCGGACAGCGCGCCGTGTTGACCGAGGTCGTCGCCTACCGGGAGCTCGCGCGCCTGGCGGCCGAGGGAGCGCTCTCGCCGCGCAGCCTGCTCATGCTCTCCTACGCCCTTTGCGGCTTCTCTCACGTCGCGTCCGTGGCGATCTTCGTCGGGGGCATCGCCGCCGTGGCTCCCTCGCGGCGCGCCGACTTGGCGGCCCTCGGCCCGCGGGCCTTCGCCTGCGCCACGCTAGCCACCCTGATGACGGGGGCTCTCGCGGGGTTTTTCTACTATGGGCAGAGGGGCATCCTCGGTCTGTGAACCGGCCCGGCGCGCGGCTTCGTCCCTCTCGCCTCTGCGGCGTAATGGGGCCCGCTGCCGGCTTCCGCACGAGAGGAGGGGGACGATGCGACGGCGCCTGCAGCGTACCGCGTGCGCCCTCGCCGCCGGTATCGGTCTTGGCGCGGCTGCAGCGGAGCCTGCGCTCGAAGTGCACGCTGCGAGGGGGATCTGGGCACCCTCGGGGCCGGCGATCACGAGGTGACGTACCCTTGGAGCGGCGGTCTACGCATCACCGGTCGCGTGGAGAACGAGCGCGGAGGATGCTCTGCCGGCGGTGCCCGTCCGCCCGAGCTGCTCCTCGTCGCCGGCGGCTGGAGCGAGCCCGAGGGGCTCGCGTGGACCGTCATCAGCACCGCCGATGGCGCGCCGGAGCCCATCCGAGTGACGCCGGCTCGCCCTGCCGGGCTTCGCGCCCAACTCCTCGACGAGGCCGACCTTCCCGCTCCGTGCCGCCTGCGGAGCGATCTCGAGATGCGGGGAAAGCGAACTCCCGGAGATCGGCCGGGCCCTGGTCATCTCGGGCCTCCCACCGGGCCGCTACACCGTGGCTCTGGGCGAGACGAACTTCGGGGCGGTGGACGTCAATTCGCGCGGCCGCACTGTCGCGCGCTGAACGCGCGCACCCCGGCTACGCCGCGCGATGCTCGGGCACCCTCCACACGAGCAGCGTCCCCGCCACCATCGCCACCGCCGCCGCGCCGAAGCCGGCGGCCGGCCCGAATGCGGTCCAGAGCGCGCCCACGCCCAGCGAAGCGACGAGGTCGGCGGATCCGTTGATGGCGTGCAACCCGCCGAAGGCACGCCCGTGCCGGTGCCCTGCGAGATCCGCGACCCAGGCCCGTTCCACCGCCTCCTCGGCCCCCACGAGCCATCCGGAAAGGCCGAGGGCCAGAACACCTGCGATCCAGCCCGGAGCCGCGAGCACCGGGACGAGCGCCGCGGCCGCACCCGCGAGGTAGCCGCCCAGCAGCAGCGGCTTGCGCCCCCAGCGATCCGAGAACCGTCCCGCGGCATAGGCGGCCACCACCGACACCGCATTGAACCAGGCGTAGAGCGCCGCCCCCATCCCCACGAGATCGGCCTCCACATCCCGCACGCCTGCGCCGACCACCCACAGGATCAGCAGCGTTTTCGCGAAATCCCCGCAACCGAAGAGACCCACGGCCGCCAGCAGCCGCACGAGCGGCGCCGGCAGGCGTTCGGGCGGCGTCGCCTCCCGCACCGCCCCCGCACTCGGCGGGCGGTCCCGCACGAAAAAGAGCAGACCGAAAATCGCTGCCAGACCGGGAATCGCCGTGGCGGCGAGGATCGTTCGCGGCCCGACGCTCAGGCCGACGAGCGCCAGCACGCACAGCGGCGCGGTGACGGCTCCCAGCTGGTCGAGCGCCCGCTCGAGACCGAACGCTCGCCCGCGCAGCGCGGGCGGCGTGGCGCGCACGAGCATCGCGTCTCGCAACGGCGAGCGGAAGCCCCGTCCCATCCATCCCGCCGCCCGCAGGGCCGCCACCATCGGCCAGCTTCGCGCGAACGCCATGGCCGGCATGGCGAGCGCCGTGAGGCCATAGGCGCCCAGGGTCCATCGCTTCGGCCGCTGCACGAGGTCCGCGAGACGGCCGGCCCCGAGCTTGGCGAAGGCGGAGAGTGCATCCGCCACACCCTCGATCGTCCCCAGCGCCGCCGGCGTGCCGCCCAGAACCGAGACGAACGAGGGCAGGACCGAGGTCACCGCCTCGTGCGACAGATCCGAGAAAAACGACACCACGCCCCAGGCTGGCACGTCCCCGGGCAGCCGGGAGCGAGCGGAGTCGGCCGCCGTCGGCGCGAGCGGGTGCTCCCTCATCGCCTACCCCCGGACACGCGCGGAGCTCGATCCGCGTCGGACGACGGGCGGGCGATCTTACCCCAGCGTCGAGCAGCCGGCAGGCCCCATTCGCGCGCGTTCCGAGAGCGGCGGCGAAAAAAAAAAGCGCGCGCCAAGCCCCTGCCTCGGCTATGCTTCGCACCCCCGCAACGGCTCGCCTGGCAGGAGGGCGGACGTGGAACACCGAAGGGTGCGGATCTGGCTGGGCATGGCTCTGGCGATCCCGTGGACCTGCGCGGCGCCGGCGGCGGCCCAGCTCGGTTGGGGCAGGGGGCCCGGCAGCGAAGAAGAAGGCTTTTTCCTTTTCGTCGAGGCGGTCCTCGCCACCCCCCGCGGCACGGACCAGGTCGTGGCCACGACAGAGGAGGAGGCGAACGGCACGCGGACGCTCCGACCCGTGGCCGTGGACTGGGGCGGCGAGCCTGCCGGGCGGCTCCCCCTGGGCTACCGCTGGCCCGGCGGCACGCGGGTGGCTGTGCGCTGCTGGCGCTTCGACAACGACACGGGCGTGCGCGGCGACGGGCCCGCGGGCGGGCTGACCCACTTCCAGGTGGGCACGCCGATCTATGCCTACGGCTATTACTACGGCACGCTCGGCGCGCCGGGGCACTTCGATTTCGTGGGCCGGATCGAAGCCGAGAGCCTCGATCTCGACTGGGGCCGCAGCGAGGAGTTCGGCGAGCAGCTTCGCCTGGAGTGGTCGCTCGGGCTGCGCTTCGCGGGGCTCGACGAAACCCTCGAGGGGTTCTACGACTTCGACGCCAGCACGAGCGCGTACTTTGGCGAGTTCGCCTACTTCGCGAGCCGCACCAGCGAAAGCCGGATGGCGGGCCTGGGCGCCACCCTCGAGGGGGACTACCGCTTCACGGAACGCTTCCACCTGAGGGGGCGAGCGTCCCTGAGCGTGCTGGACGGCAGCGTCGAGGGCCGGAGCAGCCTCGTGGCGGCAGGCAGCGGAACGCGGATCTCCCCGCGGCTGTCTTTTCCCGCGAGGACGACGACGCCTCCGCCACCATCGCCGATCTCGAGGTGCGCGCGGTGTGGCATGTTCCCCGAGAACGCTACCGGGTCTGGATCGGTTACGAACGCCGCGAGTGGGACGGCCTCGCGGCGGATCTGGCCCGCAATCCTCCAGGCGCGACGATCCTCGTGCGCCCCCGCGAGCGCATCGTCTTCTCGGGCTTCGACCTGGGGATCGGCTTCCGCTTCTGAGCTGCCGGCCAGCCGCGGCCGTCAGGTGCGGCGTCCGGGCCGCGTGGGCTCGCCGCCCGCGCCATAGATGTAGTGCGCGAAGGCGGGGATCGAGACGCCCCGCGGGTGCACGTGGTAGCTCACGGACAGACGCCGGCAGACGGGCCCGAGGCCCTCGCTCACATCGTGCCCGCAGAAACGGGCCAAGACGACGACGCGATCGAAACACCCTTCACGCAGGCGCTGCCGCAGGGCCCGGTAGTCTGCCTGCCGGTCGCGGTAGCTTTCCAGCCATTCGACCTGGGCCCAGCCGAAGAACTTGCGGAGCGGCTCGAGGCGCTCGCGGCTGGGCAGCCCGCCCACGATGAGCACGCGCTCCCCCGTGCCCGCACCTTGGGTCGCGGCGATGGCCTCCGGCCATTCCTCCTCGAGCTCCCGCAACGCCTCCGCCGCAGCTTCGGCAACGGCCTCGACCGCATCCTCTCCCTCGGCCGGCGGCTCGGCCAATTCCGGCATCCCCCAGACACGCCGCAACAGGCGAAAGTCTCTGCCCACGGCGAACAGCTCTTGCCGGCGCTCGAGCGCGCGGGCGAGACGCTCGAACTCCTCCGGCGCCCGCGCGGCGCGGGCCGCGACGGCGGCCTCGGCCCGGAGCGCGCGCTCGATGGCCTGCTGCTGGGCGCGATCGAGGCCCGCCGTCTGGAGCTCGTAGAGGTGCTTGCGCACCCGCTGCATCGCTTCGTCGAAAACGACCCGCCGCTCGTGCTCGCGCCAGCGCCGCAGGGCCTGGGCGAGCTCCTCGCGCCGGAGCCGCTCGCGCTGCTGCTCGCGCTCCGCACGCCGCAGCTCCAGCCGGCGCTCCGCCTCGCGCGCGATGGCGTCCCAGTCCCGCCCCCGCTCCTTGGCGTCGAGCACAGGCGTCCACCCGGGTTTGCGTTCCCGGCTGACGGCGGTGAGCAGGCCGAACGCACGGCGAAGCCGCCGGGCGAGATCGGGATGGTCGGCGAAATCGAGGTGCTGCTCCAGTGCTTTCAGCCGCGCGCCCACGGCCTCGATCGCGTCGCGAAGCTCCTCCCGTCCCATCCGCGGCGCCTCGTCCGCAATCCGCTCGGCCCGCTGGAGAAGCTCGGAGACCTCATCGCCCGCGGCGGGCGCTTCGGCCGGCGGGCGCCGCTCGACCCGGTGGCGGAAGCTCTCCAGCCGCGCCAGAAGATCCCGCGGCAACGGCACGCCGACCCGCAGCGCCTCCCGTTCGAGGCGCCCCACGAGCCGCGCCGCCGGGCGCGAGCCGATACGACGCGCGGCCTGGACGATCTGGTTCCCGAGCTCCCGCACATCGTCTTGGGCGCGCAGGGCCGCGATCGACTCCGCGATTTGGGCGAATCGTTCCGGCGCGTGGCTGCGCAGCGCGCGGCCCTCGCAGGCGTAGGCGCCGCCTCTCAGCTCCCGCCCCTCCTCGTGCAGCTGGGCGGCCCGCTCGCGCAGCGCCTGGGCCGACGCCCGCTCGCCCAGCTGCGCGAGCCGGCTCGCCTGATCCTCGAGCGCCGCGGCCGCCGAAGCGACGAGGTGGGCGCGGGCGTGCAGGTGCGCCGCGCGGTTGGTTTCCGGACCGCCGCCGAGCTCCAAGGTCAAGTGTTCCCGTAGCGCGCGCTCCAGCACGGCCAGGCTCGCGGCGTCCATCGTCCGGCTACTCTAGACTGCGGCGCATCCAGCGTCAGATCGTGGTGCCGTCGGGGATCACGGCGTTCTTCTCGATCACCACGATGCCGTCGCAGATCTCCCATCCCTCGCCCTTGGCCGCCTGCACGCCCTCGCGATTCATGATGCGCACGTGGCGTCCGATGCGAGCGTTCTTGTCGACGATGGCGTTCTGGATGAGGGTGCCCGATCCGATGCCCACGGGCGGTGCGCCCTCGAGCGGGGCCTCGCTGGCGTAGTAGTCGGCGCCCATGATCAGGGAGCGTTTGACGGTCGCCTGATGCATCACCGCCCGCACGCCGATCACGGAATCCTCGACCAGGGATTCCGACAGGCGGCAGCCCTCGGCGAGGACGGTGCGGATGAAGCGCACCCCGTTGAGGCGCGCCCCGGGCAGATAGCGCGGGTGCGTGTAGAAGGGCCAATCCGGATCGTAGAAGTCGAAGGGAGGGTCGGGGCGCACGAGGTCCATGTGGGCTTCGTAGAAGGCCCGGATGGTCCCGATGTCGCGCCAGTAGCCGGTAAAGACGTGGGCCTGCATGGGGACGCGTCCGACGAGCCACGGGAGCACGTCCCTGCCGAAATCCTCGAAGTCGTTGTCCAGGGCTTCGATCAGCAGGCGCTTGTCGAAAAGGTAGATCCCCATCGAGGCCAGATAGCGCCGCTGCGGGTCCGCACCGAAGCGCGCCAACAGATCCGGATCCGCCTCCATGCCGGCCCGCTCCACAGCGGTCTGCGGCTTCTCGCGAAACGCCACCACCTGCCCCGCCGAATCCACGCGCACGGCGCCGAAATCGGCGATCTCGTCCTCGCTACAAGGTTTCACCGCCAACGTCACCGCGGCCCGGCGTTCCAGGTGCGTGCGCAGCATCTCGCGGTAGTCCATGCGGTACAGGTGATCGCCCGAGAGGATCAAGACCCAGTCACCGCGCGTGTCGCCGATGATGCCCCGGTTGTGGCGGACCGCATCCGCCGTGCCCTGGTACCAGCGCTCCCGCGTCGGGGTCTGTTGGGCCGCGAGGATCTGCACGAATCCGCGCGAGAACAGATCGAACTTGTAGGTGCGCACGATGTGCCGGTGGAGCGACACGGAGTTGTACTGGGTGAGAACGAAGATGCGCTCCATCTCGGAATGGATGGCGTTGCTGATGGGGATATCGATCAGCCGGTACTTGCCCGCCAGGGGCACCGCCGGCTTGCTGCGCAGCCGCGTCAGCGGGCCGAGCCGCGCCCCGCGGCCGCCTCCGAGAATCACGACGACCACCTGGCGCGCCCTGTCCCGGACCGAGGCCGTCAGCTCGGGCATGCTTCTCACCTCCCTCGCGCGCGCCGCGGCCGGTGCCGGACAATTCGTCGCCGCCTCACGGCCGGATCGCCCCCGTCGTCAGCCGCCGCCAGCACGCGGCGCAGTAACGCTCTCGCTTCCGATCGAGGTCCATCACGGTCTGGGCCGGCGCCATGGCGCAGGTGGCGTCGGCGCAGTCGCCCAGTCCCGCCAGAAGTCCCACGGCCCGCAGCACCTGCTTCGCCAGCCGGGCCCGCTGCCGGGCGGGGTTCGCCGGGCGCCGGTAGAACGCTTCCCGCAAGCGGCGCACGGAAAGCAGGGCCACCCGGTGCGGGGGATCCAGCTCGCCGAACACGCCTTCGCGGGCGGGGGTGAACACATCCACATCCGTGACGCACACTACGGCGTCCGGCGCGGGTGTGGGAACCGGTGCGCCGCTTGCCGACGCGCCCACGAGCTTCGCCACCTTCAAGCCGGGCAGCGCGCGCCGCAGCGCGGCTAGCGTGCGCGTCGCTTCGAACTGCCCGCGCGACGGGTCCTCCCCTTCCCGCGGCAGCGGCGCGGGCTCGCGCAGCTCGACCGGTTTGCCGATCGCCTTGACGACGTGGCCGAGCGCGCCCTCGAGCTCGTCGAGCGGCAGCCGCCCGACGGGGACCACGACGATGCGCAACTCCGGCATGCCGTCCACTGTAGGCTCTCGGCTGCGGCCGTGTCCAGTCCCGCAGGTTGCGCCGGAACTCGAGGGCCGCGATAATTCCCCGCCCGCAGGACGTCCATGGCGCCACCGACACCTCCCTCCCTTTCACCGAATCTCCTGGCCCAACGCCCGGCCGCCGAGATCGCGGCCGTGCTGGAAGCGAGCCTGCGCCAGGCGCGCGCGCGGCCCGAGGATCCTTCGCTCGACCGATCCGTCCTGGGCGCCCTGCGCGAGCTTCCTGGACGGAACGCGCTGCTCGCGCAGGTGGCGCTCGACGAGCTCGCGGCGCTGCTCGAGCGCGCCACGGTGCGGGTACGCTCGAGCCCCGACGACGGGGCGTTGCGAGCCCTGTGCTGGGAGGCGCTGGATCTCGTGGGATGCTCCGCGGTGCTGCGGCGTATCCCCGAGCAAGCCCGCGCCGGTTGGGCCGAGGCCATCCTGCGGGCGCTGCGCGCCTCGCACTACACGCTCGGACCCCTGTTCGCGCGGCGGGTCGAGGCCTACGGGGGCAAGGCGCTGTTCCGCGTCCCGGAGCCGCGAGGCGACCGCGCTTACAGCTGGCGGCAAACCGCGGCCCGCGTCGAGACCCTGGCGCGAGGATTCATGGCCCTCGAGGAAGGGCGCACGGACCGGCCGCTGGCCATCCTTTCGGAGAATCGCATCGAGGTGGTGTGGGTGGATCTCGCGTGCCTCACCTCGGGACGCGTGAGCGTTCCCGTCCCGGCCACCTGCACGGAAGCCGACGTGGGCTTCATCCTCGAACGGTGCGGCGCGCGCACGGTGGTCTGCTCCCGCGAGCAATGGCCCAAGATCCTGCCCCATCGCTCGCGGCTGCCCCACCTGCGCCACGTGGTGCTGCTCGACGAGGGCCCGCGCGCGGCCGGCTCGCTCGACCTCGACGCGATCGAGCGGTTGTCGGCCCAGGTCGGGCGCGAGGCGGTGTGGGAGCGGGCGATGGCGGCTCGGGCGGACGACCTGGCGACGATCATGTTTTCCTCCGGCACGACGGGCCGGCCCAAGGGCATCCAGTTCTCCCACCAGAACCTGGTCTTCAAGCGCTTCGCCCGGGCCCTGGCGCTGCCCGAGATCGGGGAGGAGGACGTTTTCCTCTGCTACCTGCCCCTTTACCACACCTTCGGCCGGTTCCTGGAAATGCTGGGCTGTGTGTTCTGGGGATCCACCTACGGTTTCCTCCTCTCCGCTTCGGTCGACGCCCTGCTGGAAGGGATGCGGCGTTACCGGCCCACGGTGTTCATCAGCGTGCCGCGCAAGTGGCTGCAGCTCTACGAGGCCATCGCACGCGCCGCGGATCCCGAGCGGGCTTCCGACGAAGCGCTGCTCGCCGCCACCCGGCGCCTGACCGGGGGGCGGCTGCGCTGGGGGCTGTCCGCCGCGGGGCACCTGGACGCCGAGATCTTCCGCTTTTTTCAGCGCCAAGGCATCGAGCTGATGAGCGGCTTCGGGATGACCGAGGCCACGGGCGGGATCACGATGACGCCCCCGGGGCGCTACCGCGACAACTCCCTCGGCGTGCCCCTCCCGGGCATCGAAGTGCGCCTGGCCGACGACGGCGAGCTGTGCGTGCGCGGCGCCTACGTCACCCCCGGTTACCTCGATCCGCAGCACAACGCCGAGGCCTTCGACGCCGAGGGTTGGCTTCACACCGGCGACCTGATGGAGCGGGACGCGGAGGGGCATTTCTACCTCGTCGATCGCAAGAAGGAGATCTACAAGAACGTCAAGGGCGAGACGATCGCACCGCAGCGCATCGAGAACCTCTTCCGCGACCTCGAAGCGGTGGGGCGCGTGTTCCTCGTCGGCGATCGCCGGGAGTACAACACCGCGCTGATCTATCCCAACCCGAGCTGCCGCCAGCCCGATTTCCGCGCCATGGACCGGGAGGCGATCACCGACTACTTCCGCTCCCTCGTGGTCTCGGTGAACCAGTTCCTCGCACCCTTCGAGCGTATCGTGGACTTCGCCATCCTCGACCGCGACCTCGATCCCGAGCGCGGCGAGCTCACGGCCAAGGGCACGCCGCGGCGCAAGGTCGTCGAACGCCACTTCGCTCCGCTCGTGGCCAGCCTCTACCGCAGGACGAACCTCGCGGTGGGCGGGGTGGAGATCGTGCTGCCCAACTGGCTGCTGCAGAGCCTGGGACTGACGGCGCGGGAGTTCCGCAGCGAGGGAGAGCGCCTGGTGGCGCGCGCGATCGGACGGGATCTCGCCGTGCGCCGCGTGGACGACACCACCTGCCAGATCGGTTCCTGCCTCTACGTGTACGGCGGCGGTCCGCTCGATCTCGGAGCGCTGCTCCGCACCCCGCAGCTCTGGCTGGGCAACGAGGCCCTGGTGGATTTCGTGCCGCTCGATCTCACCTCACGCCAGCGCCCGCGGGCCGGGGAGGGGTTGCGCTGGGCGGGACGGGCGGTGGAGGTGCACGGGAGCGAAGCTCTGCGGGCGGAGCTCGAGCAGGCGCTGGCGCAGGAGGCCTTCACGCTGCTTCACCTGCACCAAGCGGCCCAAGGACTGCACGCAGACGAGGAGGCCACGGGACTGGCCGCGGTGCGCGTGCTCGAGGCCGTCCTCGACCGGGGGGAGGCGGCGCTGGCGGAGGCGGCGCGCGTCGTGCTGCGCCGGGCGGCGGAGGCGGCCTGCCTGCCCGTGCGCCGCCGTGCCTTGCTGGCGCTGCTGGCGAACGAGCGGCCGCACCTGTTTCCGCGAACCCTGCGCAGCTTCCTCTTCGCGCCCGGAGCGCTGCTCGACGAGGCGACGCGCGAGAGCCTCGTGGAGGCCGATCTCGACGACTCCCGCCTCGATGCGCTGCTCGAAGCCACCGCAGCGGCGGCCTCGTGGGACCCCTTCGACGAGGAAGCCGCACGGCGCTGCGAGGAGCTCTTGCGCTTGCTCGCCGATTACGGAGCCGCCCACCCGACGCGCTACCGCCGCATCCGGGCGTTCCTCACGCGACTGTCGCTCTTCGCAGGGCACCGCGCTGCACGCGAGGAAGCGGCCCGCGCGACCCGCAGGCTCCAGGAAGGTTTCCGGCGTTGGCTCGGACCGTCCGAGGGGGTGGCGGTGGATCCGGAAACGGGCAAGGAGTACCGCTGGAGCGACGTGGTGGCCTTCGACGACGACGTGCCCGCGGGAGACCGCCAGCGATTGCTGTGGGCCATCCGGCAGACAGAGTTCCTGCGCGAAGCCGTGTTCCTCTTCTCCAAGGCTGCCACCGTGCGCCTGAGCGACATCCCGCCGCGGGGCGTGTGGGTGCGCCCCCTGGGGGCTCGCTACGGCAAGACCGTCTACCGCATCACGATCCAGACCCGATACCAGGGTTCCTACGAAGTGGCGGCGAACCTCAACCACGACCTGAGCCCGCAGCAAGTGCACGACGAGATCCGCTGGCTCGTGCTCTGCGGCGAGCCGGGCGAGCGCGCGCCGCTCGTCGAGGCCTTCGGTGGTTACTGGCCGGAGCAGGATCTCTGGAGCGAGGAGTTCATTCCCGGAGAAACGCTCGACCGGGCGTTGCGGCGCATGGCCCGCCGCAAAGGCGAGGAGGAACGCCTGCGGCAACTGTGGCCCTTTTTCGCCTGGAGCGCGTTGAGCGCCTACGTGGATTTTTGGAACCGCACCGGCCGACGCTGGGAAATCTCCGAGCCCACGGCGGCGAACGTGATCGTCCCGACCCACGACTACCTCACGGGCGCGCGGCTCGTCTCCATCT
Organism: Acidobacteriota bacterium; assembly: GCA_037447115.1. Taxonomy (GTDB): domain Bacteria; phylum Acidobacteriota; class Polarisedimenticolia; order Polarisedimenticolales; family JBBIHH01; genus JBBIHH01. The sequence continues at coordinate 67,905 of JBBIHH010000018.1, forward strand.
CCGCCCGCCGCCCGTTCCGCACCCTCGTCGCCATGTTGCGCGCGCTGCGCGAGCAGTTCGTACCACCCGTCGAGGAGGCCTACCCGCTGCTCGCCGGCGTCGTCGGCTGGGACCTGATCGCGAACGCTCTATTGGAGGTCGTGGGGGAGGAGGAAGGGCTGGGTCTGCTGCGGGACGCCCTGGCACACCCGGACGCGGATCCGGCGCTCCGGCGCGCGCTCGAGTCCGCCGCCGCGCGCGTGGAGGCCGAGGGGTTCGTGCCCCTGCGGCTGCACTTCGCCGTCCAGCGCTACCGGAGATGGGAGCGCTTGAGCGGGGAACCGACCCTCCAGGCGCGAGCGCGCACGATGCAGGAGCTCTACGAGGACTACGGCATCGGCAAGCTCCTGCCCGCGCACCCCGAGGCCCGCGTGCGCTTTTTCCGCGACACCGTGCTGCACGCCGCCTCGCCGGCCCTGCGTGCGGGACTCGAAGGGCTCGTGCTCAAGTTGCGTCGCCGCGAGCTCGGCGCCGAGGAGCTCGTGCACGCGCTGGCGGATCTGCGGGCCCAGCTCAATCCCGCCCCGGACGAGGACTATTTCCTGGCCCGGCTCTCCTACCCGCACCTGCGGCCCGAGGACGAAGCGGGGTTCGTGCGTGCGGATCTCGGGGGCAAGCGCCAGAGCGAGGTCGTCGTCACCCTCGAAGACCACGACGGCAACCCGTTCCACATCCGCCACGCTCTCAACCCGAAGGAGGTGGCCCGGCTGCACCGGTTGTTCCTGGAATCGAACCTCGAGGTGCGATTCCGTCCCGAGCACCGCTATCTGGTGGCGCTCAACGACCGCCTGCAGCTCATCGGCGGGATCTACTACGACATCGAGGAAGACGGCACCTCCGCCCACCTCGAGAAAATCGTCGTCGCCGAGAGCTACCGCAAGAAGGGCATCGCCCACGCCCTGATGCAGGAGTTCTGCAACCGCCTGCGGGCCGCAGGGGTGAAGGCCGTGACGACCGGGTTCTATCGGCCCGAGTACTTCTACGGCTTCGGTTTCAAGCTCGAGCGGCACTACGCGGGCCTCGTCAAGCCGCTCGACAAGCCGGAGAGCTGAGGCGCCCGGGGCGCGATGGAACGGCGGGCGGGCATCGGCGTCGTCTTCGGCCCGGGCGGCGCGCGGGGCTTCGCCCATGTGGGGGTCCTCCAGCGCCTGCGCGAAGCGCAGCTACCGATCGCTACGGTGATCGGGTGCAGCGTGGGCGGGCTGATCGCGGCCTTCTACGCGGCCGGAGGCTACACGCCGCGCGAGCTCGTGGACTTCGGCCGGCAGCTCTCGACGGCGAGCCTGCTGCGGCACGCGCTCAACGTGTGGCTGCGCCGCCGCGAGGCGGCCGCACGGAGCGCGCCCCGCCGCCTGTTGGCCCATCTTCAGGGCTGCAGCTTCGAGCGGCTGCACCACGGAGTCGAGACGCTCGGCATTCTCGCCTACGACCTCGTGCGCCGCCGGGCGATCCTGTTCACGGGACGGGGCGAGCACGCCGCAGTCCGCGTCGTGGAAGCCGCCACCGGCGGGGCGGCGATCCCCTTCCTCTACCCGCCGAAGCTCGTCCGCCGTGACGGTCGGCGCTACGCGCTCGTGGACGCCGGCTTCTTGGGGGAGCGCGCGCTGGAGCGCGTGTGCGCCTCGGCCGCGGGAGCGCAGCCCGTGGTCTACGTGCAGCTTCCGGGGCCGCGCTCGCGCTGGCGGCGTTCGCCGCGGCCCCCCGGCGAAGACGGCGATCGCCGGCCGTGGCTGCGGGTGCGCCCC
>JBBIHH010000019.1:0-67801 GCA_037447115.1 Acidobacteriota bacterium
GTCGCCGCCGGCGGCGCGGCCGCCGCGGCGACGCGAGCGCGCCGAGCGCTCAGGTGCGGCGCGAGCCCCAGGCTCGTCCTCCAGGAGAGGCCAGCCTCGCGGTCCGCGGTGTGCTCCACGTCGAGCCCGGGGGCCACGGCTTCCTGCGCCGCCTGGAAAACGACTACAACCCGGCCCCGGACGACCCCGTGGTCCCCGCCGAGCTGATCGAGCGCTTCGGCCTCGAGATGGGAGTGGAGATCGAGGGGCTTGCCGTGCCGCCGCAGCACCCGCGCCAGGGCCCGTGGCTCGAGCGGATCGTGACCCTCCAGGGCGCCGACCCCGCCACCTGGAGCCACAGGCGGTCCTTCAAGGACCTCGTCGCCGAGACGCCCACCGAGCGCATCCGCCTCGAGACCACGCCCGAAGAGGTAGAGATGCGCGTCGTCGACCTCGTCGCCCCCATCGGTAAGGGGCAACGCTGCCTGATCGTGGCCCCGCCCAAGGCGGGCAAGACGGTACTGTTGCAGAAGATGGCCCACGCCATCACCGCCAATCACCCCGAGATCCACGTGATCGTGCTGCTCATCGACGAGCGGCCCGAGGAAGTGACGGACATGCGCCGCAACGTCCGCGGCGAGGTCGTGGCGTCTTCGTCCGACGAGCTGGCGCGCAACCACGTCCAGGTGGCGGAGATCGTCCTGGAGCGTGCCAAGCGGCTCGTCGAGGGCGGTCGTGACGTCGTGGTGCTGCTCGACTCCATCACGCGCCTGTCGCGGGCCTACAACACCGAGCAGCGCGGCTCCGGCCGCGTGTTGAGCGGCGGCATCGACGCGCGCACCATGGAGAAGCCCCGCCGCTTCTTCGGCGCGGCGCGCAAGGCGGAGGGCGGTGGCTCGCTGACCGTGATCGGCACCGCCCTCGTGGACACGGGCTCGCGCATGGACGAGGTGATCTTCCAGGAGTTCAAGGGCACGGGGAACACCGAGATCGTCCTCGACCGCAAGCTGTTCGAGCAGCGGATCTTCCCCTCGATCGACATCTCGCAGACAGGCACCCGCAAAGAAGAGTTGCTCTACACGCCCGAGGAGTACGAGAAAGTCACGCTGTTGCGGCGGGCCCTCTCGCCGCTCAAGCCCGACGAGGCGATGCGGCTTCTCGTGGGCAAGCTGCGCCAGGCGCGCTCCAACGCGGAATTCTTGGCCGGCGTCGCCGCCTGAGCCAAGATGGCCGCTCGCTTCTTCGTACCCTCGCGCCGGAACCCAGGCTACGCGGGGGCCGCGCCCGTCGCCCGCAGGACGAGGCAGGAGCGGTCCCGGTAGGCCGTCTCGAAGCCCGGTGCCTGCGCGAGCCGGCGGAACGCCTCGGGGTGGAGGCGGTCGGTCAGCACCACGTAGCGCGCACCCGTGCGCTCCACGAGACGTTCCAGCGCCGCGGGATGGCCGAAGCGGAAGGCCCGCTCGTAGAGCCGGTACACCTCGGGCGATTGCCGGTCCAGGAAATTGATGTTGAACCCGGCCAGATAGGTGTTGTGGGTGTTGTAGACCCAGAGCTGCTCGAAATCGCCGGCGGTAGCGTTGATCACCAGTTCCCCGGGCTCGGTGTGCTCGCGCAGCCAGCGCGCCGCCGCGGCCAGGCGCGCCGGCACGCCCGTCGAGTTGCGCCGCACGACCTCGCGCGCCCGCGGGATCTGATAAGCCACGAAGCCCGCCGCCAGGAAAAGACCCACGAGCACGAGCGCCCGCTGCCCCGCCGGACCGAGGCGGGAGAGGGTTCGGGAGAACGGCCCCGCCAGCACCTTCGCTGCGAAGAACACCAGGAAGGGTGGCAGGAAGTCGATTCCCCGCATGTGGCGCGCCGTCACGGCGAGGAGTACGAGCGCCGCCAGGCCGAAGCTCCAAGCCGAGCTATCGAGCCCGCGCCAGCGGCGCGCGGCGAGCACCACCGCGGCGAGGAACGGCGCGAGGAGCGGCCCCAGATCCGCGGCGAAGGCACTCGGGGGCAAGGGGCGGAACTCGCCCGCCCGCAGCGCCAGCGCTTCGCTCAGGTTGAGCGCGAGGAAGCTGAGATTGCGGGGCATGTCCGGGTGGACCACGAGCCCCACGACCGTCCCGCCGGCCCAGGCCAAAGCTTCCCTCCACGGCGGGCGCCGGTCGCCGATCCACGTGCCCGCGCAGGCCGCCGCGGCGACCGATGCGAGCAGCGGCAGGACCGGATACACCCAAGCGCAGGCCAAGGCCAGCAGCGCCACCGCTCCCCGGCGCCGCGCCGCGAGGGCCCAGACGAGGCCCACGACCAGCCCCAGCATCGCGACCGGGGCTTTGTTCTGGGACAGGCGCATCAAGAAGATCGGCGAGCCCGCGAGCCCCAGGGCATACCACAAGCCCGCCCCCCGCACGCCCGCCGCGGCGAGGGCGGCGTAGACCACGGTGCAGCTCGCCGAGGCGTAGAACGTCGCCGCGAGCTTGGCCCCCAGTTCCGGCGGGAGCCAGGCGAAAGGCAGCAACAGGACGTGGAAGCCCCAGTAGAAATCGGCGAAGCGGTCGTGCCGAAGCGCGGTCCACTCCAGCCAGTGGAAGCCTGCCATCCAGGGTCGCGGCAGGTTTTCCCGTACCAGCCGCGCGCACTGGATGTGGAACAGCCCGTCCACGCCCACCGGATGGAGCGTGGCCCACTGCACGAGGCTGAAGACGGCCGCGGCCGCCGCGAACGCCAGCGCCAGCCGCGGCCACGGGCGCCCGACCCGGACCTCAGCCGCAGAGGACACTGCCGCCGTTGACGTTGAGGATCTCGCCCGTGATGTACGTGGCGAGATCGGACACCAGGAACAATACCGCCCCGGCGATCTCCTCGGGACGTCCCGCGCGCCGGAGGGGGATCGTTTCCAGAATGCGCGCGCCTTCGGGGCCCCGGAGGGCGTCGCGCGCCATGTCCGTGTCGGTCCAGCCCGGCGCGACCGCGTTGACCAGGATGCCGAAGGGCGCGAGCTCCACGGCGAGGGATTTCGTCCAGGCGATGAGGGCGCCCTTCGTCGCCGCGTAGTGGCTGTGGCCCGCCTCGCCGCGCTGGCCTGCGGTGGAGCTCACGTTGACGATGCGCCCCCAGCGCCGGGGCTTCATCGCGCGCACCGCCGCGCGCGTCACGTAGAAGGGCCCGCTCAAGTTGACCGCCAGCATCTCCTCCCACGCGCCATCCTCCATGGCGTCGAGGGGCGCTCCCTTCCAGATGCCCGCGTTGTTCACCAGGATGTCGAGCGCGCCGAAGCGCCCCAGGGTGGCCGCGACGAGCGCCTCGGCTTGCTCGCGGCGCGCGAGGTCCGCCCCGCAGACCTCCGCATCGCCCCCACCCGCGCGGATCCTCTCGGCCAGCCCCTGGGCGGCGTCGCGCGCGAGCCGGTAGTGCACCATCACCCGCGCGCCGGCTCGGGCCAAAAACTCGCAGCAAGCGCGGCCGATGCCGCGCGAGCCGCCCGTGACGAGAGCCACCTGACGGTCGAGGCGGATCACGGCGTCGCCCGGAAGGCGGCGGCTCCCTCGGGAAGGACAGCCAGCTGGCCGCACGCCGCCCGCGCGTCGAGCCCGCGGCTCCAGCGGATGCTCACCGGCACGCCCTGCTCGAGCAGCCGGTCGCGGATCGCCAGGACACGCGCGCGCGGCGGGGCCTCGTAGGGCAGCCGGCCCGGCACCGGGTTGAAGGGGATCAGATTGAGCTTCGCGGGCAAGCGCCGCAGGATCCTGCCCAGCCGCGCGAGCTCGTCTTCCGTGTCGTTGACGCCCGCGAGCAACACGTACTCGAACGTGAAGCGCTCGCCCGTGCGCTCGGCGAAGACGCGGCACGCCTGGAGCAGGCGCTCCAGAGGGTACTTGCGACCGATGGGCATCAAGCGGGCGCGCAGCGCGTCGCTCGCGGCGTTGAGGGACACCGCCAGGCGCGGCCGGACCGGCTCCTGCGCCAAGCGCTCGACGGCCGGCGCGAGGCCCGCGGTGGAGAGGGTGAGGCGTCGGCGCGAGAGGCCGAAACCCTCGGGGTCGACGAGGATGCGCACCGCCGCCATCACCGCGTCGTAGTTGTGCAGCGGCTCGCCCATGCCCATGAAAACGACGTTGAAGCGCCTCGCGTCGAGACCGTGAAGGTCCATCAACGCCGCCACCTGCCCCAGGATCTCGCCCGAGGTCATGTGGCGCACGAGCCCCATGCGTGCGGTCAGGCAGAAGTCGCAGCCGAGGGCACAGCCCACCTGGCTCGACACGCACAGGGTCACGCGGCCGCGGTGCTCCATGTAGACCGCCTCGGCCCTGCCGCCCTCGGGCAGGTGCACGCGGTACTTGCGGGTGCCGTCCGCGGCCTCGGCCGCGGGCTCGAGCCGTCCCGGCTCGGCGCGCGCTTCGGCGGCGACAGCGGCGCGCAAGGACGCGGGCAAATCGGTCCACCGCTGCGGGTCGAAGGTCCGCTTCGCATAGAGCCAGCGGTAGATCTGCCGGCCGTGGAAAGGCGGGAACCCCCGAGCCTCGACGAAGCGTGCCAGGGCGTCACGCTCCATGCCGAACAGGTTCGGCGTGGGTCCGCCGGCGGGTCGGGTCCGAGCGCTCACGGGCCCTTCAGTGTAGCGCGAGTGTAGCGCGGGAGTCCTCGGGCGGGCCGCAGGGCGCAGGGCCCGGGGTGCTAGACTGACCGCGCGGTGGCACGCTCGTCGCTCGTCTTCCTCGGCGCCGGGTTCCTGTATGGGGCCCTCCTCGGCTACGGCCTCCCCTACCTCTACGAGCATCGGCCTTGGGCGCGCCGCACGGAGGTCCAGGCGAGCGGACCCATGGGGCCGCAGGCGCCCACGAGCGCGGGGGGCGCGCCCGCCGCCGGCGCGCAGGAGCCGCCCATGCTGCGCGAGGTCGCGGCGCTCAAGGAGCGGATCCGAGACAACCCGGCCGACCTGCGGGCGCTGCAGCGGCTCGCCAACCTCTACCACGACGCCGCCATGTACGAGCAGGCCATCGAGTACTACCACCGGGCCCTCGAGTTGAAGCCGGACGACCCCGACCTGCGCACCGATCTGGGCGTGTGCCTGCAAGCCACCGGACGCCACGAGGAAGCCCTCGCGGCTTTCGCCGAAGCGCAGCGCGCGGACCCGCAGCACTGGCAGTCGGTCTTCAACACGGTGGTGGTGGCGGGACTCCATCTCCGGCGTTTCGACGAAGCGCAGCGGGCCCTGGCACGCTTGGAGCAGCTCCAGCCCGAACTCCCTCAGCTCGCCGACCTGCGCCGGGCGCTGGAGCAGGCTCAGGCCGCCGCCGCGGCGGAGCGGCCGTGATCCGCCGTCTTCTCTTTTTCCTGTTCGTGCTGTGGCTGTTGTGGCTGGCGCGAGCGGCGGTGCGCCTCGTCGGTGACGCCCCCCGCCGCCGCGGCGCCCCGGGCCGAGAGCGGGCACCGCGGGCTTTGCGCTCCGAGGGCACCATGGTGCGCGACCGCATCTGCAATACGTTTCTGCCGCGCGCGCAGGCCTTGCACCTGAGGCGAGGGGGCGAGGATCACTTCTTCTGTTCGGAGACTTGCCGCGCCAAGTTTCTCGAGCGCTGCGCAGGATAGCCCCGATTGCCACCCTTGGGGGCGAAACCTATATTTGCGCGCGGGTCGTCCGGTCGGGGAGACCAGGCACGGGGGCGGTGCGGGCGGCGAGGCATGGATCCGCAGCGCGTCGAAGAGCTTCATCGTCAGGCGTCGGAGCATTATCTCCGGGGACGATTCGAAGAGGCGGCGAAGGTGTGGGGCGAGGTCCTGCGCCTCGAACCTCAGGACGAGCGGGCCCGCGAAGGCCTGGCCCTCGCCCGGGAGATGGCCCAGGCGCACCCGGACTGGGACGAGGCTCTGCCGACCCCCGAGGGTCCCGACCAGGATCTCGAGCAGGGCCTGGCGGTGCTGGACAGGCTCGCCCCGGGCGCAGGGGCTGCACCCGCCCTGGTCCAAGGTGGATCCCCTGAGCCACTCGAGGCTGTGGAGACGATCCCCCTGGCCTGGCCCGTGCCGCGCGGCGAGCCGCGTCGGGGCACCGAAGCGTCGCTGGAGCAGGGCGGCCTCGCCCGCGATGAATCCATCGTCGGGCCGGCCGAAGAGGCGCTGCCCCCGAGGAGCGCGGCCTTGGGGGCCCTGCCCGACGACCTTGCCGCAGTGGAGCCAATCGTCGCGGAGCGCCTGGAGCAGGAACCCGGGGCCGTCGACTCGCCGTGCCCCGCGCGCGAGCAGACACCCGCGAGGCAAGCCGCTCCCGCCGCCGTCGAGACGCGCGCGCTCCAGCGGCGAGATTTGCGCGAGCCCCCGCGCGCGGGCGGCGAGGCCTTGGCCGAACTTCAGGAGCGCGTGCGCGCGCTGCTGGAGCAGGCGCGCCGGGCCGGCGGCGCAGGCGAAGTCGTTCAAGCCCTCGACCTCGTGGCGCGGGTACTGATCCTGGACGAAGAAAACCAAGAGGCGTTGGCCCTGGAGCAGGAGCTGCGCCAGCAGCAGCAGGAGGAGGGGCGCCGGTTGGAGGAGGCGCTGGCCGAAGGGATCGAGTGGCTGGAGCAGGGCCGGCTCGAGGACGCCATCGGCAGGTTCGAGGAGATCCTCGCCCGCCACCCGGGCCACCGCGAAGCGCGGGCCTATCTGGAGCGGGCCCGCGCGCAAAGCTCCGAAGCCGAGGTCGCGGCCCGCCAGCCCGAGGCAGCCGAGACATCTCCGCTCCATCGGCGCCCGAGGCGCGCCGAGCCGGCAAAAGCGGCGGGCACCCTCGACGAGCCGCCCCCGCCTCCCCCGCGCGACTGGAGCGAGGCGCCGAAGGCCCCGCGGCGCGCGCCGCGCGCGGGGGCGGAGCCCAGAGCGCGGGGTCGCAGGTTCGGCGCGACCGCGCTGCTTGCCGTGGTGCTCCTTCTCGCCGCCGGGGCCGGGGGACTGCTCCTGGTTTCCGGGGGGCTGCCGCTCTTCCAGCCGCACATCGCGCCGCCGGCCGAGACGCATGCGGCCGCGCAACGCGTCGCGCCGGAGCTCCCGGAGACCCTGCACGGGGAGACGGCCCCTCAAGGGGGGGCTCCCGCGGACGCGGAGCGCGGGCAGCCTCGGCAGGTGGACCTGAGCGCGCGCCTCGCCGCGGCCCTCGCCCGCGCCCACCAGGCGGAGCGCCGCGGCGACTATGCCGCGGCTGTCCTCGCCTACGACGAGGTCCTCGATCTCGATCCCCTCAACCTAGAAGCCCGGGAGGGACTGCGACTCGCCGGCGAGCGCTACCGCGAGCGGAAGGAAATCGAAGCGCGCATCGCGCAAGCGCGAGCGGCGTTCGCCGAGGGCGACTACGCGGGGGCGCTGCGCGTCTTCTACCGGCTTCCCGACAACGCGCTCCCTCAGGCGCAACTCGCCCGCTACAAAGCGAACGGCTGGTACAACCTCGCCGTCATGAGCCTGAGGGCAGGCGACACGTCGCACGCCCGCGAGCAGCTCGAGGAAGCCCTCGGCGTGCGGCAGGACGACGAGGGCAGCCACCGCCTGCGCGCGTTCGCGGAGCGCTACGAGGGCCGCACGAAGGACGCCGCCTACTACGAGCACGTCTACGGCCTCGCCCTGCGTGCCCTCGAGGATTGAGGCGAACGATCGCGAGCGGGGTCAGTGCCGGAAGTGGCGCCGGCCCGTGAACACCATCGCCATCCCGTGTTCGTCCGCGGCTTGGATGACCTCCTCGTCGCGGATCGAGCCTCCGGGTTGGGCCACCGCACGCACCCCCGCCTCGGCCGCCACGTCCACCCCGTCGCGGAAGGGGAAAAAGGCATCGGAGGCCATGGCGGTGCCGGCGAGGTCGAGCTGTGCCTTCGAGATCCCGAGCCGGGCCGCATCCACCCGGCTCATCTGCCCGGCACCGATGCCGACGGTGCCCCGCGCGTCCGCGTAGACGATCGCGTTGGAACGTACGTGCCGCACGACGGTCCACGCCAGCTGCAGTGCCTGCCATTCCTGCTCCGTGGGCGCCCGTTTCGTGACGACGCGGCCCGCGCGCACGCCTTGCCCGGGGGTGTCCCAGTCCTGGGCCAGCAAGCCGCCGGCGATACGGCGCAGGTCCCAGCCCTCCCGCCGGTAGCGGGCGAGCTCGCGCGCGAGGAGCAGGCGGAGGTTTTTCTTGCGCGCGAGGGCCGCCCGCGCGCCCTCCTCGAAGTCCGGCGCGATCACGCCTTCGTAAAAAGCGGCCGAGATCGCCTCGGCCGTAGGGGCGTCCACCGCGCAGTTGAAAGCGATGACGCCCCCGAACGCGCTTTGCGGGTCGCAGGCCAGGGCCCGCTCGAACGCGGCGTGCGGAGTGCTCCCGAGAGCGACCCCGCAGGGGTTGCCGTGTTTGACGATGACGCAGGCGGGAGCGTCGAACTCGACCACCAGGTCGAGCGCCGCGTCGAAGTCGAGGAGGTTGTTGAAGGAAAGCTCCTTGCCTTGAAGCTGTTGCGCTCGGGCGGCGCTCGCGCAGTCGTCCGCCGGATCCAGGTAGAGGGCGCCGCGCTGGTGCGGGTTCTCGCCGTAGCGCAACATGCGCGCTCGAGGCCAGCCGAGGACCAGCACGGGCGGGAACGCGCCCTCCGCCGTCTCGAGCCGGCGGGCGAAGTAGGCGGCAATAGCGGCGTCGTAGGCCGCCGTGTGCGCGAATGCCTTGGCCGCGAGCTCCAGGCGCGTGCGTTCCAGGAGCCTGCCCTGGGCCCGCAGCTCCTGGAGCACGCGCTCGTAGTCCGCGGGATCCACGACCACGCCCACGTGGGCGTGGTTCTTCGCGGCGGCGCGGATCATCGCGGGGCCGCCGATGTCCACCATCTCCACCACCGCCTCGTGGGTGCTGTCGGCTCGGGACGCCGTCGCGGCGAAGGGATAGAGGTTGACCACCACGAGGCCGATGGGGGCGAGGCCCTGGGCCTCGAGATCCGCGCGGTGCGTCGCGCGGTCCAGATCGGCGAGGATCGCCCCGTGGATGCGCGGGTGAAGCGTCTTGACGCGACCCTCGAGGATTTCCGGAAAGCCCGTTTCCTCGCTCACCGGCCGCACCGGGATGCCCGCCTCGGCGAGCGCTTGCGCCGTGCCGCCGCTCGAGAGGAGCTCGATTCCCAGCGCGTGGAGCTCCCGCGCGAAGGGCTCGAGCCCGCGCTTGTCGTAGAGGCTGAGCAAGGCACGCCGGATGCGCCTCTCGTCGCTCATCGCCGCGGTCCTCCCGGGGGCGGATCGGGCGGGGGCCCCTCTGCCTCGCGCGGTGGCCGCCGCAGGTAGGGGGTGCGGCCGAGATCGCCCTGCGCTTCGTTCCACGCCATGAGCCACGCGCGCACGATGTCCGTCACGGTCTGCGTGTAAGCCAGCGAGGCAATGGCGAACGGGATGGAGCGGTCGTCGAACGCCTCCGGAGCGGGTTGCTCGCGCGCGAGACGATAGGCCCGGGCCAGGTCCACGTCCTGCTGGCGCGCGCGCTCCAGCGCAGCGAGAGCCAAGGCCCGGAAGTCCCCGGCACCGGAGTCGAGATCCGCGTGGCCATGGAAGACGAGGGGCATCTTCTCGCGCCGCTCCTCGCAGAAGCGGGCGAAGTGGTGGTAGTGGTCGGCGCCGCTCGCCCCCGCGGCATTGGGCGGGAAGCCCGCGTCCGCCACGAAATGGGCGAGAGCCCCGAAGCGCCGCGCCACCTCGCGGAACGGCCGCTGCGCTTTCACGGCTTCGACGAGCGCCCGGGCCTGCCGCTCGATCTCGGCGTCCAGCGTGCCCGAGTCCCAAGGCGGACGATGGGCCGGTCCGTCCTCCTGCGTCAGGGGTTCGAGAACCCCGCGGCGCACGTGCTCGCGGTAGCGCTCCAGCGCGAGGCGCAGGGATCTCGGCATCAGTTGCCGCGCCCGATCCACCATGTGCAGCCGTGTTTCGGGCGCCCAGGCCGCGGCCGGGGGCGCGAGTTCCAGGCCGAGCGTGCCGTGCGCGGCGAGGATCACGAGGATCGAGGCACCTCGCATGCGAGGCCGGATTGTAGACTGACACCCGAGGTGTCACCACCGCGTGCGGGCCTGGCTCGTCTTCGCCGTGGCCGCCGCAGCCCGGGCCGCAGGCCAGGGCGGCGGCTTCAGGAGCCGGGTTTGGGTGGAGCCAGTTCTTCCGCGGGGATGAGCGGCAAGCCCTGGGCACCCGCCCGCCGCTGGTAGAGCAGCAGCTGCGCCACGGGCAGCCGCTCGTTGTTTACCGACTGCGGGTTGACCGAAGGGTCGCCGAGCGAAGGGTCGAGCGTCAACGCCACGAGCAATTCCTCGATCGACTCGTCGTAGCGCCCCAGGGCGTCGTAGACCGCACCGAGGTTGTAGTGAGCGAGCGCGTGGTTCGGGTCGAGCCGCAGCGCCCTGCGGTAGGCGGAGACGGCCTCGCCGTAGCGCCCGACATCGCGGTAGAGCGTGCCCACGTTGACCCACAGGCCGGGCAGCGAGGGTTCGAGCCGCACGGCGAGCGCGTAGTAACCGAGAGCGAACTCCGTGGCGCCGCGTCGCGCGAGGGCGTTGCCCATGCCGGCCAGCGTCTGGAGCGACACCTCGCCCGCTTCGAGGCGCTCCAGATGACGGCGCACCTCAGGGTTGTGCGCCAGGGCGGAACGGGCGACGAGCTCCTGCAGGCGCCCCAGTTCCCGCAGCGGCCCGCGCAGCTCGGCGCGCCGCACGGTGACCGTGAGCTCCTCGGGTGTCTGCCCCCTGGCGGGGTCCCCTTGCCCCTGGGCGCCCGCCGCGCCGCTCGCGAGCAGCAGCGCCGCGCCCAGAACCCAACCGCCACGGGCGCGTATGTTCGCCCTTGTCGGAAGACCGCCCATCGCCGCCCCTCCCGCCCGCCGGTCCCTTCAGCGGACCGGGCGCGCCTTCAGCCGTACCGCGTCCTCGTCCAGGATGATACGCAGCTCCACCTGCCTGCATCCAGTCTTGCGCTGCAAGGCCTCGGCCTGGCCGGCGACGCACTCGACGAAGCGGCTGAAGGGGATGGACCCGCTCAGGCCGAGGCGCCGGCGCGCCTCGACGAAATTCTGGTGCAGCAGGCGCAGCAGCTCCTGGTCGCGCGTGGGGTCCTGGATGCGGCAGCGCGCGAGCACTTCTCCGACCTTGCTGCGCAGGGCGGGCAAGCGCGCACCCTCCTCCAGCGTGCGCAGGGTCTTGGACCACAGTTCGGAGAGGCTGTTGTACCGGCTCACCAGGGAATTGAGGTGAAAGCGGTGGGCGTACTTGCGGGGGGGCGTGTTGGCGTAGCGCTTGATCAGGCGCTCCACGTCGGCGCGCAACTCGTAGGGCTGGCGGGGCAGGGCACCGTTGAAGAACATGTCGTACTGGGTCTTGAGCTCGCGGATGGCCGCTTCGAGGCGCGCGAGGTCCGACTCGATCTGGTCCTTGGTGGGGGGGGCCACTCCGGACACGATGCGCTCGCCCTCCGCCGTCGCGCGCGGGGCTACAATCCTCCCGCCGTCCGCGTATCTCTCGGGGGAATGTAGGGTTGGCCCGCTGGGGGTGCAAATGAAAACAAGGAAGCCGAAGCGCTCGGAAGCCCGGGCGGCGGCGGACGCCCGGCGCAGCCTGCCCCCCGTGGGACTGCTGCTGGAGCGGGGTCCCGTGGCCCGCCTCGCGCGCCGCTGGGGCCGCCCGCTTGTGGCGGATCTGCTCCGGGGGGCGCTCGAGGAACTGCGAGAAGGCCTGGAGAGCGGAGTCCTCGGGGCCGCGGAGGCCGCCCGGCGCGCAGGCCCGGCCGAGCTGGCGCAAGCCATCGAGGCCCGAGCCCGCGGGCTCCTGGCGCCGCGACCGCGCAGCGTGATCAACGCCACGGGCGTCATCGTCCACACGAACCTCGGCCGGGCGGTGCTCTCCCCCGAGGCCGCCCGCCGCGTGGCCGAGGCTGCGCAGGCGTACATGGACCTCGAGTACGACCTGGAGCGCGGCCGCCGCGGCCAGCGCATGGCGCACCTGGCACCCCTCGCGGCGCGGCTGTTTCCCGGCCGGGGCGTCCACGTCGTCAACAACAACGCCGCTGCCGTGCTGCTCGTCTTGCGCGCGCTCGCCCGCCGCCGCGAGGTGGTGGTCTCCCGGGGCGAGCTGGTCGAGATCGGCGGGGCGTTCCGGATTCCGGAGATCCTCTCCGCCTCGGGGGCCAGGCTGCGCGAGGTGGGCACCACGAACCGCACCCGCCTCGCGGACTACGAGGCGGCCATCGGCCCGCGCACCGCGCTCCTGCTCAAGGTGCACACCAGCAACTTCAGGATCGTGGGCTTCACGGAGGAGACCGGTGTCGACGCGCTGGCGGGGCTCGCGCGGCGCGCGGGGGTTCCGCTCGTCGTGGATTGGGGTAGCGGCGATCTCGTGGATCTCGCCGGCCTGGGTATCCGGGACGAGCTCCCGGTCGACGAGATCCTCGCCCGCGGTGCCGATCTCGTGACGTTCAGCGGCGACAAGCTCCTCGGGGGGCCCCAGGCGGGCTTCATCGTGGGCCGCCCGGAACTCGTGGCGCGCGTCGCGCGGGATCCCCTGGCGCGGGCGTGCCGGGTGGACCGGCTCGCGATCGCGGCGCTTCATGCGACGCTCGCGGCCTACGTGCGCGGATGCGCCTTCCGGGAGATTCCCACGCTGCGCATGCTGGCGCTCACGCCTCGGCAGATTGCGCGCCGCGCTCGCGCCGTGATGGAGCGCGTGGCCTCGGCTGCCGAGGGCCGCGCGAAGCTGCGACTCGTGGACGGCGTCTCGCGCACGGGCGGGGGCTCCTCGCCCCTGGGCGAGCGCCCCACCAAGCTCCTCGCCGTCATCCCGGAGCGCGGCCATGTGGCCCGGCTCGAGCGGGCCCTGCGGCGCGGCGAGCCTCCGGTCATCGGTCGCGTGCACGAGGGAGCGCTCCTGTTCGATTTGCGCACGGTGCTCCCCGAGCAGGATGCGGTCCTCGCCGCCCGGATCGAACAGGCCCTCGACGAACCGTAGGGGCGAACGGCCGGTCGCCGCCGGCTTCGCGACCTGCCGGCTGCGGCCCGCGGTAGAATCAGACGTGGAACCGGAACAGGATCACGTCCCCGTCCTGCACGCGGTACTCTTTGCCTTCGAGGCGCACGAGACCGTGCCGCCGGCATGCCCCCCAGCTCCCGGCTTCGTCGAGGGTGTCGAAGGGGACCACCTCCGCCCGGATGAAGCCGCGGGCCATGTCCGTGTGCACGGCGGCGGCTGCATCCTGGGCGCAAGTGCCGCGGGGGATGGCCCAGGCGCGCACCTCCTGCTCGTTGGCGGTGTAGAAGCGGATGCGTCCGAGCAGCTCCAGGCACGCCGCAAGCACCCGGTCGCGCCCCTGCTCCTCGAGCCCCAGCTCCCGCCGGAAGGCGGCGGCGTCCTCGCCGCCGAGGCGCGCGATCTCGAGCTCGATCTTCGCGGCCACCGCCACCGCGGCCGTCCTGGCCCGGGCCGTCAGCCGGTCCAGGCCGAACGCGGCGGGTCCGGCGCGCACGCGGTCGAGGTCGGTTTCGTCCGCGTTGATCACGACGAGCAGCGGTTTGCGGCTGAGGAAGGTAAACCCCCGCAGGCGGCGCTCTTCGTCTTCCGTGAGCTCGAGCGCGCGCAACGGGGTCTCGCGCTCCAGGGCTTCGAGACAGCGTCGCAACAGCTCCAGCTCGCGCTGGTCTTCCTCGCGGTGGGCCTTCTTGACCAGGACCTCGAGCTTTTCCACGCGCCGCTGGGCTACGGTGTGATCCGCGAGGATGAGCTCGGTCTCCATCGTGGCCCAGTCGCGTGCGGGATCGATGTCGCCTTCGACGTGGGGGACGGTGGCGTCCCCGAAGGCGCGCACGACGTGGAGCAGCGCGTCCGTCGTCCGCAACCGTTCCAGCGGCAGCACCCGCGTGGCCTCCCCCTTCTGCATCCCGGCGAAGTCCAGGCACTCGACCGAGACCGCGGTCACGCGCCGCGGCTGGTAGATGGCCGCAAGGCGCTCGAGGCGCACGTCCGGGATGCGGGCCATCCCCACGTGCGGCTCGCCGGCCGGGGCGTGTTCGGCGGGGGCGCCTCCCGTGAGCAGCTCGAAGAGCGTCGTCTTGCCCGTGTGGGGAAAGCCCAGAAGACCCAGCTGCATCTCCCGGCCAGCATAGCAGGGAGGCTTCCCCGTGTCGCCCGCCGGCGCGTTGACACCTTTTCGGCTCCGGTGTTAGATTCGCGCGCCTCTCTCTCTATCGTCGCGGGGCGTAGCGCAGTCTGGCAGCGCACCTGCTTTGGGAGCAGGCGGTCGAAGGTTCAAGTCCTTCCGCCCCGACCATGCCCCCGAGTCCCGGCGTGCAAGGATCGGTCGCCGGCGCCTGTGCCGGCCGGGGCGTGAACGCCGGCGTCCCCAGGAAGAAGATCGAAAGCCGTCTCATGGCTGGGGCGGCGGTGCGATGACCTCGCCTTCGACGACCACAGGCTTGGCCTGTTGCGCGCGCTGCAGGAGCGCGCGCGCGCGGGCAGGATCGCCCAGGGCCCGGGCGAGGTCCGCGGCGCGCCTGAAGAACTGCCTTTCCTCCGGCGCGTCCTGGAGCGCCACCTCGAGCTGGCGCGCCGCCTCGGCGTGCTGCCCGCGGGCGAGGGCGCCGGTGGCGTGCGCGAGCAGCAGCCGCGCGTCCGTGGCGCCGGCGTAGGGCGCGAGCGCAGCCTGCGCTTCTTCCAGCCGGCCCTGGCGGAAAAGCGTCTCCGCCCGTCCTGCCGCGAGCCGGGCACTCGGTCCCAGCGCCCGTTCGGCCCGGTGGAAATACCGCAGCGCTTCGTCGAGCCGGTTCTCCGTCAGCTCGAGCTCGCCCAAGAGCAGCGGCGCGTTCAGGCTCGTGCGGTGGTCGAGCAGGTATTTCTTGAGAAACTCGTAGTCGTCGAGCCGCTTGGCGACGAGCAGCGCGTCCCGGGCCTCGTCCTCGCGACCGGTGCGCGCGAGCAATTTGGCCAGGTCGTGGTGCGCTGCGGCGAGACGAGGATCGCGCTCGATGGCGCGCCGCAAGTCGCGCTCGGCTTCGGTGTAATCCTGCCTGCGCAAGGCGAGCTGCCCAGCGGCCTGGAGCAGCTGCGCGTGGTCGGGAAACCGCAGCAGCCCGTCGCGGACCGCGCGCTCCATGCCCTCGTAGTCGCCCACCTTCCGCAGGGCGTCCACGAGGTGCGCGACCGCGGAGTCCTTCTCGGGATCGTGCTGCCAGCTGCGGCGGAAAGCCTCGATCGCTTCCTCGAAGCGCCCGAGCCGTTCGAGGACGAGCCCGCGGCGGTAATCGCACTCCGCGTTCTGCGGGTCGAGCGCCGCCGCACGCGTGAAATCCTCGAGCGCGGCGTCGTAGCGGTTCAGCAGGAAGTTGTGGAAACCGCGGAAGAACCAGGGCCAGGCGACCCCGCCGTGGCGGCGCGCCACCGCGGCGTAAAACTCCACCGCCTCCTCGTCGCGCCCGAGGTCGGCGAAAGCCTGGCTCGCCAAGCGGTAGGGTTCCTCCCGCTCGGGGACGAGCCGCACGGCCTCGGTGGCGGCCTGGAGCGCCTGCGCCACGCGCCCCTCGCGGTACGCGTCGGAGAAGGCTCGCTTCAACTCGGCGTAGCGGGCCTCGGGGTCGCCGCCGGTGCAGGCGGCGAGCGCCGCGAGGCCGGTCACGAACCAGCGCCGGCTCATGGTCGGGCTGCCTCGCGCACCTCCGGCACGACACCCCGGCCCTCGGCGATCGTCACGAGCCGGCGCACCGGGAGGTTCTCGTAGCGCTCCACACTCCCGTCGGGCCAGCGGATCGTCAGGCGCTCCACGCGGGCCGCATCGCCGACGCCGAAGTGCACCGTGGAGTCGCTCTGGGAAAGGTAGGAGCCGAAGGGGTTCACCTCGCGCACCTGCCGTCGCCCGCCGGCCTGGAGCTCGACCCGCGCGCCAACGGCGCGGGTGTTGACGCCCGAGCCGACAAGACGCAGCTGGAGCCACGCGCCAGCCGAAGAGGTGTCGTTGCGCAGCACCTGGGCCGGAGCGTCCAGATTCGTCACCACGAGGTCCAGATCCCCGTCCCCGTCGAGGTCGCCCAGCGCCAGCCCGCGGCTGCTCTCGACGACACCGAATCCTGGGCCGGCGTGCGCCGTGACGTTCTCGAACCGGCCGCGCCCCGTGTTGCGATAGACACTGTTGCGCTGGCGGAAGCTGGTGCCGAGCTCGGGATGCGCGTCTGCCTCGGGGTAGATGTGCCCGTTGGCGATGACGAGGTCCACCCAGCCGTCCTGGTCCAGATCGGCGAACTTCACGCCCCAGCTCAGGTCGGCGAAGGTATCGTTCAGGCCCGCCTCGAAGGTCGCGTCCGTGAACACGAGGTTTCCCTCGTTGCGGTACAGCGTGTGGAAGTCGTGGGAGAAGTTCGTCACCACGAGATCGAAGCGCCCGTCGCCGTTGTAGTCGCCGGCATCGGTGCCCATGCCCGCCTGGTCTTTGCCCTCCTCGTTCGTCGCCACCCCCGCCCAGGGGGCGAAGTTCTCGAAGCGCCAACCGCCATGGTTCAGCCACAGGTCGTTCGCCACCGAATCGTTGGCCACGTAGATGTCGAGATCCCCGTCGCCGTCGAGATCCGTCATCACCACGCCCAGACCGTAGGCAGGTTCTCCCGTCCTCTCCAAGCCCGCCTCGGCCGTCACGTCGGTGAAGGTGCCGTCGCCGTTGTTGCGATAGAGACGGTCCGCGATGCCGGTGAGCCCCAGCGGTCCCAGCAGCACTTGGATGCCCCTCCAGTAGGTCTTCGCGCCCCCGAGCGGGGGATCGGCCATGTCGTAGACCACGTAGTTCGCCACGTAGAGGTCGAGATCCCCGTCCCCGTCGAGGTCGCCGAAAGCCGCGCTCGAGCTCCAGACCGGGGGGCCTCCGAGGCCCGCCTCGGCCGTCACGTCGGTGAAAGTGCCGTCGCCGTTGTTACGGTAGAGAACGTTGGGGCCGGTGCAGGTGAGGAACAGATCCACATCGCCGTCGCCGTCGTAATCCGCGAAGTAAGCGCCGTTCGTCCAGGCCCGGAGGTCCACGCCGGCCTCGGCGGCGACGTCGGTGAAGGTGCCGTCGCCGTTGTTGCGGTAGAGGGCGTTGGCGAACGGTCTTCGCCCGGCGAGCCAGTCGTCCCGGGTCTGCGCTGTGGCGAGGTAGATGTCGAGATCCCCGTCGCCGTCGTAGTCGCCCAGCGCGACCCCTGAGCCCGTCACCTCGGGGATGTATTCCTTGCGAGGGTTGCCGCAATGCGCGGTGAAGCGGATGCCGGTGTGCTCCGTGATGTCCACGAACCAGATCGCTCCCGGCGGCCCTCCGGTCGCGGGAGAGGAGGCCGGAGGGGCCGCTTCTTGCGAGGAGGAACAGGAAACCGCGGCCATGGCCAGCGCCGCGGGCGCTAGGGCCGCGAGGCTCGAGCTGGATCGGCCCATGGGGCGCGGCACTATATACCACCACCCGGCAAGGCGGCCTTGCACGCGGGCGGGCCGGTGGGGGATACTAGCCCTCGGCCGCACCGCCGAGGCCCGGGGGTGGCGGCAGGTGAGCGCGTGTAGCTCAGCGGGACAGAGCACCAGCCTCCGGAGCTGGGTGTCGCAGGTTCGAATCCTGCCACGCGTACCATCGGGAGCGGGCCGGCTCCCCGGGGTCCCGGGTGCCGCGGGCGGAGCGGGAGCCGGGGGAGGCGACCCGCCAGCCGCGCCTGTAGCTCAGGTGGACAGAGCAGCGGCCTTCTAAGCCGCGGGGCGGGGGTTCGAGTCCCTCCAGGCGCGCCAAGGGCCGCTGCCGCGAAGGCGATGTGGTGAGTGTAGCTCAGGTGGTAGAGCTCCAGACTGTGGATCTGGCTGTCGAGGGTTCGAGTCCCTCCACTCACCCCAGTTCCGGCGCCTGCCCTGGCCGCTTTGTGCGCCCGTAGCTCAGCTGGACAGAGCATCGGACTTCGGATCCGAGTGTCGTGGGTTCGAATCCTACCGGGCGCGCCATCTCGCGGGCTGTGGTACGATGCCGCGGCGACGGGCCGGCCTTGGCAAGGGCGGTGGGCCGCTAGCTCAACGGGCAGAGCAGCAGACTCTTAATCTGCGGGTTCGGGGTTCGAGTCCCTGGCGGCTCACCATTCTGCCCGGCCGAGGGCAGCGATCTTTCGGAAAGCCACGGAGGCGAGTTGCCTCTTCCCCGCGGAGCACGTAAGAAAAGCCCGCACGTCCCCCGGGGGCGGCGGAGGAGGTCGCATGCGCGGGGCAGAGGTTTCTCAGGGGCCGGGAAGACGGGTTGGCGTTTTCTTATTGTTCCTTGTCTTCTTCGCCTTTGCTGGGCTCGCGGGATGCGCCTGGCGCAGGATCGCGCCGGCTGGACCGCCCGCAGCGGCGCGCGCCGCGGGGGGCAGCGGCAGCCCCGAGACCGAGGGGCCGCCTCGCCCCCCGGACCTCAGCGAGCTGCTGCAGATCGGGGAGCTTCCCGCCGGCGAGGCCATCGCCGGGGGGCTCCCCGGCGGCAACCCCAGGGTGAACCAGGACACCTCGGGCCGGGCTCAGAACGAGACGACCATCGCCGCCAACCCCACGGATCCCCTGAACCTCGTCGGTGCTTGGAACGATTATTTCGTCGTCAACCCCGGCCAGAACACCGTGATCGGTTACGGCTGGACCACCGACGGCGGACAGACCTGGCAGAGCTCGCGCATCAATTTCAGCTCGCTGCCCTCGAGCCAGTCCACCGGGGATCCGGCCGTGACCGTGGACAGCCAGGGCAACTTCTATCTCGGCATCCTCGCATACTCCGGCAGTGCGGACGGCATCCTCGTCGCCAAGTCCACCGACGGCGGCGCCACCTGGCAGGAGCCGGTGCGCGTGGACAACGGCGGCGACAAGGAATTCCTCACCGTGGACCCGGCGAACGACAACATCTATATCGTTTGGTCCAACTTCCAGAGCTTCGTGCAGACGATCTTCTTCTCCAAGAGCACCGACGGCGGGGCGAGTTTCACGCCGCGCCGGGCCATCTCCACCGCCGCCTCCTCCGGGAACGGCCCCTATCCGGCGGTGGGCCCGAACGGGGAGATCTACGTCGTGTGGAGCGATTTCGACACCACGCTATTCTTCGACCGCTCCTTCGACCAGGGCGAGACGTGGCTCGATCCCGACCTCACCGTCACCCGGACGATCGACGCGCCGCGCAGCCCCCTCAACGGAGGCTTCCGCAATCCGCTGATTCCCGCCATCGCCGTGGATCGGACGAACGGGCCGTTTCGGGGCCGCATCTACGTCGTGTGGGCCGACGAACGCTTCACGGGCGATCCGGACATCGCGCTCGCCTACTCCGACGACCACGGGAACACGTGGAGCCCCCCGGTGCGGGTCAACGACGACGCTCCGGGCAACGACGCCGACCAGTTTTTCCCCTGGGTCGCGGTGGACGCCAACGGGCACGTGCACGTGACCTTCCTCGATCGGCGCGAGGATCCAGACGGGTTGCTCTTCGCTATGTATCTCGCCACGAGTACGGACGGCGGCGTGAGCTTCGGCCCCAACGTGCGCGTCTCGGACGGGATCTACGGGCCGAGCAACTTCGGCTTTCTGGGGGACTACACGGGGGCCGACGTCAGCGGCGACAACCGGATCCATCCAATGTGGCCCGACGGACGCTTGGGCGACGAGGACATCTTCGCGGCGCGGGTGAACCTCGCGGATTACGACGAGGACGCCGTGCTCAACGACGGCGACGGCAGCGGGGGCTACGCCGACAACCGCTGCACGGGAGGCGCCAGCGCGGGTTGCGACGACAACTGTCCCGGCGAGCCGAACCCGGACCAGCTCGACAGCGATGGCGATGGCGTGGGCGATGCGTGCGACAACTGCCCCGCCAGCTTCAACACCGACCAGTTCGACACGGACCGCGACGGCATCGGCGACGCCTGCGACGGCTGCCCGGGCATTCCCGGCGGCGACGCGAGCGATGAAGACGGGGACGGTCTGGCCGCGTGCGTGGACAACTGCCCCGCCACGGCCAACCCCGGTCAGGAAGATCTCGACGGCGACGGCCTCGGGGACGTCTGCGATCCGTGCCCGCAGACGCCGCTCAACGACGCGGACACCGATGGCGTGTGCGGCGACGTGGACAACTGCCCCGACGTTTTCAACCCCTTCCAGCGCGACGACGACGGCGACGGGGTGGGCGAGCTGTGCGACACGTGTCCGGGTCTGTTCGATCCCGGTCAGGAAGATCTCGACGGCGACGGTGCCGGCGATGGCTGCGACTGCCAGGCGGAGGACGGCGGCGACCGGCGCCCCGGCGAGGTGAGGAACCTCACGCTCGCGCGCGACAGCGCGGGTGCGGCCACGCTGAGCTGGAGCGGTGTGGCCGGCGCGGACGCCTACAGCGTCAGCCGCGGCCGCCTGGGCGAGCTCGGCCCGGGGGCCTACGGGAGCTGTCTGGCCGAGGGCGTCGCCGGCACGAGCCTCGAGGATGCGGAGCTCCCCCCCGCCGGCGAGGGCTTTTTCTACCTGGTGCAGGCCCAGAGCTTCGACTGCGGTCTCGGCCCTCTGGGGCATCTGGGCGACGAGACGGAGCGGATGAACGGCGATCCCGCCGCCTGCAACGGCCTGCCGCATACCGACGTGCGGGCCCAGGCGGAGACACCCGTGAGCGGGACGGTCAGCGGCGACGTGGGGGACACGGCCGCCTCCGACGACACGGCCGAGGCGATCACGGAAGTGGAAAGCCAGGGCGGACCGCCCCGGGACCGGTTCAGTTTGCTCGAGCACCGCTGGAGCGTCGAGGTCGTACCCGGCTCGCGCATCGAGCTGCACGTGGAAGGCTTCCGCACGAGCTCTCCCGACGGGGACGACTTCGTTTTCGAGTACTCCACGGACGGCGGCGTGACGTGGAACCCGATCGGCCTGGGCAGCTTGCCCTTCGGCGACGACGACCGCGACCGGCAAGCTCCGCTGCCGGCCTCGCTCTCGGGGACGGTCTGGATCCGCGTCGTGGACACGCGTCGCGCTCCGGGTGGCCGGGCTCTCGACACGGTCTCGGTGGACGAGCTGTTCGTGCGCAGCGTTCCCTGAGGGTCCCGGGGGCGCTCCCGCGCCGGAGGGGGTAGAATGCCTCTCCGGTGCGGGACGCTCCGATGAAGATCGAAGTCACCGATATCAGTCCGGTGCGCAAGAACCTGGCCGTCGAGGTCGACGTCGAGGAAGTCTCGCGGGAGCGCGAGGCGTTGCTGCGGCACTATGCGCGCCAGGCCAAGATCCCCGGTTTTCGTCCGGGACGCGCGCCGCTGCGCCTCGTGGAGGCGCGGTTGGGGGCCGACCTCGACGAAGAGCTCAAGGAGCGGGTGGTCTCGCGCTACTACCGCCAAGCGCTGCGGGAGAAGGGGCTCGAGCCTCTCGGCGAGGCGCGCCTGGAAGAGGTGGCGTTTCAGCCGGGTGCGCCGCTGCGGTTCCGGGCTTCGATCGAGGTACTGCCGAAGCTCGAACCCAAGAACTACCGGGCCGTGGAGGTGCGCCGCGAAAGCCCCGCGGTGAGCGTGGAAGAAGAAGAGCGCATGCTGGAGCGACTGCGCCAGGAGCATGCGCGGTTCGTCTCGGAGGAGGGCCGCGAGGCGCAGACAGGCGATCTGCTCGTGGCCGATATCGAGCGCGAGGTGGAGGGCGGCGCGCCGGTACGGGACGAGGGGGTGCTTTTGGAGCTCGGGACGGCAAAGCCTCTGCCGGAGTTTCACCAGCAGCTCGAGGGCGTGCAGGCTGGGCAGACGCGGGAGTTCGTCCTCCGCTATCCGAGGGAGTTCGAGGACCCGCGCTTTGCGGGCAAGGCCGTGCGCTACCGCGTCGCGGTACGCGAGGTCAAGCGCCGCCTGCTGCCCGAGCTCGACGACGCTTTCGCCAAGGAGTGCGGGGAGTTCGAGGATCTGGCGGCGCTGCGGCGCCACGTGCGGGAGCGGCTCGCCGCCGCCAAGCGGGCCGAGATCGAGCGCCGGGTGCGCCGGGCTGTGCTGGACAAGGTGCTGTTGGAGAACCCGATTCCCTTGCCCGAGCAGCTCGTGGAGGAAGAGCTCCGGCACCGGCTCGAAGAGTTCGCGCGGCTCTTGCTCGCCCAAGGGGTGGATCCCCGGAGCGTGGAGGTGGACTGGGCGAGGTTGCGCGCGGAGCAGGAGCCGGAGGCCAGACGGGCCGTGCACGCCCGCCTGCTGCTCGACGCGGTCGCCCGCGTCGAGGGGCTCGAGGTTACGGAAGAGGAATTCGCGGCGCGCCTCGAGCGCGAGGCCCAAGAAATCGGGGAATCCCCCGCGCGGCTGCGCGCCAGGCTCTCACAGGGAGGCCGGCTCCAAGCCTTTCGGAGTCAGCTAGTTAGAGAGAAAACGCTTGACTTCCTGGTGTCCGTTGCTAATATTCTTGGCGAGGAGTGAGGCGATGACGCTGATTCCGATGGTCGTCGAGCAGACGAGCCGCGGCGAGCGCGCCTACGACATCTACTCGCGCCTCCTCAAGGACAACATCGTCTTCATCGGGCAGCCCATCGACGACCAGGTCTCCAATTTGGTCATCGCCCAGCTTCTGTTTCTCGAAGCCGAGGATCCGGACCGGGACATCAGCGTCTACATCAACTGCCCCGGGGGTTCCGTCACCGCGGGGCTGGCGATCTACGACACGATGCAGTTCGTCAAGCCCGACATCAGCACCATCTGCATCGGCCAGGCGGCGAGCATGGCGGCGGTGCTGCTGGCGGCGGGCAGCAAGGGCAAGCGCTTCGCGCTGCCCAACTCCCGCATCATCATCCACCAGCCGCTGATGAGCGGGCTTTCCGGTCAGGCTACGGATATCGACATCCACGCGCGCGAGATCCTGCGCCTGCGCGAGCGGCTGAACGAGATCCTGATGGAGCACACGGGGCAGCCCCTGGAGCGCATCGCCAGAGATACGGACCGCGACTTCATCATGTCCGCGGTCCAGGCCAAAGAGTACGGGCTGATCGACGAGGTGATCTTCAAGCGGTCCTGACACGACGCGCGGTCTGACCTCGGCGGGCGGCAGCCCGGGGAGGCGGTTGGGGAGCGGGCGCATGGCACGCAAGAAAGGCGACGACGACACCCTGAAGTGCTCCTTCTGCAACAAGTCGCAGCGCGATGTGCGCAAGCTCATCGCCGGGCCCACGGTCTACATCTGCGACGAGTGCGTGGACATCTGCCTGGACATCATCCAGGAGGAGCGCGAGCAGGAGGAGCAGGACACCCGGCGCCTGCCGAAGCCCGCGGAGATCAAGCAGTTTCTCGACGAGTACGTCATCGGCCAGGACGAGGCGAAGAAGCGCATCGCCGTGGCCGTCTACAACCACTACAAGCGCACGCAGATGCCGCGCCGGCGCACCGACGTGGAGCTGCAGAAGTCGAACGTGCTGCTCATCGGGCCCACAGGCTCGGGCAAGACGCTGCTGGCCCAGACGCTGGCACGCATGCTCTCCGTGCCGTTCGCCATCGCCGACGCCACGACGCTCACCGAGGCGGGCTACGTGGGCGAGGATGTGGAGAACATCATCCTGCGGTTGCTCCAGGCGGCGGGCAACGACGTGGAGAAGTGCCAGCGGGGCATCGTCTACATCGACGAAGTCGACAAGCTCGCGCGCAAGGGCGAGAACCCCTCGATCACGCGCGACGTCTCGGGCGAGGGAGTGCAACAGGCGCTGCTGAAGATTCTCGAGGGGACGATCGCCAACGTGCCGCCGCAGGGCGGCCGCAAACACCCCCACCAGGAGTTCATCCCCGTGGACACGACCAACATCCTGTTCGTCTGCGGCGGGGCGTTCGTGGGGTTGGAGCAGATCATCGAACAGCGCATCGGGCGCAAGAGCGTGGGCTTCCAGGCGGAGGTCAAGCCGCGGCGCGAGAAGAACATGCAGGAGATCTACCGCCATCTGCAGCCGGAGGATCTCATCAAGTACGGGATGATCCCCGAGTTCGTAGGCCGGCTGCCGGTCGTGGCGACGCTGAGCGAGTTGAGCGTGGCGGATCTCAAACGGGTGCTCGTGGAGCCGCGCAACGCCCTGGTGCGCCAGTACGAGAAGATTTTCGAGTTCGAGAACGTCAGCCTGCGCTTCACGGACGACGCGCTGGAGACGATCGCCTCCATGGCGGTGGAGCGCAAGGTGGGCGCCCGCGGGCTGCGGATGATCATGGAAGAGCTGATGCTCGACATGATGTTCCTGTTGCCGTCTCAGTCCGCGGTCAAAGAGGTCGTGATCACCCGGGACGTGGTGCTCAAGAAGAGCAACCCGCTGGCCGTGATCGAGAAGGCAGGCTAGCGTTCGGGCACCCGCGGCGACAGCGACAATCCGGGAGTTCCATGGAAGAAAGAGTGCAGCGCCTGCGGCAGGTTCACCGCTTGAGCATGGTGCCGCTGCGGGACATCGTCGTCTTTCCGGGGACGATGGTGCCCTTCGTCGTCGGGCGGCGGGCGTCGCTGCTGGCGGTGGAGCGGGCCCTGGCGGGGGAGAGGTTCCTTTTCCTGTCCATGCAGCACAACCCCCAGGTGGACGACCCCGAGCCCGACGAGATCAGCTCCGTGGGCACCGTAGCCACGATCGTGCAACACCTCAAGCTCGCCAACGGGAACATGAAGCTCCTCGTGGAAGGTCAGGCACGGGCCAGGATCCTGGAGATCGACCGCGACCGCGACGGCTGCCTGGAGGTGGTGGTCAAGATCATCGAGCGGGAGCTCGAGGTCACACCCGAACTCGCGAGCCGGATGAAGCGCGTGGCAGCGCTGTTCGAGCGCTACATCAAGTACGCGCCGGGGCTGCCCTACGAAACCCTGCTCTCGGCGGTGAAGCTCACCGAGCCTGGACGCCTGGCGGACGCCGTAACCGCCCACCTGCCGCTGCCGGCGCGGGAGAAGCAGGCGCTGCTCGAGAACGTCTCGCCCGCGGACCGGTTGGAGCGTGTGGCGGAGCAGCTCGAGATCGAGATCGAGAAGCTGCGCGTGGACAAGAAGATCCACAACCGCGTGCGCCGACAGATGGAGCGGGCGCAGAAGGAGTACTACCTCAACGAGAAGATGAAGGCCATCCAGCAGGAGCTGGGCCGCAAGGAAGAACGGGTCAACGAGATCGAGGAGTTTCGCCAGAAGATCGAGGCCGCGGGCATGCCGCCCGACGCCAAGGAAAAGGCGCTCCAGGAACTGAAACGCCTCGAGGTCATGCCGCCCATCTCGGCCGAGGCCACGGTGTCGCGCAACTATCTCGAGTGGCTGCTGGCGGTGCCGTGGTCCAAGAAGTCGCGCGAGTCCACGGACCTCAAGCGCGCCGAGCGCATCCTCAACGAGGACCACTACGGGCTGGAAAAGGTCAAGGAGCGCATCCTGGAATTCCTCGCGGTGCGGCGCCTCGTGCGGAAGATGAAGGGTTCGATCCTCTGTTTCGTGGGGCCCCCCGGTGTAGGCAAGACCTCGCTCGCTCGCTCCATCGCGCGGGCGACGGGGCGCAAGTTCGTGCGGCTTTCCCTGGGTGGCGTGCGGGACGAGGCCGAGATCCGCGGCCACCGACGCACCTACATCGGCGCTTTCCCCGGCCAGATCATCCAGATGATGCGCAAGGCGGGCACGCGCAATCCCGTGTTCTTGCTCGACGAGGTGGACAAGATGGCCGCGGACTTCCGCGGGGATCCGTCGGCGGCCTTGCTCGAGGTTCTCGACCCCGAGCAGAACCACACGTTTCTCGATCACTACCTCGACACCGAGTTCGATCTGAGCGACGTGATGTTCATCGCCACCGCCAACGTCCTGCACACGATCCCGCCCGCGCTCAAGGACCGGATGGAGATCCTGCGGCTGCCGGGCTACACGCTCCAGGAAAAGCTCGCCATTGCGCAGCGGCACCTCGTGCCCAAGCAGATCAAGGCCCACGGCTTGAGCAAACTCAAGCTCGCCTTCGACGACGCCGCGATTCAGGAGATCATCGAGCGCTACACGCGCGAGGCTGGTGTGCGCAATTTGGAGCGCGAGATCGCTTCGATCTGTCGCAAGCTCGCCCGGCGGCTCGTGGCCGGCGAGCTCCAGGGTCCGGTGCGCATCGCGCGGGACGAAGTGGTGACGCTGCTCGGCGTGCCGCGCTACCAGCCGCCGCGCGAGCGCGCGGTGGTCTCCGAGGTCGGTGTGGCCATCGGCCTTGCATGGACGGACACCGGAGGCGAGATCCTCACCACCGAGGCTACGGCGATGCGCGGCCGCGGTCAGCTCACCCTCACGGGCCAGCTGGGCGACGTGATGCAGGAGTCGGCGCAGGCGGCGCTGTCCTACGTGCGGAGCCGCGCGGAGCAGCTCGGCGTCGATCCGCTTTTCCTGCGCAAGTACGACATCCATCTCCACGTGCCCGAGGGCGCGATCCCCAAGGACGGGCCCTCAGCGGGAATCACGATGGCCACGGCGCTGGCCTCGCTTTTGAGCGGCGTGCCGGTGAAGGGCCACGTGGCCATGACAGGCGAGATCACCCTGCGGGGCCGCGTGCTCGCCGTGGGGGGCGTCAAGGAAAAGGTTCTCGCGGCGTTCCGCTACGGCGCCACCGACGTCATCCTGCCGCGCGAGAACGAGAAGGATCTCTCGGAGATTCCCGAGGAGATTCGCACGCAGCTCCGCTTCCACCTCGTGGAGCACATGGACGAGGTGCTGGGCATCGCGTTCGATCGGTCCCAGGCGGCGGCGCGCGGCGCGCCGACGGGAGAGGACGCGGCCCTCGGGTCGTCCGCGGAGGATACCGGGACAACCGAGGGTTCGCTGACCCATTGAACCCCGGATGCCGCAGGCGACCCCTGCGACGTCCGGATCTGAAGAGGGGCACGCTGCGTTCTCTCTCTCGGACACTGCGGCGGCACGGCCGCGAGAGAAACTGAACGACAAGAAGGGGCGGCATGGCCCCATCGGACTCGTTGAAGATCGGGAGCTGTCGATTCGAGGGGGCACTGTGGCGCCCCGACGAAGACCCGCGGGCGCCGGGTCCGCTGGTGGTGTTCTTGGGGCGCTCGAACGTCGGCAAGTCCTCGTGGATCAATCGGTTGCTCGGACGCGACGCCCTGGCGCGCACGTCGGCCCGACCGGGATGCACGCGAGCCGTGCACCTGTATCGCGTGAACGAGTCGTTCTACTTCGTGGACCTTCCTGGCTACGGCTACGCCGAGGTTTCCCGAGCGGTGCGCCGTCGTTGGGGACGGCTCGTCGAGGGGTTCCTCGAACGTCAGCGGGAGCGCATCGCGCGGGCCATCGTGCTCGTGGACGCGCGGCACGGGCCGCGACCCACGGACCGGCAGATGCGAGCCTGGCTCGAGGTCGAGCGGATCCCGTACCTCATGCTCGCCACGAAGGCCGACAAGCTTTCGAACCGTGCACGGGCCCAATCCTTGCGGCTCTGGCAGGCCGAGGGCGTGCCGGTCCGCTTCGTGTCGGCCCTCACGGGCGAAGGCGTCCGAGAAACTTGGAAGGAGCTCGACCGGGCGCTCGCAGGGGCCCGCGCGGCGGGTGGCGGTCGGTCGGGTACCTCCGGGGGTGAGAAGGCATGGACGTTCGCGAACTGAAGGCGATGCCCCTGCCCAAGCTCGTGGAGCTCGCGGGGCAAATGGAAATCTCCGGTGCCACGCGTCTGCCGCGGGCGGAGCTGCTGTACCGGGTGATCCGGGCGCACGCGGCACGCAACGGGTCCTTCACCACGGAAGGCGTGCTGGACAAGCTTCCCGACGGCTACGGGTTTTTGCGCGCTCCGGAAGCCAACTACCTGCCCGGGCCGGACGACATCTACGCACCGCCGGCGCTCATCCGTCGCTTCCGCCTGGAAACAGGCGACACGATCGTCGGGCGCGTGCGCCCGCCGCGCTCGAACGAGCGGTACTTCTCCCTCGAGCGCATCGAAACCGTCAACGGGCTGCCCGTCGAGGCTCTCCGCGACCGCAAACCCTTCGACAAGCTCACGCCTCTCTACCCGCAGGAGCGCCTGCGCATGGAGGTGCCCGGAGGCAGTGTTTCGGGACGCGTGATCGATCTGATGACCCCCCTGGGCAAGGGCCAGCGGGCGCTGATCGTCTCGCCACCGCGCACGGGGAAAACCATGCTGCTGCAGGCCATCGCGCACGCGCTGGCGACGAACCACCCGGAGGTGACGCTGATGGTGCTGCTCATCGACGAGCGCCCGGAAGAGGTGACCGACATGGCGCGCACGGTCCGGGGCGAGGTCATCGCCTCCACCTTTGACGAACCCGCCACGCGGCACGTGCAGGTGGCGGAGATCGTCCTGGAGAAGGCGAAGCGGCTGGTGCAAGCCGGCCGCGACGTCGTGATCCTGCTCGACTCGTTGACGCGACTCGCGCGGGCCTACAACACGGTGCAGCCCGCCTCGGGGCGCGTGCTCTCGGGCGGCCTCGATGCCAACGCGCTGCAGAAGCCCAAGCGCTTTTTCGGCTCGGCGCGCAACGTGGAGGAAGGGGGCTCGCTGACCATCGTGGCCACGGCGCTGATCGACACCGGCTCGCGCATGGACGACGTGATCTTCGAGGAGTTCAAAGGGACGGGCAACATGGAGATCAACCTCGATCGCAAACTCGCGGACCGCCGCGTTTTTCCTGCCGTGGACTTGCACCGCTCCGGGACGCGCAAGGAAGAGTTGTTGCTCAGCAAGAAGGAACTCGACCGGGCCTGGATCCTGCGCAAGGTGCTCCAGGAGATGTCTCCCGTGGAGGCGATGGAGCTGCTGCGGGACAAGATGCTGCAGACCCGCACCAACGAGGAGTTCCTGGAAAGCATGACCAGCTGAGGACTGTGGCGGCGCCTGCCGATGGCCTGGCGGTCCTCCCTGCGCTACCATGACCGGCGGGGCGGTTGGTAGGGTCGGGCGGCGGTCCCGAGACGCGAACGGACGGGGGAGCGACGATGAAGCAGGGAATCCATCCCGAGTACCACGAAGTGACGGTCGTGTGCGCCTGCGGCAACAGCTTCAAGACGCGCTCCACGCGCAAGGATCTGCGCGTGGAAATCTGCGCGGCCTGCCACCCTTTTTTCACCGGCAAGCAGAAGCTGGTGGACTCGGCGGGTCGCGTGGAGCGCTTTGAGAAACGCTACGGAAAAGCCCGCCAGGGCACCAGCGCATCCTGACCGGCCCCCCGTGCCGGCGGGGCCCGGGGTCGCCGGGTGCGCGCAGCGGTCCGGGTGAGAAGCGATGGTCGTCGGACTGGACGACAAGCTGCAAGCGAAGCTCGAGGCGCTCGAAGCGCGCTACGAGGCCCTCGCTCGCGAGCTGGCCTCGCCCGAGGTCAGCCAGGACCCCGAGCGCCTGCGCCGCGCAGGCAAGGCCTACGCCGATCTCGAGCCGCTCGTGGCGCGCTTCCGCGACTATCGCGCCCAGCTCGAACAATGGCACGGCGTGCGGGAGCTGCTGCGCTCGGCCGAGCCCGAGCTGCGGGCGATGGCGGCGGAGGAGGCCCGCGTGCTGGAATGCCGCCTGGCGGAGCTCGAACAGGAGCTCAAGCGCCTGCTCCTGCCCACGGATCCCAACGACGAACGCAACGTGGTGCTCGAGGTCCGCGCGGGTACGGGGGGAGACGAGGCGACGCTGTTCGCCGCCGAAGTCCTGCGCATGTACACCCGCTACGCCGAGCGGCGGGGCTGGGCGGTGCAGACGACCCAAGTCTCCACGAGCGGCGTGGGGGGTGTCAAGGAAGCGATTGCCCTCGTCGAAGGTCGCGGCGCCTACAGCCGCCTCAAGTACGAGAGCGGCGTGCACCGGGTGCAGCGGGTACCGCAAACGGAAGCCCAGGGTCGCATCCACACCTCGGCGGTCACGGTGGCGGTGCTTCCCGAAGCGGAGGAGGTGGAGGTGGAGCTCGACGAGAAGGACTTGCGGGTGGACACCTTCTGCTCCTCCGGTCCGGGCGGTCAGAGCGTCAACACGACCTATTCCGCCGTGCGCATCGTTCACCTGCCGACGGGGCTCGTCGTGCAGTGCCAGGACGAGAAGTCGTGGCACAAGAACAAGGCCCGCGCGCTCCAGGTGCTGCGGGCGCGGTTGCTCGAGCGCAAGCGGCGCGAGCAGCACGAGGCCATCGCGGAGCAGCGGCGGGGCATGATCGGCTCCGGCGACCGCAGCGAGAAGATCCGCACCTACAACTTTCCGCAGAACCGGGTCACGGACCATCGGATCGGCCTCACGGTGCACGGTCTGCAGGCCGTGCTCGACGGCGAGCTCGATCTGATCCTCGACGCCCTCGCCGCGCACGACCAGGCGGAGCGGCTCAAGCAGGAAATTCACGCCTAGCCCGCGGGGCGGCGCGGGGGCGGCAGAGAGAGGCCGTGGCGACGACGGTGCGGGAGGCCGTCGCGGAGGCGGCGCAACGGCTGGAGGCGGCGGGCGTGCCGCAGGCACGTCTGGAGGCGGAGCTCCTGCTCGCGCGCTTGCTCCATACCGACCGGGGTGGCCTTCTCGCACGGGGTGTCGACCCGCTCCCCGGAGCTGTCGCGGAGCGCTTGGCCGCATGGATCTCGCGCCGCGAGCGGCGGGAGCCTTTCGCCTACATCGTGGGCGAGCGGGAGTTCTACGGGCGCCCCTTCGCGGTGGACCGGCGGGTGTTGATTCCCCGGCCGGAGACGGAGGGGCTCGTGGAGGCGGTGCTGCGCCTGCCACTTCCGGGGCGCGCGCGCGTGGGGGATCTCGGGACCGGGAGCGGCTGCCTGGCGGTCACGCTGGCCTTGGAGCGGCCGGGCTGGCGCTTGGTGGCGGCGGACGTGGATCCCGAGGTTCTGGCCGTGGCCAGGGCGAACGCCCGCCGGCACGGTGTGGAGGGGCGCATCGGCTGGGTCAAGGCCGACATGGGCGAGCTTCCGGAAGCCTGGGCCGAGCGTTTCGATGCCCTCGTCTCGAACCCCCCCTACGTGGCGGAGGAGGAGTTCGAGGGCCTCGAGCCCGAGGTCCGGCTTTACGAGCCGCGCGCGGCCCTCGTGGCGGGCCCCACCGGCCTCGAGGCCTACCGGGCGCTCGGTCCCCAGGCGGTCCGGGTGCTCAAACCCGGGGGTTGGCTCGTGGTGGAACTCGGCTACCGCGCCGCCGAAGGGGCGCGGGCCGTGCTCAAGCGGGCGGGCCTGACGGTGCAGGAGGTGCGCCCCGATCTCCAGGGGATCCCGCGGGTGCTCTTGGCGCGCAAGCTCGTCAGCCACGAGGTGGCCGCGTGATCGAGGTCGCCGAAGCCAAACGGCTGGTCGCGGAGCACGTTCCAGTTCTCGGAGAAGAAACGCTGCCCCTCGAGCAGGCCCAGGGGCGGGTGCTCGCGGAGCCGATCCTCGCCGACCGAGATCTGCCTCCCGCCGACACCTCCGCCATGGACGGTTACGCCGTGCAGTGGGAGGACGTGCGCGAGCCCGGGGCGGTGCTGCGGATCGTCGGGGAGGTCCGGGCTGGCGCGAGCCCCCACCATGTTCGGGTCGTGCCGGGCAGCTGCGTACACATCTTGACCGGGGCGCAGCTGCCCCAAGGCGCCGATACGGTCGTCATGGCGGAGCTCAGCGAGCAGGGACCGGAGGCCGGCACCGTGCGCTTGTTCGGACACGCCGAGCGGGGGCAGCACATCCGCCGCCGGGGCGAGGACGTCCGAGCGGGAGCGACCGTCCTCTCCCCGGGCACCTCGATCGGTCCCGCCGAGATCGCCACGCTGGCGACCGTCGGCCGCAGGGAAGTGCGTGTGGTGCGTGCCCCGCGGGTGGCTGTGCTCGCGACCGGCGACGAGGTCGTGCCCATCGAGGCTGCACCCGCACCCCATCAAGTCCGCAACAGCAACGCCTGGACCTTGCGGGCGCAGTTGCGCGAGCTGGGGCTCGACGCGGAGGACCTGGGTGTCGCACGGGACACGCGCGGCGAGCTGGAGGCGTTGCTCCGGCGCGGGCTCGAGCGGGACGTACTGCTCGTGACGGGAGGTGTCTCCGTCGGCCGCTACGACTACGTCGCGCAGAGCCTCGCCGCTCTCGGGGTGGAGACGGTGTTCCACCGGGTGGCCGTGCGCCCTGGCAAGCCGGTGCTGTTCGCGCGTCACGCGGGCGGGCTGGTGTTCGGGCTGCCGGGCAATCCGGTTTCGGCCTTCACCGGGTTTGCCGTGTTCGTTGCGCCCGCTCTGCGGCGCATGATGGGCCACCGGAATCCCGAGCCGCCGCTGTGGCGCGCGAGGCTCGGGGCGCGCTTCAAGCGCAAACCTGGACGCACCCACTACCACCTCGCCTGGATCGAGTGGGGGGAACAGACACTGCGGGCGACCCCGGTGCGCACGATGGGGTCGGCGGACGTCGTGTCCATGACGCGGGCCAACGGCTTCATCGTCGCTCCGGGTGGCGCGCACGCGCTCGAAGAAGGCGCCTGGGTGGATGTCCTTCCGTGGCCCGGCTTCGGGTGGCGTTGACCGGATCCGGCGCTCGACTTCCTAACGAGGCACTCGCCGGTAGGGTTCGAGGCGGTGGAGACCGCAGACCCGGTGGCGCTGCGGGAGGGTTTTCGCTGCGCGATTCCGGCCTGCGCGGCGCGGGGTGGGCTCGGACCATCGGCTCGTGTTTCGCTCTCGGGGCGGGGGAGGGGGGCCGGTCGCGGAGCTTCGGCCGGCGGTGTGTGTGCCAGCGCGTGCGGGGGAGCCGGCCCGCAGCGGTCTACGCGGAGGCGGGCGAGCGGTGGCTCACCGCCGAGGGGACGTGCGCGGCCGCGAGCGCGCCGAGCGCGGTGTAGGCGAAGCCCAGGGCGAAGAGGGCCAGGAACGGCAGGGCCCCCCACAGACCCGCGGCGGCCGCGGCGGTCATGCCGGCGGCGACGTAGAGCGCGAGTAGCGCTTCGATCCACGTGTCGCGGTTGGCTCCCGCGCGGTAGCGGCGCGCGGCGGGGCTCTCGCCCGGGAGCAGGTTGTACTTGGGCGTGCGGTGAAACTCCGACGCGCGGCCGAGCCAGGCTTCCATGACGGCCCGTGCGTTGTTCACGCAGAGACCGATACCCACGGCCATCAGCAACGGGATGCGCGCGAGCGCCCGGAGCGGGCGGCCGCCGGCCTCGCGGTGTGCCACCGTATAGAAGGCCGCCACGGAAGCGGTCGAGAAGAACATCACCGGGAGGTCGAAGCCGGCGATCCACAGGGGATCCATCGCCCGCCGCAACCAGACCGCCGGGACGATGAGGAGCGCCAGAGCCAACATCAGGACGTAGCCCACGTTGGCCGTGAGATGGAAAATCGCCTCCAGCTTGACCGGCCACGGGAGCGGGCCCCGCAAAAGCTCCGGCAGCAGCTTACGCGCTGTCTGGATCGAGCCCTTGGCCCACCGGTGCTGCTGGGACTTGAAGGCACCCATCTCCACGGGAAGCTCCGCGGGCGCGACCACATGGGGCAGGTAGACGAACTTCCAGCCCCGCATCTGCGCCCGGTAGGAGAGGTCCAGATCTTCGGTCAGCGTGTCGTGCTGCCAGCCTCCCGCGTCCTCGATGCAGCGGCGGCGCCACATGCCGGCGGTGCCGTTGAAATTGAAGAACCTCCCCGAGCGATGCCGCGCGGTGTGCTCGATCACGAAGTGTCCGTCCAGCAGCAGGGCCTGCACGCGGGTCAAGGGCGAATGCTCGGAGTTGAGATGACCCCACCGTGCCTGCACCATGCCCACCTCCGGATCGCTGAAGTAGTGCACGAGGCGTTGGAGGAAGTCCGGAGGGGGGACGAAGTCGGCGTCGAACACGGCGATCAGCTCCCCCCGCGCCCGGCGCAAGCCTTCGGCGAGCGCGCCCGCCTTGAAACCGGTGCGGGTCTCCCGGTGGACATGGACGATCGGATGGCCAGCGGCACGGGCGCGCGCGACCGCGCGCCGCGCGATGGCGCGCGTCTCGTCCGTGGAGTCGTCGAGGACCTGGATCTCGAGGCGGTCGCGGGGATAATCGAGGCGGCACGCGGCTTCGATGAGGCGCTCGATGACGTACATCTCGTTGTACACAGGGAGCTGCACGGTCACGGACGGCAGGTCGCGGAAGCGCGCTCGGGGGCGGGGAATCTCGCGCCGGTGCCTCCAGTACAGATAGAGGAGAAGCCAGCGATGGGCTCCATAGAGGGACATCCCGAAGAGCAGCAAGCCATAGAGGCCCAGCACGGGAAGGCGCAGCCAGGTCTCGAGCTCTGCGAGTCCCATGCGCGGCGTCTCCCTGTTCCCCGACTGCCCGCTCCATCCCCGCCCCTCTGGAGCATCGCCGCCGTCGGGCCCGCCTCGGGCGGGTGCGTCGTCTGGGCGGAGCTGACTTACGTCAACCGCGGCCATCGCGCGGCCATTCCCCCCGCGGGCCAGCCGCGGTTTCGCCCGGGTGAACCCGGTTTCGAGGCCGGGCGTCCATGCTAGCAGAGCGGCGCCTCCTGCAGCTCGGGCTTGCGGCGCTGGTCGCGGCGAGCGCCTGCGGTTACGCGGTTGTCGCGCACGGCGGCTGGCAGGGTGGTCCCTACGTGTTGGGCCACCTGCTGCTCACGGCCGCCATGGTGGCGGGTTATCGCCTCGCGCGAGGCTTGGGCGAGGCGGCTCGGCCCTGGATCGTCGCGGGAGCCATTCTGTTTCGAGCCGCGGCTCTCGCAGGCGAGCCCGCCCTTTCGGACGACCTTTATCGCTACCTGTGGGATGGCCGGGTTCAGGCGGCCGGCATCCATCCGTACCGCCACGCCCCGCTCGACGAGGCGCTAGAGCCATTGCGCGACGACCAGGTCTGGCCCCGGATCAACCACCCGGAGTTGCCCACGATCTACCCGCCCCATGCCCAGGCATTTTTCGCCCTTCTCGCCCTGTCGGGCGCGGGCGTGCTCGGGTTCCGCCTGGCTTTCGTCGGGTTGGATCTGGTTCTGGTTTGGAGCCTCCATCTCGCCTTGCGTCGCGCGGGTGCGCCGCAGGAGCGGCTCGTGCTTTACGCATGGAATCCGCTGGCCGTCGTGGAGATCGCAGGCAGCGGGCACCTGGAGCCGCTCGGGGTGCTGCCGCTCGTCTTCGCCGCTTTGGCGGCGAGCCACAGCCGGCACATCGCGGCCGGGGCCGCCTTGGGTGTCGCCAGCGGCGCGAAGCTGGCCCCGGGGGTGCTTCTGCCCAGTCTCGTGCGGCGTTGCGGTCGGGGAGCCTTGCTCGCCTGGGTGCTCGCCGTCGGCGCGCTCGCGCTGCCCTATGCCGTCTGGGGCGATGCGGTGGGCGCGGGGCTGTGGGCCTATGCCGCGCGCTGGGAGCGCAACGGTTTGGTTTACGGCGCTCTGCGTGCGTTGTTCGAGGCTTGCGACAGCGGCCGGAGCCTCGGAGCGGCGCTGGCGGCCCTCGAAGCCGGGGCGCCATGGCTGCCACTGCCCTGGGGGTGGCTGTACGAGGCTGTGTGGCCCACGAGGCTCGCACGCCTCTCGGCGGGCGGGGCGGCTGTGCTGTGGATCGGTTGGCTCGCGTGGCGGGGCCCTCGGAGTATCTGGCGCGAGTGGCGCCTGGCCCTCGGTGGCCTGGTGCTGTGCTCGCCCACCGTTCACCCCTGGTACTGGCTGTGGGTGCTGCCCTTCGCCGCTCGGGATGCCAGCGTCTTCTGGTTGGGCCTGGCGGCTCTGGCGCCGCTGGCTTACCTCAGCGCAGGGGAAGTTCCCTGGAACGTCAGGGCGCTGGAGTACGGGCTGCCGCTCGCTTGGTTGGCGTGGAACCGAGCGTACCGGAGGGACGGCGGTGTGTAGGATGGAACCGATGGTGACCAAGCTGGAAGCACGGCTGCTCGAACGGGCCCCCAAGCCACCCAAGCGAATCGTCTTCGCCGAGGGCGAGGACCCGCGCATCGTGGCCGCGGCGGCACG
Source organism: Acidobacteriota bacterium (assembly GCA_037447115.1). GTDB lineage: Bacteria > Acidobacteriota > Polarisedimenticolia > Polarisedimenticolales > JBBIHH01 > JBBIHH01. The sequence goes on from JBBIHH010000019.1 coordinate 35,732, forward strand.
TTTGGTGCACCTGGGCGTGGTCGAGCCGTGTCTCGTAGGCTCGGCCGAGCGCATCGGTGCCGTGGCGCGCGAACGAGGGGTGGCGCTGACCGGGGTTCGCCTGGCGGAGGAGGAAGGCGAAGCGCTCCAGCGCGCCCGCGTCGTCCTGGGCCAAGCGCTGCGCGAACGCGGGGCGGCAGAGGCGGAGATCGCCCAGACCGTTCGCGATCCGCTCTACCTCGCGGCGGGGCTCGTACGCGCTGGTTGGGCCGCTGGCAGCGTCGCGGGTGCAGCGCACACGACGGCGGCGACGGTGCGCGCCGCGCTGCGCGTGCTCCGGCCCGCGCCGGATGCGAGCCTCGTTTCCTCGCTGTTCCTCATGGGCCTGAGGGTACCTGCACCCGCCGGCGACACGATTCTGGCCTTCGCCGACAGCGGCCTCGTCCCGGATCCCCACCCCGAGGCCCTGGCGGAGATCGCCTGGCAGACGGCGCGCAGTTTCCAACAGCTCGTGGGCGAACAGCCCCGCGTCGCCTTGCTGTCGTTCTCGACGAAGGGCAGCGCCGAACATCCCCGGGTGGAGAAGGTACGCCGGGCCCTCGCGCATCTGAGGGCCCGCGCGCCCGACCTGGTCGTGGACGGAGAACTGCAGGCCGACGCCGCTCTTGTGCCCGAGATCGGCGCACGCAAAGCTCCAGGAAGCCCCGTGGCCGGCCGGGCGAACGTGCTCGTCTTTCCCGATCTCGACGCGGGCAACATCGCCTACAAGCTCGTCGAGCGGCTCGCGGGCGCCCAGGCGGTCGGACCGATCCTCCAGGGGCTGGCGCGGCCGGCGAACGATCTCTCGCGCGGCTGCACGCAAGACGACGTCGTCCTCGCCGCCGTCGTCACGGCGATCCAGGCTGCGGCGCAGGGGGGCTGAGCTATCCGCCCCCTCAACGGACCCGTGTCCCCGGGGGGACCTCGTCCTCGAAGGTGACCACGACCGGCCCGCCGGGTGCGTCCGCGGCCAGGAGCATTCCCTGGCTCTCGATACCGCGCAGGCGCGCGGGCTCCAGGTTGGCGACGAGGACGATGCTCTTGCCCAGGAGCTGTTCGGGGGCGTAGCGCGTGGCGATGCCCGCCACGATCTGGCGCCGCTCGCTGGCGAGCTCGACCTCCAGCTTGAGCAGCCGGTCCGTGCCGGGCACGCGCTCCGCGGCGACCACGCGGGCGACGCGCAGGTCCACCTCGAGAAAGCGCTCGAGCGAGATCGGGGACGGGGAGGAGCTTGCGGAGTCTCGGGCCATGGGTTCCGCCTCCTTCGTGAAGTACTGCGCCTTGTCCACACGGGGGAACAGCGGCGCGCCCTGGCGCACGGGCGCCGAGGCCGGCAGGAGCCCCCAACGGAACGCGCTCAGCTCGGTGGGAAGCTCGGTGCCGAGCCTCCAGGCGATCTCACGAGCCGCCCGCGGCATCACGGGGGCGAGCATCGCGGCCACCTGGAGCAGCCCCTCCGCCGCGCCGCGCAGGATCGCGCCGTGGCGCGCCCTCGCACCCGGCGCGTCCGCCAGCTCCCACGGGGCATGGCGCACGAGGAAACGGTTGGCCTCGGCCACGAGCTCCCACACCGCGGCGAGCCCCGTGTGGAACGCGCAGGCGTCGAAGGCCTCCCGGTAGCGCTCGAAGGCGCGCGCCGCCGCGGGGCGCAGCTCGTGGGCCTCGGGCGCATCCGTCGGTGCGGGGAGGCGCCCGTCGCAGTCGCGGACGAGCATGGTGACGATCCGGCTCGTGAGGTTGCCCAGATCGTTCGCCAGATCGCCGTTGTAGCGATCCAGGAGTTGCTCGTCCGAGTAGCTGCCGTCCATGCCGAAGGTCATCTCGCGCAGCAGAAAGTAGCGCAGCGCGTCGGCGCCGAAGTCGCGGATCAGCGGCATGGGCTGCACGACGTTGCCCAGGCTCTTGGACATCTTCGATGCGTCCCGCAGCCACCAGCCGTGAGCGAACACGCACTCCGGCAGCGGCTCCCCCGCGGACATGAGGAAGGCCGGCCAGTAGACGGCGTGGAAGCGCAGGATGTCCTTGCCCACGAGATGCAGCTGCGCGGGCCAGTAGCGCATCCGAGGGGCGCGCGGGCCCTCGCCGTAGCCCAGGGCGCTGAGGTAGTTCGTGAGGGCATCGACCCAGACGTAAACGACGTGGCCCGCGGCCCCCGGGAAGGGGATCCCCCAGCGGAGGCTGGTGCGGCTGATGCTCAGGTCCCGCAGTCCCTGCTCCACGAACGCCTTGACCTCGTTGAAGCGCGACTCGGGTCGCACGAACTGCGGGTGCGTGCGGTAGTGCTCCAGTAGCGGCTCCTGGTAACGCGAGAGGCGGAAGAAGTAGCTCGCCTCCGCCACCCGCTCCACCGGGTGGCCGTGCTCCGGGCAGCGTCCGTCCACGATCTGCCCTTCCGGGAAAAACGCCTCGCAGCCGCTGCAATACATCCCCTCGTAGCGGTCCAAGTAAATGTCTCCCGCAGCCTCCATCCGCGCGAGCAACCGTTCCACGCCCGCGCGGTGGCGCGGTTCGGTGGTGCGGATGAAGTCGTCGTAGCTGATCTCCAGCGCGCGCCACAGCTCGTGGTAGCGCTCGACGACGCGGTCCGCGAGCTCCTGCGGTTGCAAGCCGCGCGCTTTGGCGGCGCGCTCGATCTTCTGCCCGTGCTCGTCCGTTCCGGTGAGAAAGTGCACGTCGTAGCCGGTGGCGCGCCGGTAACGCGCGATCGCGTCGGCCACGACCGTCGTGTAGGCGTGGCCGAGGTGCGGCTCGTCGTTGACGTAGTAGATCGGCGTCGTGACGTAGAAGCGGGGTTTGGCGCTCATCGGCTCTTGGCTCTCCCGGGACGGGTACGGCTCGCCGCGTACCCGGCCAGCGCCGCCTGCTGCACCAGCTTGAGCGGCACGCGGTGCCGGCGCGCCAGCACCGCGCAGTCCTCGTACTCGGGCCACACCTGGACCACCTCCCCCTCCAGCCGCCCGAGCTTCACGCGTACCGGGCCCCAGGGCGTCGCCGCTCGCTCGTGCGCACGCGCGAGCTCGATGCGCCCCTCGCGCCGGTAGCGCAGCCCCAGGGTCGTCGTCTCGGCGAAGATCGTGCGTGCGAGCCGGGCGAGATCTTCGGGGCGGGCCAGCACCGTCACGTGGTGGCCCGGGCGGCCCTTCTTCATCTGCACGGAAGCGGTGAAGACATCGAGGGCTCCCTCGGCCAGCAAGCGCTCCACCGCGTAGGCCACGAGCTGCGGCGGGGCGTCGTCAAGCGTGAACTCGATCACGCAGGCCTCCGCGTCGCGCTGCTGTCCCTGCCCTTCGAGCCCGGTGCCGAGGAACACCCGCACCACGTTGGCCACGTGGGGATCGTCGCGCTCGCCGGCTCCGTAGCCGACCGCCTCGATGTTCATCGGGGGCAGCGGGCCCCAGGCCTCGGCGAGCGTCGTGAGGATGGCCGCCCCCGTGGGCGTCAGGCGCTCGCCGCTGTGGGGACCCGCCTCCACCGGCACCCCTCGGAGGAGCTCCGCCGTGGCGGGGGCCGGGACCGGGTACTCCCCGTGGGCACAGCGCACGCGGCCCGACCCGCTCACCAGCGGTGAGACGACCACCCGTTCCGCACCGAGGATCTCGAGGGCGAGGCACGCACCCACGACATCCACGATCGCGTCGGCCGCTCCAGCCTCGTGCAGGTGAGTTTGCCCGACCGGACGGCCGTGCACCCGGGCTTCGGCCGCGAACAGCCGTTCGAAGACGCGGAGGGCGCGCCGCCGCACCTGCGGGGAGAGGTCTCCCGCCTCCAGAATTCGCCGCACCTCCCTGAGCCGCCGCGGCGGCGAGTCCTGGCGCAGCCGCACCTCGATGCGCCGGGCCGCGATCCCCGCGCGCCTGACACGCGTGGCGCGCCAAGTCCAGCCCTCGAGCGGGAGCGTGTTCAGAGCCCGCCGGATCCGCGCCTCCGGCGCTCCCGTGTCGATCAGAGCCGCGAGGATCATGTCGCCGGCGGCACCAGCCGTCGCGTCCACGTAGAGCAGGCGGCGAGGCGTGGAGTCGCTCACGCCTGCGGCTCCCGGCCGAGCACGCCCTCCGTCCGTGCCACGAGTTCGGGGAGCACCCGACCCGCTGGGCCGCGCAGGCAGACGTCGGCGAGCCTGCTGAGCGGCGTGGCTTCGGGGTTGACCTCGAGGATCGCGGCGCCTTGCGCCCGGGCGATTTCGGGCAGGGCCGAGGCGGGGTGAACGAGACCCGAGGTGCCCACGACGAGCACCACCCGTGCGCACCGAGCGGCTTCGGTGGCCCGGGCGAGGGCTTCCGCGGGCAGCGCTTCGCCGAACCACACCACCGCCGGCCGCAACAGCGCACCGCAGCGGCAGCGGGGAGGCAGCCGCCCGAGGTCCACGCGCCGATCCTCGAACTCGATCCCCTCCGCCACGCAGCGCAGCCGCCACAGGCTTCCGTGCAGGTCCACGATCCTGCGGCTCCCGGCCCGTTCGTGGAGGCCGTCCACGTTCTGCGTCACGAGCAGAAAGTCCTCGCCCCGTTGCTCCTCGAGCCGCACCAACGCCCGATGTGCCGGGTTCGGCTCCGCCTGCGCGGCCGAGGCTCGCCGCCAGGCGTAGAAGCGCCATACCGTTTCCGGATCTCTGGCGAAGGCGTCGGGTGTGGCGAGCTGCGCCGGATCGTGCCCCTCCCACAGCCCCCCGGGTCCGCGGAACGTGCGAAGCCCGCTCTCCGCCGAGATGCCAGCCCCGGTCAGCACCAGGCAGGGCCCGGACTGCCCGAGAATCGCAGCGGCCCGCTCGATCTGCCGCGCCAGCGATCCTTCCGCCTGCACGATCGCGGATGCTACCACCCGGCCGCTCGCGGGGACAAACGGCCGATTGACACGCCGGCCTACCTGCCGGTAGCTTGGGGGTTCTCCTGATCCGCGAGGTGCACGTGGCCGGGGGTCCGCCCCACCGACGGCGCGAGGAGTTCGAGCGCGTGGCGCTGCCGCAGATGGACGCGCTCTTCAACCTCGCGCTGAAGCTCACCCGCAACCGCCGCGACGCCGAAGACCTCGTACAGGAAACCTACCTGCGCGCCTTCCGCTTCTTCGACACCTACACCCCCGGCACCCAGATCAAGGCCTGGCTTTTCCGCATCCTGCGCAACACATTCATCAACCGGTACCGGGCGGCCAAGGTGCGGCCGGAAGAGGTGGAGCTCGACCGGATCGAGGAGGCTTACGAGCGCGGGATCGAGGAGAGCTTCCTGCGCGAGCACCGCGGCCCCACGCCAGAAGAACTAGTCATGGAGGGTGTGGTGGAGCCCGTGGTCGAGGAAGCCCTGGCCCGATTGCCCGAGGAGTACAGGAGCGTGGTGATCCTCGCGCTCGTGGAGGAGATGTCCTACAAGGAGATCGCCCAGGCCCTGTCCATTCCCCTGGGGACGGTGATGAGCCGGCTCCACCGGGGACGCAAGCTGCTCCAGGCCCAGCTCCTCGACTACGTCCGGCGCAAGGGAATATTGCGCCGCCCCCGGGCGGTTGCATCGGATGCAGAGGTGGACTCATGAGAGCCGTCGTCGTCCCCCGCCCCGTGGATTGCGCCGTGTTCCGGCGCTTTGTCCACGCTTTTTTGGCGGAGGAGCTGGCGGAGGGCGAGCGGCTCGCCCTCCAGGACCATCTGGACCGCTGCCCGGCCTGCGCGCGCTATGCCGAGGTCGAGGCGTCCTTCGAGCGTGTCCTGCGCGCGCGGCTCGTGCGGGCCGCCGCGCCCGAGGCGCTGCGCGCGCGGGTGCGAGCCGCGCTCGCGGCCGAGTCCGCACCGGCCCGGCGCGGGGGCCTCTGGGCCTCGGCCGCGGCGGCGCTGCTGCTCTCCGTGCTCGCTGCACCCACCCTGGCCAAGCTCCCGCGCCAGGCGCCGGTGGAGGGTGCGCTGCGACTCGCCCGCGCGGCGACGGTGGTGGACCGCGATTGCGCGCTGGCGGGCCGCACGCTCTGCCAGCAGCGACTCTGCACGAACCCCCAACACATGAACGGGCTGCAAATTGGCGAGGGCTACGTGCTGGCGATCCACCCGGACCGGCCCCGCGCCGCCGAGCTGTGCTGGGACCGGGCCCTGCGGGGCCGCCGGGTCCACGTCGAAGCCCTTTACTTTCCCGCCCTGGGCGTAGTCCAAGTCGTTCAGGCCCGGCTCGCGCCCGCCGCCGCCATGTGAGCGCGCGCAGCGCGTGCTACTCTCAATCTCGAGCGCAAGGCGGTCGGCCTCGCCCGTCGGGCGTCCCGGGCGCGAACGGGGAAGGAGATGAGGCATGAGCGGTATGCCGGCGCTGGACGAGGCTAGCTTCGAGCGCGAGGTGCTCCGGTCGCCCCTGCCCGTGCTCGTGGATTTTTCGGCTCCCTGGTGCGGGCCCTGCAGGGTCCTGGAGCCGGTTCTCGCGGAACTGGCGAAGGAGTACGCGGGACGGCTGAAGGTGGTCCGCGTGAACGTGGACGAAGCGCCTCGAGTGGCGGCGCGCTTCGGCGTGCTCTCCGTGCCCACACTGCTCTTCGTGCGCGACGGGCAGGTGCGGGATCAGGTCGTGGGGGCGATTCCCAGGGCGCAGATCGTGGAGCGGATCGAAAAGGTCCTCTGACCCATGGAGTGGCTGCACGCGTTCAACGAGTGGTTGAACGAGCTCGGTTACGCCTTGGCCGAGATGGTTCAGGGGCGTCTCGAATCGGGCTCGCTGCTCGTCGTGCTCTTGGTGTTCCTGGCAGGCGTCGTCACGAGCTTCACGCCGTGCGTCTACCCCATGATCCCCGTGACCATCACCTACATCGGCGGTGCCGCCGCCGGAAGCCGGCGGCGCGCGGTGAGGCTCTCCTCGATCTACGTGCTCGGGTTGTCGGCGGTCTACACGGCGCTCGGCGTGGCGAGCGCGTCGCTGGGCAAAACCTTCGGCACCCTCTCGCAATCGCCGGGAGTCAATGCTGCCGTCGGCGCTCTCGTTCTGGGCTTCGGCCTCGCCATGCTGGACCTGTTCACGATCCCGGTGCCCCAGGTGTTCGGTCAGGTGCAGCAGCAGGGTGTGCGGCGCGGGGGCCATCTAGGGGCCCTGCTGATGGGCGTGGCGGCGGGCTTCGTCGCCGCACCGTGCACCGCGCCCGTGCTCGGCTTCTTGCTCGTGTTCATCGCCAGCGGCCAGAACGTGCTGTGGGGTGGCCTGCTGATGTTCGCCTTCTCGCTCGGGCTCGGCTTTTTGCTGCTCGTCGTGGGGATCTTCTCCGGCCTGCTGGCGAGCCTGCCCCGGGCCGGCGCCTGGATGGACTGGGTGAAGCGAGGTTTCGGTGCAGCGATGATTGCCGTCGGGGCGTTCTTCCTGTGGAAGGCGGTGCAGGGCTGGCTCGCCTGATCCTGCCCATGCTCGCGATCCTTGCCGCAGCCGGCCCGGCGGAGCCTCCGCCGCCGCGCTACCTTCCGGCCCGGCTCGTCCGTGTCGAGGACGGCGCACCGGCGGTGCTCGCTCCGGGGGCGCCGCTGCTGCACATCGTGTTCTTCGCCACCTGGTGTCCCCCGTGCCGGGCAGAGCTCCCCCGGTTGCGCGAGCTCGAGCTGCGCTGGGGCGAGGCGGGCTACCGGCTGGCGATCGTCGCCGTGGCGACGCGGCAGAGCCTGGAGCGGCTGCGGCAGTTCGCCCGGGACGCACAACCCCCGGGCGAGCTGTGGTTCGACTCGGGCGGTGCGCTGGCGCGCAGCCTGCGCGTGGAGTGGTTGCCATCGCACCTGCTGGTGGGCCCCGAGGGTCGAGTGCTTCTGAGCGCCGACGCACTCGACGCCCGCGTGGAACAGACGATCCGCGAGCGGATGCGCGAAGTCTGGCGCGGCGAGGCGCGACCGTGAGCGAGCGCTGGCGGGTCGGGGTTCTCTTCGGCGGGGCCTCGGTGGAGCACGAGGTGTCGGTGGTGTCGGCGCGCGGCGTGCTCCAGGCGTTCGACCCCGGCCGCTTCGAGTGCCTGCCCATCGGGGTGACGGTGAAGGGGGAGTGGCTGTCTCCGGAGAGCTCGGCCGCCCAGCTCGCCCGCGGGAGCCCGCGCGTGGAGGCCGAGGGCGAAGAGCGGGTCGTGGTTCTCCCCGGGCGCGGTCTCGCCCGCTGCAGGCGTGGTCGCGTCGAGCCCCTGGCGGTGGATGTGGTCTTCCCCCTGGTGCACGGCTGGGGCGGCGAGGACGGGCGCGTGCAGGGCTTGCTCGAGCTGGCCGAGCTCCCCTACGTGGGAGCTGGTGTCGCCGGCTCGGCCTTGGGGATGGACAAGGCGCTCTCCAAGGCCCTCTTCGAGCGGTACGGACTTCCCGTCGCTCCGTGGCGGATGCTGCGCGAGGCCGACTGGCGCGCCGATCCGACGGGGCACGCGGAGCGTATCGGCAGGGCCCTCGGCTACCCCCTGTTCGTCAAGCCCGCCAACGGGGGCTCCTCGGTGGGCGTTTGCAAGGTGCGCGAAGCTTCCGCGCTACCCGAGGCGGTGGCGCAGGCGCTCGCCTGCGATCGCAAAGTCGTCTTCGAAGCGGCGCTCGACGCGCGGGAAATCGAATGCGCCGTGCTGGGCAACGACACGCCGCAGGCCTCGGTGCCCGGGGAAATCGTCCCCTCCCGCGAATTCTACGACTACGAGGCCAAGTACGTGGACGGGACCTCGGAGCTGCGCATCCCGGCGCCGTTGCCGGAGGCGGTGGGGGCGCGCGTGCGGGAGCTCGCCTGCCGCGCGTTCGAGGTGCTCGACCTCGCCGGGATGGCGCGCGTCGATTTTTTCCTCGGCCGGCGCGACGAGCGAGTGTGGATCAACGAGGTCAATACCTTGCCCGGGTTCACCCCGGTGAGTATGTTTGCCAAATTGTGGGAGGCGTCGGGAATTGCCTACCCGGAGCTGCTCGAACGCCTGGTGGCTTTGGCGCTCGAGCGAGGGGCTGCGGCGAGGGGGCGCGCCCGGCGGCGCCCGGTGGAGCGATCGCCCGGGGCGTGAGGGCCCGCGGTAGGCGCGAGAGGTGGCGTCGGTGGAGGGCGCACCTGCAGGTCATGGCTCGGACAACGGGCGGCGCGGTCCGCACGGCGTGGTGCTCGTGCTCAACCGCCTCTACCAGGCGATCCAGGTGACGGGGATCCGCCGCGCGTTCCGCCTGTTCTACGCGGGCCGTGCGCGCGCCGTGGACCGCGACTTCCGCACCTACGCCTTCGACCATTGGTGCGCCCTCCCGCTCGCAGCGGACGGGGACGTGATTCGCACGCCCTCGCGGGTGATCCGGATCCCCCGGGTCATCCAGCTCGTGCGCTACGACCGCGTGCCGCGTCACGAGATCCGCTTCTCCCGGCGCAACGTGTTCCTGCGCGACCGCAACCGCTGCCAGTACTGCGGCCGCGTGCGACCCCAGCGGGAGCTCAACCTGGATCACGTCGTTCCGCTCTCGCGCGGCGGGCACTCCACCTGGGAGAACGTCGTCACCGCATGCATCGAGTGCAACAGCCGCAAGGGAAACCGCACCCCCGGCGAGGCGGGGATGCAGCTTGTCCGCACGCCCCGCCGGCCGCGCCTGCGGGCTGCGGGAGGGGCCACCTGGCTCGGCCACGTGTACGAGGAATGGCACACGTTCCTCGAGGCTTCGGGCTGGCGCGTGGAGGTGACCGAGGAGATCGGGCCGGCATCCGGGGCATCCGGATCGGAGACGGGGCACTAGCCTGCGATCGGCGCGGGGCTGGGGCGCGTCAGCCGGGTTGGGGGGTACGGCGGCGCGGGGGCAGCCGCACGCCGAGCGCCTGCATGCGCCGCGCGAGCTTCTGTCGCGACCATCCGATCCGTCTCGCCGCGTGGTAGAGGACCCCGTCGGCTTCGCGCAAGGCCTGCTCGATCATCACGCGTTCGAGCGGCCCCGATCCCTCGAGCGCGGGGGGCAGGCCCGCTGCGAGCGCGGCCCTCACATGGTCGGCGCGGATGGGCTGGCCCTCGGCCTCGACGAGCGAGCGCGCGATCACGCTCTCGAGCTCCCGCACGTTGCCCGGCCAGGAGTGCGCCATGAGCACGGCCAGGGCATCGGAGCCCCACACCGGCTCCGCCAGGGCCTGCCGCGCCGCCAGGTCGGCGGTGAGCTCCCGCACAAGCTGCGGGAGCTCCTCGAGGCGCTCCCGTAGTGGCGGAACGTGGAGCACCACGACCGCCAGGCGGTGGTAGAGATCCTCGCGGAACCGCCCCTCCTGCACCATACGCGGCAGCGCGCGGTGGGTGGCGGCGAGGATACGCACGTCGACGGGCGTCTCCCGGTCGGCGCCGAGGGCGCGCACGCAGCCCTCCTGCAACACCCGCAGCAACTTGGCCTGCGCGGCCGGGCTCAGCTCGGCCACCTCGTCCAGGAACAGCGTGCCCCCCGCCGCGGCATGGACCAGGCCGGCGCGGTCGCGCTCGAGCCCGGTGTAAGCGCCCCGCACGGCCCCGAAGAGCTCGCTCTCCACGAGCGTCTCGGGCAGGGCCGCGCAGTTGAGCGGGACGAACGGGCCGGCGGCGCGCGGGCTCGCCTGGTGGATCCACCGCGCCAGTCGTTCCTTGCCTGCTCCTGTTTCTCCCAGGATCAGAAGCGGCAGGTCCCAGCGCGCGACCCGGGCCGCCCGTTCGAGCAGTGCCCGCATGCGCCGCCCATCGGCGACGAGGCGGGCCTGCCGCCCGGTGGGGCCCGGTGCGCGCCGTTCGGGCGCGAGGCGCAGGCAGAGCGCGAGCAGCGCGGCGAAGGCCTCGGTCCGGTCGAGCAGCTCCCCGGCGGGCCAGGTGGCCGGCTCGCGGCTGTCGAGGAGAAGGGCACGCGCCTCGGCTGCTCCGGGAAGGGGCGCACCGATCACCGTCTGCAGTCCCAAGGATTTCACGGACGCGCTGTCCCACGGGGCATCCCCGGTCGTGCTCGACCGCGCCACCCACGCCCGCGGGCTGACGAGGGCGCGCAGCAGCCCCTGGCGGCTGGGCTGCGTCTCGAGGGCGACGTCGACGCGAATGCAGGCGAGGATTTCCGGCTCGCTCCCCGGCGAGCCTCGCCGCGCGTGCGCGAGGAACGCCCGCTCCATGCGGGTCGCGTGAACCGCGAGGCGGAGGATCGTCTCCAGCGCCTCGTGCCCTTGGACCGCCAGTGCGCGGCCCGCGCGGGCCAGACTACGGGCGAGCGCGTTTGACGCTCGCGGAGGGGTCCGTTTATGCTCGTGCGTGATCATGATCCTCCCGACAGCGGCGAGGCGCGCACGAGGCCGCCGCCCGCGAAGGCGAGCATGGGGCACTCGCGGCGCCCGCGGCAAGCCCCCGCGGCGCCCCCGTGCGTTGCCGATCCGCGACCCGGGGCGGGCGACGGACCGGGAGCGCCAGTTTCCAGCGGCACGGCTCGCGCTTGCGCGTTGCGCGGCCGCAACGCAGTCGTCGGGTCGTTCGGGAGGCAGACCGTGAGCTTCTACCGGCAGCCTCCGTTCCGTGCCTACGGCACCGCCATCGGGTGGCCGCCTCTGACCCCCATGGTACGCAGCCTGATGATCGCCCTCAGCGCAACCTGGGGCGTGCAATTCGTCCTCATGCTGCTCGCGGGCCGAGGGTGGCTCAGCCTGTGGCTCGGGCTCATCCCGGCCCGGGTGCTCCACGGAGAGGTCTGGCGAGTGGGGACGTACATGTGGCTGCACGCGGAGGCGAGCCCCTGGCACCTGCTGTTCAATTTACTGTTCCTGTGGATGTTCGGGGGCGATCTGGAGCGTCACTGGGGCTCGCGCGCGTTTTTGCGTTACTACCTCGTGTGCGGGCTCGGCGCGGGCCTGTGTATCTTTGTCGCGGGGCTGTTCGCGCTGCCCTACGCCGTGACCCTCGGCGCCTCGGGCGCGATCTACGGGCTGATCCTGGCCTTCGGTGTCGTGTTCGGCGAGCGCATCGTCCTGTTCATGCTCGTCTTCCCCATGAAGGCCCGCGTCTTCGCCCTGGTGATGTTCGGGATCGCGTTCGTCTTTTCGCTCGGCTACAGCGCGGGCGGCGTGTCGCACGTCGCCCACGCGGGGGGGATGGCCGTAGGCTACCTCTATCTCAAGCGTGCCTGGCGGGTAGGGGAGTTCTGGCGCGAGCTCCGATGGAGGCTACGACGCCGGCGCTTCCGGGTCATGCCGCCCCCCGACGACGATCGCTGGATTCACTAGCGCGGGTATCACTCGCTCGCGCGCGGTCGCAGGAGCATCTCCCGTAGCTGGCCGACCGCCTCGCTCTCCGGCGTGGAGGTGTCGAGCTGCATCTGGCGCATCCCGGTCCACGCGCCACCCTCCTGATAGGTGTAGAACAGCTTGTCCCTCGTGACGAACCACACGGCGAAGCGACCGCCGAACCAACCGGCGTCGGCGCGGCCGAGGTCCGTGACGCCCGGGGGCACCTCGAAGGTCTCCAGGTAACCGACGGGCGTGGGCTCCTCTTGGATGCCCCACAGGAACACGCGCGGCGAGGCTCCCGTGATGACGGAGGTCAGCGGCACGGCGAAGAACAGCCCCGCGTTCGGGGGCGAGGTTGCGGTTTCTCCGGCGGGCGAGATCGGGTCGGCGTCGTCCAGGGGGAGCGGCTCCGGGCCGTAGGCCACCTTCAGCGTGGCCCGCTCCAAGGTCAGGCGGTAGGGCTGCGGGCCCAGGGGAAGCTCGTTGCGCCACACGATGTGCACCCACTGCGGGGTCACCTTCACGCGGGGGCTGCGGTCTTGGCCCGCGAGTGCCCCCACGCTGCGCAGCGGCCCCCAGCCCGACGCCTCGAGACGGGTGACGAAGATGTCGAAGTCGCCGTCGGTGTCCCGAGCCCAGACGACGATCGGCCGCTGGGTCACCGGGTCGATCTCGAGCACCGGCTCCGCGTCGGGACGCGCGTCTTCGGTGCCGGGGATGATCTCGCTCGTGACCGTCCCGTCGGGCAGCTGGGCGCGGTGCAAGATCGCGCTGCCGGAGCCGGGGCCGTTGCTGGTGACGGCGGACTGCACGCGGTGGACCGTGCCCGTCGCGGCGAGCTTCTGTTGTTCGCTCGCGCCGGCGGGCGAGACCCCGGCCAGCGCCGCGAGCGCCCAGGCCACCGCGGCACGGCGCAAGCTCAGCGCTTGAGCGTGATGATCCGCGTCACGTCCACCGCGCATAGGAAGTCCTTCAGAAACGGTAGCTCGGGATGCCGGTGCTGGAGCTGCCCGAAATGATGGTCCCGGTATTCCAGGTCTCCGGTGCGAGCGCCGAGCTCGCCGAGCAGGTAGTGGCAGTTCTCCTCGATGTCTTCGTAACCGTGCTCCTGTGCCTGCGCCAGGGCCGTCTCGCCGTGCCGGCGGGCGGCGGCATGGTCGCCGGCGATCAGCAGGCCGTAACAAAGATCCTGATGGCATTCGGCTTCGCAACGCCGGTAGCCGACCTCCACGGCAAGCGCCAGGGCCCTGCGGATCGCCGTCAGACCGCGCCGCACACGACCGCGCAGCAGCAGGGCATAGCCCAGGTTGTCCCAGAGGATCGACTCCGAGTAGCGCGTGTCGGCCTTCTGCCGCCGCCGGATAGTCAGGGCCCGCCGGTATTCTCTCAACGCCTCGTCGAGCTTGTTCTGATTGACCAGGATGTTGCCCAGGAGGTTGTGGCACTGGGCGCGGGCATCGGGATGGCGGCTCTCGCGGGCCCACGCCATGGCGCGCCGCGCGTAAACCCAAGCGCGGTCGTAGCGGCCCTGGCGGCGCAGGCTGCCCGCGAGGTTGTAGGCGGCGGCGAAGGCGATCTGAGGATCCTGGCTGCGCAGGAGAATCTCGCGCAGGCCCTCCTCGCTCTCGCGGGCTTGCCCGAGCTGAATGCGGACCATGGCCACGTTGAGGGCGCTGGCATCCTGCTCGTAGCTGCCCAGGTGTTCTTGCGCGATCCGCTGCGCCTCGCAATAGGCCTCGAGGGCCTCCCGGAACTGGCCGCGCCGCGTCGCCTCGTGGCCGCGCGTCGTGCACGAGGCGTACGCAAGCCGCGCTTCGGCGGGACTGTCCGGTTCGGGACCCTTCACCCGCGCCACGTTTCGCTACTCCGCGCGCCTTTGTAACGGGCGAAGTCCAGTACTTCTTCCTGCGCCTCGGGGCTCAGGCGCTGGAACAGCCGGAGCAGCTCGCGCTCGCGGTCGGTCGCGTGGGGTGAGGGGAACTCGTCGCGGAAGAACTCACCGATGTCCATGCCGAACACCCCGAGAACCTTGAACAGCGTGTCCAGCGAGACCTTGTACTCGCCGTTTTCCATGCGGCAAAGGTCGGACTGCTGGACGCCGATACGGCGGGCGAGTTCGGACTGGGTCAGCCCGCGCTCCTTGCGCAGCTGACGGATCTTGCTCCCGACGAAGACTGTCTGCCTGCGACGGACGCTCCGGGGGCCCATGGCGAACCTCCTCGAGCCTATGCTGCAGAAGAATACGCCGAAATCCGTTGTCTGGCGCGGATTCTTACGGAATCCGCTCTTGACATCGCTCCTCGCATCCCATAAACTCAGCGGCACCGGGGGAAAGCAGCAGACGGTTCGCCCCGTCCGAGCCCAGGGCGGAGGGAGTCGCTGCCGCTGCGGAGGGCCCGACGCTTGACCGACCAGGCGCGCAGTGCGGAGGCACGGTACCCCTCGTGGCTCGCCCTGACGCTTTCGGGGCCTTCGTCACCCCGGATCGCTCCCGCACGAAGCGTTAATTCCTCTACAAATCTGTCGCGAAAAGGTACGTTGAAGCTCGGAGGGTGTCAACCGGCTCACGGGCGCCCCGGCGCCGGAAAAGGAGCCTCATGGACCTGAAGGATCGCAGCTCCCTCTTGACGCGCTATTTCGCCGAGATTCGGGAGTATCCCCTGTTGAGCAAGGAGCAGGAGCGGATGCTGGCGCGGGAGGTCAAGCGCGGCGACCAGAAGGCGCTGCATGAACTGGTGGAGTCGAACCTCAGCTTCGTCGTCAAGGTCGCCAGCGAGTACCGGAATCTGGGCCTGCCCTTCGAGGATCTGCTCAACGAGGGCAATCTGGGTCTGATCGAAGCCGCCCGCCGCTACGATGCGGCCAAAGGAACCAAGTTCATCACGTACGCCATCTGGTGGATCCGCAAGTCCATCCTCAAGGCCTTGAGCGAGCACGCGGCGCTCGTGCGCGTGCCCACCTACCAGATGAAGAAGGTGCGCGAGATCCGCGAGGCGGAAAACGCGCTGCGCCGCACGCTGGGCCGCAAGCCGCGGCGGGACGAGATCTCGGAACGCCTGGCCAAGAGCGTGCGCAAGATCGACCAGACGCTGCAGCTGCGGATGCGCGAGGTGAGCCTGGAGGAAAAGGTCGGGCGCGACCGCGACACGCCTCTGTGCGACTACCTCGTGGACCGCAACGGCACCGATCCGGAAGCCGATCTCATCAAGCGCGAGGCGAGCTGCCTCGTTACCGAGGCCCTGGCTTGCCTCACGGAACAGGAGCGCACGGTTCTCACCTACCGCTTCGGCCTGACGGGCGGAAGCCCGCTGACACTCAAGGAGATCGGCAAGAAGATGGGCATCAGCCGCGAGCGGGTCCGGCAGATCGAATGCCAGGCCAAGACGCGCCTGCGGCGCATGTTCGCGCGCCGGCGGATGATCAAAGCCCCGTCCAGGCGCCCCAGTTCCCAGCCCCTGGTTGCGGGCACCGAGGGACACTGATCCGGATCGCGGCCGCGCCCCCCGCCGTGTCAGAATGAGCGCGGCGGGGGTTCGCGCGATGCACGAACGCCACCTGATCGTCGGCACGGCCGGTCACATCGACCACGGGAAAAGCGCGCTCGTGCGCGCGCTGACCGGCATCGATCCCGACCGTCTCAAAGAGGAAAAGGAGCGGGGGATCACGATCGACCTCGGCTTCGCCGACACGGAGCTCGCGCCGGGCCGCGTCGTCTCGTTCGTGGACGTCCCTGGCCACGAGCGCTTCGTCCGTCACATGATCGCCGGCGCTTCGGGGATCGATGCCGTGCTGCTCGTCGTGGCGGCGGACGAGGGGGTGTCGGCCCAAACGCGCGAGCACGTGCACATCGCCACCCTGCTCGGCTTGAGGGCAGGCCTCGTGGCGCTCACCAAGAGCGATGTCGCGGACCCCGAGATGCGCGAGGTGGTGGCCCTCGAGGTGCGCGAGTTCCTGAAGGGCACCGCGCTCGACGGCGCGCCTGTGATCGAGGTCTCGGCGAAGACGGGCCAGGGGCTCGACCGGTTGCGCGAAGCCCTGGGGGGGCTTTTCGACCGCTTGCCCGACCGGCCGGAAGGGGGGTTGCCCCGCCTCGCGGTGGATCGGGCGTTCGTCCTGCGGGGGTTCGGTACCGTCGTGACCGGGACGCTGGCCTCGGGCCGGCTCGAAGTGGGCCAGGAGATCGAGATCCTGCCCGGGGGCCGGCGGGCCAGGATCCGCGGGCTGCAAGTCCACCGCCGATCGGTGACCCGGGCGCGGGCGGGCCAGCGCGTGGCGGTCAACCTTCAGGGCGTGGCTCGCGACGAGGTGCCCCGGGGAACGACGCTCGTGGCTCCGGGAAGCCTCGCGCCGACCCGGCGCATCGTGGCCGAGGTGGCATGGCTCGAGCACGCGCCCGAGCGGCTGCGCCGCTCGGGGATCGTGAGGTTCCACCAGGGGACGTGCGAGCGCAACGCGCGCCTGCGCGCGCTCGCTGCGGCGAGCGGCCCGGCAGGGGCCCTGTACGTGGTCCAGCTCGAGGCGCCCACGGTGCTCCTGCCCGGCGACCGCTTTATCCTCCGCCTGCCGGCGCCCGTGGACACGGTCGGCGGTGGCATCGTGCGGGACATCCGCCCGCCGCGTCACGTGCGGGCGGAGGAATACGCGCAGGCCGAGGGCGACCGCGAGCGCCTGGGGCGGCACTTGCGCCGCGCAGGACGCGCCGGAGCCGCGCTCGCGCAGCTCGGCGCGGCTGTCGGGATGCGGCCGGAGGAGGCGGCGGAGGTCGTGGAGCAGCTCGTGGCCGAGGGAAGAGCCGTGCGCTTCGAGGGCCACGTCTTCGACGCGCAGGTCTGGGGCGAGATCTGGGAGGCGGTCGAGCAGTTCCTGGCGCGGGTGCACCGGGGGGATCCGCTGGCGACCGGCTACCCGCGGGAGGCCCTGCGGGGACACCTCTGTCCCGAGATGCCCCAGGAGGCGTGGCGGGCCGGACTCCAAGCTCGGGCGGCGCAAGGGAAGCTCGCCCTGGCGGGAGAGTATGTAGCGCTGGCGGACCACCGGGTGGTACTGTCTCGGGAGGATCAGGCGGTGGTGGAGCGCTTGGAGCGGAGCTTGCGGGACGCGGGGCTCGATCCGCCCCCGGGGGAGCGCTGGCTCGAGGCGGAGCCCGAACCGCAGCGCGCCCGACGCCTCGTGGAGTGGTTGGCCGGGCAGGGGCGCATCGTTCGGCTGGGCGACGGGCGCTGGATTCACGCCGACGTCCTGGGGGCGTTGCGGGCGAGGCTCGCCGAGCACGCTCGGCGCAGCAAGCGCATCGACGTGGCCACCTTCAAGGAGCTCGCGGGGGTCAGCCGCCGGAGCGCCATTCCGCTGTTGGAGTATCTCGACGCGGCGCGCATCACGCGCCGGGTCGGTAACGAGCGCGAGATCCTGCTCTCCCCGGGCGATGCCCGGGAGGGAGCGGGCGTGCCGCGGGAGTGACCATGGTACCGCTCGGTCTGTTCGGGCCCTTGTCGGGCTGGGAGATCCTGCTCATCCTGCTGCTCGTGGCCTTGCTCTTCGGGGGACGCAAGATTCCCGAGCTGGCGAGAGGATTGGGGGAGGGGATCCGCAACTTCCGCTCGGCCCTGCGGGGCGAGGATACTCCCGACAAGAAAAGCTCCGGCAAGCCCGAGGGCCCTGACGCCACGTGACGGGGCGTCCAGTCCAGGTCTCTTGGGACTGGCTAGCGCGACAGCGAGCGGCGGCATCCCGTCTGCGCCGCGAGATTCAGCGCCTCGACCCTTTCCTGGCCCATCCCTATCACCGCGACCTCCGCCGACACACGCGGCGCGTCGCGGGTCGCCTGACGCTCCGGGAGCTCTGGGACCGCTGCGCGGAGGCGCGCCTCGTGTGCCTCGGAGAATTCCACGCGCTCGGCGCGCATCAGGCGTTCGCGGCGCGCATGCTGGAGGAACTCTGCCAGCGACGGGGCACGGCGGTGCTCGGGGTCGAGTTCGTCTACACGCGCCAGCAGCACTGGCTCGACCGGCGGCAGCGAGGACTGCTCGACGACGCCGCGTTTCGCTGGCGCATCCACTACGCGGAAGAATGGGGCGACCCCTGGGAGGGGTACCGCATGCTGCTCGATACGGCGCGCAGGCTCGGCGTGCCCGTCTACGGACTCGACGTCGCGCCGCGGGCCGGGTTTCGCCATCTCGCACGTCGCGACGAGCACGCCGCGCGGCGCATCGTCGCCTCGCTCGTGTCGCACCCGCACGCCGTGCACCTGGTGCTGTTCGGCGAGTCGCACCTTTCACCGGGCCACATCCCCCGAAGGGTCGGCCGGGAGGCTCAGCGGAGGGCGTTGGGGCCGTTGCCCATGGTGCTCGTCTACCAGGATCCGGAGCCGGCCTACTGGGCGTGGCTGGCGCGGGGGGAGGCGTTGCCGGAAGCCCTCGAGCTTGGCGGAGGGCGGTTCGCCGTGTTTCACACCAGCCCGCTGGGCAAGTACGAGGCCTACCGGCAAATGCTCGAGCGCTGGCGGGACGAGGTCCGCGCGGACGAGGAGTTGGACCTCACGACCGCCGTGCACCACGCCATCGATACGCTCGCCGCGCACTGGCTCGGACTGCGACCGACTCGCGTCCGCCTCGCCCACGCAGGGGGGTGGTCCGAGGAACTGGCGGACGCGTACCCGGAGGTTTACAGCGGGTCCGACGCCGAGATCCAACTGCCGGGGGTGCTTTCCGAGCACGGTCGCAGCGCCGAGGAGATCGAAGACGCCCGGCAGGTGCTCGCGGCGCGGGGCGCGCTGTACGACAAACGCTCCAACACCCTCTTCCTGCGCCGCTACGTACCCGCTGCCGCGGGGGCCGAGGCGGCGCGCTTTCTGCGCACGGCCCTTTCGGGCCGACTGTGGCAGGAGCCGGAGGAACGCTGGAACGACCCGTGGGCTCGGCTGCTCGGCGCCGCCTACGACGAAGCCGTCGCCATCCTCGGGGCGCGCTTGGTGGATCCCACCGACCTCTGGCCCCCAGGAGAGAATCTCGCGGCGACACGCGTCGAAGCGGTGGCTTGGGTCCGCCGCGTCGTATCCCGACGGACGGATGCTTTGACGGGCGAGCGCAGCGCGCAGCGCCGGTGGGTGCGTATGGCGGGGCGCGCCATGGGAGAGAGCTGGTTCAAGCAGGCGCGCTTGGGAGGTCTGCGGGCGCCCGGACTGCGGCGGATCTTCCGGCGCCCCTTGCAGGAGGAGCGGGTGTTCCAGGTGTGGCGAGAGCTGCTTCGCGTCCTTTGACCCCGAATGGGGGGCTGCGGACACGGCGCCGCGCCCCGGCGGGGGGCGCGGCGCCAGTTCCCTGGTTCTGATCTGCAGCTCGCCGTGAGGCTCAGGCCGCGTCTCCCGAGCCGAGAACGCTCTCGCTCCAGAGCACCGCCTCGCTCCACAGCACGGCTTCACTCCAGAGCACGGCTTCGCTCCAGAGCACGGCTTCGCTCCAGAGCACGGCATCGCCCCATACCGCGTTTTCGCTCCACAGGACGGCTTCGCTCCAGAGCACGGTGTCGGCGAAGAGCTCGCTCCAGAGGACGGCTTCGCTCCACAGGACCGCCTCGCTCCACAGCACGGCCTCGCTCCAGAGCACCGCCTCGCTCCAGAGGACGGCTTCGCTCCACAGGACCGCCTCGCTCCACAGCACGGCCTCGCTCCACAGCACGGCCTCGCTCCACAGCACGGCTTCGCCGCCGAGAATAGGGGCGAGCGCGTTGGCGAGCTCGAAGCCCTCCTCGGTGCGGACGACGATCGGCGAGGTGCTATTGAACCGGATGGGCGGGAAGGGTCCGTTCATGGCCGTGGCCTTCACGAGGTCCACGTAGCCCGCGCCCACGGCGAAGACGTCTTCGCCCTCCAGCTTCTCGGCGGAGAACATCAGGATCGCCTTCACCTGGTCCGGCGAGAGCATCGGATTTTGCTCCAGGAGAATGGCTGCCGCCGCGCTCACGACCCCTGCCGCCATGCTCGTGCCCGACAGTTCGATGCGGTCGCCGGAGACGCGCTCGGGGAACATCGTCGCTAGCGCGGCACCGGGGGCGAGCGCCGAGACGATCCGGTTGCCCGGGGCTACCAGGTCCGGCTTGAGCACATGGTCCCCGAAGGACGGCCCACGGCTGCTGTAAGTGGTGACGATGTCGTCGCCTCGTTCGGGCGTGTTGCGATCGTTCATCGCACCCACGGTGATCACGAACGGGTCGTTCCCCGGCGTGCTGATGGTCATGTAACCCTCGCGGCCGCGGTTTCCTGCCGAGCACACCACGACGAGGCCCGCCAGCCACGCCCGCTCCACCGCGCGGTTGAGCGGATCCGTACGGAACGACTCGATCACCGGGTGGCCGAGCGACATATTGATGACGCGGATGTTGTAGGTCTCGCGGTGGGCGATGGCCCATTCGATGGCCTCGATGACGTTGCTCACGTAGCCTTTGCCCTCGCCGTCGAGCACCCGCAGCGACACGAAGCTCACGCCCGGGGCGAGACCCTGCACGCCACCCCCGACGCCGGAGCCGCCGATGATGCCCGCGATGTGCGTGCCATGGCCGAAGGTGTCCATCGTGGTCCCCTCGCCGGTGAAATCCACCGCCGCCAGGATCCGCGAGGATGGAACCGACGGCGTGGGTGTGATGCCCGAGTCGACGAGCGCGATCGTCACGCCCGCGCCGCTGTAGCCCACGGTGCTCAAAATCTGGTCCGCCCCCACCGTCGGCACCGCAGCGTCGAGCGTGCCGATCACCACCCGGTCGGGGGAGATGGCCAGGATGCGTGGATCGTCGGCGAGGGCCTGCAGCTGCGCCTCGGACAGCTGCGCCGAGAACGCCCGCAAGTCCTGGAACCGGCGTCCGAGCTTGGCTCCCCCGGCCCGCAAGGCTTCGAGGTCCCGCGCGGAGAACGCCGGATCGTAGGTCACGATGACGCGCTTGGCCCCCGTCGCGTCGCTCGGCTGGAACTGCAGATCCGGGGCTAGCTTCGCCTTCGGCCCGGTTCCGGCCCAAGCGGATGTCGCGACGAGCGTGGCCAGCAGCGCCACGAAGAGTTTCCAACCTGCTCTGTCGGCCCGTCTCATGGTCAAGCCCTCCGTCTTCGCTCCTCCCGGTCACCACGTCCGGAAGCGCGGAGACTCAGGAGCAATGGGCGGGCCCAAGAGCCTTTCTCGTGCCTATCCCGTTTATTTTCTTTTCTTTAGCCAGCAGTCACGGCCCGATGCGAGCAGCGGAAGCCGTCTCATTCTGCGACGAACATCGGCGAGCTAGACTGGCTAATCCATTGAAGAGATTGAACTTAGGTCTATGGAAGTCAGAGCCGGTGAGGGCTTCTTGTCTTGAGATGCCACGTGGGCCCGGAGTTACTGAGGGGCCGCTTGACCTGGTGACCGCTCCCGCGCCCACCGGAGAGATATCGCCCGAGTGGAGCGGGGTCTATGGATGCAACAGGAGGCGCATAGACGGTATTGAGTCGGCGCATATCTCACCGTATACTCTGCGCGCTTTCACGGCGAGGCGGTGCAATGGCCTATAGCTCGAACGACGACATCGCGAGGCGCGTGTTCCGCGCCCTGAAAACACCCTCCGATGACTGCCCGGAAAGCGACCCCATCCTCGCGTTTCACTTCAAGGGTCGCAGCGATTTCATCATGATGCGCTGCAACAAGCACGCCGAGGTCTCCGTCAAGGGCAAGGAGCAGACGGCGGGCCAGGTGAAGTTTTTCGCCTACAGCGAATTCCGCGACTACAGCGAGCGGGATGTGCTCTTCCGGCTCAAGGACGAGATCACCGAGATCGAGCTCTACCGGAAGGGGGCGATCGAGGGCAAGCGTTTCCGTTCCTGGGACGAATTCACGCAATGGCTGGACACGTTGGACGAGAACGGCGTGCAGATCTCGCTCAAACTCCCGCATCTGGTGTACCAGGCGGTCCGGGGCAAGAAACCCTCGATGCAGAACTACATCGTCGAGGCCGTGAAGCAAGCCCTCAAGAGCGAAAGCGAAACCCAGTGAAGGGGAAGCTCCAGCGGCTCCTGGGGTGGTTCGTCCCGTGGGTGGTTGCGAGCGCGGCATGGCCGGCCGCGCCTGCCGTACCCCCCGGAGCGCGCGGTGTCGTGCGCACCGCCCTCGAGGGCGAGCGGGTCGTGGAGTTACCCCTTGTCATGCTCGGTGTGTACCGCGACGCCGCGGGCCCCCGCCACGACCTGTACCTCGTGCGGCTCGAGGGTCCCGAGGCGCAGCGCGTGGGTGTCGCGGCAGGCATGAGCGGCAGCCCAGTTTACGTGGAGGGGGAGCTCGTCGGAGCCCTCAGCTACCGCTTCGGTTTTTTCCCGCGGGAGGCTATCGGCGGGGTCACGCCTGCGGCGGACATGCACGCGGCGGCGGCGGCCGGACCGATCGGGTATGGGGAACGGATGGTGGCGCCGATCGCCACGCCGGTTTTCGCGAGCGGCGTCCCGGCGACGGTGCGCCGCTACCTGGAGCAACAGCTCGGGGACGAGCGCTGGATCGTTCTACCGGGAGGCGGGCGGGCCGTCGCGGAGGCACCCGCCGCGCCGCAGGCGCCGCTGGAGCCCGGAATGCCCATCGGGGTGGAGCTGATCCGGGGCGATGTCAGCATCGCTGCCACGGGCACGCTGACCTGGATCGACGGCGACCGTGTCTACGCGTTCGGTCACCCGCTGCTGGGCTCGGGTCGCGTGGAGCTGCCGCTCGTGCGCGCCTCGGTGCTCTACACGCTTCCGGCCATGGGGGGTTCGGTCAAGCTCGCCAATCTGGGAGAGGAGATCGGGGCGATCGTCGAGGATCGGCTGACCGCCATCGTCGGTCAGCTCGGGCTGCGCGCCCGCACCGTGCCCTTCGAGCTCGTGCTGGAGCTGCCCGCGGGACGCCAGCGGTTCAATTTCGAGATCGCTCGCCACGACCGGCTGCTGCCGGTCCTCGTGGGCGTGGGTCTGGCGAGCGCGCTCGTGGAGAACCTGGCCTACGACGAGCGGGTCACGATCCGCGCGCGCGGAACGATCGAAGTCGCGGGGGGTATCGAGGTCCCCGTGCGCTTCGCCCTCAGCCCCGAATCCGGCGATGCCTCGCTTCAGGCCGCCTCGCTCGTGGCCCAAGTCGTCCAGGGGATCGTGCGCAACCGGTTCGGACCCGCCGAGCTCAACCGCATCGTGCTCCAGGTCGAGTCCACGCCAGGGGTGCGGCGTTACCGCGTCGAGGAGGTCTACCTGAACCGGGCACCCCTCGAGCCGGGCCGCACGATCGAAGTCGCCTGCGTCCTCGCTGGCTACGGGGGCGAGCGCGTGGAACGCGTGCTGCGCCTGCGCCTTCCGCCTGGGGTCGCGCCGGATACGCCATTGGGGCTGATCGTGGGGAGCGCGGAGGCCGTGGACGAGCGATTGGGCAAGAGATGGTCGCGGCGGGTCGTCACGGCGGAGAACCTCTCCGGCTACCTCCAGGCGCTCGGCGCGCAGCCCGCCCCCGATCGCCTGCAGGCTGTGCTCTACAGGCGGGCCCAAGGCGCCGTACACGCGGGTCATGTCTACGAGGCTCTGCCCCCGACCGCGGTGCGGTTGCTGGCCGAAGACGGGGGCCGGGTCTTGCGGGAAGTGATTTTGGCTTCCGACGCAATGGATTTCCCGGGGCCCCTGGAGGGGGTGGTGGCGCTGGAACTCGAGGCGGGGCGCGAGACGGAGGCGGTCGCGCCCGAGGGAACGCAGCCTCCCGACGCAGGCAGCTCCGCGGGCAGGAAGCGCGAACCCTGGGGCGGTCCGCCCGGCGGGGGCGGCAGGAGCGAGCCGTGAGCCCGAGGTCGAGTGCGGCCGTTCTGGTCCTGGTCTTGAGTGCCGGAGCTGACGGACGAGCCGGCCTGCCCAAAGTATGGCAGCTCGGTTCGGAGGCGGGATGGACGCGGGGCACGCTGATCGGCACGGAGGTGGATGCCGAGGGTCGCCTCGTGCTGGCCGCCGAGCGCCGTACCGTCTGGGGGCCTGGGGAGGGGATCGTGTGGGATCTCGCGCCGGACGGCCCGGGAGCGTTCGTGGGGCTCTCCGGCCCGGCCCGGCTCGTGCGTTTGGGTGCGGACGGGGCCACGGCCACATGGTACGAAGGCGGGGAGGACACGCTCGTGACGGCGGTGGTAGCCGACGGGCGCGGCGGCGCCTACTTCGCCACCGCCCCGGACGGCGTCGTGTGGCGCGCCTCTGGACCCGGAAGCATCGAGGAGGTTGCGCGCACGGGTGCGTCCTTCGTTTGGGCGCTCTTGCGCGAGGGCGATCGCCTGTGGGCCGCTACGGGGCAGCCCGGGGCGGTGATGGAGCTCCAGGCGGGTCGCCCGCCCGTACGCCTCGTGGAGACGGGCGACGACCCGGTGCGCAGCCTCGCCCGTGCGGGCGGCGATGTCGTGGCGGGCACCGGCACGCGCGGGCGGATCCTGCGGGTGCAAACCGCGGCAGCCGCGCAGGCACGGAGCTTCGTGCTCTTCGACGCCGACTTTCCCGAAATCGTGGCCGTCGCGGCCCAGGCGGACGGATCGATTCTCGCGCTCGCTCTCGGGGAGCGCCGGGCGCCGGGACCCCCTCCCGCGCTGGCGGCGGAGCGCGTGGTCGTGCGCCCGGAAGCGCCGCCAGAGGAAGGCGCCAACCCGGAGCCCTCGACCCCCCCTCGGCCATCCCCCCAGCCACCTCCCGCTCCCGCCGGAACCGCGACGCTCTATCGCTTCGAGCCGGACGGCGACGTCCAGGAGCTGTGGCGGGCGCAGGAGACCCCCCACGCCTTGGTCGTGGACGGCGAGGGCATGCTGCGCATCGGCACGGGCGATCGCGGGCACCTGTACCGGATCGACAGCCAGGGCCAGACGCGGAGCGTGGTGCGGATCGGTTCGGACACGATCACCGTGTTGCGCGTCGGCCCGGAGGGCTCGCTCTGGGTCGGCGCGGCCCGCGATGCGCGCGTGGAGCGCCTCGGGCGCGAGCGCGGCTCGCGCGGCAGCTATCAGACCGAGCCGATCGATGCCGGCTGGACCGCACGCTGGGGCCGCGTGGAATGGGACGGCTGGTTGCCCGGAGGGGCGCGCGTGCGCGTGCGCGCGCGGGTCGGCAACACCGAGGAGCCCGACGAGACCTGGACGCCGTGGCAGGAAGTCCGAGCCGAGGGTTCCGCCACCTCGCTCGGCTCGTTTCCGCCGGCGCGGCGCGTGCAGCTCGAGCTGAGCCTCGAAGCGGGCCGCGGCGGCTCGCCCGCGCTGCGTTCCCTGCGCGTGCACTATCAGCCGTTGAACCGCGCGCCGCGGATCACCAAACTGGAGATCCAGCCTGCCGGCATCGCCTGGCAGCGGACCCGCACCCAGGGCAGCCTCGCGGTGGAGCCTCTGACTTCGAAGGACCCGGTGGCGCAGGATGCACTGGGGGCGATCCAGTCGGTGCGAATGCCCGCCGGGGCGATCCGGAAGGCGTACGAGGTGGGTGCACGCACCTTCGTCTGGGAGGCGGAAGATCCGGACGGCGATCCGCTACGCTTCCGCCTCGAACTGCGGCGCGAAGGCGACCTCGAGTGGTTTCCCGTCGCAGAAGGGCTCGACGAAACGTTCTACAGCTGGGACACGCGGCATGTGCCCGATGGGCGCTACAGGGTGCGGCTGGTGGCCGACGATGGGGACGGGAACCCGCCCGGTTCCGGGCGCCAGGCCCTGCGGGAGAGCGAGCCCTTCGATGTGGACCACACGGCGCCCAGGATCGAGAAGTTGCACGCCGTGCTCGAGGGGGTCCGGGTGAGCCTCGAGTTCGAGGCGGTGGATGCGGGGGGCGCGGTGGCGGCGGTGGAGTACGCCTTCGGCGAGGAGCCGTGGGTGCCGATCCATCCGCTCGACGGGGTAGCCGACAGCGAACGCGAGGTCTACCGCGTTGGCCTCGAGGCGCCGCCGGATGCACGCACGCTGAGGCTGCGCGTGACGGATCGGTCGGGCAACGTTGGCGGTGCCCTCGAAACGCTCCGGCAGACGCGAAAGCCGCCGTAGTCCCCGCCGCACATTCCGGCGGGCAGCCGCTTCCGCCGCAGCGGCGACTAGCTCCGCCCTTCGCGGGCGGGGGGCGGGCCGAGGCGGCGCAGCCCCTCGAGCAGGGCTTCCCGCTGCATCTCGCCCCCAGCGTCGGCCAGGCGTGCTTCGAGACGCGAGCGAAGGCGCCGCTGCGCCTCCTCCAACGTCAGGCGCCCCAGCGTGTCCCCTCCCGGCGCGACCAGCTCGACACGGCCCTCGCGCAACAGCGCCTGGCCCTCGCGCGAGACCGGGTCGAGCAAGCGCAGCAGGCGGCGGCCGAGCCGAGCCTCGATGGGACCCACCCGCCCGTCGTGGCTCATCAAGGCGCGCAGGCGCAACGCTTCCCGCGCCGCGTCCTCTCCCACCGTCCCCTCCTCGCGACGATGGTACCACGCCAGGCCCTCCGCGGCGCTCATGGCCCGGTGCCGTCGAAGGGGAGGTCGTAGACGCGGAAATCCTCGCCTTCCTCGAACGCCGCGTCGCCGATCTCCACGCCCCGGTAGCGCACGATGCGGTTGCGTCCCCCAGCCTTCGCCTGGTAGAGGGCCTGGTCGGCGTGGCGGATCAGGTCGGTGGCGTTCTGCCCGTCCTCCGGGAGCGCCGCCACCCCCCCCGAAATCGTCACGCGCCCGCCCGGCTGGCTCTCTCCATGCGGGAAGCGGTGCCCGGCGATCGCTTCTCGGATGCGCTCCGCCACTTCCGCCGCGGCGAGCGCGTCCGTATCCGGCAGCGCCACGAGGAACTCCTCGCCCCCGTAGCGGCAGGCGATGTCGCCCGGGCGCAAGTGCTCGCGCAGCAGCCTCGCCATGGTGCGCAAAAGCTCGTCGCCCGCGGGGTGCCCGTTGGCGTCGTTGTAGGCCTTGAAGTGATCGATGTCGAACATGAAGACCGCGAGGGGGCGCGCGGCGCGCTCGGCGCTGTTGATCATGAAACCCAGGTTTTTCATGAAATGCCCGCGGTTGAGCAGGCCCGTCAATCCGTCGTGGTGCGCCTGGTCCTTCAGTTCTCGCACGTGCCGCGCGTTCATCAGCGCCAGCGCGCCGAGGTTGGCCACGAGCTGGAGCACCAGCTTCTCGTCCCGCGGGCGGAGCCGCGGCCGCCCCACGCAGATCACCCCCAGCAGCTGCTCCTGTCGCTCGCCGTGCTGCAGAATGCACGCGATCATGTCCGAGCGCACGAGGGGGTGGTTGTCCTCCACGGGGTGTCCCTCGGTGCGGGTCGTGTTGCGCCAGTCCTCGGCCACCATGTCCACGCGGTGCTGCGCGGCCCAGCCGATCTTGCCTTCCCCGACGCGGATGGTGCGCACCGGCTCGGGGATGTGGGACAGGCCCCGGGCGGCCCGGAGAAAGAGGGCCTGGGGGGAGCCGGGTCCCTCCGTGGGGGCTGCGAGATAGACCAGGATCTGATCGGGATCGAACAGCGCGTGGACGAGTTGGACCAACACTCCGGTGATGGCCTGCGGGCTCAGATCGGTGCGATTCAGCTCGCGCACCGCATCGGGCAACGCGCGGGCCAGGCGCGTGATCGAGCGCTGCTCCTCCCGCACCTGCTGCAGCTCCCGCTGTTGCTCGCGGTTCTTTTGCTCCGTTTCAGCTTGCAGCTCCGCCAGGCGGCGCAGTTGCCTGCGGGCCCGGACCGCGCTCGCCCGCCCGGCCAGATACCCTCCCGCCACGGCGCAGAGCAAGCTGACGCCGACGACCGTGTACTCGATCGGCACGCGGCCTCCGTTGGCTTGTCGTTCGCCCCGGGGGAAAGCTCGGCCCCCGGGCGAGGGCTGTCAAGGAGTCCGGCGGGGGCGGCCCGCGGGCCAGCCAACGTGTACAATGCCCAGGGTGTTGTGGGTCAACGAGATCTTCTACTCCATCCAGGGCGAATCGAGCTACGCCGGATGGCCCTGTGTTTTCGTCCGGCTCGCAGGCTGCAACCTCCGCTGCCGCTGGTGCGACACGGCGTACGCTTTCCACGAGGGGCGTCCGATGACGGTGGCGGCCATCCTGGAGGCCGTGGGGCGCTATCCCTGCCGCCTCGTGGAGGTCACGGGAGGCGAACCGCTGCTCCAGGCCGAGACGCCCGAGCTGCTCCAGCGCCTGCTCGAGTCGGGCTACCGGGTCCTGTTGGAGACGGGCGGGCAGTTGCCGATCGAAGCCGTGCCTGAGGGTGTGGTGCGCATCGTGGACATCAAGTGCCCGGCGAGCGGCGAGGCGGAGAAGAACCGCTGGGAGAATCTGGCTTGCCTGCGGCCCGGGGACGAGCTGAAGCTCGTCATCGCCGACCGCGCCGACTACGCATGGGCGGCCGCGCAGGTGCGCCGGCACGATCTGGCCTCGCGCTGTACCGTCCTTTTCTCTCCCGTCCACGGGGAGCTCGATCCGGGCGAGCTCGCCCGGTGGATCCTCGAGGACGGCTTGCCCGTGCGCGTGCAGATCCAGTTGCACAAGGTTCTCTGGCCCGGCGTGCTGCGGGGGGTGTGAATGGCGGCGCGCGCGGTGGTGCTCTTTTCCGGAGGGCTCGACTCGGCGACGGTCCTGGCGCTCGCCGTGCGGGAAGGCTTCGCGGTGCACGCGCTCACCGTGGATTACGGGCAGCGCCACCGGGTCGAGATCGAGCGCGCCCGGGCGCTGGCGCCGCGCCTCGGTGCCGTCTCGCACCGGGTCGTCCGGGTCGAGCTCGCGGCGCTGGCGCGCTCGGCCCTGACCGACCCCACCCAGGCGGTGCCCCGGGACCGGCCGGAACACGCCCTGACCTCGGAGATCCCGCCGACCTACGTGCCGGCGCGGAACACCGTGCTTCTCGCCCTCGCCCTGGCCTGGGCGGAATCGCTCGGCGCCTCGGATCTGTTCGCAGGGATGAACGCCGTGGACTTCAGCGGCTACCCCGACTGCCGTCCGCAGTTCCTCGAGGCCTTCGAAGCGCTCGCCCACGTGGCCACGAGAAGCGGGGTGGAGGGAGCGCGCTTCCGGGTGCATGCGCCCCTGCTTCACGCGACGAAGGCGCAGATCGTCCGGCGGGCGCTGGAGCTCGGCGTGGACCTCGCGGCCACCTGGTCGTGTTACGATCCTTCGCCGCAGGGGATGCCGTGCGGCGCCTGCGACGCCTGCCGGCTGCGGGCCAGGGGCTTTCGCGAGGCGGGGCTGGTGGACCCTGCGTTGCCTCCCGCAGGGCGGTAGGGTTACGCTGGCCCGGTCCACCGCCGCCACCGGGGGGAGGCGGGGGCGCAGCGGAGGCAACGATGGAAAACAAAGTGGTCGCGCACATGAAGGACGGCACGATCCACAAGGGCCTGACTCACGACTTTTCCCCCGACCGGGAAAGCTTCCACCTCTTGCCCGCGGAAGGGGGAGGCCTGCCCATCCGGCTGCGCCTGGAGGCGATGAAGGCGCTCTTCTGGGTCAAGGATTACATCGGGAACCGGGACTTCGTGGCCCGCAAGCAGTTCGACGACGCTCAGCGGCGCGGGCGCCGGGCGATCGTCGTGTTCCAGGACGGCGAGGAGATCTGGGGAACCCTGGGCGAGGGGGCGGACGACAACCCGCTGGGCTTTTTCCTGTTTCCCGCCGATCCGGAAGACAACAACATCCGCATCTTCGTGGTGCGCTCGTTCGTGCGCGAAGTCCGCGAACTGGGCACGACTCCGGGGTGAGCGGCGCACGGCGATGGGCGCGGGCGCCCTCAGGGGCGGTCCGCCTGGAGGAGGTCCCCGTGAACAAAGCCGAGCTGATCGAGCGGTTGGCAACGCGCACCGGACTTTCGCCGCGGGAGGCGCGCGTGGCCGTGGAGGGGTTGTTTGACCCCGATCCCGCGACGGGCCTGATCGCGGCCGAGCTGGCGAGTGGGGGCAAGGTGACCGTCAGCGGATTCGGCACCTTCGAGGTTCGGCAGCGCAAGGCCCGCGTGGGGCGTAACCCGCAGACCGGCGAGACTCTCGAGATTCCCGCGTCGCGCGCCCCTGCCTTCCGCCCCGGCAAGCCGCTCAAAGAAGCCCTCCAGCGCCGCTAAGCGCGGCGAGGAAACCTCCGCGCCATGGGCGACCGTCGCGCGTCGCGGCGAGGGCGCAGGGCAACCGCCCGCGGGCGCCTGCGCGTGGCGGCCGCGCTCGGCCTCGTGGCGCTCGTGGGGCTCGGGGGGCTCGTCCTCCACGACAGTGTGCAGATCGGGCAGCGCTTCGAGGGCTCGCTGTGGGCGCTGCCTTCGGTCGTCTACGCGGCACCCGTGCGGCTGCGCCCCGGCGCGCCCCTGCCGCTCGCTGCGCTCGTGCGGCACCTGCAGCGCATGGGCTACCGCCCTGGCCCGGCGGATGTGCCGGGGACCTATCGCCAGCGCGACCCCGCGAGCCTCGAGATCTACGTGCGCTCTTGGGGCGATGCGGGCGGCGCGCATCCCGCCATGGGGCTGCGCCTGCGCGTGGAGGACGATCGAATCGTTCGACTCGAGGATGCGGACGGGCGCCCGTTGCGGGAAGCGCTCCTCGAGCCGGAACGGCTCGCGACCCTGTGGGGCCCGCAGCGGGAGGAGCGCGAGGTCGTGCCCCTGAAGCAGATCCCCCGCGGTCTCGTGGCGGCGGTGCTGGCGGCCGAAGACGCCCGCTTCTACGAGCACCACGGCGTGGACGTCCTCGCCGCGTTGCGGGCCGTGTGGGTGAATCTCCGGCGCGGCCGCGTGGTGCAGGGAGGTTCCACGATCACCCAGCAGACTGTGAAAAACCTGTTCCTCAGCCCGGATCGGCGCTGGTCCCGCAAGCTGCGGGAGCTGCCGCTGGCCCTGCTGCTCGACGCCCGTTATCCCAAGGATAGGATCCTCGAGGTCTACCTCAACGAGGTTTACCTCGGCCAGCGCGGGTCGGTCGCCGTCTGCGGTGTGGCGGCGGCGGCGCGCCACTACTTCGGCCGCTCCCTGCACGACCTGACGCTGGGGGAGTGGGCCCTCCTGGCCGGTTTGATTCGCAGCCCGGGCCACGACAACCCCTTCCGCTACCCTCAGCGGGCGCTGGCGCGGCGCGACCAGGTGCTCGACGCCATGGAGCGGCTCGCGTGGATCGGTCCTGCGGAGGCCGCGCGCGCGCGTGCGGAGGGCCTGCGGCTCGCACCCGGCCCGCAGCGGGAGCTCGGCGCCTTCTATGCGGCGGACGCTGTGGTCGCCGAGCTTCAGGCACGCGTGCCGGGAGCCGCTCTGGAGCGCGAGGGCCTGCGCATCGACACGACGCTCGATCCGCTGGCGCAGGAGGCGGCGCAGCAGGCGCTGGAGCGTGGGCTCGAAGAACTCGAGCGCCGCCGCCCTGCGCTCAGGCGGAGGGACGGGGCGCCCCTCGAAGGCGCCGTCGTCGTCACGCGACCGACGACGGGGGAGATCCTGGCCCTCGTCGGGGGGCGCGATTACGGTCGCTCTCAGTTCAACCGCGCCGTACAGGCCCGCCGTCAGCCCGGCTCGTGTTTCAAACCCTTCGTCTATCTCGCCGGCTTCGAGGCGGCGCTGCGCGGGCAAGCGGGCGGTGTGCTTCCCGCCACCCTGCTCGAGGATGCGCCCCTGGTGGTGCGGGCCGCGGGACGCCCGTGGCGACCGCAGAACGAGGACGGCACGTACCGTGGGCCGATACCGGCACGCGAGAGCTTGGAACTCTCGCGCAACGTTCCCACCGTGCGCGTCGCCCTCGGCGTGGGCCTGGAGCGCGTCGCCGCCGTGGCGCGCGCGTGCGGCATCGAGAGCCATCTCGCCGCCGTGCCGTCGCTGGCCCTGGGCGCGCTCGAGGTGCGGCCCGTCGAGCTCGCCGAAGCCTTCGGTACCCTGGCTGCAGGGGGCGTGCGCGCGCCGCTGCATCTCGTGCGAAGCGTGTCGGACCGCGCGGGGCGCGTGCGGTGGCGGCACCAGGCGGCCCCGCGGCGCGCGGTGAGCGCGGAGGCGGCATTCC
>JBBIHH010000020.1:0-67622 GCA_037447115.1 Acidobacteriota bacterium
CGGTGCCCGGGACGTAGACACCGAGGTCTTGCCAGTCGCTAGCGATATGCACCTCGAGGACTTCATAGTCGGCAGGCCACGTAGCGCGCATGACGCCATTCGCGTAGGTGAAGGTATGAAACGGCACGTGCTCATAGGTGCACTGGGTGCTCTCCGGAGGGCTAGGGAAGATACCCGTGCATTCCTGCGCGTCCGCGGTGTATGGAGCCAAGGCGAGAAGAACCATCGCGAGGAGACCCACCCACAGGACCTTTCCCGTTTGCCGTGTCATGGTCGTTCCCTCCCGCCCTCGCCGCCCGACCGCCGGGCGCCCTCCGGGGCGTCGTTCCTAGTGTACGACCTTTTTTTTTGTCCACAGCGCAGCTCCAGCTGGGTTGCCATACGGCAACACGCGTGTCGCCTCAGGGGAACCCCCGATCGCTCCCCGTACCGGCGAGTGCCCCGGCGCGGTGCCCGTTCCTGGGGCCGAGAGCACGGACGGCGCCCGCCGCCGACATCCCGGGACCGCGCCGGAGAGCCCCGCTCCCGTCCTGCCCCGCATGCCTGGAGCTTGTTGCCGGGACAGGGTACATTGCGGGGCCCCGAAGCATCCTGCCGCTGCTTGGGGGCCGAGATTCGATTCGGGGTCGGGGGTCCATGCCAGTCGACCCGATACCTGCGCAGCCGCAGCGGCTCGCCGCCGCGACGGCGGGTGTGTTGCTCCTGGCGGTGCTGGTCCACGCGCCGAGCCTGCGCTTCGGCTTTACCGGCCTCGACGACCGGCGGCTGATTCTGGACAGCCAGGAGTGGCTGCGCCAGCCTGACGCCTGGCTGCGCGCCTTTCAGGAAGACGTCTTTCACCGCGGGGAGCGCGGGTTCTTCTTCCGGCCACTGCTGTCGTTGAGCTTCGTCGTGGACGCCCGCCTCGGCGGCGCGAAGCCCGCCGCCTACCACGCGACGAACTTGATCTTGCACCTGTGCGGCGTGGCGCTGTTCCTGTTCCTGTCGAGAGAAATCGGGCTGGATCGCGGCTGGATGGCGCTCGCCGGCGCCTGGTTCGCCGTGCACCCTGCACTCGTGCAAGCGGTGGCCTGGATTCCGGGCCGCAACGACACTTTGCTCGGCGTGTTCGCCTTGGCCTCGTTTCTGGGGTGGCTGCGCCTTTCGCGCGGCGGAGGCCTCGCGGCGTGGGGGCTTCACCTCGGAGCCTTCGCCGCCGCGCTGCTCGCCAAGGAATCGGCCTCGATCCTGCCGCTGCTGTGCCTGCTTCACGGGGCGCTGTTCGCCCCGGAGAGGCTTCGGGCGCGGCGTACCGCCGCGCTCGTGCTGGGCTGGGGCGCGATCGGGCTGCTGTGGCTGGTTTTGCGGCGCGGCGCCCTCGCCGGCGCCGCGCTGGCCTTCGCCGTGCCTTCGCAAGAAGCGCTGGAGGCGCGCTCGGCCGCCCTGCTCGCTTATCTGGGCAAGGCGGTCGTTCCCGCGAGGCCCTCCGTCTACGCCACGCTCGACGACCTTCGGCTCTGGCCGGGGTGGATCGCCCTCGGCCTCGTGAGCTGGCGGCTCGCCCTGGCACGCGGCGAGGCCCTGAGGCGCGCGCTGTTCGGCCTCGTGTGGTTCGCGCTGTTCCTGGTGCCGGTGCTGGCCAAACCGGAGCGCTCGGGCGAGCTGGAGCTTCTCGATCACCGGCTTTACGTCGCGCTGTTCGGCCTCGCATGGTTGCTGCCGGCGAAGGTCGGTTCGCTGGCGCGGCTGGCGCGGGCGGGGCGACTGGCTGCCGCGGCCGTCGTGGCGCTTTTCGCTTTGGGAAGTCTCCTTCATGCGCGCCATTTCCGCGACGAACACGCCTTCTGGAAGCGCGCCACCGAGCAGGCCCCGAACTCCGCCTTCGTATGGAACCACTACGGCGCCCTCGCCTACCGCGAGGGCCGCTACCACGAGGCAGAGCGCGCGTGGCTCGAGGCGCTCGAGCTCGACCCGCTGGAACCGCTCGTCCACGGGAATCTGGGACTGATTTACCTGCAGCGCGGCGACCTCCAGCGGGCGGCCGCTCATTTCTACCGGGAGACGCAGGTCGCGCCGGGAAACCCGGCCGGTTACTTCTGGCTCGGTGTCGTGCGCTGGCGCGAGGGAAACCAGGAGGGCGCGCTGGAGCTCTGGTGGCGTACCCTCGAGACGGACCCGCGCTACCAGCAGGCCTACGACCGGTTGGCTCGAGCCTACGCGCAGCGCGGCGACGTCCAGGCGTTGCAGCTCCTCGCGCAGCGCGCACAGCGCGCGGGTCTGCGCTTGCGGACGCCTGCAACGTCCCGAGAGCCGCAGGAGCCGCAGCCTACGCTCCCCTGACGCCAGCCTCGGGGGAACGTCCCCCATTCCCGTTCAGCGCGCGCGGCCCCGGCGGCCGTAGAGGCGCTCGTAGTAGTCCCGGTACGCCCCGCTGCGCACCCGGTCGAGCCAGTCCCGGTGCGTGCGGTACCAGTCCACGGTTTGCGCCAGGGCCTCGTCGAAGCTGAACTCGGGTTTCCAGCCGAGAGCGGAAATCTTCGTCACGTCCATGGCGTAGCGGCGGTCGTGGCCCGGGCGGTCGTCGACGTGGGCGATGAGCGAGTCGGGTTTTCCGAGGTGGCGCAGGATCTTGCGGACGATCTCGATGTTCGGCACGTCGTAGAGGCCGCCGATGTTGTACACCTCGCCCGTTCGGCCACGTTCGAGCACGAGCTCGATGGCCCGGCAGTGCTCGAGCACGTAGATCCAATCGCGCACGTGGAGCCCGTCGCCGTAGACGGGCAGCGGCCGGTCTTCGAGGGCGTTGGCGATCATCAGGGGGATGAGCTTTTCCGGGAACTGATAAGGGCCGAAGTTATTGGAGCAGCGAGTGATGACCACGTCGAGCCCGTGGGAGCGCCACGCCGCGCGCACGAGGAGGTCCGCGGCGGCCTTGGTGGCCGCGTAGGGGTTGTTGGGTGCGAGGGGGCTCTCTTCCGTGAAACGCCCCTCCGCCCCCAGGCTCCCGTAGACCTCGTCCGTCGAGATCTGCACGAAGCGGCCGACCCCATGAGCCAGGCTCGCGTCGAGGAGCACCTGGGTTCCGAGGACATTGGTGTGGATGAAGCGCTCGACGCCCAGGTGCAGGCTGCGATCCACGTGACTT
Source organism: Acidobacteriota bacterium (assembly GCA_037447115.1). Lineage (GTDB taxonomy): Bacteria > Acidobacteriota > Polarisedimenticolia > Polarisedimenticolales > JBBIHH01 > JBBIHH01. The sequence continues at coordinate 3,125 of JBBIHH010000020.1, forward strand.
TCCGCGGCGAAATGGACGACGGCATCGAAGCGGTGGCGCTCGAAGACCGCCTCCACGGCCCTGCGGTCCGCCACGTCGGCGCGCACGAACTCGTGGCGCGGATCGCCCTCGAGATCGGCCAGATTCTGCAGATTGCCCGCGTAGGTGAGCGCGTCGAGGTTGACGACGCTCACCTCGACGCGGCGGCCCAGCATGTAGCGGATGAAGTTGCTGCCGATGAAGCCGGCGCCACCCGTGACGAGCAGTTTCATCGGAGCTCCCTGTCGGCGCGGCTGGACGTTCGGTCCGCCGCCGCCGGGGGAGCGCCACCCGCCGGCCCACCCTCGTGCCGGCGCGGCACCCCGACCTGCAAGACCCCCCGCGAGGGCACGACGGGTACAATAATGCCACCTCCGGAAGGGCGGCAAGCTGGGGGCGAAGGACGCCAACAGTGTACCGGGACCAGAAAGTCGTCGTCGTCATGCCCGCCTACAACGCAGGGGCCACGCTCCGGCGCACCTACGAGGAAGTCGTCGCCCAGGACTGCGTGGACGAGATCGTGCTCGTGGACGACGCGAGCCGCGACGACACCGTGGCCATCGCCCAGGACCTCCCCCGAATCCGCGTCCACCGGCACCCGCTGAATCTCGGCTACGGGGCGAACCAGAAGACGTGTTACCGGCTAGCCCTCGAAGCCGGCGCCGACATCGTGATCATGGTCCACCCGGACTACCAGTACACGCCGCAGCTCATCCCCGCGATGGTGTCGCTCATCGGCAACGGCGTCTACGACTGCGTCATCGGCTCGCGCATCCTCGGGGGCCAGGCGCGGCGCGGCGGCATGCCCGGGTGGCGCTACGCGGGCAACCGGCTGCTGACGTTCGTGGAGAACCTGCTGACGGGCGCCAAGCTGTCCGAATATCACAGCGGGTACCGGGCTTACTCGCGGCGGGTCCTGGAGGCGCTGCCGCTCGAGGTGAACTCCGACGACTTCGTGTTCGACAACCAGGTGCTGGCGCAGGTCCTCTGGCTGGGCTGTGTGGTGGCGGAAGTGAGCTGCCCCACGCGCTACTTCCCCGAAGCCTCTTCGATCGATTTCCGCCGCAGCCTGCGCTACGGATTGGGGTGTCTCGCTACGGGAGTGGAATACTGGTGCGCCTCCCGCGGGCTCGTGCGCTCGCGCCGCTTTCCCCCCGAACTCAGGCAGCGCTACCGGGCGCCGGCGGGAAGGCGGGATCTCGTCGGGCGGCCTTAGCCGCCGGCGGGCACGCCAGGTGCGTGCGCGCGGCGGCGATCGCCGCGCGCACGCCGCCTGACCCGCCGTCAGCTCCGCGAGAACTGAATGCGGTCCGTGCTGCCCGCGAAACGAAGCTCCACCACGTCCATCGCGCCCTGGCGGCCGCCCCGCAGCACGAGCGCGTGCTGCGAGACCGGGGGCTGGTTCTGCACCAGCGTCCCGTGGCCCGTCGCGACCAGCGTCGAGCCGCGGTAGAATTTGACCTCGACCCGATCGTCGCCGAGGTGTTTCCAGGAGAGATCGTAGTTTCCCGCAGGCAGGTTCTGGCCCTGCACCTGGCAGTTCTCCGGGACGGAGAAACTCCCGTAGCGCTTCGCGGAGGCCGGTAGCGCCACGAGGCCGGAGATCAACACCGCGGCGAGGACTGCGTATCGCATTCCCTTGCGCATCTTTCGCTCCTTCCGGCATCCCAGAGACGGCCCATCCGCCGCTGGTGCTCGGTCGAGTGGAACGCACGGTATCAGCCCACGTTCCCCGACGCTCGCGTTTTTCCAGAAAAAAATTGCGCAGAGCCGCAAGCCGCACGAAAGTCGTCGCTCCTCTATCGTTATTAGCGTTATACTGGCCCCTTGCCGCCGGTGCGGCGACCGGCCGCTCGGCGAAGGAGCGGAGAAGGAGGCAGCGATGAGAGAAATTCTTCCCGAGGTCTTCCACTGGACGGCGAGACACCCGAAGATCGGCATTCCGGTGAGCTCCTATTGGCTGCGTAGCGAGGGCGTCTTGCTCGACCCGATGATTCCGCAGGAGGGCCTGGAGCGCTTCGTCCCTCCGCCGACGGACATCCTCCTGACGAACCGGCACCACTACCGGGAGAGCGGGAAGTTCGTGGAGCGCTTCGGCTGCCGGGTGTGGTGCGTCGAGCAAGGACTGCACGAGTTCCGCTCGGGCGAGCCCGTGCAGGGCTTCCGCTTCGGCGCCCGCCTCGTGGGGGGTATCGAGGCGTTCGAGATCGACGTGCTGTGCCCCGACGAGACCGCCTTCGTCGTCCCGCGGGCCGGGGGCATCGTGGCCGTGGCGGACGGCGTGATCCGCGAGGACGACGGCCCGCTGACGTTCGTGCCGGACGCCTACATGGGGGAAAACCCGCGGCAGGTGAAGCGCGGCCTGCGGGCCGCCTACCTGCGGCTCGTCGAGTCGCGAGAGTTCAGCCACCTGCTGCTCGCCCACGGGCAACCGTGGATCGGCGGCGCGCACGAAGCGCTGCGCGCCTTCGCTGCCTCGGGATCGTAGTCGGTGCGCGGGGCGCCCGGGGCTCACTCCAGGCGGCGGAGTCGCTCCACGTCGAGGATCGTGATCTCGGAGCCCTTTACGGACACGATCCTGTCCTTCACCAGCCTGGAGAGCGTGCGCGAGAAGGTCTCGTGCACCATCCCGAGGTAGGCCGCGAGCGACCCCTTGGCCAGGGGCAAGGTGAGGACGGGCCGGGCCTCGCCCTGCTTGCCGGCGGCCTCCACCTCGCGCAGCAGGTAGCGCGCCACGCGCGAGGTCACCTCCCGCAAGGTGACGCTTTCGAGCTGAAGCGTCAGCTCCTTCAGCCGCGCCGCGAGCCCCCGCGCCAGCTCCCACGTCACCTCGGGGTGATCCCGCAAGAACGCTGTGAAGGGCTCCCGCGGCAACAAGACGACTTCGCTGTCCCGAGTGACACGCGCGTAGGCGGGATAGCGGCCGGGGGGCCCCTCGAAGAGGGGCATTTCCGCCAAGACCGCTCCCGGCCGGCACACGTGCAGGACGAGCATGCGGCCGTCCTGAGCCGAGACCTTGAAGACGACCGCGAGCCCACCGAGGACCACGTACGGACCGCGATAAAGATCGCCCTCCTGAAACAGGTAGGCCTTGCGCTTGAGCGCGCGCGGCCGGGCCAGGGCCACCAGCGCATCCAGGGCTTGCTCGCCGAGACGCGCGAAGAGGGGTACGCGGGCCAGGCGCTCGCGCAGATCCGCGCCCAGGCGAGTCTCGCTTCCTTCCATCCCCGTTACCCTAGCAGATGAGACGGTCCCGGTGCGCCCCGGGGGTCGCGGCCGACGGGGAGGGCCCTCGCTCGTCGGGCGCGGGCGAGCTGCCCCTCGCCCCTACACCGGCTAGAGGCGATCGAGAAACATGCGCAGCACCTTGCTGCGCGAGGGATGACGCAGCTTGCGCAACGCCTTGGATTCGATCTGCCGGATGCGCTCGCGCGTCACCGTGAAGGACTGGCCCACCTCCTCGAGGGTGTGCTCGGTCCCGCCGCCGACCCCGAAGCGCATCTTAAGCACCTTCTCCTCCCTCGGGGTCAGGGTCTTCAGCACCCACTGGGTCTTCTCCCGCAGGCTTTTCTGGATGACCGCGTCGATCGGCGAGACGGCCGAGCGATCCTCGATAAAATCCTTCAGCCGCGAGTCCTCCTCTTCGCCGATCGGCGTCTCGAGGGAGATCGGTTCCTGCGCGATCTTCAGCACCTTGCGCACCTTCGCCACGGGGATGCCCATCTTGCGGGCGATCTCCTCCGGCGTCGGCTCGCGCCCGTATTCCTGGACGAGCGTCCGCGACGTGCGCACCAGCTTGTTGATCGTCTCGATCATGTGGACTGGGATGCGGATCGTACGGGCCTGGTCGGCGATGGCCCGGGTGATCGCCTGGCGGATCCACCACGTCGCGTAGGTGGAGAACTTGTAGCCCCGCCGGTACTCGAACTTGTCCACCGCCTTCATCAGGCCGATGTTGCCCTCCTGGATCAAATCCAAGAATTGGAGTCCCCGGTTCGTGTACTTCTTGGCGATCGAGACCACCAGGCGCAGGTTGGCCTCCACGAGCTCGCTCTTGGCCCGCTTCGCCTGCTGCAACCCGCGGTGGAGCGCCGCGGCCACGTCCTCGAGCTCCCGGCGGTCCCCGCCCATCTCCTGCTCCAGGACGCGGATATCGGCGCGCAGTCGCTCGATCTTCCGCCTCAGCTCGCGCCGTACGTTGGCGTCCCGCATCTCCCTCATGCGCCGGGCCAGCTCTCGGATGGCGCGCTCGTGGGCTTTGATCTTGGCGTGGGCATCGAGCACGGCATTGGAGAGCTGGTCGATCTGTGCGGGCACGAGCTTCAACTGCTCGAACTCGCGCAGGACCTGCACGCGCAGACGACCGATCTTCCAGCGCGCCGCGCGATACGGGCGTCCCGTGGGCTTCATGCGGCGCGCGCGCTTCTCCAGAGCCTCGATCTGAGCGGCGAGGCGGTTGACGCGCCCAATCATGCGGCCCACCCGCCCCAGGCGCGCCTGGGGCGGCTCCTCGGCGTCCTGGTCCGTGACGACGAAGATGCTCGGCGACACCTGCCCCTTGCGGATGCGCTCGCCGAGGAGCCGGATCTCGCGCAGGACGTAGCGGCTGCGCGAAAGCGCCTTCAACGCCTGCCGCTCGCCGCGCTCGATGCGGCGCGCGATGCGCACCTCTCCTTCGCGCGTCAACAGGGGCACCGTGCCCATCTCGCGCAGGTACATGCGCACCGGGTCGTTCGTTTTCTCGAGCACGACCGCGGGCGAGAGGGTCGGGGTTTCCGCGGAAGAAGCCTCCTGCCGCGCGGCGGGGCCCACCGGCGCACCGAGCTGCTCCTTCGTCTCCGCGTCCACGAGCTCGATGCCGTGCGCTTCGAGCAGCGAGAAGACGTCCTCGATCTCTTCCGCGGAGCAGCTCAGCTCCTCGGGCAGCATCTCGTTGATCTCGTCGTACGAAAGGTAGCCGCGCTCCTTGCCCAGCAGGAGCAACTGGCGTACCTCCTCGTAACGCTCCTCGAGACCGCCACCCCTGTCGTCCCCACGCTTGCTCATCGTCCGTTTCCCTCGCACCGTGCCGCAGCTCCGCGGTCCGCGGGCTGCGACAGGCGGTCGATCTGCCGGGCGAGGCGCTGGGCATGCTGCAACAGGGCATCGACCGCGGCGGGGTCTGCGGCGGCCTCGATCTCGGCCTGCACCCGTCGCCGCTCGCGCAGTAGCCGCTGCCGGCGCAGCTGGCGCAGGCAGTCGCCCACCTCGTCCGACGTCCCCTCGGGCTCGTCCCGAAAGGCAATGCGCGTCAGCAGGGCGCGATCGCCCTCGTCCTGCAGCGCTCCGAACAAGGTCGGGTAGTCCACCGGCGAGCCCTGGCTCTGCAGGCGCAGCAGCGTTTCCACGATACCCCGCACCTGCGTCCCCTCGAGGTCCGCCGGTGTCATCTCCTCTTGCGCCCATTGCCGGGCGCCTTCGAAGCGCAACAGCAACGACACCAGGCGTGCTTCCACCTGCCGCAGTGGCGGCTCCGGCCGCACGACGTGCCGCAGCGCCGGGCGGCCCGCCCTGAGGCAGGCCCGCAGCTCCTGCAACACGATCTCGTCGTCCACGCGGAAAGTCTCGGCGAGCGTGCCGACCATCGCCGCTCGCTCCACGGCGCTCGGCAGCCGTGCCACGTGCGGGAGAACCTCGTTGAGCGCCGCCACACGTTCGCGCGGCTGGCTCAGGTCGCGCATTCTCGCCTGGCGGCGCACCAGGAACTCGAGGTACGTCGGCGCCGCCTCCACCCGTCGCCCGTAGGCCGCGCCACCTTGTTCGCGGATCAAGTCATCCGGGTCCTTGCCCGGCGGCAGCTCCACCACGCGCACCTCGAAGCCCCGCGCCAGGAGCAAATCGAGCGAGCGCACCGCGGCCGCGCCCCCCGCGGCGTCCCCGTCGTAGGAGACCACGACGCGCTGCGTGAAGCGTGCGAGGAGTTGCACCTGGGCGGGCGTGAGGGCCGTACCCAGCGAGGCCACGGCGTTGTCGAAACCCGCCCCCAGGAGGGCGGCCAGGTCCAGGTAGCCTTCGACCACGATGGCGAAGCCCGCGGCGCGGATCGCTCCTCGCGCCAGGTCCAGCCCGTAGAGGTGGTCTCCCTTCACGTAGAGGGCCGTCTCGGGGGAATTGGCATACTTCGGCTCTTCGTCGCCCAGGGCGCGGCCCCCGAAGGCCACGACCCGGCCCCCCAGGTCGCGGATGGGGAAGATCAGCCGGTGGCGGAAGCGGTCGTACTCGCCGCTGCCTTCGCGCCGCCGAATGGTCAGCCCCGCGCGCAGCAGCTCCTCCGCCCCGAAGCCGCGTCCGAGCAGGTACCGGCGCAACTCCTCCCATCCCGGCGGGGCGTACCCCAGGCCGAGCTTCGCCACCACCGCGCCGGGCACAGTGCGCCGTTCCAGGTACTCGCGGCAGGCTCTTCCGAGGCGCTCGTCCCCGAGGCAGCGGCGGAAGAAAGCCTCGGCCGCCTGGTTCACCTCCAGGAGCCGAGCCCGGGGGTCGGGCCGCTCGCGCCCCCGGGGCACAGGCACGCGCCATTTCCTGGCGAGCTGCTCCAGGGCCTCCCGGAAGTCGACTTTCTCGTACAGCTGGACGAACTTGAAGACGTCCCCCCCGGTCTGGCAGCCGAAGCAGTAGAACAGCTGTCGTTCCGGATCCACGGAGAAAGACGGGGTCTTCTCCTCGTGGAAGGGGCAGAGCCCGACGTAGCGCCGGCCGCTGCGCCTCAGCGGGACGTATTCGGAGACAAGCTGGACGATATCAGCGGCGCTACGGACCGTCTCGACAAAACCGGCTGCGCTGGTGGAGCTCAAACCAAAGCCCACCCCGGCCAGGCCCCGGGCGAGCGCGCCCCGGGGCCGAGGCCTCATCCGCCGTAGAGCTTCCGCTCCTGAGCGAGACGCTTCAGGAGCTTCTTGCGCGCCGCGAGCGCCTTGCGTTTCTTGCGAACGCTCGGCTTCTCGTAATGCTGCCGCTTCTTGATCTCGGTCAAGATCCCCGCCTTCTCGCACTTGCGCTTGAAGCGCTTGAGGGCGTTGTCCAGGGTCTCGTCGTCGCGAACTTTGATCAGCGGCACGGCGTCGGTCTCACCTCGCTTTCCAGCCGGATTGCCGCACCCCGTAGAGGGGCCGGCGGCGCCGCAAACGCGAAATTCTAGGGATTGCAACCCCGCGTGTCAAACCGGACCCCCAACCGAGCGCCCTGGTGTCCGAAACCGATCTTAAATATGGCGAGGGTGACGTTAGGTGTCAACGACCTTTTAAGTTTTCCACAACATTCACACTTTCCACATAGCGTGGGCTTCGGCGCTGGACTCACCGTCCCAAGCGGTTCACGAGGGCCGCCGCATAACCCGCACCGTAGCCGTTGTCGATGTTGACCACGGTCAGCCCGCCCGCGCACGAGTTCAGCATCGCCAGTAGCGCGGCCTCGCCGCGGGCACCGGCCCCGTAGCCCGTGCTCGTCGGCACGCCGATGACCGGACATGCGGTCAACCCCGCCACGACCGAAGGGAGCGCCCCCTCCATACCCGCTACGACGACGATCACCCGCGCGCGCAAGAGCGCTTCCTTGCGCCCCACCAGCCGGTGCAGGCCGGCCACGCCGACGTCGTAAATCCGCTCCACCCCGCAGCCCAGAACCTCGGCCGTCACGGCGGCTTCCTCCGCCACCGGCACGTCGGCGGTTCCCGCGCTGATCACGACCACGCCCGGCCGCGGTCGCGGCTGCCGGCCCTGGCGCAACACGAAAATGCGGGCGGCGGCTTCGTAGCGCCCCTTCGGCCAGCGCTCCAGCAGGGCCCGCGCTGGCTCCGGACCGACCCGCGTGACCATGACCGACTGCCCCGCCCGGTGCAGCCTTCGCACGATCTCCAGCAGCTGCTGCGGGGTCTTGCCTTCTCCCAGGACCACCTCCGGGAAACCTCGGCGCACGGCACGCTCCAGGTCGAGCGTGGCGAAGCCCAGGCGCGCGATCTGCGCGCTCCGGATCTCGCGCAGCGCGTCCGCCACGGAGAGCCTGCCAGCCCTCACTTTGCGCAGGATCGCCACGAGCCGCCTACGCTCCATCCCTCGTGCCTCCCCTCGGGACCTTGACCGCGCGGTTCCCCGGCCCTAGGATAGCCGCCCGCCGGGGGCGGGGAGCATCATCCATGGGGAGCTCGCAGGGCGAACGAAGGGCGCATCCGCGCCGCCGGGTCCAGTTCGAGATCGAGGGCGCCGCCCGCGGGCGCTCCACCCTGGCCCGCATGACCGCGCAGGACCTTTCCCTCGGGGGCCTGCACTGCCGCTCCGACGTCGATTTCCCGGAGATGACGCGCCTTGCCGTCCGACTGCTCCTTCCCTCCCCCAACGACGGGCACCTCCACCCGGTGGACCTCGAAGCGGTCGTCGTCCGACGCCGGGCCGTCAACCGCGGGGCGACCCGCCACTACGAGCTGGCCCTTTATTTCACCCATCTGAGCGCCGACGCGCGGGAGCGCCTCGCCCGCTTTGTCGGCGCGGCATGATCGCCTCCCCGCGAGGCCGCGCCCGGCGCGGTTTTCCGGGAATTTTCCCTTGACAATTTGTCCGACGCCGCGATTTAATCGTGCCGGCCGTTGGCTCGATTGGAGGCCGTTGCGCCAAGGGAGGAGAGGGGATGAACAAGGCTGCGTTGATCGACAAGATCGCGGAAGACGCTGGGATCACCAAAAGCGCTGCCGCCATCGCCATGGATAGCTTGATCGAGGGCATCACCGGCGCGCTCAAGAAGAACCAGCGGGTGACGCTCGTGGGCTTCGGCACGTTCAGCGTGAGCCGCCGCAAGGCGCGGACGGGCCGCAACCCCCAGACCGGCGAGACCATCACGATCAAGGCCAAGAAGGCGGTGCGCTTCAAGGCCGGCAAGCAGCTCGAGAACGCGCTCAACCGCTGAGCAGCGGGCTCACTCGACGCGCACGAGCAGCGCGCCAGCTTCGACGGCCTGTCCGGGCTCGACCGCGACGGAGGTGACCTTGCCGGCGCGCGGCGAGGTCACCTCGTTCTCCATCTTCATCGCTTCGAGCACCACCAGTCCCTGCCCGGCCTCCACCACATCTCCGGGACGGACGAGAACGCGCACGACCTTGCCGGGCATCACGGCCACCACCGCCTCCGGTCCTGCCGCCCTTCTCGGGAGGGCACCGGCCGGGGCTGTCCCGGACTCGCGGACTTCGACGGTCCGCAGTGCCGTGCCCTGCCGCACGAGATAGCGGCCGGGCTCCTGCTGTTCCACAAGCACCTCGTAGGACCACCCCCCCCAGAGCAACGAGTAGACCCCGCCCTCCACGACGCGCGCATCCACTTCGTGCACGGCGCCGTCCACGACCACGCGGTAGAGCCCATCCTCGCGCTGCACGTGCACCTCATGCTCGCGGGAACCGCTCGCGACCCGCAGCCTCACGGCCATGCCTCTCCCGGACCCCACTTCCAGCGCGAGCGGCGGTCCCTCCCCGTGCGCGGCGGTTGCAAGGCGCGCTCCTCCAGCCGCCGGTGGTGGGCGATCGCCGCCGCGAGCACGGCCAGCATCCCGAGCGTGTCGTCCTCCTCCGGCGGCCGCGCGAGTTCGGGGTAGCGCTCGACGAAGCCCGTGTCGAACTCGCCGCGCGCGAACGCCGGATGATCCATCACGCGGCGATGGAAAGGGATCGTCGTCGGGACGCCCTCCACGCGGTACTCCTCGAGCGCGCGGATCATGCGGCGGCGCGCTTCCTCCCGATCGGCTCCCCACGCGATCAGCTTCGCCAGCAGGGGATCGTACTCGAGCGGCACGCGGCAACCGGGGTAGATGCCGCTGTCGTCGCGGATGCCGGGACCCGCCGAAACGCGCAGGCGCTGGATCGTCCCCGGGCAAGGCATGAAGCCGCGCGCCGGATCCTCGGCCAGGATCCGGCACTCGATGGCGTGGCCCCGGGCGACGAGCGCCTCCTGGGTCCAGGGAAGCGGCTCGCCCGCGGCGATCCGGATCTGGGCCTTCACCAGGTCCACCCCGTAGACGACCTCCGTCACGGGGTGCTCCACCTGCAGGCGCGTGTTCATCTCCATGAAGTAGAACTCGCCCGTACGGTCGCGCAGGAACTCCACCGTCCCCGCCCCCGCGTAGCCCACGGCGCGCGCGGCTCGCACCGCCAGCTCTCCGATCCGCCCGCGGGTCGCCTCATCCACGACCGGCGAGGGCGACTCCTCGATCAGCTTTTGGTGGCGGCGCTGGATCGAGCACTCGCGCTCTCCCAAGTGGATCGTCCGCCCCTGCGCATCCGCCAGGATCTGGACTTCGATGTGCCGCGGCCCTTCGAGGTAGCGCTCGAGGAACACCCGAGAATCGCCGAACGCCGCCTGCGCCTCGCCCCGGGCCTGGGCCAGCAGCGAGGGCAGCGACGCGCGATCGCGCACGACGCGCATCCCCCGGCCTCCCCCTCCGGCAGCCGCCTTGAGCAGCACCGGATAGCCCACCTGCTCCGCAAGGCGGGCCACCGCGGCCTCGTCGTCCGGCACCTCTCTGCTGCCCTCGAGGACCGGCACGCCGGCGGCGCGCATCCGCTCGCGCGCCGCCACCTTGTCCCCCATCGCCTCCATCGCCTCGGCAGGCGGCCCGACGAAGATCAGCCCCGCGTCCCGGCAGGCCCGGGCGAAGGCGGGATTCTCGGCGAGGAAGCCGTAGCCCGGGTGCACGAAGCGGGCGCCGCTGCGGCGCGCCACCTCGATCAAGCGGTCGATTCTCAGGTACGAGTCGGCGGCCGCCGCCGGACCGATGGGGTACGCTTCGTCCGCATAGCGCACGTGGAGCGCGTCGCGATCGATGTCGGAGTAAACCGCCACCGTGCCCAGACCCATCTCGCGGCACGCGCGCAGGATCCGCACCGCGATCTCGCCGCGGTTCGCCACCAACAGCTTCAAGGGGGACGCGCCGCTTTTTCGATCGAGTCCCGATGCCATGCCTGCCGACCGGGTCGTTCCGCGCGCTCGAAGTCTCGAAGGAAAAATCGGCATGTCCCCTAGAGCGGGATGTTGCCGTGCTTGCGGGGGGGATTGCGGTCGCGCTTGGTCTCGAGGAGCTCGAGTCCCGCGATGAGCTTGGCTCGAGTGCGCGCCGGCTCGATCACCTCGTCCACGTAGCCCCGCTCCGCGGCCACCCAAGGGTTGGCGAACATCTCCCGGTACTCCCGCAGCCGCGCGGCGCGCGCCTGCTCGGCGCGCTCGCCGGCCTCCTGAAGCTCCCGGCGGAAGACGATGTTCACCGCCCCCTCGGGCCCCATCACGGCGATCTCCGCGCTGGGCCAGGCGAAGTTCAAGTCGGTGCGGATGTGCTTGGAGGCCATCACGCAGTACGCGCCCCCGTACGCCTTGCGCGTGATGACCGTGATCTTCGGCACCGTCGCCTCGGCGAAAGCATACAGGAGCTTCGCCCCGTGCAGGATGATGCCGCGGAACTCCTGGTCCGTCCCGGGCAAGAAGCCCGGCACATCCTCGAAGACCACGAGCGGGATATTGAAGCAGTCGCAGAAACGGACGAAGCGGGCTCCTTTGACCGAAGCGTTGATATCGAGGCAGCCCGCGAGCACGGTGGGCTGGTTGGCCACGATGCCCACCGGGCGTCCTCCCAGCCGGGCAAAACCGACGATCAGGTTGCGCGCGAAAGCTGCGTGGACTTCGAGAAACTCGCCATGGTCCGCCACCGCCTCGATCACGCGCTTCATGTCGTAGGGCTGCTGCGGCGCTTCGGGCACGATGGCGTTGAGGGCTTCCTCGGCGCGGTCGGCAGGGTCGGTGCTCTCGACGCGGGGCGGCTCTTCCGCATTGTTCGAGGGCAGGTAGCTCAGGAGCCTGCGGATGAGCCGGAGCGCGCCGGCGTCGTCCTCCGCCGCGAAGTGCGCGACCCCCGAAACCTGGGCATGCGTTTCGGCGCCCCCGAGCGCTTCTTTGCTCACCTCCTCGTGCGTCACGGCGCGGATCACGTCCGGCCCGGTGATGAACATGTAGGAGGTGTCGCGCACCATGACGATGAAATCCGTGATCGCCGGGGAATACACCGCCCCGCCCGCGCAGGGGCCCATGATCGCGGAGATCTGCGGGACGACCCCCGAGGCGAGCGTGTTCCTGAGGAAGATGTCGGCGTAGCCCGCGAGGGACACCACGCCCTCCTGGATCCGCGCCCCACCGGAGTCGTTGAGCCCGACGATGGGTGCGCCGACCTTCATCGCCAGGTCCATGACCTTGCAAACCTTCTCCGCCACGGTCTCCGAGAGCGAGCCGCCGAAAACGGTGAAGTCGTGAGCGAAGACGAAAACCGGCCGCCCGTCCACGCGACCGTAGCCGGTGACCACACCGTCGCCCGGGAAGCGCTGGCGGTCCATCTCGAAGTCGTGGCACCGGTGAACCACGAGGGCATCGAGTTCGTGGAAGGACCCGGGGTCGAGGAGCAGCTCGATCCGCTCGCGCGCCGTCAATTTGCCCGCGGCGTGCTGGCGCGCCACGCGGTCTTCCCCGCCGCCGCCTCGCGCGGCCTCGTAACGGCGGCGCAGCTCCTCCAGCCGATCCGCCATCGCTCACGCTTTGACGTGCAGCTTGCGCCAGTCCGCGAGAAAGCGCTCCTGACCGAGGTCCGTCAAGGGGTGCGCCAGCAGCTGCCACAGCACCTTGGCGGGCATGGTCGCTACGTCGGCACCTGCCAGCGCCGCCTCCACCACGTGGCGCGGGTGCCGGATCGAAGCGGCGAGGATCTGCGTCTCGTAGCCGTAGTTGTCGTAGATCGCGCGGATCTCCCGGATCAGCTCCATGCCTTCGTGCGAGACGTCGTCCAACCTACCGACGAAGGGGCTGACGTAAGTCGCGTCGGCCTTCGCAGCCAGCAACGCCTGTGTCGCGGAAAAACAGAGCGTGACGTTGACCTCGATGCCCTCGCTGCGCAACTGCTTGCACGCCTGCAGGCCGGCCTTGGTCAGCGGCACCTTGATCACGATGTTGGAGTGGATCTTGGACAGCTGCCGCCCCTGCGCGACCATCGCGTCGCGGTCCGTGGTCGTGACCTCCGCCGAGATCGGTCCGTGGACGATCTGCGCGATCTCGCGCAGGACCTGCTCGAAGTCCCGCCCTTCTTTGGCGACGAGGGTCGGGTTCGTGGTGACGCCGTCCAGCACGCCGAGGCTCGCGGCCTCGCGAATCTCCTCCACGTTGGCCGTATCCAGGAAGAATTTCATGCCTCGTCCTCCTCCTCTTCTTCCCCTAGCTCGCCGCCGGCCTCGTCCCCCGACGCCGCTTCCACGGTGCTCTCGAGCGGCGCGGTCTTGCCCTCCTCCTCGCGCTCCTGGGCGAGGCTCGCCGCCACGACCTCGTCCTCCTCCTCGAGTTGGATGAGCCGCACGCCCTGCGTGGCGCGCCCGATGCGGCTGATGTCCGAGACATCCATGCGGATGATCTTGCCCTGGGCCGTGATCATCAGCAACTGATCCTCGGCCGCCGCGCCCCGCGCTGCCACGACGCGTCCGTTGCGCGAGGTGACTCGCATATTGATGATCCCCGTACCGCCCCGCCCTTGCAGCCGATACTCCTCGAGGGCCGAGCGCTTGCCGTAGCCGCGGCGGCTGACCGTGAGGATGTCGGGCTTGCCCGAGAGCACCTCCATCGCCACGAGCTCGTCCCCTTCCCGCAACCGCATCCCGATCACCCCCCGCGCGCTCCGGCCCATGGGGCGCACCTCCGTCTCGCGGAAACGGATGGCCTTGCCCCCGGCGGTGGCCAGGAAGATCTCGGACTGCCCGTCCGAGATGCCGGCGTCGAGCACGCTGTCGGCGCCGTCCAGGCCCACGGCGATGATCCCCCCGGCGCGGGGCCGCGAGAATGCGTCGAGCGAGGTCTTCTTCACGTAGCCGCGCCGGGTGGCGAGTACCACGTAGCGCGAAGGGTCGAACTCGCGCACGGCCACCATCGCCGCCACGCGCTCCTCCGTACCGAGGCGCAGCAGGTTGACGACCGGCTTGCCCCGCCCGTGGGCGCTTACATCGGGAATCTCGTGCACCTTGAGCCAGTGCACCCGCCCCTTTTCGGTGAACACGAGGATGTAGTCGTGCGTCGCCGCCACGAACAGGTGCCGCACGGCGTCCTCGGGTCGCGGCGCGTGGCCGATGCGTCCCTTGCCCCCGCGCCGCTGCGAGCGGTACGTGGCGAGGGCGGTGCGCTTGATGTAGCCGCCGTGGGTGACGGTGATCACGACCTCTTCGTCGCGAATCAAATCCTCGGCCCTGAGCTCCTTCGTGCGCGCCACGATCTCCGTGCGGCGCTCGTCCCCGAAGCGCCGCCCGATCTCCTCGAGCTCCTCCACGATGATGCGGTACTGGAGCGGCTCGCTTTCGAGGATCTGCTGCAGGCGCGCGATCGTCTTGAGGGTCTCCTCGTACTCCTCGACGATCTTCTGGCGCTCGAGACCGGTGAGCCGTTGCAGGCGCATGTCCAGGATCGCCTGGGCCTGCGCGTCGCTCAGGTGGAAGCGCAGGCGCAGCCCTTCGCTGGCTTCGGCGGGGGTCTTGGCGCGGCGGATGAGCTGGATCACCTCGTCCAGGTGGTCGAGGGCGATCTTCAGCCCCTCCAGGATGTGGGCCCGTTCTTCCGCCTTGCGCAGATCGTGCTGCGTGCGGCGGACGACGACCTCGCGCCGGTAGTCCACGAAGTGCCGCAGCATATCCTTGAGCGTGAGCGTCACGGGCCGGCCGTGCACGATCGCGAGGTTGATGACACCGAAGGTCGTCTGGAGCTTCGTGTGCTTGTAAAGATTGTTGAGGATCACCGCCGGCGTCTCCTCGCGGCGGAGCTCCAGTACGACCCGGATCCCCTCGCGGTCGGACTCGTCCCGGATGTCCGTGATGCCTTCGATCTTGCGATCTCGCACGAGGCGCGCGATTTCCTCGATCAGTTGCGCCTTGTTGACCTGGTAGGGCAGCTCCGTGATGATGATCGCCTGACGCTCCTTGCGGTCGGGGAGGTTCTCGATGCGCGCCCTGCCGCGCAAGACCAACCGCCCGCGGCCGGTGGCGTAGGCCTGCCGGATCCCGCTCGTGCCGTAGATGAAGCCGGCGGTGGGGAAATCGGGGCCCGGCAGCACCTGCATCAGACGCTCCAGGCTCACCTCCGGGTCCGCGATATAGAGCTTGATGGCCTCAATGACCTCCCGCAGGTTGTGGGTGGGGATGTTGGTCGCCATCCCCACCGCGATGCCCGCCGACCCGTTGACCAGCAGGTTGGGGAACGCCGCGGGCAGCACGACCGGTTCCTGGTCCGAGCCGTCGTAGTTGGGGACGAAATCCACCGTGTCCTTCTCGATGTCGCGCAGCAGCTCGTGCGCGAGCGGTGCCAGCCGCACCTCCGTATAGCGCATGGCGGCAGGCGGGTCGCCGTCCACCGAGCCGAAGTTACCCTGCCCGTCGATCAGCGGGTAGCGCATGGAAAAGTCCTGCGCCAGCCTGACGATCGTGTCGTACACCGCTTGATCGCCGTGGGGATGGTACTTGCCGATGACCGCACCCACCGTGCGGGCGGACTTGCGGTGGGGCTTGTCGGAGGTGTTGCCGGTCTCGTACATCGCGTACAGGACGCGGCGGTGGACCGGCTTCAACCCATCCCGCGCGTCGGGCAGCGCTCGCCCGATGATGACGCTCATGGCGTAATCGAGGTACGAGCGCTTCATCTCGTCCTCGATGGCCACCGGGATCCGACGTTCTTTTTCTTCCATGGGATCCTACTCGCTGCGGCGCGCGGGCCCGGGCTTCTCGCCCAGCTTCGACGCGCGGGGCTCAGATGTCGAGGTTGCGCACTTCGAGCGCGTTTTCCTCGATGAACTGGCGGCGCGGCTCCACGGCGTCCCCCATCAGAATCGAGAACAGGGTGTCCGCTTCCGCCGCGTCCTCCACCGTCACGAGCAGCACCCGGCGGCGCTCGGGATCCATCGTGGTCTCCCACAGCTGCTCGGGGTTCATCTCGCCGAGACCCTTGTAGCGCTGGATCGCGAGGCCTTTCTTGCCTGCCGCCATGAGGCGTTCCAGCAGCTCGGCGCGCGAGCCGACCTCCGCTTCCTCGCCGTTGCGCACGATGACGAAGGGCGGCGTCGCCAGGGGTTCCAGTTGCAGGACGAGCTGGCGCAACTTGCGCATCTCGAGGGTCTGCATCAGCTCCAGGTTGATCCGGTACTCGCGCCGCCCGCGGCTCGTCCCCCGCGCGGCGAGCTCGTAGAGCCCGTGCTCGCGAGGCTCGATGCCGAGCACGCTGTGCCCGATGGACTCCAGCTCCGCCGCGAGCTCCGTCAGGGCCTCGCGGCTCTGGAAGTGCCCTCGCTCGTGGAGGCCGGCGCGCAGGGCCAGCTCGACCACCGGGGGTTCGATGCCGAAGCGCTCCAGCGAGCGCTGGTTCTGGTCGTAGTCCACCAGCGCCCGCAGCACGTGGTAGAGTTCCCGGCCCTCCAGGATCCGCCCGCTCGCTGGCACCCGCAGCCGCGCTTCCTCGGTGGCTTTGCGCATCACGTAGGCCGCCAGCTCGGCGTCGTTGGCCAGGTACAGCTCCTCGCGGCCGCGCTTGACTTTGTACAGCGGGGGCTGCGCGATGAACACATGCCCGCGCTCGATGAGCTCGCGCATCTGCCGGTAGAAGAAGGTCAACAGCAACGTCCGGATGTGCGAGCCGTCCACGTCCGCGTCCGTCATGATCAGGATCTTGCCGTAGCGCAGGCGGCTGATGTCGAATTCGTCCTTCCCGATCCCCGTACCGAGCGCCGCGATGATCGTCCGGATCTCCTCGTGAGAGAGCATCTTGTCGAAGCGCGCCTTCTCCACGTTGAGGATCTTGCCCCGCAGCGGCAGGATGGCCTGGAACCGACGGTCCCGGCCCTGCTTGGCGGAACCTCCTGCCGAGTCTCCCTCGACGAGAAACAGCTCGCACTTCTCGGGGTCGCGCTCCTGGCAGTCCGCGAGCTTGCCCGGCAGCGCCCCGCTGTCGAGCGCCCCCTTGCGCCGCGTGAGCTCCCGCGCTTTGCGCGCCGCCTCCCGCGCGCGCGCGGCCTCGATGCACTTGAGCACGACCCGCCGGGCCTCCTGCGGGTGCTCCTCGAAGTAGGCCCCCAGCCGATCGTTGAGCAGCGCCTCCACCAGGCCCTTGACCTCGGAGTTGCCGAGCTTCGTTTTCGTCTGCCCTTCGAACTGCGGTTCGGGCAGCTTGACCGAGACCACCGCCGTCAAGCCCTCGCGGCAGTCCTCGCCAGCGAGGGTGATATCCTTCGCGTCCTTGCCGAGGCTCGCCTTCGCCAGGTAGGCGTTGATCGTGCGCGTCAACGCCGAACGAAAACCGATGAGGTGGGTCCCACCCTCGATCGTGTTGATCGAGTTGGCGAAGCAGTAGATCGTCTCGTTGTAGCTGTCGGTCCACTGCATCGCGACTTCCAGCAGAACCCCGTCCTTTTCGCCCTCGATATAGATCGGGGGCTGGTGCAGCACTTGGCGCGCCTGGTTGAGATGCTGCACGAACTCCACCACGCCGCCCTCGTAGCGGTAGCGGGCCTCGCGCGGCTCGGCACCCCGCTCGTCCCGCAGGACGATCTCCACCCCCTTGTTGAGGAATGCCAGCTCCCGCATGCGGTGGGCCAGGGTGTCGTAGGAGATCACCAGCTCCTCGAAGATCTGCGGGTCCGGCTTGAAGGTGATCTTCGTACCGCGGCGGTCGGCGGGCCCGATCTCCAGTACGGGGGTCACCGGCCTGCCGCGCTCGTACTCCTGACGGTAAGTCCTCCCCCCGCGCCACACCACGGCCTCGAGCCTCTCGGAGAGCGCGTTGACCACCGACAGCCCGACGCCGTGCAGGCCCCCGGACACCTTGTACACGCCCTTGCCGAACTTGCCCCCGGCATGGAGCATCGTCAGCACGACCTCCAGGGCCGGCCGCTTTTCCTGCGGGTGCTCCTCGACGGGTATGCCGCGCCCGTCGTCCACCACCGTCACGGAGTTGTCGATGTGAACCGTGACCTCGATGTGCTTGCAGTGACCTGCCTGCGCCTCGTCCACCGCGTTGTCCACCACCTCGTAGACCAGGTGGTGCAGGCCCGAGGGCCCCGTCGAGCCGACGTACATGGCCGGGCGCTTGCGCACGCCCTCGAGATCCTTGAGGACCTCGATCTTCTCGGCGGTGTAGGTCTCGGGCTGGTTTTGCGTCTGGTCGGTCGGCGGGGCTGGTGGGGTCGCGACAGGGGTCTGGGGAGCGTTCGGTCCGCTCATAGGCCTCGCTTCCTTTCCCGGCGTCCCTTCCCCGCGCCCCCGGAGGCCGCCAGCTCCGCGTCGGGCCCCTACCCGGCTCCTCGGCGAGGCCGGATCCGCGTCGTCGCTGGCCTCTGGCGCTTGGGGGTCTACCCCCGGAAGTGCAGGCTCGCGGCTCGGAGGCGACCGGGATCTCCGGGGGCTCACTCTATCACGCCCGCCGGATCGAAGCCACCCAAAAACCGCGACTTGCAGGCCTGACTGCGGCTTGCCGGACGCGATCTCAGACGTGCATCGGCATGACGATGTAGCGGTAGTCGAACTCCCCTGGCGGCTCCGGCCGGAGCTGGCCGGGCCGGTCCCGGTCCTGCTCCTTCGCTTCCCCGTCGCCGCGCTGCACGCTCGGCCGCAGCTCCACGCGCACCGCCGGCGAGCCCACCACCCCCAAGAACTCGATCAGGTAACGCGAGTTGAACGTGAGCTCCAAGGGCGGCCCCCCGTAGTCCACGCTCAGCACCTCCTGCGCCTCCCCCAGTTCGGTCTCCGTGTGGAGCCTCAATTCCCCCGGCGCCAGACCCACCCTTACCGCCCTGTGGTAGCGGTCCGCGGTGAGCAGGGACACCCTCCGCAACCCCGCCGCCAGGGACTCCCGGTCTACCACAACGGCGACCTCGCAGGCCTCGGGCATCACGCCCTCGTAGTTCGGGAACCGCCCCTCGAGAACGCTCGAGCTCAAGACGTGGGACTCCCCCACGCGGAAGAACACGTGGTTGCCGCCCCGCCCGAAGCGCACCACGTCCTCCTCGTCGTGGGCTGCCGCGAGCTTGGCCACCTCCTGGAGCGCCTTGCGCGGAACGAGAACCCTCACCGCTTCCCGGCCTGGATCCAGCGGAACCTGCCGCCGGACGAAGGCCAGCCGGTGCCCGTCCGTGGCGACCATGGTCAGGCTGCCCCGCTCGATGAGCATCAGGGCCCCGGCGAGGGCGTACCGCGGGTCTTCGGTGGTGATGGCGAACACGACCCGCTCGATCATTTCCCGCAGCGCCCGGCCCGTGATCGAAAATTCGCGCTCCAGCTTTTCCTCCGGGAACTTCGGAAACTCCTCCGGCGACTGACCCGCGATCCGGTATCGCGTCCGCTCGCACTCGATCGCCACCTGATGGCGGTCCAGCAATCGAAAACGGACGTCCGCCTCCGGGAGCGACCGCGCGATCTCGTAGAGCTTCCCCGCTGGAAGGCTCACCGCCCCGGGCCGCCGGACCTGCGCCGGCACCCGTCCCCGGATCGTCACCTCCAGATCGCTCGCCCCCACCATCAGGTGGCCGCTTTCGGCCTCAATCAGCAGGTTCGCGAGAATCGGCATCGTCGTGCGCTTTTCGACGACACCCGTCACCGTTTGAAGCTCGCGGAGCAAGTCGGCCTGAGGGATCACAAAGTCCATGCCCACTCCCCTCGGGGCCGGGATCCACGGCCCCCGCAGCCTCCGGATCCGCCCGTGCCTCTACGGATCCGGAGAGGGAACCATGTTGCCATAAGAGGGGGGTGGATGTCGCGGAAAACGCGGGCGGAGCCGTTGCGCGCCCGAAACACGCCGGTGGAGCGCTCTGTGGAACGGCCGCGGCCGGCTGTGGACGGGCGTCGCGGCTCGACGGGCAGGGCGCCGGCTGGGGGGCGCGTTGTGAACGTCGTGGACGCTCATCCGCGGGAAGATCAACCGAGGGATTGGATGAAGCCGTCAATCAGTCTGGCGAAATCGCGCTCCCGCTGGACTTTCTCCTCGATGCGCTTCACGGCGTGAAGCACCGTGGTGTGGTGCTTGCCCCCGAAGCGGCGGGCGATTTCGCAGTAGGAGGAACCGGAAAGGCGCTTGCAGAGGTACATGGCCACCTGGCGCGGGAAACTCACCTGCCGCGTCTGCGTCCTGGCCTTGAGCTCCGCGACGCTGATGTTGTAGTAGTCCGCGACCACCTTCTGGATGCTCTCGACGGTGACCGAGGGGGGGTTGGGGCGCAGCAGGTCGCGCAGGCACTCCTTGGCGAGCTCGCGCGAGATCAGGCGCCCGCGCATGGCGGCATAGGCCTGGACGCGGCACAAAAGTCCCTCGAGTTCGCGGATGTTGGAGGTGCTGTGGCTCGCGATGAACAGGGCGACCTCGTCGGGCAGCGGCGTCCCCTCGCGCTCGGCCTTTTTGCGCAGAATGGCCACCTTGGTCTCCAGGTCGGGCGGCTGGATATCGGCGATGAGCCCCCACTCGAAGCGCGAGCGCAGGCGCTCTTCGAGGAAGGGGATCTCCCGCGGGGGGCAGTCGCTCGTGATCACGATCTGCTTCTGGGCGTTGTACAACGCGTTGAACGTGTGGAAAAACTCCACGAGGGAGCGCTCCTTGCCGGCCAGGAACTGAACGTCGTCGAGCAAGAGCAGGTCCAGGCCGCGGTAGCGCTGTTTGAACTCCATGGTCCGGTCGAAGCGGATGGCGTTGATCACCTCGTTGACGAACGTTTCGGAGGTGACGTAGCGCAGGTTGGCAGCCCCGTTGCTGCACAGGGCGTTGCCGATGGCCTGGATCAAGTGCGTCTTGCCCAGGCCCGCGCCGCCGTAAATGAACATCGGGTTGTAGGTGTGCGGCCGCTGTTCGACGATGGCGCGCGCCGCGGCGTGCGCGAACTCATTGCACGAGGAGACGACGAAGGTGTCGAAGGTGTAGCGGGGGTTGAGGCCGAAGCTGGCCGGGGCTGGGGGTGGGTCCTCGGTGCGGCGCGGCGGCGGGTCCTCGGGCACGAACTCCACCGCGGCCTCGCCGCGGTCGAGCCCCCGCAGCGCCTCGAGAATCGCCTCGAGATAGTTGGTGCGCAGCCATTCGGCGAACCAGGCGTTGGGGACGCGGACGCGGATGCGCTGCGCGTCCTCCGAAATCAACCGTGTGGGTTTGAGCCATGTCTGGAATGAGCGCGCAGCGATCGTTCCCTCGAGGCGCTTGAGTACCCGTTCCCATGTGTTGCGGCCTTCGAGCATGCCCCTCTCCCAGCGAGGGTCCGACTGGCCCTCGCAGCGCGAATCCACAGACGATCCACAGTCGTGGAAAATAAGCGCCCGCGGCGAAGCTGCTGAGTCGCTGGAGCTTGCGCGGGACATCCACGGCAGGCCGTGGAAGGTTCTCGCGGCACGCGGCCCGCTAGAGCGGTAGCTCGACCACGCACGCGCCGACTGGCTGCTGTCATCGCCCGCCCGGTCTCCCGGAACGCGGCCCCCACCGGCCCGGAGCCACCGCTTGGCGCGATGTCACCGGCCTTATCTGACGGTCCGATCCGTGCCGCGCAGGGAAGGTACCACGCGCGCCACGGGTGGGGAAGATGGAAAGTTCGGCGAAGCGCGGAAGTTGTTGACGGGAAACGCGGAACCGAAAAGCCGCCGCGCTCGCTGTTCGTGAAGGTGCATCGCGCGCGATGGAGCGCGATGCACAACTCATCTCGGCGGAAGCCCTTGCGCGCTGCGCTCCGCGATTGCGCGCGCGCCATCCGCGCGAGCCCCGGCGCGCTGCCGCCAACTTTCCGGTCTCGCGGAGGATCCTGTGCCAGGCGGCTTGACAGTCTGCGGAGGGGTCCCTAGCATGGTGGTTTTCGGCTGCAGGGTTCGGCCGTAGCGACAGGCGGCACAGCCGCGCACGGGAACCGAGGCGACAGCATGAAGCGGACCTACCAACCCAACAACCGCCGCCGGAAGAAAAATCACGGCTTCCGCGCGCGCATGCGCACCAAGGGAGGACGGCGTGTCCTTGCCCGGCGCCGCCGGAAAGGGCGGAAGCGGCTTACGGTCTGAGAGCCGCCGCCGCGACCAGCGCTTTCCGCGCTCGAGCCGGCTCACGTCGCGCCGGCAGTTTCGGACCGTCTATCGCGAGGGTTGCAAGGTCCAGACGCCGTGGTTCGTGCTGTTCGGCCTGCCCAACGGCGCGGGCACCTCCCGGCTGGGCGTGACGGTCACGCGAAAGGTAGGTTCGTCGGTGCAGCGCAACCGTGCCAAGCGCCGTCTGCGGGAGGTGTTCCGGCGACACCGCAGCGAGCTCCTGCCGCCGCTGGACCTCGTGGCCAATGCCAAGGTGGAGCTGCTCGCGGCGGCGTTCGCCGTCGTGGAGCGTGAATTTCTGCGGTGCTTCTCGCAGCTGGCCCGCCGCGCGGGGCGGCGGAGGTGAGAGCGAGCCGCCTGGCAGCAGGGGTGGTGCGCCTGTACCGCAGGTGGTTCTCCCCGCTCCTGCCCCCCGCCTGCCGCTTCGTCCCGAGCTGTAGCGCTTACGCCGAAGAGGCCATCCTGCGGCGCGGGCTGCTGAGAGGCGGCTGGCTCGCGCTGCGCCGGCTCGTCCGCTGCCACCCGTGGAGTCGCGGGGGATTCGACCCGGTGCCGGACGAGGCCGCCCCGGGCCGAGGGAGGGCGTAGCTATGGAGGACATGGAAAAGAGGGCCCTCCTTGCCGTGGCGCTCTCCCTGCTGGTCCTGATGCTCTGGTGGTGGCTCTTTCCGCCTCCGGCGCCTGCTCCCCCTGTCCTGCCGCCGGAGCAACTACCGCCCGAGCAGCCCGCCGCTCCTTCCCAAGCCGTCGAAGCCGCGCCCGAGGTGCCGGCACCACCCGGCGAGGCGGTGGGGGATGCCGAGGAGCGCACGCAGACCGTGGAGACGGAGCACTACCGCGTGACCTTCACCAACCGCGGCGCCCGCGTTCTCTCCTGGGAAATCGCGGAACACCGCAACGGCGACGGGACGCCCCTCCAGCTCGTCCGGCCCGAAGCGATCGGTGCGGACTTCCTTCCTCTCGGGATCGACCTCGACGACGTCGCGCTGGCGAGCAAGATCAACGCCGCGCTCTTCGTCATGGAGAGGACCTCCAGTCCCGGGGCCGGCGGCGACGAGCTGCGGTTCCGCTGGTCGGACGGTCGGGGCCTGGAAGCGGAGAAGACCCTGCGCTTCGAGCGCTCCGGCGAACTCGTGGAGATCGCGTGCGCCGTACGCGACCGAGGCCGCCGGCTGCCGGTCAGACTCGTCTGGGGGCCGGGGTTCGACGCGCGCCCTCCGGGTAGCGGCGAAAAGGGCTATTACTACTACTCGGACCAGGCGGTGTGGTTGGCGGGCGGGACACTGACGCGCGAAAAGAAGATCGAGGAAGAGCTGGTCCCCCGAGGGGCGGTGCGCTGGGCGGGCCTGGAGGACCAGTACTTCGCGGTTTTGTTCGTGCCGCGGGGCTCCTCCGCCGGGGTGCGCGTCTGGCCCGTCGCACGTCCGGGAGGACCCGAGGCGGAGCCGCGGCAGGTCCCGGCCCTGGCCGTCGGGGTCCCCGACGAGGGAGCCTACCTTTACGCCGGCCCCAAGCACTACCGGCGGCTGAAGGCGTTGGGCTTCGAGCTCCAGCGGGTCGTATGGTTCTCGTCCATCTGGCTTTTCGACGTCATGGCGCGGGCGCTGTACTACGTGCTGGTGTGGCTGCACGATCGCACAGTGCCGAATTACGGGGTGGCGATCATCCTGGCCACAGTGTTGTTGCGGATCGCGCTCTTTCCCTTCAACCAGTTCTCCATGGTGCGCATGCGGCGCATGCAGGTCCAGATGCAGCGGCTGCAACCGAAGATCGACGCGATCAAGGCCCGCTACCGCAAGAAGAAAGACGCCGAGAGCCGGATGCAGATGAACAAAGAGCTGATGGATCTTTACAAGAAAGAGGGCGTGAACCCCATGGGCGGGGTGAGCGGCTGCCTGCCGCTGTTGATCCAGTTCCCGATCCTGATAGGCTTCTACGACATGCTGCTGGCGGCCGTGGAGCTGAAAGGGGCCCCCTTCTTCGGCTGGATCCGGGACTTGACCCAAGCCGACCCCTACCTCGTGACCCCGATTTTGATGGGGGTCACGATGTTCGTGCAGCAGAAAATGAGCATGTCCAAGGCCGGCGACCCCGCCCAGCAACGGATTATGATGTTGACCCCGGTGATTTTCACGGTGATGTTCCTCTACTTGCCGAGCGGGCTCGTGCTGTACTGGTTCGTGAACAACCTGCTGGGTATCGCCCAGCAGTGGCTCGTGAACCGGACGACGGCCAAGCTCGAGCAGGCGGCACAGCGGGCATGACCATGGCAGCGACCCGGCAATTCGAGGGCGAGACCATCGAGGCGGCGCTCGAGGCCGCGTCAGCCGCCCTGGGGGTTCCCGCGGACGAGGTCGAGTACAGGGTGCTCGACGAGGGCCGGAGGGGTGTCTTCGGCCTCGGCGCCAGGCCGGCCCGGATCGAGGTTCAGCTGGCGGACGACGCGGGGCAGGCGCCCCAGAGCGAGGCTGCCCTTGCCGTCGCGACCACGGTCAGCCGCATGGTAGAGCTCATGGGTCTGGAACTCCAGGTGCGGGCGAGCCCCGCGAGCCATGGGGTGCGGGTGACGCTAGGAGGGCGTGATCGCAAAGCGCTCCAGCAGCGCGACGGCCAGCTTCTTTCGGCGCTCCAGTTCGTTCTGAACCGCATGGCCCGCCGCGCCTGGCCCGGGGCGGGGCGCATCCAGGTACAGTGCGAGGGCCAGCAACCGCGCAACCGCCGCCGCGACGAGGCCCTCGTGGCGCAGGTACGCCGGCTTGCCACGGAGGTCATCCGCAGCGGGCAGCCGCGGGCGCTGGAGGACCTCAACCCGTACGAGCGACGGATCGTTCACGTGACGGCCCGGCAATTCGCGGGTGTGGTGACGCGCTCCGAGGGCGAGGGGTTCCGCAAGCGCGTCGTCATCGCCAAGGACGCCGAGGCCGACTGACCCAGCGCTGCGCTCCTCGAACGGTGCACGAACTGGGCGACACGATCGTGGCCCGCGCGACGCCCCCCGGCCGGGGGGCTGTGGGGTGCATCCGACTCAGCGGGCCCGAGGCCCACGCCATCGGCCGCCGCCTGTTCGCACCGGCGGGTCGCGAGCCGGAGCCGGACGGGGCGCTACGGTTCGGGACGTTCCTCGGCCGCGGAGGTTCTCCCGTGGACCACGGCTACCTCGTTCTCTTCCCGGAAGCGCGCAGCTCCACGGGAGAGCCGGTGGCCGAGCTGTGGGCTCACGGCAGCCCCGCCGTGCTGGCCGAACTCGTCGAGGTGGCGGTCCAGCTCGGGGCGCGCCCCGCAGGACCGGGGGAGTTCACCTACCGAGCGCTCCGGCACGGCAAGCTCGACCTGGCGCGCGCGGAGGCGATCCGGGATCTCGTCGAGGCGCGGACGCGCTACCAGGCGCGGCTCGCGTTCGCCCAGCTCCAGGGAGAGCTTTCGCGGCGGCTGGCCCCGATGCGCGAGGCCTTGGCCGAGTGGATCGCCCGAGGGGAGGCGGCGGTGGAGTTCGTAGACGAGGCGGAGACCCACGCGGCGGCGGCTGCGCTCGACCGCGCCCTCGCAGAACTCACGGAGTCCGCAACGCGACTCCTGGCGGGCTTCCAGCGGGGTCGCATCGTGAGGGAGGGCGCGATCGTCGCCATCACGGGGCGTCCCAACGTGGGCAAGTCGTCGCTGTTCAACCGGTTGCTCGAGCGGGAGCGGGCGATCGTGACGGAGACGCCCGGGACCACCCGCGACCTCCTGGAGGAGAGCCTCGACCTCGAAGGCGTCGCCGTGCGGCTCGTGGACACCGCCGGCTTGCGCGCCACTTCGGACCCAGCCGAGCAGGAGGGCGTGCGGCGCGCGGAGCGGGCCGCGGCCGAGGCGGATCTGGTCCTGGTCGTGCTGGACGGCTCGCGAGCCCCCCTGGATACCGACGAGCGGGAGCCTCTCGAGGGACCCAGGGCCGGCCGGCGCCTCGTGGTCATCAACAAGTGCGACCTCCAGGCACATCCGTTTTACCGGACGGCGCCGTGGCTGCGCGTTTCGGCTCGGACCGGCGAGGGCCTGGACGCGCTGCGCCAGGCGCTGCTGGAGCGGTTGCTCGGCGAGGGTCCGGTGGAGGATCCGATCGTCACGGACGCCCGGCACGCGGCCGCGCTCGAGGCCGCCCGCGCGGCGCTCCTCCAGGGCCGGCAGGCGCTAGCCGAAGGCTTCACCGAGGAGGTGGTCCTGGAGCACCTGCGCGAGGCGATGGCGCAGCTCGGGACGATCACCGGCGAGTTCACGACGGAAGACCTCTACGACCGGATCTTCTCCACGTTCTGCATTGGCAAGTGATCCGGCCGCTGCGCGCTCAGTCGCCGACACCGATCTCCCGGTCCAGGCGGCGGCGGATCTTCTCGACGCGCTCCACCTGTCCCCGCGCGGGGAAGCGCTCGTAGAACCCCTCGCGGCGGAAATCGCGAACCAGATTGGACCAGGCCTGGAAGCGCCCCTCGAGGTAGCGCCCCATCTCCGTGCCGAAGGGTAACTGCCGCTTCCACGCGGCGGCCACGTCCCCCGCCACCCGCACGAGGGCCTTGAGGGTGACGTCCCGGGTGACCATGTAGCGTTGGTTGTCCCCCCAACCCTCGCGGAAAGCCGTCCGGGCGGCGCGAAGCACGTCGCGCAAGAAACCGTAGCCGCGCTCGCGGCTCCAGCCCCGTCCGTCGCGGAACGCGTCCTGGCACTCCTTGCGCTGGATGAGCCGGTGGATCTCGCCGAAGAGCTGGGCCTGGTTGATCCACAGCTCGCGCTGGGAGCGGCCGCCCAGCATGTTGATGTGGTAGCGCAGGGGCGAGTCCCCCTCCTCGTAGAGGGCCCGGACGAGTCGGGCGGCGTACTTCTTTTCCGGGTCGGTACCCCATTCGATCTTTTCGTAGAGATCCACGAGATGCGACTTGTTGATCCGCGTATGGGTGGAGTTGATGATGACGAACATCTCCGTGGCGAACTCGGCCGTGGTTCCGTCGAAGATCACGCAGGGCACCTCGATCGTGCGGTCGGCGTCGGGCTCGCTCAAGTAGAAGTGCAGTCCCGCGAGGCGGTGCTGGCCGTCGATGATGAGGAACGGCTCGCGAGGCTCGCCGAGGTCGCCCAGCCGCTCGTAGCCCTTGAGGGGCTGGAAGGCGAGCTCCTCCGAGGTGAACAGCAGCACGGCACCGGGGACGATGGGCTGGCGCGTCTCGTTGCGGTAGAAGTCCCGGATTTGCCTCACCTTGCGCCGGTTCAGCTCGCGCTGGAAAGCCCCGGAGCTGCGCTCGATGGCCTGAATGAAGCGCTCCACCTCGTCCGCCTCCCGGCGGCGCGCCGGTGCGCCACCCACGACCTGGCCGCGCTCCCCGTAGAAACGGGTGACGAACCGGACCTTGCCCAGAAGGTCGCGAGCCGGGTAGCTCACGAAGTAAAAGACAGCTTCTTTCTGGCGCATGCGCATCGCGAGCATCGCCTCGCCCTCCTCTCCTGGACGGCGCCGGGTAGCCCCCTCCGACACGCCCGGGGCGCCGCGTTTGTCCTGCTCTACTATCATGAGCGCCGTCGAGATTGAAGACCTTAATCTCCCCTCCCGTTCCGGAGAGGTGTGGCCGATGACCGACGGTTCGGGCCGCCGTTTCGACGTCATCGTGGTGGGGGCGGGGCACGCCGGCTGCGAGGCGGCTCTTGCGGCGGCGCGCCTGGGTTGCGCGACGGCCGTCGTGACCCTCCGCGCGGACGCGGTGGCTCGCATGTCCTGCAACCCGGCCATCGGCGGCGTGGGGAAGGGGCACCTGGTGCGCGAGATCGACGCCCTCGGCGGCGCCATGGGGCGCATCGCCGATGCCTGCGGCATCCAGTTCCGCCTGCTCAATCGCAGCCGCGGACCGGCGGTGCGCGGGCCCCGGGCCCAGGAGGACAAGGCTCGCTACAGCGCCACCATGCGGCTGGAGCTCCAGGCCACCGAGGGCCTGGAACTGATCGAAGGCGAGGTGGCGGAGCTCCTCGTGCATGCGAGGCGGATCGAGGGGGTGCGGCTCTCGGACGGCACGGAACTCGTGGCCCGAAGCGTCGTCGTGACCACGGGGACCTTTCTGCGCGGCCTGTGCTACACCGGCCTCGACTCGCGGCCCGGCGGGCGGGCCGGGGAGGACGCCGCCTGTGCCCTGTCGGGGAGCCTCCGGGCGCTCGGGTTCCGCATGGGGCGCTTCAAGACCGGCACTCCTCCCAGGCTGGTGCGCTCCAGCGTGGATCTCTCGCGTTTCGAGGAGCAGCCCGGCGACGACGAGCCAGTGTTCTTTTCGGAATGGACGACAGGCCCGCGCTTGCCCCAGGTCTCCTGCCACATCGCCCGCACGAACCCGAGGGTGCACGCCCTCGTGCGGGCCAACCTCCACCGCTCCCCTATGTTCACGGGCGCCATCGCCTCCCGCGGGCCCCGCTACTGCCCTTCCCTGGAGGACAAAGTGGTGCGCTTCCCGGACCGCGAGGCCCACACGCTCTATCTCGAGCCGGAGGGCTTGGAAAGCGAGCTTCTGTACCTCAACGGGTTCTCCACCTCGCTGCCGGCAGAGGTGCAGGTCGAGATGGTCCGCGCCGTCGAGGGTCTCGAAGAGGCCGTGGTGGCGAGGCCCGGCTATGCGGTCGAATACGATTTCGTGGACCCCACGGAACTCAAGCCCACCCTGGAGACGAAGCACGTCGGGGGACTCTATCTCGCCGGCCAGATCGACGGGACGACCGGTTACGAGGAGGCCGCGGCGCTGGGACTGATGGCGGGCATCAACGCCGCGCTGGCGGTTCGCGGGGATCCGCCCCTCGTCCTTCCCCGCGAGCAGGCCTATTTGGGGGTCCTGGTGGACGACCTGGTCACCCGCGGCACGAGCGAACCCTACCGGATGTTCACCTCGCGTGCCGAATACCGCCTCCTGCTGGGTGTGGACACGGCGACCAAGCGGCTTTCCCCCACGGGGTTGGCTATCGGCCTGCTCGATCGCCGGCGCGGCGAGGCAGCGGCCGAGCGGTGGCGAAGGCTGGACGAGGCCCTGGCACGTCTGGAAGGGGAGCGGTGGCGGGACGATCCGGCGACGAGAAACGCGCTCCGCGCCTGCGGGATCGAGCTGAGCGGCCCAGGATCGACCCTGGACCTGCTGCGCCAGCCGCGCGTGGATCTGGACGCGCTGGCGCGCCTGAGCCGTGTGCTGGCGGAGTTGGCACCCCGCGACCGCCGCATGGTGGCGGACTCGGTGCGTTACTCCGGATACGTGGAGCGGCAGCGCCGGGCGGCCGAGCGCATGGGGCGGGACGGGGCCAAGCGCATCCCGGCTGACTTCGTTTACCGGGGGATACCAGGGCTTTCCCGTGAGCTGACCGAGAAGCTCGAGCAGGTGCGGCCGGAGACGCTCGGTCAGGCGGCACGGATCGACGGCATGACGCCCGCCGCCCTCGCGGTCCTCGCCGTCTATACGGAGCGCCCGCCGGTTCGGAGCACGTCTTGAGGGTCCAGGACCCGTTCGGAACTTTCCCTCTGGAGGCCGCGATCGAGGGGCGCGCTCGGGCCCTCGGCCTCGATCTCCCGAAGGATCTCGTGCGGGCTCTGGCCGCCCACGCGCGCGCTGTAGCCAGTGCGCCCCGCCACCTGCACCTGACGAGCCTCAGGGAACCCTCCGAGTTCGTCGACAGGCATGTGGGGGAATCTCTCGCGGGAGCGGCCGTGGTGGGCGAAACGGGGAAACTCCTCGACCTCGGCAGTGGCAATGGCTACCCCGGCCTGGCCATTCTGATCGCCCGCCCCGGCCTGGAGGGCGTCCTGGCCGAGGCATCGGCGAGGCGAGCGGACTTTTTGCGCGAGGTATGCGCGGCGCTGCGCGTGCGAGCGGTCGTCCTGGAGCGTCAGGTCCAGCGTGCGGCCGACGTAGAGGCCCTGGGCCCTTTCGATGCAATCTGCGCCCGTGCGGTCGGAGGCTGGGACCGAATTCTGCCGCGCCTGGTCCCCGTCCTGACCGCGGATGGCCGGCTCCTTCTCTGGGCGGGCACCGAGGCCGGGGGCATCGCTCGGCGCGCGGGTTGGTCGCGGCTCGAACTGGAGGAGCGGCGGGCACTAAGCGGGCGGGACCGAGCTTTTCTCTGGATCTTCCGCAGCGCCCGAGCCGCTGGACCGGCGTCGCGACCGCCGGCCGCGTAGCCGGCTGAGCCTGACGGCGAGCCGATCGAGTTCGGCAGCCGGCGGGTCGCGATAGGCGGCGAGCTTGAGCCTCACGATCTCGCGCCACAGGGCGTACTCCCGGGCACGGAGGCCCTGGAGCGGCCAGCGGTCGAAGTGGTCCAGGACCCGGGCGAGCTCGGGAAGACGGCTGACCCTCCAGTGGAGGCGAGGCCCCTGTCCCCGGCGCCCCGCCACCTCGTAGACCGTACCGATGCGGCCCATGAACTCGCGGAGGCGCCACAGTAGCGCAGAGTCCTCGGCGGGAAGCGCGAGGGCGAATACTGCGTTGAGTTTGCGCCCGCGCCCACTGTAAGCGAAGCTCCCGCAGGCCTCCAGAAAGCCGCTGACATACCATGGATCGAGCATGGCAATATTCGCGAGTACTGATACTAGATGTTTCACGTGAAACACGCAATGGCCGGCAGACTCACCTTGCCGGATTCGTCCTGGATTCTGCGCGATGTACAGTTCATTCCGCGGGAGGCGGACTCGACCTGTGGTAGAGTCTCGACTGCCGGAGGGTCCGCGGTGGGCCGGATCGTCGCCATCGCCAACCAGAAAGGCGGCGTCGGTAAGACGACGACTGCGGTGAACTTGGGGGCCGCCCTGGCGATTGCCGAGAGGCGCGTGCTGCTCGTGGATGTCGACCCGCAGGCTAACCTGACGCGATCCCTGGGTTTCGGCGAGGAACAAACTCCGGTAACGGTCTACGACGGACTCCTGGGAGAAGCGGGCTACACCGAGGCGCTCCTGACGGTCCCGGGGCTGGAGTACCTGGCCATCCTGCCCTCGGAGCGGGACCTCGTGGGAGCCGAAGTGGAACTGGTGGAGGCTGATGAACGCTGGGGGCGCCTCCGTAAGTTCCTGGATCCAGCACGGGACCGCTTCGAGCACATACTCGTGGACTCGCCTCCTTCGCAGGGGCTGCTGAGCCTGAATGCCCTAGTCGCTGCCGATGGAGTGATGATTCCTGTCCAGTGCGAGTACCTCGCTCTGGAGGGAATCTCGCAGATGCTGGACACAATCGAGCGCGTCCGGGGAAGTTTGAACCCTCGGTTGAAGCTGGACGGCGTACTTCTGACGATGTTCGACGAGCGCACGAACCTGTCCCGCCAGGTCGCGCAAGAGGTACGGGAGTTCTTCGGGGACAAAACCTACCGGACGGTCATTCCAAGGAACGTGCGTCTTGGCGAGGCCCCGAGCTTCGGCAAGCCTGTGATGCTGTACGACATCCGGTCCAAGGGGGCCGAGGCCTACCTGGAGCTTGCCAAGGAGATAATCGAAAATGAAACGAAGAGCTTTGGGGAAAGGACTCAAGAGCCTGATACCGGACGGGGCGTCGCGAGCCGAGGCGCCGCCTCTTCCGACTGATCGCCCGCCTCCGGAAGGACTCCGACTCCTCGATCTCGACCTCATCCGTCCCAACCCCTATCAGCCCAGGGAATCTCTCGATCCGGCGTCGCTGGAAGAGCTGGCTGTTTCCATGCGCAGCGCGGGTGTCCTGCAACCTGTGGTCGTGCGCCCGAAGGACGGCGCTTTCGAGCTGATCGCCGGGGAGCGGCGCTGGAGGGCCGCGCAGATGGCGGGGTTGCCGAAGATTCCCGCGATCGTGCGCGAAGTTCCCGACGAGAAGTTGCTCGAGGTCGCGCTGATCGAGAACGTCCAGCGCGAGGCGCTGAACCCCATGGACGAGGCGCGAGCGTACCGTGTTCTCACCACGGAGCTCGGCCTCAGCCAGCAGGAGGTTGCGGAGCGGGTCGGCAAGCAACGGGCGACTATCGCGAACGCATTGCGATTGCTCGCGCTTCCGGAGGCCGTGCAGCAGATGGTGCGCCGCGGGGAGCTGTCAGCGGGCCACGCGCGAGCTTTGCTCGTCGCGGTCGATCCCGCCCGCCAGATCGAGCTCGCGCGGCGGGCGGTGGCCGAGGGGCTCACGGTGCGCCATCTGGAGGGACTCGCGGCGCGCGACCGGGCGCTCAAAGCCAAAGCCGGCGGCCGGGCCCTGCGACGGGATCCCAATGTGGTGGCGGCGGAGGAGCGCCTGCAGCGCGCTCTCGGAACGCGGGTTCGGATCTTCCAGGGAATTCGGGGCGGGAGGATCGAACTCTACTTCCACAGCGACGAAGAACTCTCCGGGCTCTACGAGCGTTTGATCGCGGCCTCGCGTTCTGGCGCAGACAAAAATGTCGGCTGACGCGTACTTTGCAGACAAGAATGCCGTCCTACATCCACCGGATGGGAGTTTTTTGCGACCGAACACCGCAGACAATACTGTCGGCAGCGTAGGATTGGCAGACTTTTTAGTCGGCAAAGACGAATTTGTCGGCAACGAATTCCTGGTGGTTGACGGTACGAGGAAGCCTGTGTTAACCTCCAACAGCTCCGACAGTTAGTTAACCCGGGCCGCGCCCGCGCCCAAGCGCGCGGCGCTGGCCGCTCGTGCTGGCGGAAGGCGAAGAGGCTGCTCGCCCGGTTCCTGCCAGTTACCTTGACCGTTGAATTTTTTGGGCCTCGCCCAGAGGAAGGCATGAGAAACCGCAGGCTGGCGAGCCGCTACGCACGGGCGCTGCTGGCGACGCTTCCCGATGGGGCCGTCGCGGAGCGAGTGGAGGCCTTCCTGCTCGAAGTCGGGCGTCTCGTGGCCGGAGAGCCGCGCTTGCGGGACCTGCTGCTCAACCCCGCCGTGCCGAGATCCGCGCGCAAGGAGATTCTCGAGAAGCTCGCCACTGTAGGCGAGCAGCCACCCCAGGTTCGCAGCTTCCTCGCCATCGTCGTGGCCCACGGCCGGGCTGGGCTCCTGCCCGAGATCGCACAAGCCTTCCGCGAGGAGCGGGAGCGGCGCGCCGGCATCGTGCCCGTGCGCCTGGATGTGGCCTGCGAACTCGACCGCGACCTCGAGGCGCGCCTGCACCGCGCCCTGGAGCGGCTCACGGGCCGGAAGGTGCGGCTGCAGGTCGCGGTGCGCCGCGAGCTGGTCGGGGGCGCCGTGACATGGATCGGCTCCCGCGTCTACGATGGGAGCCTCCGCACGCAGCTCGCCCGCCTGCGCGAGCGCATGCTGATGGAGTGAGGCGATGCAGATCAAAGTCGACGAGATCAGCAAGATCATCCGGGACCAGATCGAGCATTACGAACGGCAGACCGACCTCGCGGAGGTGGGTGCGGTCGTCGCGGTGGGCGACGGCATCGCTCGCATCTACGGGCTCGAGAAAGTCATGGCCGGCGAGCTCCTCAAGCTGCCGCACGGTGTCATGGGGATGGCCCTCAATCTCGAGGAGGATAGCGTCGGAGCTGTTCTGCTGGGCGAGACGACGCTGATCAAAGAGGGCGACTTGGTGCGCCGCACGCGCCGCATCATGGAGGTGCCCGCCGGCGAGGAGCTGATCGGGCGCGTCGTCAACCCCCTGGGTCAGCCGCTCGACGGCCGTGGCCCGATCGAAGCGCGCCGCTCCATGCCTGTGGAGCGCATCGCTCCCGGGGTCGTGGACCGCATCCCGGTCAAGGAGCCTGTGCAAACGGGCATCAAAGCCATCGACGCCATGATCCCCATCGGCCGCGGTCAGCGCGAGCTGATCATCGGCGACCGCCAGACGGGAAAGACCGCCCTGGCGATCGACACGATCATCAACCAGAAGGGCACAGGCGTGATCTGCATCTACGTCGCCATCGGCCAGAAGCAGTCCACCGTGGCGCAGGTGGTGAAGACCCTCGAGCAGTACGGGGCGATGGAACACACGATCGTCGTGGCTGCTCCCGCTTCCGCCCCGGCCCCGCTGCAGTACCTCGCACCCTACGCGGGCTGCGCCATGGGCGAGTACTTCATGTACCACGGCGAGGGCGGCGAGCCCGCCGGCCCCAACAACCCGGGCCGGGCGGTTCTGTGCGTGTACGACGATCTCTCGAAGCACGCCGCGGCCTACCGGGAGATCTCCCTCCTGCTGCGCCGCCCGCCGGGCCGGGAGGCCTACCCGGGCGATGTCTTCTACCTGCACTCGCGCTTGCTCGAGCGTGCTGCCAAGCTCAACGAGGTCAACGGCGGCGGCTCGCTGACGGCGCTGCCCGTGATCGAGACCCAGGCCGGGGATATCTCGGCCTATATCCCCACCAACGTGATCTCCATCACCGACGGGCAGATCTACCTCGAGGCGGATCTGTTCTACGCGGGCATCCGTCCCGCGGTGAACGTGGGCCTGTCGGTCTCCCGGGTGGGGGGCAACGCGCAGATCAAAGCCATGAAACAGGTGGCCGGCACCCTGCGCCTCGAGCTCGCTCAGTACCGGGACGTGGCAGCCTTCGCCCAGTTCGGCTCCGATCTCGACAAGGCCACCCTGGCCCAGCTCAACCGCGGCGAACGCCTGACGGAGATCCTCAAGCAGGACCAGTACGCGCCCCTGCCTGTGGAAAAGCAGATCGTGATCATCTACGCCGGCACGAACGGCTACCTGGACAGCCTTCCCGTCGAGCAGTGCCGGCGCTTCGAGCAGGAGCTCTACGCCCATCTCGACCTGCACCATCGGGACCTGCTGCGCGAAATCGTGGCCCGAGGCAGCCTGGACGACGCGCTGAAGGGCAAGATCAAGGCCGTGCTCGGCGCGTTCAAGGAGCAGTTCGAGCAGAGCCTGGGCGCGGCGGCGTGAAATGGCCAAGACTCAGGACCTCCGGCGCCGCATCCGCTCGATCAAGAGCACCCAGCAGCTCACCCGGGCCATGAAAACCGTCAGTGCGGCGAAGCTCAAGCGGGCGCAGGATCGGATCGTGCGGGCCCGACCCTACGCCTACCAGATGCTCTCCGTGCTGCGCTCCCTCGCTGCGCGCTCCAACCCCGAGCGGCACCCGCTGTTGCGCGAGCGGCCCCAGGCCCACGTGGGGCTGCTCGTGGTCACCTCCGATCGGGGCCTGTGCGGCTCCTTCAACGCCAACATCTGCCGTACCGCGCTCCAGTTCGCGCGCCGGCTCGAAGCCGGCCGGCTCACGGTGCTCGCCGTGGGGCGCAAGGGACGCGCGTTCTTCCGCCGGCGAGGCTTCACCATGGGCCGGGAATGGCTGGACGTGACGCGCGCCGTGGACTACCCCCTGGCGCAAGACATCGCCGGCTACCTCGTGGAACGCTACTCGGACCTCGCGCTCGATGCCGTCTACGTGGCCTACAACGAGTTCAAGTCGGCCATCCAGCAACGCCCGATCGTGGAGCGCCTCCTCCCCATCGAGAAAATGGATCTCGAGCCGCAGGAGCGCGAGGACTACATCTACGAACCCGACCCGCAAACGCTGTTCGACATCCTGCTGCCGCGCCACGTGGAGGTGCAGGTCTATCGCGTGCTGCTCGAATCCGCGGCGGCGGAGCATGCCGCGCGCATGGCGGCCATGGACGCGGCGACCCGCAACGCCGAAGACCTGGTCGAGCGGCTGACGCTGTACATGAATCGCGTCCGCCAGGCGGCGATCACGACCGAGATCATCGAGGTCGTCTCGGGGGCGGAGGCCCTGGGCCGTTGAGCGGGCGAGGAGGATCGGATGGGCAAGTACGGACGTGTGGTGCAGGTGATCGGTCCTGTCGTGGACGTGGAATTCGACGAGGACCACCTGCCCGCGATCTATAATGCGATCCACATCCAGGATTCGGGCGAGGAAACCGGCGTCCCGGTGGACGTGATCGCGGAGGTGCAGCAGCATCTCGGGGAAAACCGGGTGCGCTGTGTGGCGATGGAGCCCACGGACGGCATGGTGCGCGGCATGCGCGCCGAGGACCTCGGCGAGCCGATCAGCGTGCCCGTGGGCCGGGCCACGCTCGGCCGGGTGATGAACGTCATCGGCAAGCCGGCCGACAAGCTCGGCCCGATCGAGGCCAGCGAGCGCTGGCCCATTCACCGCGAGCCGCCGTCCTTCGAGGAGCAATCCACGACGATCGAGATGTTCGAGACCGGTATCAAGGTCATCGACCTGCTCGAGCCCTACATGAAAGGCGGGAAGACGGGGCTGTTCGGCGGCGCCGGCGTGGGCAAGACGGTGTTGATCATGGAGCTGATCAACAACGTGGCGCTCAAGCACGGCGGTTTTTCGGTGTTCTCCGGCGTGGGCGAGCGTACCCGCGAGGGCAACGACCTGTGGCTCGAGATGCAGGAGGCGGGCGTGATCGACATCCGCAACCCGGAGAAGTCGAAGGCCGCCCTGATCTACGGGCAGATGACCGAGCCCCCAGGCGCCCGGCTGCGGGTGGGGCTCACGGGGCTGACCGTGGCGGAGTACTTTCGCGACGTCGAGCACCAGGACGTGCTGCTGTTCATCGACAACATCTTCCGCTTCGTGCAGGCGGGCTCCGAGGTGTCAGCGCTGCTCGGGCGCATGCCCTCCGCCGTGGGCTACCAGCCCACCCTGGCCACCGAGATGGGCGAGCTCCAGGAGCGGATCACCTCGACGAAGAAGGGCTCCATCACCTCGGTCCAGGCCATCTACGTGCCCGCGGACGACTATACCGATCCGGCCCCGGCGACGACCTTCGCGCACCTGGACGCCTCGACCAACCTCTCGCGCCAGATCGCGGAGCTGGGCATCTACCCTGCCGTGGATCCCCTGGCGTCCACCTCGCGTATCCTCGACCCCCGTATCGTGGGCGAGCAGCACTACACCACCGCCCGCGCGGTGCAGCGCATTCTCCAGCGCTACAAGGACCTGCAGGACATCATCGCCATTCTCGGCATGGACGAGCTCTCGGAGGAGGACAAGGTCACGGTGGCGCGGGCGCGCAAGATCCAACGCTTTCTCTCGCAGCCGCTTCACGTGGCCGAGCAGTTCACGGGCATTCCCGGCAAGTACGTGAAGATCGAAGACACGATCCGCGGATTCCAGGAGATCGTCGAGGGCAAGCACGACGAGGTGCCCGAGCAGGCCTTCTACATGGTCGGGACCATCGACGAGGCGCTGGAGAAGGCCGAGCGCATCCGCGCCGCGGCGGCCTAGTGCGAGAAGTCCAACCATGGCGGTGGAACGGCTCGAACTCGAGGTGGTCACTCCGGAGCGGCGGGTATTGTCCGAGACGGTGGACGAGGTCGTCCTGCCGGGCCGGGAAGGATACCTCGGTGTGCTGCCGGGGCATGCGCCGCTGCTGACGGCGTTGCAGCCCGGGGAAGTGGTCTACCGCGTGGGCGAGCGCCGGGGCTACCTCGCCGTGTCCAGCGGTTTCGTCGAGGTCTTGCGCCACCGCGTGAGCATCCTGGCCGACACCTGCGAGCGGGCCGAGGAGATCGACGTGGCTCGCGCGGAGCGGGCGCGGGACAGGGCCCTGGCGGTGATCCGGGGCCGGGCCTCCGAGGTGGAGCTTCGGAGCGCGGAGGTGCGCTTGAAGAAGGCCCTCGCGCGGCTGCAGGTGGCTGGCCGGGTGCGCTGAGACCCTGGGGCGGCGGGCGGGGGTTCCGGGACAACGGAGCTTGTCTCCGGAAGCAGGAGGCGGCATGGCGGGCTGGCGAGCGTCGCACGGGGTGTGCGCCCTCTTGGGCCTCCTCGTGGCCACGAGCTGCGCCGACAAGGTGACGATCGGTGCCGTCATCTCCG
The DNA here is from genome assembly GCA_037447115.1 of Acidobacteriota bacterium. Lineage (GTDB taxonomy): Bacteria > Acidobacteriota > Polarisedimenticolia > Polarisedimenticolales > JBBIHH01 > JBBIHH01. The sequence goes on from JBBIHH010000020.1 coordinate 40,978, forward strand.
AAACGGGCGCCGCGGCGATTTACGGGCAGCAGGTGCGCCGGGGGATCGAGGTGGCCCTCGAGGAAATCAATGCCGAAGGAGGCATCGACGGCAAGCCCGTGGAGATCGTGTTCCGCGACGACGCCACGAATCCCACGGTGGGCCAGCGCATCGTCGGCGAGCTCATCGAGCAGCACCGCGTGCCCGTGATCATCGGTGCGGTATCTTCCACGGTGACGCTGGCGATCGCCCCGATTTGCGAGAAGGCAGGGGTGGTGCTGCTCTCGCCCACGGCTTCCGCCCCCGAACTCACGCAGGCCGGCGACTACATCTACCGCAACTACCCCTCGGACATCCTCGAAGGCACGGCGATGGCGGACTTCGCCCGAGATCTGGGGTTGCGCCACGTGGCGGTACTGGCGGTGGACAACGCGTTCGGGCGCGGCCTGGAGTCGGTGTTCGTCGAGAAATACCAGGGCAAGTACCGCAAAGTGAGCGGACCGTTGCGCTTCCCGGAGAGCCGGCAAGAGAGCTTCGATGCGGTCGTGCAGGAGACCGCTCGCGAAAAAGTGGATGGCATCTATATCGTCGCCTATCTGGCGGATGCGGCCGAGCTGATCCGCCGCATCCGGAGCGCCGGCGTGCGGGCGGTGATCCTCGCCGCGTCCTCCGTCACCGATGCCGGGCTCGTGGGCCTGGCCGGTGAGGCGGCCGAGAACGTGATCTTCCCCCGCCCCGGCGCCTTCGATCCCGCTGCGGACGCCCCCCCGGTGCGTCGCTTCGTCGAGGCGTACCGCGCCAAGTACGGCGAAGATCCCCAGGCCTTCGCCGCCTACGGCTACGACGCGCTGAAGCTGATCCGCCTCGCCGCCCAGCAAGGGGGCTCGATCCACCCGAAGGACGTGCGCTTGGGCCTGCGCTCGATCACCGGCTACGAGGGCGCCTCCGGCCGTGTCGCCTTCGACGAGTACGGCGACGTGATCCAATACCCGCGGCTGTTCATCATCCGGCGCGGGCGGGCCGTCCCGTACGAACGCTTCATCGAGGAAGGCGGCACGCTCGAGATCCCGCGGCGTGATTGACGCGACCCCGGCGGCGCGCCCGCGGGGCGCACGCCCCGATCTGTCGGTGGTCATCCCCGCTTTCAACGAACAAGCGCGAATCGAAGCCACGTTGGGCAAGGTCTGCGCGTTCCTCAAGCAGCGCGGTCTCGATGCCGAAGTGCTCGTGGTGGACGACGGTTCCACCGACCGCACGGCGGAGGTGGCGAGCCGCGCCCTCCGGGGGCGCCGCGGGCGGGTCCTGCGCAACGAGGACAATCGCGGCAAGGGGTACGCCGTGCGGTGCGGGGTCCGGGAAGCCCGCGGCCGCTGGGTCCTGATGAGCGACTCGGATCTCTCGACGCCCATCGAGGAATACGAGCGGCTGGCGCAAGCGGTGCGGGAGGGAAACCTGGACGTGGCCATCGGCTCGCGGGCGCTTGCCGCGTCCCGCATCGAGGTCCACCAGCACCCGCTGCGGGAATGGATGGGAAAGACCTTCAACGTGCTGATGCGCTGGCTCACGGGACTCCCGTTCCGCGACACTCAGTGCGGGTTCAAGCTCATGGACCGGGAGCGCACCCTGCCGCTGTTCGAGCAGATGGTGGTGGACGGTTTCGCCTTCGACGTGGAGCTGCTATTCCTCTGTGTGCGGTTCGGGCTGCGGGTGGGCGAGGTTCCGGTGGTGTGGAGGAACGCCCCCGGGTCGAAGGTGCGCCTGGTGTCCGATCCGCTCGCGATGCTGCGCGACGTGGTGCGCGTGCGCTGGCGATGGCGGCGCGGGGCCTACCGTCCGCAGTTTCCCCGGGAGCCGGTCGTCGGCTGAACCGCGGCAGGCCAGCCGGGGGTGCGCTGCCCATGGAGGAAGGGGTGCGAACGATGGCGCAGCCCGTCGGCCTGCTGGAGCCGCTGTGCGGAAGGCCATGGTTTCGCGCGCTCGAGACGGCCTTGGCCGGTGGCGAGGGCGGGGGTGCGCCGTTGCGGGCGGGGGGCCTCGTAGGCGCCTCGCCCTCGCTGGTGCTGGCGCTGCTCGCCTCCCGCACCGGGCGGGTCGTGCTGTGCGTGGTGCCGGACGATCTGGCCGTGGACCGTTACCGGCGCGATCTGGGGGCGGTCGCTCCGATCGCGGGTCTCGATCCCGCCAAGATCGGCGTGTTTCCGGCGCTCGAGGGCCGGCCCTACGACGCCCTGGCGCCCCACCCGGACGTCCTCCGCGAGCGCTTGCGGACGCTCGACCGGCTAGCCAGCGGCAAGCTGGCCGTCGTGGTCAGCCCGGCGCGGGCGCTGCTGACGTGGTTGCCCTCGGCTGAGGAGCTGGCGAGCCACGTGCGCGTCGTGCGTCCCGGCGACCGCCTCAGCCCCGAGCGCTTCCTGCTCGACGCGCTCGCTGCGGGATACCGGCGCGTGGACACGGTGGGCGCGCCGGGCGAGGTGTCCCGCCGCGGGGGCATCGTGGACCTCTTTCCGCCCGCAGCGGACGAGCCCGTGCGCATCGAGCTCTTCGGCGACACCGTGGAGTCGCTGCGGACCTTCGACACCGACCATCAGCGCTCGACGCGGCGCCTGGAGCAAGCCCGTATCGGCCCCGCGGTGGAAAACCCCCCCACCGACGAAGCGGTGCGGAGGCTCACGGCCTTCCTGGAGCGCAACCTGCGGCGGGGGGGCGAGCCGCTGCGCAGCGTGCGGCATCATCGCGAGCGCCTGGAACAGCTGCGTCACCGCGGCTACGTCCCCGGCTTCGAGTCGCTGGCGGCCATCACGGCCGCGCGCGCGGTGACGCTGTTCGAGCACGTCCCGGACGCCGCGCTGCTCGTGGACGAGCCGGAGCGCGTCCGCGAGGAGCTGCGGCGGGCCTGGGAGGAGATCCGCCAGTCTTACGAGGAAAGCGAGGACCGCGTCCTTCCCCCGCCCGAGAAGTTGTTCGTTACGCCCGAGCGTCTCGAAGCGCAGCTGGGACAGGCGGCCGTGGAATGGGTGGAGATCGTGGACGGGACCGTCGCCCCGCAGGCGCGGGCTCGCACGCGCGCGGCCCCGAGCTTCGCGGGCCGCCTGGGCGAGCTCGCGTCGGTGCTGCGGGAGGCGGTGGCGGCGGGCCAGCGGGTGTTGTGCGTCATGCGCACGGCCGGTAGCGCCCAGCGCCTGGCCGAGATTCTCGAGGCATACGGTCTCACGCCGGCGCGCGCGGGATCCGCGGCGGACCTTCCCACGACCTTCCCCGGGGGAGGCGGCATCGTCGTCGTACCGGGCGCGCTGCGCGCGGGCTTCGAGTTTCCCGAAGAGGGCCTGACCGTCCTCAGCGAGCGCGAGGTCTTCGGCGAGCCCGCGCGGGCCGTCGAACGGCGCGCGCGCTCCCATGCGGCGTTCGTCTCCGACTTCCGCGACCTCAAGCCGGGCGACCTGGTCGTGCACGTGGACCACGGCATCGCGCGCTACGCGGGACTGGGGCGACCCAAGGGGGGAAGCCTGAACCGGGACTTCATGGTCCTCGAGTTCGCGGGCGGGGATCGCCTCTTCGTTCCGGTGGACCGGCTGGATCTCGTGCAGAAGTACAGCGGCGTCGCCGGCCAGCGGCCCGTGCTCGACCGGCTGGGGAGCCCGAGTTGGGAGCGCGTCAAGGCGCGCGTCCGCCGTTCCGTGCACGAGATGGCGCAGGAGCTGCTCGAACTCTACGCGCGTCGCAAAGCGGTCCGCGGGCACGCCTTCGCGCCCGATACCCCCTGGCAGCGCGAGCTCGAAGCGGCGTTCCCTTACCCGCTCACCCCGGATCAGGAGCGGGCGCTGGCCGAGATCAAGGCCGACATGGAGTCCGAACGGCCCATGGACCGGCTGCTGGTGGGGGACGTCGGGTTCGGCAAGACGGAGCTCGCCGTAAGGGCCGCGTTCAAGGCCGTGATGGATGGTTTCCAGGTGGCGCTGCTCGCCCCGACGACGGTGCTGGCCTACCAGCATTACGAGACGTTCCGCGAGCGGTACGCGCCGTTTCCGGTGCGCGTGGCCATGGTCTCTCGGCTGCGTAGCGCGGCGGAGATTCGGCGCGTCCTGGAGCAGGTGCAGACGGGAGAGATCGATGTTCTCGTCGGTACCCATCGCCTGCTCTCGCGCGATGTGCGCTTTCGCAGGCTCGGGTTGCTGATCGTGGACGAGGAACAGCGGTTCGGCGTGGCGCACAAGGAGCGCTTGAAAAAGCTCGCCATGGGGGTGGACGTGCTGGCCATGACGGCCACGCCGATCCCGCGTACGCTGCAGATGTCGCTCGCCGGCTTGAGGGACCTGTCCGTGATCGAGACACCGCCCCCGGGGCGGCTGGCGATCCAGACCCATCTCGTTCCGTTCCGCAGGACGCTGATCGCCCAGGCGATCCGCCAGGAGTTGCGCCGCGGTGGCCAGGTGTTCTTCGTGCATCCCCGCGTGGAGTCGTTGCCCACGCTCGCGGCGATGCTGCGGCAGCTCGTCCCCGAGGCACGCCTCGTCGTGGCCCACGGTCGGATGCGCGAGCGGCAGCTCGAATCCGTGATGCTGCGTTTCGTGCGCCACGAGGCGGATGTCCTCGTGACGACGACGATCATCGAGAACGGGCTCGACATCCCCCGGGCCAACACGATCCTGGTGCATCGGGCGGATCGCTTCGGGCTGGCGCAGCTCTATCAGTTGCGGGGGCGCGTGGGCCGCAGCGCACAGCGGGCCTACGCTTATTTCATCGTGCCCCCCGGGGACCGCCTCGGCGACGATGCCCGGAGGCGCCTGCGGGCATTGCAGGAGTTCAGCGATCTGGGCGCCGGCTTCAGGCTCGCCGCGGCGGACCTCGAGATCCGCGGTGCGGGCGAGCTGCTCGGCACACGCCAGCACGGGCACATCGCGGCGCTGGGCTTCGATCTCTACTGCCAGATGCTGGAGCGGGCCGTGCGCGAGCTTCAGGGGCAAGTCGTCGAGGAGCGCCGTCCGGCGAGTCTGCATCTCGGCGTGGACATCAAGATTCCCGAGACCTACATCGCCGACACGGGCGAGCGGCTCGTGCTCTACAAGCGGCTCGCGTCCGCACAGGAAGAGTCCGAGATCGAGCGCCTGGAGGCGGAAACCGAGGATCGCTACGGTCACCTGCCGCTTCCGGGACGCAACCTGTTCCAGCTCTCGCGCCTCCGGCTCGTGGCGGAGCGCGCGGGGGTGCAGCGCGTGGACGTCGCCGACGGCACGATCCAGATCCGCTTCCACGATCGGCCTCCGGTGGAGCCGCAGCGGATCGTGGAGCTGCTGACGCGCCGACACGGCTCGCTCACGCCCGCGGGGACGCTCGTCTTGCCCGCCCCCGTGGAGGCCGGCGAGCGGGTGGTGGCGGTCCGTGCCGTGCTGGAGGAAATGCTCGGCCGGCCAGCCGCATGAGCGGAGGGTCGATGAGACACCGCGCGATCTTCCCGGCGCGCGCGCTGCTGTGGCTCCCCCTCGCCGTGGTTGCGGGCTGCAGCGCGCCAACGGAGGGCGAGGGTGCGGCCCTCTTGGCCGTCGTCGGGGAGCGACGGGTGACCCGCGAGGACTGGGAGGCCTATCTCGCGCACAACCTTCCCGCAGGGGCGATGAGCGCCTCCGGGGATGCCATCCTGAGCCGCTTGTTCGACGCGCTGCTCGAGGAGGAACTCTGGCTCGCGGAGGCCGATCGCCTGGGCATCGAGATCGGAGAGTCGGAGGTGGAGCGCATGCTCCACGCGGCTGCCGAGGGAGCGTCCGATCCTGAGACCCGGCGCTGGATCCTCCGGCAGGCGCGGATCGAGCGCGTCCGGCAGGCGCTGCTCGGGGAGATCCCGAGCGTTCGCGAGGACGACGCGCGCGCCTACGCCCGCCAGCACCTGCCGCGCCTCGTCCCCCCGGGCCGCTGTCTCGTGCGCACCCTCGGCTTCGCCAGCCGCCGGGAGGCGACCGAGGTGCGACAGGAAATCCTGGAGCGTGCGCTGTCCTTGGAGCAGGCGGTGGAGATCTTCGGCGCCCGGCCCGAGGAGAGCCAACGTGTCGAGCTGAGCCTCGACGACGCCACCGAGGAAGTGCGTGCCGCCATCGAAGACCTCGGGGCGGGGCAGGTGAGCCGGCCGGTGAGTTATCGGAACCGGGTGTACCTCTTTCTCGTCGAGGCCACCTCCGCCGACGTGTCGCCCGAGCATCCTTGGGTCCTGGAGCGCGCCAGGGAAGCGCTTCTGGAGGCGCGGCTGCGCGAGGCTGCCGAGCATCTTTTGCAGGAGCTGCGCGGCGCGCTGGGCGTCACGATCTACGCCGCGGCTTTACCCTTCCGCTACGTCCCGGCTGGCGAGGGCACCGCCCCGGCGCCTACAATGTCCGCAGCATCTCCCGTGGGCAGGAGACTCGAATGACTTGGCACAGGCTGATTCGGGTCGCCGTTGCCGCAACCGCGCTCGTCCTCGGATCCGTGGCCTCGGTGCAGGCGGAGGTGATCGAGGAAATCGTCGCCAAGGTCAACGACGAGATCATCACCAAGTCCGAGCTCGAAGCGGAGGAGCAGGCCCTGCTGGCCGAGCTTTACCGCCGCTTCGCGGGCGAGGAGCTGGACCGGCAGGTGCGGGTCGCGCGCTCGCGCGTGCTGCAGAACCTGATCGATCGCAAGATCCTCCTCCAGCGAGCCGAGCGGCTTTACGACATGGAGAAGATGAAACAGGTCCTTGTGGACTCGTTCATGGAGCAGCAGGGCATCCGGGACAAGAAAGAGCTGGAGCAGCTGCTGGCCCAGGAGGGGATGACGCTCGAGGATCTGCAGCGGCAGCTCGTCGAAGCGGCCGCCCCGGAAGAGGTCCTTCGTTTCGAGGTGCGCGACCGGGTCGCCGTGCCCGAGGCGGAGGTACGCGGATACTACGAGACGCACGTGGAGGAGTTCACCGAGCCCGCGCGCGTGATGGTGAGCGAGATCGTCCTGCTCGTTTCCGAGCAGGCTCCCCGCGAAGTGCGCCGGGCGGATGCGGCGAGGGTGCGCGAGCGGTTGCTTGCCGGAGAGGACTTCGGCGCGGTGGCGCGCGAGCTCTCCCAGGCCCCCTCCGCTTCCGCCGGGGGGCGCGTGGGGCCGTTCGGGCACGGCGAGATGCTGCCGGAGCTGGAGCGTGTCGCGTTCGCGCTGCCCGTGGGCGAGATCAGCGAGCCGATCGAAACGGAACACGGGTTTCACATCATCCGCGTCGAGTCGCGCACCGAGGCGCGCGTCCGAACCTTCGAGGAGGTGCGCGAGCCGATCCACGAGCGCCTCTGGCAGCGGCGCTTTCAGGAGGCTTTGAGCGAATTTTTGGCGAAGGCCCGTGCCGAGGCGACGATCGAGGTCAAAGAGCAGTACCGGCAGCGTTATGCCCTTGCACCGTGAGCGCTTTCGTGTAATAGATGGATGGAGCAGGGGGATTTCGGAGATCCCGGGATCGGCGATCGAGGAAGAGGGGAGCAGCCGGCGGCTGAACACGTCGAGGCGCGAACTCCGGGTGGCCCCCGGACCGCGCGAGGGGAGCATCGATGGCAAATCGCAAGCTCATCCGCCCGAATCTGACGGAATTGAAGGAAAAGCTATCGGCCCGGCAACCCCAGCCGGGCCGCGAGGGGCAGCAGAATTCGGGCCCCCACCCGGGTCCGCGGCGGCGCCCCGTCCCGCCGGAGCAGACGAACGCGGAGTGCTTCTATTACCTAAAGCAGATGAACAACCGCACGCCGATGGTGGTGGTGTTGACGGACGGCGAGATTCTCCGGGGTCACATCGAATGGTACGACAAGAACTGCATCAAGGTGCATCGCAACGACGCTCCCAACCTGCTCGTGTTCAAGCACGGCATCAAATACCTTTACAAGCAGGAAGAAGAAGAGTTCTACGCTTCCCAGCAGTCTCCCGGCGCGGAGTGAGGTGGCGGGCCCGGGGCTGCGGGATCCTCACCGGAGTCGCAGCGGTCGCGTGCGACGCGCGGCGCGGGTGATGCGGAGCATCGCCGCGTGGAGGGACGGTCCGGCCGCGACGACGTCCCCGCTGGCGAGCCAGGCTCTCGTGTCGCCCCGGGGGTCGGTGACGCGCCCTCCGGCCTCCCTGACGAGCAGCGCTCCGGCGGCGACGTCCCAGCGCGACAGCCCGAATTCCCAGAAGCCATCGTAGCGGCCGCACGCGGTGTAGGCGAGATCGAGAGCGGCCGATCCGGCGCGGCGGATCCCCGCTGCCAAACGAACGAACCGCTCCAGAGTTCGCAGGTAGTTTCGCAGGCCCCGCAACTTGCGGAAGGGAAACCCCGTGGCCAAGAGCGCCACGTCCATCCGGCGCCGGCGGGAGCAGCGGATCGGGCGCCTGCCTAGGCGAGCACCGCCTCCCCGCACGGCGCGGAAGAGCTCGTCGCGCATCGGATCGTACACCGCCGCCACGAGCGGCCCCTCGTCGTCCTCGAGGGCGATGGACACGGCGAAGATCGGGACGCCGTGAACGAAGTTGGTCGTGCCGTCGAGGGGGTCCACCACCCAGCGCAGCCGTCCCGGCTCCGTGTCCGCCGCGCTCTCCTCGGCCAGAATGGCGTGCTTCGGGAAGCGCTTCCTGAGGTAGGCGACGACCTCCGCCTCGGCCTGCCGGTCCACCTTGGTGACGAAGTCGCGCGGGCCCTTGCGCTCCACCCGGAGCGCGATCCCTCGCTGGAAGGCACGGCGCAGAACCTCGCCCCCGCGCCGCGCCGCCTCGCACGCCGCGGCTTCGAGATCGGCGGCGCTCACGATCTCTTGCGGGCCCGAGGGTGAGTCCGGTCGTAGACCTGCATCAGCGCCTCGGTGCTGACGTGGGTGTAGCGCTGCGTGGTGGACAGCGACGCGTGGCCCAGCAGTTCCTGGATCGCGCGCAGGTCCGCTCCGGCTCCGAGCATGTGGGTGGCGAAGGAATGACGAAGCGCGTGCGGCGAGACCCGTGCGCTCAGCGCGGCCTGCCGCAGGCGCTTGTCGAGGATCCGGCGCACGCTGCGGTCCGTGAGGCGCCCCCCGCGAGCGTTGAGGAAAACCGGGTGCCCGTCGGCATGGCGCTGGCGCAAGACCGAGGCGCGCTCCAGGTAGCGCGCGAGCGCATGGGCCGCCTGGCGGCCGAAGGGCACGAGCCTCTCCTTCCCGCCTTTGCCGAGAACCCGCACGAGCTGGGCGCCGAGGTCCAGGTCGTCCAGCTCGAGCCGCACGAGCTCCCCCACGCGGATACCGGTGGCGTAGAGCAGCTCCAGCAAGGCGCGGTCCCGGAGGTCGGCGAAGGTGGCCCCGCCGATGCGGTCGAGGAGCACGAACACCTCGTCGACGGTCAGGTGTCGCGGCAGGCGGCGCGGCAGGCGGGGCGTGCGCACCGCGGCGGCTGGATTGGACTCGATCCACCTCTCGCGCAGGGCGTAGCGGAAGAAAGAGCGCAGCGAGGAGAGTTTGCGGGCGATGGAGGTTTTCTCGAGACCCGCGCGGGAGAGATGGGCCACGTAGCCGCGCACGCTGAGGGTGTCGAGCTCGGCTAGCTCCGGCGGTCGTCCCGGCGCGCTCGCGGCGACGTGCGCGCCGAATTGCGCGAGATCGGAGGCGTAGGCCCGCAGTGTCTCGGGCGAGGCGCGCCGCTCGTCGCGCAGGTGAGCCAGGAACCCTTCCACCGCTCGGGCGTACGTTCGCGGTCTCACCGGGCGAGTCCAGCGCTCACGGTCGCGTCCTGCGCGGCCAGCCAGCTCTCGAGCGCCGCGAGGGCCCGTTCGGCCCGGGCCAGGCGGCGCGCCTTGCGCCCCCGCGGTGCCTCCGGCGGCTCGGGCAGCAGGCCGAAGGCGGCGTTGGTCGGCTGGTAGTCGCGAGGGTCCGCGTGGGCGATGTAGTGGCACAGGGCGCCGAGCATCGTCTCTCGCGGCGGCACCAGCGGGGGCAGCCCGCGAACGAGGCGCGCCGCGTTGATGCCGCACAGGAGACCCGTGGCCGCCGATTCGGTGTACCCCTCGACCCCGGAGATCTGGCCGGCGAAGAAAAGCCCCTCCCTCTCGCGCGTCTGTAACGAGGGGTGCAGGATCCTCGGGGCGTTGATGTAGCAGTTGCGGTGAATCTGCCCCAGGCGGACGAACTCCGCTTGCGCGAGGCCGGGGATCGAACGGAACACACGCTTCTGCTCCGACCAGCGCAGCTGCGTCTGGAAGCCCACCATCGAGTAGTGCTCCGCCGCGAGATTGTCCTGGCGCAGCTGGACCACGGCCCAGGGCCGGCGGCCGGTGCGGGGGTCCTTCAAGCCCACCGGCTTCATCGGGCCGAAGCGCAGCGTGTCCCGGCCGCGGCGCGCCATCTCTTCGATCGGCAGGCAGCCCTCGAAGAATGGCGTCCTGTCCACCTCGTGAAGCGGCGCTTTCTCGGCCGAGAGCAAGGCGTCCACGAACCGTTCGTACTCCTCCCGAGTCATCGGGCAGTTGAGGTAGTCTTCCCCGCCTCCCTTGCCGTAGCGCGAGGCCGGGAAAACGATGCTGCGGTCGATGGTGTCCGCCTCGACGACGGGGGCGATGGCGTCGAAGAAGTAGAGGTACTCCTGTCCCGTGAAGCGCGCGATGGAGCGGGCCAGCCTATCGGAGACCAGCGGACCGACGGCGAGGATCACCGGGTCCTCGTCCGGGATCTCCGTCACCTCCTCGCGGATCAGCGTGATCCGGGGATGGGCAGTGATGGCCTCGGTCACCTGGTGCGCGAAGCGCTCGCGGTCGACCGCCAGGGCGGCGCCGGCGGGCACGCGGGAGTCGAGCGCGCATCGCAGGACGAGCGACCCGAGCCGGGCCATCTCCGCCTTGAGCAGGCCGTGCGGGGTCGTCAGCTCGGTGGACTTGAGGGAGTTGGAGCAGACGAGTTCCGCGAGGCGATCGGTCCGGTGGACCGGTGTGGGCCGCACGGGTCGCATCTCGTACAGGCGCACCGGAACACCGCGCTGGGCGGCCTGCCAGGCGGCCTCGCTTCCGGCGAGCCCGCCGCCGACGATGGTGACGCGGCTGCCCATCCTCGTCGTGCTCCCCTCGCGGCTCGAGCGGCGCGAACCATGATAGCGCAGCGCGGCGTGACCCGAGGGGCGCGCGTGGACGGAGGCGAGCGCCAGGGGTAAGATGCAGCCAGCTTACCGGAGAGGGCGCGGGGCGGGGCCGGCGGGCCCGCGGTCGCTCCCGGGCCGGGAGAGGATAACGATGAGCATGCGCAGGTGGACATGGATGTGGCTGCTGTCTTTCGCCGTCTCGCTGCCCGTGTGCGCGAACAAGGACAGCCAGCTCGGGCAGGGTGCGGACGGCGCGCAAGCTGCCGCCTCGGCGAAAGGCGACGCGGACGTCGTCGCCTACGTGGGCGATCTGGCGATCACCCGCGACGAGGTGGGCCGCCGGATCGCGGGCCGTCTGATGAAGATCCGCCAAGAGGAGTACGAGGCCCTGCGCGAGGCGGTGGACGAGGTGGTCGCCGACCGGCTGCTGGAGAGCGAGGCCCGGGCGCGCGGTATCGGCGTGGAGGAGCTGCTGCGCGCCGAGGTGGACGGCAAGGTCGAGGAGCCCAGCGGGGCGGAGATCGATCAGCTGTACCAGGCCAACAAGGATCGCGCCCCCGCGCTGCGCGGCAAGAGTCTCGAGGAGGGACGCTCGGTCGTGGTCCAGGCGATCCGCCAGCAGCGCTGGCAGCAGCGGCGCCAGGCCTTCATCGACGAGTTGAAGGCGAAGGCGAGCGTGCGCGTGCTCCTGGAGCCGCCGCGTGTCGAGGTGCCGCTGCCCGAGGGCGAGCCGGCGCGCGGGCCCGCGGGCGCGCCGATCGTGATGGTCGAGTTCTCCGATTACCAGTGCCCCTACTGCCGCAGGGCGGAGGCTACCGTGGAGCGTGTCCTCCGCGAGTACGGCGACAAGATCCGCTTCGTTTATCGCGACTATCCTCTCGCCTTCCATCCGCGGGCGCTCCCCGCGGCCCTAGCTGCGCGCTGTGCCGGCGACCAGGGCAAGTACTGGGAGTTCCACGCCCATCTGATGCAGGGCACCGGAGACCTGAGCGACCAGGATCTCAAGCAGCGGGCCCAACAGCTCGGTCTCGACCCGGTGGCGTTCAACGCGTGCTACGACGGGCGGCGGCACGAGGCGACCGTGCAGGCCTCGTTCCAGCAGGGCAGCGAGCTGGGCGTGACGGGCACACCTACCTTCTTCATCAATGGCCGCATGCTCGTGGGTGCCCAGCCCTACGAGGAGTTCAAGCAGATCATCGAAGAGGAACTCCAGCGCGCCCGGGCCGGGAGCGGGCGCGAGGAAGTCGGGGGCTGAGGGCAGCTAGGGGCGGTGGGCGCAGAGCCGCCGCTCGCCGCTTCGGGCTTCGGGGCTCGGCTCCGGCCGAGCGCGAACGGGCGAGCGCCCAGGGATCCTGGCTCTCGCGGGACTGGCAGAAGGCTCGGTGTTCCTCCGGCCACCGCACCTGAGAGAAGCGGCAGGGGTCGCTCCGCTTTCCGTGGAGCGGGACGCCCCTTGCCTCCGCCGCGACGGCGAACGCCACGCGTGACCTCCGTCGCGCAGCCATACGGAGGCTTGGGCTCGCGGACAAGACTCTGGCGGCGCTCGCGTTTCTCGGACGGAACGGCGAGCGTTTCGATCAGGGAACGCGAATCCGATCCGCGTGCCGGATCTGGGTCAGTGGTCTCGCTGCGAGGCGACCCAGAGCTTCGGGTAGCGCTCCGACATGAGCGATACGAAAAGCGGCATGTCCCGAGCGGTAGGAGACACGCGTGCGCTCAAGCGCAAGAGATCTTTGGCGAAGGCCTCCGCGTGTGGCTCGCCGAGGTCGCCTAGGCACTTCAGGATTTTCGCGCGAGCGCCGAAAGCCACCTGGAAGTCACGAAACTCGTCGGCCACCCGCACCGCATCGAACAGGAGCGGCAGGGCCTGGCGCGGGCGGCCGGCTTGGATGAGGACATCCCCCAGGCCGTCGCGCGCGAGAGCGGCGAAGCGGCGCAGGCCGTGCTTGACGGCCAGCCGCAGAGCCTCCCGCCCCAGTCGGATCGCGGCATCCCAGTTCCCCATGCTCTCGTAGCTCCCCGAGATGTCCATCAGGGTGCGAACCCCGCAATGGGGCAACATCGCTTCGTGGTACAGGCGCAGCGCCTGGCGATGGGCCTCGAGCGACGGTCCGTATTCGCCGCAGCGCCACAAGGCCCGTCCGTGCGCGAACAGGGCGTGGGCGCGGGTCTCCGTCGACGGCGTGGCGAACCCCGTTTCGAGGGCGAGCCTCGCATAGTGCAGCGTGCTGCGTTCGTCGCCCACTTGCGACAGCACGCACGCCAGGGCCACGCAGGCGCGCGACATGTGCAGCATCCCGAACGCGCCCTGCTCGATGACTCGTTCCAGCTCGTACCGGGCGAAGGAGGAGAAACCGATCAGGCTCGCCGCGATCGCCTGATTGCGCAGGGCCGCGGCGTACTGCTCCTCCATCGAGGCGAAGCCCGGCAGGAGGGGGCCCTGGCGGCTGAGCTCGATGGCGTCGCGCGCGTAGGCGTACGCGTCCCAGAAAAGCCCCACCCTCGCGGCCCGGCGCGCGCGCTGCTGCGCCTCGGCAAACGAAAGCTGCCCTGTCTCCGGGCCGCCGAGACGTTCGAGTTCGAGATCGAGACTGAGGCGCTCGGTCAGAACCTCGACGGGGACGTGATACGCCTGGCTGAGGGCGATGAGCTTGGCGAGCGCCGTGCCCTGCCGGCCGTTCTCGCAGCGCGAGAGGTAGGTTTTGGTGACTCGCTCCGGCAGGTCGCGCGTGAGCTGCTCCACGTCATCCAGAGAGAGCCCCCGGCGCTGACGCAACAGCTTCAGGTAGCGCCCGAAGGCGGCGAGTGCGGGTTCTGCCATGCGAGGGCCCGGCGGACAGGGCTTTTACCTACCACGGAGGGCGGATGCGGGCAAGGAGCCGCTGGGGGACCCGCACGGGCCCCGGGCGCCGAGGTCCGTCGGCCTGTCCCGGTTCCTGCGGGGCGGGGGTCGCGAAAAAGCCTTCGTCGGGGCAGCTCTGGAGCGGGGGTGGGCGCGCCCTCGGATTGGGTCTGGATCCATTCGCCGGAATTTCACCCGATCCAGAGCCGATCCTTCACTCGGGACCGGGCGGGAACAGAGGTTCCCGGTCCAGGAGCGCCCACCGGGGTGCCAGGGGGGCGGTTTCGGCGTACCTCTATGTTGTCCTGCCATAGGATAGGCGGGGCCCGAACGCGCGGGCCGGGTTGCGCGTATAAGAACATCCGCCGGGCGTTGGGTCCCGGCGTGGAAGAGGGGGAACGCATGACAAGGAACGGAAGATGGGTCGCGGTGGCGTGGCTCGCCGTCGTCCTGGCGCTCGCGCCGGCCGCCGCTGCCACGCCCGAGGAGATGCTGCAGTTCGAGCACGTGCCCGGGCGGCTGCTCGTGAAGTTCCAGCCAGGCACGGAAGCCTCGCTACGTGCCGCCGCGCACGGCCAGATCGGCGCCTGGGTGGTCACGCGCTTCAGGCTGGATCCCGACTTGGAGCTGGTGCAGGTTCCGCAGGGATTCGAGCTGCGCGATGCGCTCGACCATTACCTGCGCCTGCCGGAGGTCCGCTACGCCGAACCAGACTACATCTACCGCACCCAGCAGCTCTTCCCTAACGACCCGCGCTTCGGCGAGCTGTGGGGTATGCACAACACGGGACAGAGCGGAGGGCTCGTCGAGTTCGACATCGACGCTCCCGACGCTTGGGAGTTCCATACCGATGCGGCCACCATCGTCATCGGCTCGATCGACACCGGCGTGGACCGCGACCACGAGGACCTCAACGTCAACATCTGGCACAACCCCGGCGAGATCCCTGGCAACTTCGCGGACGACGACGGAAACGGCTTCGTGGACGATGTGTTCGGCTACGACTTCGTGAACAACGACGCCGACCCCCGGGACGACCACGATCACGGCTCGCACACGATGGGCACGGCGGCTGCCGCGGGCAACAACGGTGTCGGGGTGGCGGGCGTCACCTGGTCGGCGCAGATCATGTCGGTCAAGGTTTGCAACGCTTTCGGTAGCTGTCCGTCGAGCGCCATCATCCAGGGTATCGATTACTCCACGGAGAACGGGGCCAACGTCACCAACAATTCCTACGGCGGCGGGGGCTTCAGCCAGTCCATGAAGGACGCCATCGAGCGGGCGAACCAGGCGGGGATCCTCTTCGTCGCGGCTGCGGGGAACAACGGGAGCAACAACGATCTCAATCCCTTCTATCCCGCGAGCTACGACAACGCGAACATCATCGCCGTAGCTTCGGTGGATCGTTTCGGCAACAGGTCGAGCTTCTCGAACTTCGGGGCCACGAGCGTCGATCTCGGCGCGCCCGGCAGCTCCATCCTCAGCACGACGCGCGGCAACACGTACAAGAACTTCAGCGGAACCTCCATGTCCACCCCGCACGTGGCAGGTGCCGTGGCCTACCTCATGGGCTTCAACCCCACGCTCGGACACTTGGACTACAAGCAGATCATCCTCGACTCGGTGGAGCCGGCGGAGGCGCTCCAAGGCATCACGGTCACGGGCGGCATCCTCAATCTCAAGCAGGCGCTCGATCTGACGCCCCCGCTCGACATCCCGCCGGAGAACGAGCCCCCGGTGGCGAATCCCGGAGGACCGTACAGGGGGCGAGCCTTCCGGCCAGTCCTTTTCGACGGCTCGGGCTCCTTCGATCCGAACGCGCCGGGTGGCACCGGCACGAACCTCGACGATCGGGTGACCCTCTACGTCTGGGACTTCGGCGACGGGACGCGGGTGACGACCTCGAGCCCCACCGTCGAGCACACCTACGGCGCGGGCAACGCGGACTACATCGTGACGCTCACCGTGAAGGACAAGTTCCGCGTCTCGAGCGCTCCCGTGACGACGACGTGCCGCATCCGCGGCGGCGGCAAGAGGTGATCGGATCTTCGGGCGCCGCGGAGTTCGGCTGAGACGCGAGGCGAGGCCGCCCCCCCTAAGGGGGGCGGCCTCGCGGGTGGGGGCGATGGATGCTAGACCGCAAGCGGACGAATCCCTGCGTTCGCCCCTGGCGCACGGGGCTCGCTCTGGGGTCGGTTCTGCTGCTGTCCGCCACGTGGACCGTGGACGACGACGGGCCCGCTGACTTCTCGACGATCCAGCAGGCGATCAATGCCGCGGCCAACGGCGACGAGATCGTCGTCAGGCCCGGCCGCTACCGCGAGCACCTGAGCTTTCTCGGCAAGGCCATCACCGTCCGCAGCGAGCAGGGCCCGCGCGTCACCGTGGTCTTCCTCGAGGGGGAGACGCGGATCGTGGACCTCGACGGGGACAGCACGCTCCGGGGCTTCACCATCACGGGCGGCCGCAATCGCGTCGGCGGAGGCATCCGCGTGAGCAACGGCGCCGATCCGGTGATCGAGGAGAACATCATCGTGGGCAACGAGGCCCCCCGGAACCCCGCGACCGGCTTTCCCGGCCGAGGGGGCGCCATCGCCGTCGAAGCCTTCTGCCGTCCGGTGATCACCCGCAATGTGATCCAGGACAACCGGGCCACGGGAAATGCCATCGGATTGTACGCCTGGGGCGGCGCCATCGACGTCGGCGACGACGCGTCCGCTGTGATCACGAACAACCTCATCGTCAACAACCTCTCTACCGATACGGGAGGGGCGCTCAACATCGCTTATCGAGCCGGAAGCGCTGCGACGGTGGTCATCGCGAACAACACTTTGGCGGGCAACCGCGCGGGCGAGTCCGCCAACAACTTCTCCTACGGCGGCGGCATCGCGGTCTACGACGGCTCCTTCGCCGTGATCCAGAACAACATCTTCAGCGACAACGTCGCTGGCTATCAGGGCGGGGGCATCTACTTTTACCCCAACAACGACACCAACTTCGATTACCGGAGGAACGATTTTTCGAACAATCAGCCCAACGACTGCGCCGGGCTGCCGCCGCAGAAATGCGACCGAAACCAGTTGTTCCTGGCCCCGCTCTACCAGGATAGCGCTGGTGGAAATTACCGCTTGCGCTCGGACTCCTCCCTGATCGATGCGGGGCTTTCAGGTCAGGAGGGCGCGCTCGATCTCGACCGGCGTCCCCGCGCGCGCGACAGCGACCTCGACGGGACAGTTGCGCCGGATCTGGGAGCCTACGAGAACCAGGGCGAGCTGACGCGCCTGCGCTTCGCGGACAAGACGACGCTCGAGTGGGACGGCTCGGCCACGAATCCCTCCATGCGCTTCGAGCTGTACCGCGACGACCTGAGCCATCTCGGGGCGGGCCCGCTCGGCCAGTGTTTGCGGAACGACCTCGCCGGAGCCACGACCACCGATCCCGAGCTCCCCCTGCCGGGCGAGGGCTTCGTCTATCTCGTGCGGGGACGGGACGCGGGCGCCGGCTCGCTCGGTTTCGACAGCGCGGGCAACGAGCGCACGCCGGCGGGCCCTTGCCCGTAGCACGGCGCGGGCGGAGCGCGGAAAACGCCGCCAGCGCCGACAGGGCCGTGGGCGCTGGCGGCTGACGTTTCCTGTCGTTGACGGCCGGGCGCTTCGTCGTACAACGAAAGTGGCCGTTTCCGGGGGGCGGAGGTCGCCCGCATGGCCAGACGCGACACCTCCATTGCCGCCGCGATCGAGCTTCTGGCGCGCGAGACCGGTGCGCCGCAAGCGTTCGTGGAGCGCATCCGCGGGCTGTTCCATGCTCGCGGTGTTTCTCTCGAGGCCGACGCGGCTCCGTATCGGATCGCCCTCGAGCTGGCGTTCAGGCGCGAGCAACTGCTGCGGCGGGGGGCGCACGAGATGCGCGGGCAGCTCGAGGAACTCGAGCGCCAGCTCCACCGGCTGGGGCAGGTTTTTCGGGCCCAGCTCGAGCGCCTGCAGCGTCTCGAGAGCATGCGCCGAGGCCGGCCGGCCCCAGCGGAGCCTTCAGGCGACTTTCTCGGCTGGACGATCGAAGCCCCCCCTTCCTTCGGAACTCGTCCCCAAACGCGCTTCGTCCGCGGCATCCTCGTCCCGGGACCCAAAGAACCCCAGTAGGGCCGCCCAGGGGGTCGGAGCGCGATCCCCGAAGGTGTCCCGCAGGAGAGGCTGCCTGCCGCTGTTTGCCTAGCCCGCTTCGGCGCGGGTGACGGCGTCGAGGTCTTCCTCGCTCGGCCGCTTTCCGTCGTGCCCGAGGCGCACGGGCTTGCCCTGGCGAATCGTCTCGAGCCGCACCGGCCGGTGCCAGATACGGGTCATGCCCGCCAACACCTCCCGCGCCCAGTCGATCCGCAGATCCACGCCCACGTGCCGGTGAACCAACAGCAGCTCTCCGCGGTTGCGGAAGTTGGCGTCCACAATCTCGATGAGGGGGCTGCCGCCGTTCGTGAACTGGAACAGCAGGGACTGCTTGACCTGTTGGAAGTCGCGGCTCGAGATCACGGGCTGGCCCTTGCGCTTTCCTGGCTCCGTAACGAAGAGCTGCATGCGCTGGCAGAAATCGGCCGTGAGAAACTCGTCGAGCAGGGTCACGTCGCAGTGTAGCCGCCGTACCTCGAAGATCTTCTCGCGGCCGAGGCCCAACTTTCGGTCCCAGTGGGCTCGCTCGATCATATCGTCGCAGGCCTCCCACTCGGGTCCGAATTGCCCGCGGTCCCAGCGGCGCTCGATGTCGCGGAAGAGCTCGAGCCCCAGCTTGTAGGGGTTGAGCCGGCCCGGCGCCATGGCCAGCGCTCCCGAATGCCGGTCGGCGTAGTCCACGAGTTCCGACGCGCTGAGGCAACGCTGGGTGAGGATCGTGCTGTGCCAATAGGTGGCCCAGCCCTCGTTCATGATCTTGGTTTGTCGCTGCGGCAGGAAGTAGTAGCTCTCCTCGCGGACGATGTTCAGGATGTCGCGTTCCCAGTTCTCGAGCGGCGCCTCGTGCAGCAGAAAACCCAGCACGTCGCGTTCCGGTTCCGGGGGGAAGCGCTTCGTTTTCTCTCGAACCTTGCGCCGTTTCTCCCGCAGCGCATCGAGGTATTCGGGAGGATTGACGTAGCGCTCCAGGTAGGGCTTGGCCGGCAGGCGCGGGGGCTCGAGAGGCTCCGGCGCGTCCTCGTCCATGCTCCGGCGGGGCTTCGGCGGACGGAACACCGCGCCGGGATCGATCAAATCATCGATGGACAAACACGCGTCGAGAAAGCGTTCCACCGTTTCGAGGCCGTAGCGCTCCTGATAGCGACGGATGCGCGTGGCATGGTTGGCCATGGTGTCCACGATCTTGCGGTCGGTGTGGGCGAAGTAGACGTTGTTGTAGAAAAAATCCGCGTGACCGTAGACGTGGGCCATCACCATCTTGTGGTCCACCGTCGTGTTGCCCTCGAGCAGGTAGGCGTAGGTCGGGTTATTGTTGATGACCATCTCGTAAATGCGGTGCAACCCGTACTCGTAGCTCTTGCTGAGCTGCTGGAACTCCATGCCGAAGCGCCAGTGAGGGTAACGCGTGGGGAAGCCCCCGTAAGCGGCGAGGGCGTTCATCTGCCGGTAGTCCACGAGCTCGAAGATGACGGGGAAGAACCGAAGGCCGAACTCGTGCGCGGCGGCCTCGATGCGCTTCTGTTGGCGGACGAGCTCCAGCGGAAGGTTCATCCCGTTCATCTCCCCCGGCCGAGGAAGGTCCGGATCGAGTCGCCGATGGCGTCGCGGTTGGGAATGCGCGAGAGGGCGACGCGCTCGTCGGCCGCGAAGTGCGCCTCGAGGGCATCGAGGAAGTCACCGCTCGTCCCGTAGCTCTCCACCTGGCCGTAGCCGAAGAGATTCAGCGCCGGCAGCAGCCGGTCCTGGAGCAGTTTGACGCAGCGCATGGTATCCTGACGGCTGTAATTCTCGCCGTCGCTGAAGTGGAAGACGTAGAGGTTCCAGTCCTGCGGCGGGAAACGCTCCTCCAGAATACGGGCGGCCAGCTCGTAAGCCGAGGAGATCACCGTGCCGCCCGATTCGCGCAGGCGGAAGAAGGTATCCCGGTCGACTTCCTTGGCGGCTGCGTCGTGCACGATGTAGATGTTGCGCACTCCCTGGTAGTGGCTGCGGATCCACGCGTCGATCCAGAACGATTCGCTGCGCACGATCTCCTTCTGCTCGTTGCCCATCGAGCCCGAGACGTCCATCAGGTAGAAGATCACGGCGTTCGCCCGTGGCCGCAGCACGGGCCTCCAGCTCCGGTAGCGGCGGTCGGCGCGCACCAGCTCGACCCGGGGGCGCTGGGGATCGTAGACGCCGCTGGCGAGCATGCGCCGCAGCGCCTGCCGGTAGGAGCGTTTGAAATGCCGTAGGGACTCCGGGCCCACCGGAGCGATCCCGCTGTAACGCCGGCTCGGAGAGAGGAGTTCCTCCTGTCCCTTGGGCCGAATGCGCGGCAGCTCCAGGGCCTCGCCCAGCATCTGCGCCAGCTCTTCGATCGTGAACTCCGCTTCCAGGATATGCTCGCCCGGATGCTCGCCCGCACCGCTGCCTTCGCCAGGTTGGCCCTCGCCCTGCCCGACCAAGCGTCCGCCCGTGTCGTGCGCGAAGCGGGGCAGCTCCAGATGAGGCACGGGGATGGAGACGGTGCGTCCCGCCTGCCGCCCGAGCATCTCGTAGCGGCCGAGGTGCTTTTTCAGCTCCTCCCGCACCCGGCCGCGGACGATCTGCCGGAAGCGGCCGAGGTCGGCCTCGATCCGGCTCGTCGTTGCGGCCTCCATACGGCTCATGACCGCTCCTTGGCGTCGCCCCGGGCGAAGATGCTGGCCACGAAGTGCAACACGTCGGAAGCGCAGGAATCGCAGTAACCGTAATCGCGCACCAGCCGCCCGCGGACAATGTCGATCTTCTCCTGCGTCTCCTTGTCCACCACGCTCGACACGAGGCTCGTGAGCTTGATCGTGTCCTTCTGGTCCTCGAAGAGCTTCAGCTCCAGCGCTTTGTGCAGCCGCTCGTTGGTGCGATAGTCGAATTTCTTGCCCTCGAGCGCGAGGGCCCCGATGTAGTTCATGATCTCCCGGCGGAAGTCGTCCTTGCGACTTTCGGGGATGTCGATCTTCTCCTCGATGGAGCGCATCAGCCGCTCGTCGGGCTCCTCGTCCTGACCCGTGTAGGGGTTGCGAACTTTTTCCTTCTGCGTGTAGGCCTTGACGTTGTCCACGTAGTTGGCGCACAGGCGTTGGATCGCGGCCTCGTCCGCGGCGATCGCCCGCTGCACCTCGTTCTTCACCATGTCCTCGTACTCCCGCCGCACTTCGTTCAGCAGCTCTCGGTAGCGCTGGCGTTGCTCCTCGCTCGTGATCAGCGCGTGGTGCTTAAGCCCAGACTCCAGTTCGTTGAGCACCATGAACGGATTGACGCAGCGCTCGTTGAGATCGGAGACCAGGGCATTGCTGATCTTGTCCTGGACGTAGCGCGGCGAGATGCCATCCATGCCCTCGCGCACGGCTTCCTTGCGGAGCTCCTTGACGTTGTCTTCGGTGTAACCGGGCAGCGATTTCCCGTTGTACAGCTTCAGCTTCTGCATCAAAGTCAGGTTGTGCTTCTTGGGCTCTTCCAATCGTGTGAGCACGGCCCACATCGCCGCCATCTCGATGGTGTGCGGGGCGATGTGCTTGCCGCGGATTTTCTTGGAATTGTAGTCCTTCTCGTAGATCTTGATCTCTTCGCTGAGCTTGGTGACGTAGGGGATGTCCACCTTGACGGTGCGGTCCCGCAGGGCCTCCATGTATTCGTTGTTCTGCAGGCGCCGGTACTCCGGCTCGTTGGTGTGCCCGAGGATCACCTCGTCGATGTGCGTTTGCGGGAACTTCTTGGGCTTGATCACGTGTTCCTGGCTGGCGCTCAGGAGCTCGTAGAGGAAGGCCACGTCGAGCTTGAGGACCTCGATAAACTCGATGAGCCCGCGGTTCGCGATGTTGAATTCGCCGTCGAAGTTGAAGGCTCGCGGGTCCGAATCCGAGCCGTAGTCGGCGATCTTGCGGTAGTTGATGTCCCCCGTGAGTTCCGTGCTGTCCTGGTTTTTTTCGTCCTTGGGCTGGAAGGTGCCGATGCCGATGCGGTCCTTGCCCGAGAGGATCAACCGCCGCACCTGCACGTGGTTGAGAACCCGGGTCCAGTCCCCGTGATAGCGGCCGAGCAGTTCGCGGAATTCCTGGCGGCAGAAGGGACAGAGATCCCCCTCGATGCGCACGTGATAGTCGCCCTCGCGGCGACCGTCGTTGAGCATGGCCAGCACCGTCGGGCGCAGCTCTTCGGGGACGAGGTGCAGGGGCTCTTCGTGCATGGGGCAAGGCTCGACGTCCTGCGGGCGGTTGAGGTCGCGAATCCAGCCGAAGGTGTAGAGGGCACCCTCGGGTTTGCGCGAATACTCCTCGAGGCCGCGCTTGAGCAGCCGTGCGATGGTGCTCTTGGCCGAGCCGACCGGTCCGTGCAGGAGGATCACGCGCCGTTCGGTGCCGTAACGGTTCGCCGCGCTCTTGAAAATGTTGACGAGCTTCATCAGGGAGATATCGAGGCCGTAGATGGCGTCCTCGCCCGCGTGGGGCTCGTCGTCGAAGAAGTTGTAGTGGATGATCTTCTTCTTGCCGTCCATGTACTCGCGTGTACCGAAGGACATGATCATGTCGTAGATGCGCTCGAACGCCGTGCGCGTCACCTTGGGATCGCGGCGCACGATCTCGAGATACTCGGCGAAGGTCCCCGTCCAGTTGCGCTGGCGGAACCCCTCGATGTCGAGCGCTTCCCGCGCTCGGCCGATGATGAGTTCTCCCGTCATGGTGTCCCTCCTACGTGCCCCGGGCGGAGCCGGAGCGGCCTCATCCCCCGCCGAAGGTAGGGCTGGCCCCCGCCCGCGTCAAACCTTACCGGAGGCGGTGGGCCCTCCGGGTCCGCGCCGCCCCTCTCTTGGGTCAACAATCCTCGTGCCAGTGTTCATCTCCGCTGCCGAAAACGGCTATCATGTGCCCGACCCGCGGCGGGCCACGCAGGCAGCGTACGGCGCCGCAGACCGGTGCCCCGGCCAGCCCGCAGGCGCGGAGCGGCTCGCGGGCCGCGCGGGATGTTTCGTGCACGGTGCAGCTTAAGCACCACGGACCAAAGGAGTTCAATGGCTGATGCCCCTGCGTATCGAATCGGCTCACCTCGATGGCGTCGTCGTGCTCGTCCCGGAGGTCTTCAGAGACCATCGGGGTGAATTCATCGAGGTCTTTCGCGCGGATGACATGCAGCGCTTCGGCCTGCCCGCCCAGTTTCTCCAGGAGAACGAATCGCGCTCGCGGCGAGGTGTCCTGCGGGGGTTACACTTCCAGTGGGACCCTCCCATGGGCAAGCTGATGCGCGTCACCCGTGGCCGCGCGTTTCTGGTCGCCGTGGACCTGCGCCACGGCTCACCCCACCTCGGTCGGGTTTTCGCTCTCGAGGCGAGCGAGGAGGATCGTCGGCAGGTATGGGCCCCCGCAGGGTTCGCTCGCGGCTTCTGCGCGCTGTCGGACATCGTCGAGGTCCAGTACAAATGTACCGCACTGTACAACCCGGGCGGCGAATCCCAGATCGCGTGGAACGATCCCGACCTGGCCATCCCCTGGCCCGTGCGCGAGCCCATCCTGTCGGAGAAGGACCGCGCGGCGCAGTCGTTCGCGGCGTGGCTCCAACGCCCCGAGTCCAAAGCCTTCACCTTCTAGCCCGGGTCACTCGCGAAGGCTCGTGACGCGATCGCGAAGACGCCCGCGCTACGGGATAAGCGCAGGCACAAGCGCCCTAGGCGTGCCCGCACCGTTGCGTCGCGCGCTTCGAGGGCCGAGCACGCCTCGAGGGACGGGCAAAGTCGCGATCGCCGCCAGTCCTTCATGGGTCGTCCGGGCCGGCGCACGCGCCCATTTGCTGGAGTTCCAGTAGATAGTCGCGGATGCGGGGGCTGTCCTCCGCCTCGGGTGCCCGCTCCACGTAGCGGTTGAGATGGGTGCAGGCTTCGGGGTACCGGCCCTGCCGGTACGCGAGCAACCCGAGGTCGCGATGCGCCGCGGCCCGTTCCGGGTCCAGCCGGACGGCCTCGAGCAGGCTCTCCTGCGCCTGTCGCTCGTAGCGCTCGCGTTCCTGGGGCTGCGCCGCCTTGGCGGCGCGCTCCAGCAACACCTGACCGAGTAGCGCATGCGCCTCGGGATCGGCGGGCAGCCAGCGGATCGCCCGCTCGAGCTCGAACTGGGCCAGCTCCAGCCGGCCGAGCTCCAGGTTGCGCCGGGCGTCGTCGCGTAGCACAGGGCGCAAGCGGCGCACGAAAGTCGCCTCGTCGCGCGGACGCGGCGTCGCGGACGTCCCGGGGTGCGCCGCCAGCCAAGCCTCGGCGGCCTCGATCCGGCTCGCCAGCTGCGGGTGCGAGCCGAAGAAAAAGACCTCGAGTTTGCCGGGTTCCCCGTGCTCCTCCATCAGGGCCCGGTAGACCGCGGGCGCCTGCCGCACGTCGTAGCCCGCGGCGCGCATCCGTTCGAACGCGCCCTCGTCGGCTTCCCGTTCGAGCTCCCGCCCGTAGCCGTGGATCGCCGCGACCACCGCCAGCGCCAAGCCCACGCCGAGGAACAGATCGGAGAGAAGGCGGTAGCGCACGGCCTTGCTGTAGTCACCCTGCTCGAGCGCTTCGGCCTCCTGCGTAGCCGCCACCGCCGACCCGACGACCGAGGCCACGCCCCATGCGATCATCTTGTTGCGCGCGCTGCGTTGGTAGCGCAGCATGTGGCGCTTGTCCACGTGGGTCAGTTCGTGGGCCAGCACCGTGGCGAGCTGGTCCTCGTTTTCCATCCGCGCCAGCAGCCCCGTATGGATGTACAGCGAACCGTGGGGATAGGCGAAAGCGTTGCGGCTGGGATCGTCGAGGACCGTGACGCGCAGGCGCACCGGAGCGCTCCGCGCCAGCTCGGGCGGGCTCAGGCGGGCGACGATCTGTTCCAGGTAGTCTTCGAGCAGCGGGTCGTGGTAGAGGGTCGCCTCCTCTCGCAGCTTGCGCTCTTCCTCGCGCGCCTGCTGCCACAGGCGCGCCTCGTCTCGCGCTGGAGCGAAGCCGCCGCTGTGCGCCGAGATGGGCGGCAGGTGCGTGGTGGCGCACGAGGCGAGCACGCAGCACGCAGTGCCGAGTGCGAGGGCCCGGGCGAGCGCGGTGGGTGCCGGCGTCATGACGGTGATCGACTCTCGCCGGGCACCAGTGTACCGCGCGCCTAGCCCGCAAACAACGCCGGCTCGTCGAATGCCCACCCGCGCGGTAGAGTAGAGCCGCGCGGGCAGAGGCCCGAGGGTTCGCCACCGCGGCGAAACGGAGGTGGAAATGAGGTCTCGGTTGCGGGCACTCGTGACGCTCGTGGCGCTGAGCCCGACCCTTCCCGTTTGGGGGGGTGTGCTGCTCGTGGCCAACAAGTCGGACCACACGCTGAGCTTTCTCGACCCCAACAGCGGGCACACGCTCGCTACCGTCCCTACCGGGAGGCACCCCCACGAGGTGGCCGTCTCGCCCGACGGGGCGCTGGCCGTGGTCAGCAACTACGGCGACCGCGACACCCCGGGGGCGAGTCTGACGGTGGTGGACATCCAGGCGCGTGCGGTGTTGCGCACGATCGAGCTCGGCGAGCACCGGCGGCCCCACGGGCTCGCGTTCCTTCCCGACGGCCGATTGCTCGTGACGGCCGAAGGCAGCGGCCACCTGCTCGTCGTTCGGCCCCGGGAGGGGGAGCTCCAGCGGGCGGTGCCCACGGGGCAAGAGGTCTCCCATATGGTCGTCGCCGCCGGGGCCCGGGCTTTCGTGGCCAACATCGGTTCAGGGACGGTGACCGTGCTGGACCTGGAGCGCGCAGAGAAGGTGCGCGACGTGCCCACGGGAGCGGGAGCGGAGGGGATCGCGGTTTCGCCGGACGGCCGGGAAGTCTGGGTCGCCAACCGCGCCGACGACACGCTCGTGGTTTTCGATGCGGGCACACTCGAGATCCTCGCCCGCATCGACTGCCCCGGCTTTCCCATTCGCGTGGCGTTCACGCCGGAGGGCGACCGGGTGTGGGTGTCCTGCCCCCGCAGCGGCGAGGTCGCCGTCTTCGAGGCACGGGCCAGGAAGCTCCTGCGGCGCATCCGTGTCGACCTGAGCCCCGTGGGGGACGCGGGCGAGCGCCTCTTCGGCGACGCCTTCGGCAGGAGCCCGGTGCCGGTGGGCCTGCTCGTCGAGCCCGGGGGCGCGCGCGTCTTCGTCGCGGCCACGCAGGCGGACGCGATCGTCGTCGTCGGTACCGAGAGCTCCACGGTCCAGGGCCTCCTGCGTGCCGGCCGCGAGCCAGATGGGATGGCCTACGCGCGTTGAGCCGTGCGCACGGTCTTCCTGACGTCGCTGCTCAACGAGCTCTGCGGGGATCCGGGCTTGTGGGTGGATTTGCTCGACGAGGGGCGGTCGCTGCTTCTCGACGCGGGCGATCTGCGCCACGTGGCCTCCCGCAAGCTCCTGCGCGTGGAGCGGGCCGTCGTGACCCACACCCACATGGACCATTTCGTGGGGTTCGACCACCTGCTGCGCCTGACCCTCGGTCGCGAGAAGGAGCTCGTCGTCACCGGACCCCCAGGGTTCCTGCGCCAGCTGCGGGGTCGCATCGCCTCCTACACGTGGAATCTGATCGAGGACTACCCGATCCGGCTGCGCGCCGAAGAGGTGGACGGCGAGGTCGTGCGGGCCGAGATCT
>JBBIHH010000021.1:0-62446 GCA_037447115.1 Acidobacteriota bacterium
AGTAGACCATCGCCTCCTTCGTGCGGCGCAGATAGAAGGGCGCCCGTCGGCGGTCCATGGCCTCGCGGATGGACCGGACGTCCGCGTAGGCGTCCGCGTCGAGAAGCTGGAGGAAGAGGCTGAAATTCAGAGGATCGCCCTTGTGCGGCGTGGCCGTGAGCAGGAGCATGTGATCCGACGTGTCCCTGAGGAGTTCGCCAAGCTTGTAGCGAAGGCTCTTGTGGCTCTCGTCGGAGGCCGACATCCGGTGCGCCTCGTCGACGATGACGAGGTCCCAGTGGACCTGTCGCAGCCCCGGCAAGATGTCATGCCGCTTGGCGAGGTCGAGCGAGGTGATGACCCGCCTCTGCTCCAGCCACTGGTTGACGCCGAACTGCTCCCGGATGTCGCCACCCTTGAGGACGAGGAACTTCTCGTCGAACTTCTCCTTGAGCTCGCGCTGCCATTGGAACGAGAGGTTGGCCGGGCAGACGATCAGGATGCGCTCGGCCAGGCCGCGGAGTTCGAGTTCGCGGATCAGCAGGCCCGCCATGATCGTCTTTCCGGCCCCGGCGTCGTCCGCCAGCAGGAACCGAACCCGAGGAAGCTTGAGCAGGTAGTCGTAAACCGCCTCGAGCTGATGCGGCAGAGGGTCCACGCGGGAGATGGACAGGCCGAAGTACGGATCGAACTCGTAGGCGATGCCGAGGGAATAGGCTTGCAGGCCAAGACGAAGGAGGCGGCCGTCGCCATCGTAGGTGTGTCGCGCGTCCAGGACGGTGAGGCCTTCGAGATCGCGGACGGTCAGCGTGACCCTGCGGAACCGCTCCGACTGCGTGCCGACCAACCCGACCACCCAGGTGTCGGGGCCGTTCGCGCGCACGGTCTCCACCCGCATCGGCTCGCTGAACAACGAGCCGGTGAGGATCTGTCCTTCGCGGAGAAGCTTCTCGCTCATGACTTCCCCGCCAAACTCGTGCGCACCGGGGGCACACTGCGCTTGCCGTGCTTGTCGTCCCGGAGGCGCTCGCCGCCCCAGTCGGAGACGTCGAGGTCGATAAGCTGCCCCAGGCGCTGCTTGTCCAGGGCCGGCCGGGCGTAGTCTTTGGGCAGTACACCCTTGAGCGAGGGGTTGTCGCGCTCGAGGGCCTCCATCGCCTCGTCCACGGTCTGCCCGATCTCAGGCTGGCGGGCGCTCTGCCGCAGACGCTCCCACCAAGCCTCGGGCGGGACCCAGAAAACATTCTGGCCACGGTACTCATCAGGGTCTTCAAGGTCGGCGCCTTTGTCGCGCTGCGCCTCCAGCCGGGCGCGGTGTTCCTCGAAGGCGTCGGAGATGTACTTGAGGAAGATGAGGCCGAGCACGACGTGCTTGTACTCGGCGGCATCCATCGAGCCGCGCAGCGCGTCGGCCATGCGCCACGGCTCGGCTTCGTAGCCGACGACGGCACCGGTGCCGCTCGTGCGGCTCGCTTTCGTCCGGCCATTTCGCATCGATCAGCCCTCCACTGGAGCGTCGGGCCTCACGACGAACACCTTACCGAGCGCGCCTCGGATCGCTCTTCGCGCCAGGACTCGTGTGGTGAAGGCCGTTTCGCGAACGGCCTTCCTCCGGTTCGACGAACGGTCCGAGATAGGGATCGAGCCGGACGCGCTGGTTGAGGGCGCAGCCGGCGATCTCGCGGAGCAGGCCGAGTCTGCCAGACCCTCGCACGAGATTGTAGGACCCAGCCCGTGCGACGCGAAGCCACCGGCGCACCGTGGCTACTTCGACGACGGGCCGGCCGAAGAGCCGGTCCACGATGCGGTGACCGCTCCAAGCTTCGCGGCGAAGCCGGTCGGTGATCTTGCCCCGGTCGTTCTCGCGCATGCGCGGGATGTCGGCTGCCGCTCGCGTGGCTTCGAGGCCGGCTTCGGCCACCCCGCGCACGAAGAATGCGGGCCAGCCTTCGCCGCGGCCGGCGTCCCGCGCGGCCGAGAGGGGGTCGCAAGGGGTTTCGGCGGCATTCACGGCCGCAGCGCCCGGCACTTGCGAGCCGGCAGGCTCCGATTGTAACGCGTCGCGGCGCGCCTCACGGCATGCTCCTGGTCCCCGGCTCGATGCAGAGCAACGCCCCCTGGCTGCGGCCCGCGAGGAAGGCATCCTGCCGGAGCGCGGCAGGCAAGAGCAGGGTGTCGCCCGGGCCCAGCAGTTCGGGCTCGAAGAGGCCTTGGCGGGAGAGAAGCTCGGCTTCGCCTTCGATCTGCATGAAGATCAGGCAGGCGCCCCGGCCGGGGAGCTCCCCGGCGTGGACGCCGGGGGCGACGCGCCAGACCCAGAGGTCGAAATAGGGCGTGTGGACGAGGCGCGCGCGGCGCTCCGTGTCGGGCAGGCGCAGGGGCGGCGGCGGGGCTTCGAGCTTCATGCACTCGAGGGCCGCCTCGAGGTGCAGCTCCCGCCCCTCGCGCCCGTACTC
This sequence comes from Acidobacteriota bacterium, assembly GCA_037447115.1. Taxonomy (GTDB): domain Bacteria; phylum Acidobacteriota; class Polarisedimenticolia; order Polarisedimenticolales; family JBBIHH01; genus JBBIHH01. The sequence goes on from JBBIHH010000021.1 coordinate 2,436, forward strand.
CGTGGCCCAGTCGTAGAAGCGGAAGGTGGTGTCGCTCGGGGTCTGCACCTCCGCCACCACGACCCCTCCGCCCAGCGCGTGCACGGTTCCGCTCGGCAGCTCGTGGACCTCGCCGGGACGCGCCTCGACACGCAGGAGCCACTCGGGAAGCGTGCCCTCCTGGGCGGCACGGCGGATCGCCTCGCGCGTGGCCCCGGAGCGCAGGCCCTTGAAGATCGCGCTCCCGGGGTCGGCTTCGACGACGTACCAGCACTCGGCCTTGAGGTGCGCGCCGGGATGGCGCCGGACGTAGCCCTCGTCGGGGTGGACCTGCACGGACAACGGCTCCGATGCGTCGAGGAACTTGACCAGCAGCGGGAAATCGCCGCTCGCTGTCGCAGGTGCATCGCCCAGGAGATCCTCGCCCCACCGCTCCAGCGCTTCGCGGAGCGTCCGCCCGGCGAGCGGACCGCCGGCGATCATGGAGCGGGCCGGGCCTCCCCCGCCCCCGGAGCGGCTCGTCTCGGCGAGGTCGGCGATCTCCCAGCTCTCCCCGATGCGCACGCCTGGAGGCAGAGGCTTACCGTAGCGGGCGAGCTTGCGGCCGCCCCAGACCTTTTCCTTGAGGATCGGAACGAACCGCAGCGGATAGGGCTCCACGCTGGGCGCCTCCCGGAGCGCCGAGTTTAGCGCGGATCGCGGAGAATCGAGCTGGGATGGCTCGTCGCGGAAGGAGAACAACGAGCGGCTGCCGCCGGTCGCTCCGGGGGAAGAGGGCGTTTTCGCGGGCGAGAGGCCGAGGGCGTGGCGCGCTCAATCAAGCGCTGGCCCGGGCAAAGGCGGCGCGGGCGAGCTTGCGGCCGTCGGCGCGGCCGAGGGCGAGCATCTGCTGGCGGCCACTGAAATCCATCGGGTTGTCGAGGGAAACTTCGAAGCGATCCGGTTCGACGAGCCGGATCGTCGCTTCGGGATAGCGCAAGCGCACGCGCTCCAGCTCCCCACCGGAGCAGACCATGTGGCTGATCTTCAGCGCCTGCGCCATGACCGCGACGAGTCCCTGCTCGGCCACGCCGCCGCACTGCCCGTCCACCGACGGCAAACACCGGCGCTTGCGATCGTTCAACGGCGCCACGAGCGGATTGACCGCGATCACCTCCCGCGCGCCCTCTTCGAGCGCCAGGTCCAGGTGCAGGGAATCGCCGATGCCCCCGTCCACGAAATCCCGCCCCCCGATGCGTACGGGCGTGAAGAACCGCGGCAGCGCGCACGAGGCCGCCACGGCACGCGAGACCGGCACCTCCCGCCAGCCCTCGCTGCCGAACACGATCGTCTGCCCCGTGTCGAGATCCACCGCCGGGATGCGCAGCTCCCGGGGCAGCGCGTCGAACCGATCGGCGAGGCCCCGCTCGGCGAGCCATCCCGCGAGAAAGCGCTCCAGCGGCTCCAGGCTCCACAGGGCAGCCGGCAAGGCGCCCTGGAGCACGGGCAGCAGGCCCGCGAGCCAACCGCCCCCGCGGAAAAGCTGCCCCCCGATATGGCGCACGAAGCGCCACGGCACCCGCCACGCCGCCACCCCTAGCGCGCGCGGGTTGACCCGGCACAGATGCCTCGCTTCGAAGCGCGGTTCGAGCTGGAGCAGCTCCAGCGGGCTGAAGCCCGCGGCGAGCAACGCCGCGATCACCCCGCCGGCGCTCGTGCCCACGAGCAGATCCCTCGGGGCTGGCGTCAACCCAGCCGCCTCTTGGATCCCCGCCAACACGCCGACCTGGTAGATGGCCCCGAGAAATCCGCCGCCGCCGAGCACCCACGCCCGCCCCGAGCCTTCACGCCAGCCGGGCATCGCCGCAGACCTCGCACGAGAGAACGAAGAAACAATCCTTGGCCGAGATCTGGCAGAACCAGCGCACGATTCGGCGCTGGGCGCCGCAGAGGGGACAGGGTTCGGTCTCGGCTCGCTGGCGTACGCGGGCGAGCGCATCGTCGGGGGGCTCTTGGGGCGGGCCTTCCGCAGGCATCGCAACCTCCTTGTCGTGCGCTCGCTTCCCTTTCGATAAACCCCGCTCCGCGCGCTTCGTATTCCCGCACGGTGCGGCGCTATCCTTGCCCGCTCGTGGCGCAACCGGCCGGCGCCGCCGCCGTGGAGGATCCGATGCAGAACCCCATTGCCCCGAGCCGCAGGGGCGTTCCGGTTTTGGTTTGGGTTGCCCTGCTGCTGCACGCGCCCTCGACCGTGGCCGTCGAGCCGGTGGATCTCGACGCGGTGACCCGCATCCGCGACGAGGGCTTCCGCCGCTCGCAGGTGATGGAAACCTTGCGCTACCTGACGGACCGCATCGGCCCGCGCGTGACGGGCTCGCCGCAGATGAAGCGGGCCAACGAGTGGACGCGGGACAAGCTGGCGGCGTGGGGGCTCGCCCGCGCACGTCTGGAAGCGTACGAGTTCGGCCGGGGTTGGTCTTTCGCGCGCGCGGCGGTGCACATGGTGCAGCCGCACCAGGGGCCCCTCATCGCGCTGCCCGAAGGTTGGACGCCGGGGACCGGGGGCCCGGTGCGCGGCGAGGTCGTGCGCGTCTCGCTCAAAGAAGAGAAGGATCTCGAGGCGCAACGGGGCAAGCTCGCCGGCAAGATCGTCTTCCTCGACGAACCCCCCGCGCTCGAGCCCGACGACGAGCCGGCTTTCGAGCGTTACGAAGCCGAGGACCTCGAAGAGATCGCCCGCTACCCCATCGTCGCCGACCGCGCCGACTGGCGGGCCCGGGCGCGAAAGCGCTGGGAGTTTCGCGAGAAACTGCGCCGCTTCCTCGAGGAAGAGAAGGTGCTCGCCACGGTCGAGGCCAGCTCGCGCCGGGGCGGGCTGGTGCGGGTCGGTGGGGGCGGCTCCCCCCGGCCGGGCGAGCCGCTGGGCGTGCCCTCCCTGGTGATGACGGCGGAACACTACAACTGGGTCGCACGCCTGCTCGAAGAGGGAGAGAAGGTCGAGCTCGAGCTGGACATCGAGACCCGCTTCCACGAAGAAGACACGAACGCCTACAACACCCTCGCCGAAATCCCTGGGACGGACAAGGCGGACGAACTCGTGATGGCGGGGGCCCACCTCGACTCCTGGCATGCCGGCACGGGCGCTACCGACAACGCCGCGGGGTGCGCGGTGATGATGGAGGCGCTACGCATCCTGCGGGCCCTCGACGTCAAGCCCCGGCGCACGATCCGCTTGGCGCTCTGGAGCGGGGAGGAGCAGGGGCTGCTCGGTTCCGAGGCCTACGTGCGGGAGCACTTCGCGGCATGGCCCGAGCCGGAGGATGCCGAAGAACGGGCGCTGCCGCGCTACCTGTGGCGCCAGCGGGGTGCGCTCCAGCTCCGGCCGGACCACGCCAAGCTCGCGGCCTACTTCAACCTGGACAACGGAGCGGGCAAGATCCGCGGCATCTACGCCCAGGACAACGCCGCCGCGCGCCCCATCTTCGAGGCCTGGCTCGAGCCGCTGCGGGACCTCGGCGCGGACACCGTGACGCTGCGGACCACCGGAGGCACGGACCATATGTCCTTCGAGCGGGTGGGGCTGCCGGGCTTCCAGTTCATCCAGGACCGCCTCGACTACTTCACCCGCACCCACCACACGAACATGGACGGCTACGACGCCATCGTGCGGGAAGACCTGATGCAGGCGGCGGTGGTGGTGGCCACCTTCCTCTACCACGCTGCGATGCGAGCGCAGCCGCTTCCGCGCAAACCGCTACCCCGACCCGAGGAAGAGCAAGAAGAAGAGGAAAAACAACCGGAGCAAAACGCGACCGAGCGACTCCAGAGACACCGCGGCGAGACGGATTGACGCGGCGCGGAAAATTCCGCGCTGCGCGCGGGATTTTCCCTTCCTGCGAAAGCGCACGGCGCCTTCCGGAGCCGGAAGGGCGCTTTTCTCGGGTTTCCTGCCCTGTGGCACCCCGGTTGCTGCCCACCCGGCGGCGCGGGGTGCGAAAGCACTGCCGCGCACTCAGGACAACGAAGCATGGAGGCAGACAGGAGGTGCGAGGATGAGAGCCTATGGCCTGAAGATTCTGCTGCTCGCAGGGGCGGCCGCGCTCGCCGCCTGCGGTGGCCCGGCGCCGGGGGGCAACGGCGACCTGCAAGGCATCATGCAGGCCCGGGGCCTGAATCCCGACGACGCGGTCGCGGCCCTCAAGACCTACACACCCTCGGGACGGCACGACGAGTACGTCATGTTCTCCTCGTCCGGCCACGCAGGGCAGGTTCTGGTGATCGGTTTGCCCTCGATGCGGCTGCTGCGCACGATCGCCGTCTTCACGCCCGAGCCGTGGCAGGGGTGGGGTTACCCGGTCGGGCAAGACATCCTGGCCGACGGCAACGTCAACGGTAGGCCGAACCTGTGGGGCGACACCCACCACCCGGCGATCAGCGAGACCGGCGGCGACTACGACGGGCAGTTCTTGTTCGTCAACGACAAGGCGAACGCCCGCGTCGCGGTCGTCGACCTCAGGGACTTCGAAACGAAACAGATCGTCAAGAACCCCATCGCCATCAACGACCATGGCGGCGCGATGGTAACCCCCAACACCGAGTACGTGATCGAGGGCGGGCAGTACGCCACGCCCCTCGGCTGGTCCTACGCGCCGCTCGACCAGTACAACGAGAGCTACCGTGGCATGGTGACGCTCTGGAAGTTCGACCGCGAGCAGGGGCGCATCGACGTCTCCAGGTCCTTCGCCCTCGAGCTTCCGCCCTACTGGCAGGACCTGTTCGACGCGGGCAAGAAGGTCAGCGAGGGCTGGATCTTCGGCAACTGCTTCAACGCCGAGCGGGCGACGGGCGGCATCGAGGCGGGCCAGCCCCCCTTCGAGGCCGGGGTCTCGCAGCGGGACATGGACTACCTGCACATCATCGACCTGCGCGCGGCCGAGCGGGCCTTCCAGGCGGGCAAGGTGCGCCAGATGAAAGGCTTCCCCGTCATCCCGCTCGAAACGAGCGTCCAGGAAGGCATCCTCTACTTCGCGCCCGAACCCAAGAGCCCCCACGGCGTGGACGTCGCCCCCATGGGCGACTACATCGTCGTCTCGGGCAAGCTCGACCCTCACGTCACCGTCTACAGCTTCCAGAAGATCCAGCAGGCGATCCAGGAGAAGAACTGGGAGCCGGATCCCTACGGCGTGCCGGTGCTCGATTTCGACGCGGTGACCGAGGCCCAGGTCGAGGTCGGCCTCGGCCCGCTGCACACCCAGTTCGACGACAAGGGTTACGCCTACACGTCGCTGTTCCTCGACAGCGCCGTGGCTCGCTGGACGCTCGGCGGAGAGTACGCCAAGCTGCATGCGGAGCCGGCCTGGCAGCTCGTGAAGAAGATTCCCGTGCACTACAACGTGGGCCACATCGCCGCTGCCGAAGGCGACACGGTGAGCCCGGACGGCAAGTACCTCGTCTCGCTCAACAAGTGGTCGGTGGACCGCTTCCTGGCGCCCGGCCCGCTGCTGCCGCAGAACTTCCAGCTCATCGACATCGCAGAGCCGGGCGACAAGATGCAACTGCTCTACGACATGCCGATCGGCGTCGGGGAACCGCACTACGCGCAGATCGTCAAGGCCGACAAGCTCCAGCCGTGGAAGGTCTACCCCGACATCGGCTGGGATCCGCACCGGCAGGCCAAGGACCCGGACGCCCCGGTGGCCGGCAAGGAAGGGGTGGTGCGCCGCGGCAACCGTGTGGACGTCTACATGACGGCGGTGCGCAGCCACTTCAACCCCGAGCGCGTCGAGGTGCGCGCGGGCGACCACGTCTACTGGCACCTCACCAACGTCGAGCGCGCCGAGGACGCCACCCACGGCTTCGCGCTGCCGGGCTACAACATCAACCTCAGCCTCGAGCCGGGCGAAACGGCGACCTTCGACTTCGTGGCCGACAAGTCCGGTACCTACACCTTCTACTGCTCGGAGTTCTGCTCGGCGCTGCATCTGGAGATGATGGGCTATTTCCTGGTGAAACCTTGAGCTCGAGGCCCGGCGCCGCCGGGCCGGGGAAAAGGAAATCGGACGATGGGTGCGCTGCACGAAATCCTCGGACCGCGGGTGCCTCCCCAGGAGCTCGCGCAACACCGCGAGCGCTACCTGTGGCCCACGGCCCTCCTCGGCCTGGCGGCGCTCGCGTTGCTGGTCTCGATCTTCACGCCCTACTGGAAACTCACCCTGCACGCCCCGCAGTACCCGCGGGGGCTTCGCGTCTACGCCTACCTCGACCGGCTGGAGGGGGACGTGCGGGAGGTCGACGGCCTCAACCACTACATCGGCATGCGCCCCCTGGAGCAGGCGGCCCAGCTCGAGCGCTCGCTTTCGATCATGATGATCCTCGTGCTGTCGCTGCTGGTCGCGGCGGCGATCTTCATTCACAACTGGTGGGCGGCGTTGCTCGCGTTGCCGGCGCTGCTGTTCCCGCTGGGCTTCCTCGTGGACCTCTATTACTGGCTGCACACCTTCGGCCACAGCCTCGACCCCAAAGCCCCGCTCTCGGCGGCGATCAAGCCTTTCACGCCGCCGGTGCTGGGCGTGGGCCGGGTGGGACAGTTCCGCACCGTCGCCACCCCCCATGCGGGCCTGATCCTGGCCCTGGCGGCCTCCGCCTTGATCCTCGCCGGACTCTACTGCCACCGCCGGGCCTACAAGCCGCTGGTGGACGCGATCCGCGGGCGGCCGAAGCGATCCATGCCTCGCACGACGTCTCGCCCCCCCGGCTCCGCCGGCCTGCTCGCCCTCGCTCTGGCGGCGCCGTTCGGGGCCCCGGCACGGGCCAACGATCTCCAGGCCATGATCGCCGCCGCGGCGCCGGGCTCGACCCTGGAACTCGCCCCGGTCGTCTACGACGGCCCCGTGGTCGTGGACCGACCGCTCGCCATCGTCGGGCAACCCGGGACGGTCGTCGACGGCCACGGCCAGGGCGACGTCATCCGCGTCCTCGCCCCGGACGTGACCTTGCGCGGCCTGACGATCCGCGGCAGCGGCGAGAGTCTCGACCGGGAACACGCGGGCATCACCGTCCTCGCGCCCCGGGCGCGCCTCGTGGGCAACCGCCTGGAGGACGTCCTCTTCGGCATCTACGTGCGGGAAGGCCCGGGCTCCGTGCTCCAGGGCAACACCATCTCCGGCAAGCCCCTCGACCTCGGGCGGCGCGGCGACGGGATCCGCCTCTGGCAGGCCGACGGCACCCGGATCGTGGGCAACGAGGTGCGCGGCGGGAGGGATTGCGTCATTTGGTTCTCGCGGCACGTCGAGATCCGCGACAACCGCATCCAGGACGGGCGCTACGGCCTCCACTTCATGTACAGCGACACGAGCACCGTCGAGAACAATCGCGTGGAGAACAACTCCGTCGGTGCGTTCTTGATGTACAGCCGCGATCTCGCCCTGCGGCGCAACCTCTTCGCCTACAACCGCGGGCCGAGCGGCTACGGCGTGGGGCTCAAGGACATGGACGGGGTCGTGGCGAACGAGAACCGGTTCGTCGGCAATCGGGTCGCCGTCTTCCTCGACAACTCGCCGCGCGAGGTGGACGTGAGGAACCGATTCGAGCGCAACGTCTTCGCTTACAACGATATCGCCGTGGCCTTCCTGCCCGCCGTGCAGCGCAACGACTTCGCGGACAACGCGTTCCTCGAAAACCTGGAGCAGGTGGCGGTGCTGGGCGCGGGGGTGGTCGTGGGGAACGGGTTCGAGGGCAACTTCTGGAGCGACTACGCCGGGATCGATCTCGACCGAGACGGCTTCGGCGATCTCCCCTACCGGGCGGAGAGCCTGTTCGAGAACCTCATGGACCGCGAGCCCAAGCTGCGCTGGTTCCTCTTCAGCCCCGCGCAGCAGTCGGTGGAGCTCGCCGCCCGGGCCTTCCCCATCGTGCGGCCGGAGCCGAAGCTCACCGATACTCGACCGCGCATGGAGCCGCTTCCCGTCAGCGCCCCGGACCTCGCCACCCCCTCGCCCAGGCCGCTCGCGGGCATCGCCGCGGCGCTGCTCGCCTTCGTCGGTCTCGTGCTGCGCGGCGCGCGGGCCGAACCGAAGGCCGCCGCGACCGCGATCCCTGCCACACCGCGACCGCAGTCGCCGGTCCTCGCGAGCCTCCACGCCCTGCGCAAGCGCTACGGTTCGACACGCGCCCTCGACGGGGTGGACCTCACGATCGTGCAGGGCGAGGCCCTCGCGCTCTGGGGCGACAACGGCGCGGGCAAGACGACGCTGCTCCAGTGCCTGCTGGGGCTCGTGACCTTCGAGGGCGAGGTGCGCGTGGCGGGCCTCGACGCCGCGCGCGAGGGGCGGCGGGTGCGCGCCCTCGCGGGTTACGTGCCCCAGGAACTCGCGATGTATCCCCACTGGCGGGTGCGCGAGTTTCTGGGTTTCCTCGCCCGGCTGCGCGAGCTGCCGGCAACGAGGGTGGAGCAGGCGCTGCGCGAGGTCGGGCTCGAGGAGCAGGCGGACCGGCGCGTCGGCGCCCTCTCCGGCGGGATGAAGCAACGTCTCGCCCTGGCGGCCGCGCTCTTGCCCGATCCGCCGCTGCTCGTGCTGGACGAGATCACGGCGAACCTGGACACCTCGGCGCGCGGGCATCTGCTCGAGGCGCTGCGCGCGCAGCGGCGGCGCGGCAAGACGATCGTGTTCACCTCCCACCGCCTGGACGAGGTCGAGGCCCTGGCGGACCGCGTCGCGGTGCTGTCCCAGGGGAAGCTGTCGTGGCTGTGCGCCCCCGCGGAACTGGCGGCGCAGCTCGGGCTCGACGTGATCCTGCACCTGCGCGTGCGGCACGAGACCGCCGCACCCGCGCTGGCCTGCCTGCGCGAGGCGGGCTTCGATGCCGCGATGAACGGCAAGGCGGTGCTCGTCCGCGTCGCCGCGACGCGCAAGGCCCAGGCCCTGGCGGCGCTGGCGCGCGAGGGGTTGGAGGTGGTGGACTTCGACCTGGAGCCGTCGGACGGGCGCCCGGCGGGGGCGCCCCAGCCGGCACGAGGAAACCCATGAGACGGACGCTCACCATCGCCCGCAAGGAAATCCGCGAAGCCCTGCGCAACCGCTGGTTTCTGCTCTATGCGGCGGGCTTCGCCGTGCTGGCGCTCGCCCTCGCGATGCTCACCACCCTCAGCGGCGGCGGCTACGGCGAGGCCGGGTACGGGCGCACCGCCGCGGGTCTCGTCCATCTGGTGAGCCTGTTCGTGCCGCTCATCGGCCTCACCCTCGGCGCGCTCAGTCTCGCCTCCGAAACGGAGGCGGGGACGCTGCGGATGCTCCTGGCGCAACCGGTGGCGCGCTGGGAGGTCGTGGTGGGAAAGTTCGCGGGTACGGCCGTGGCCCTGGCCGCGGCCCTGGCGGCGGGCTTTGGCCTCACCGCCCTGGCGCTTGCGCTGCGGGGCCAGGGAGGCGACGGGGGGCGCTTCCTGTGGCTCGCGGGTGCGACGATCGTGCTCGCCTGGGGGATGCTCGCCCTGGGGCTCTGCCTCTCCAGCTTGTGCCAGCGCAGCCTGTCGGCCGCCGGTGTGGCGGTGGTGGTGTGGCTGGCTCTCGTGTTCCTGAGCGACCTCGGGCTCATGGGCAGCAGCCTGCTGCTGCGGCTGCAGGTGGAGCCGATCTTCGCCGCGTCCATGTTCCACCCCGTGCACGCTTTCAAGCTCGCCACGTTGAGCGCGCTCCACACGCGGCTCGACGTGCTGGGGCCCGTGGGGCTGTACGCGATGCGCGCCTGGGGCGAGGGGCTGCTGGGGTGGCTTTTCGGAGCGCTGCTGCTGTGGCTCGCGCTGCCCTTGGGGCTTGCGGTCTACTTCTTCGAGCGACAGAAACCGTGATCCGGACCCGGCCCGCACGCGCCGCGGCGGCACTCTGCGCGCTCGCGGTCCTCGCCGGCTGCCGCGGGGGTGCGCCGGAAGGGCCGCCGGAACTTGTGGCCGGGGAGCACGCCTGCGCCCGGTGCGGCATGCTCCTCACGGACCTGCGCTTCGGGGCGGCAGCGCGGCAGGCCGGAGCGAGCACCTTCGAGCTTTTCGACGATGCGGGCTGTTGGCTCGCGTGGCGCGCCGAGCGGGGGGCGCAAGGGCCGCTCGAGGTCTGGGTCCGGGACCACGCGCGGGAAGGGTGGCTTCCGGCCCCGCAGGCGTTCTATGTTGTCGGGCCCCGCGTGGGCTCGCCCATGGGCTACGGCATCGCGGCCTTCGCCGACGAGGGGGCGGCGCGGCGGCTCGCCGGCGAGCGCGGGGCGACCGTGAAGCGCTTCGACGAGCTCGAGGCGCCTGCGCCGGGGGGAGAGGACCGATGACGACGCGCGGTGGCGGCTCCGGCGGCGCCGAGCGCATGCGCCTGGCCCATCACTTCGACGATCCGCTGCAGCAGGTCGAGGCGAGCAAGCTCGGGATGTGGATCTTCCTCGCCACGGAGCTGCTGCTCTTCGGGGGTCTTTTCTGCGCCTATGCCGTGTTCCGCGCCAATCATCCGGAGATCTTCCACTGGGGCCACCGGCTGCTGGACGTGGAGCTGGGGGCCGTCAACACCGTGATCCTGCTCGCGAGCAGCTTCACCGTGGCCTGGGCCGTGCGGGCCGCGCAACTCGGGCAGCGCTCCCGCCTGATCCTGGCTTTGGCATTGACGATCGCTGCCGGCGCGGGATTTCTAGGGATCAAGTACGTCGAGTACCGCTCCAAATGGACCCACGGGCTGCTGTGGGGCCGCCACTACGCCCCCGAACCGGGCTACCTGGAGCGCGCGCTGCTCGGGATGGAGGCGGGGTCGGCCGAAGGCGCCGGGCCAGCGCGACCGGCCACCGCCGGAGATCCGGAGCGCGGGCGGCGCGTCTTCGAGGGGACGTGCGCCAGTTGCCACGGCATGCAGGGAGAGGGCATCCCGGGCCAGGGCGTGGCGCTGGCCAAAAGCGAGTTCGTCGCCGCCAAGAGCGACGAGGAGTTGCTGGCCTTCACCAAGGTGGGCCGCCAGCCCTTCGATCCCGAGAGCAAGACCCGCATTGCCATGCCGCCCCGCGGGGGCAACCCCGCGCTCAAGGACGAGGACCTGCGCGACGCCCTCGCCTACGTCCGCGTCCTCCAGGCACGAGCCGCGAGCCAAGCCCCTCCCGCGGAGACGTCCCGCGCCACCGTACGGGCGGAGGCGTCCGCAACCGCCGACGCCGCGCTCGCCCTGCCGCGCTCCGTCCTGCCGCCGGCACCGCGGGGGCCGGCGGGCACGGTCGAGGTCGCCTCCGCCGACCCCGAGACCGGGCCCCCGCGGATCCCGGACCTGCGCTTGTTCTTCAGCGCTTACTTTCTGCTCACGGGCCTGCACGCGCTGCACGTCCTGGCGGGACTGCTCGTGCTCGCGTGGCTCGTGGTGCGAGCCGCCCTGGGGCACTTCGGCTCCCTGTACTACACGCCCGTGGATTTGGGGGCCCTCTACTGGCACCTCGTGGACGTGATCTGGATCTTCCTTTTCCCGCTGTTCTACCTGATCCACTGACCGGCGAGCTCGACGCCTCGGGGACTACAAGCGGGCGATGACGCGGTAGGTGTCCCCGTGCCGCTGCACCTCGAGCTGGAGCCCGCTTTTTTGGAAGAGCGCCATCATCGCCCGGTTGCTCACGAGCACCTCGCCCTGGAAACCCTTGAGCCCGCGGTCGCGGGCGATCTCGGCCATCCGGCGCATCAACAGCGTCCCCACCCCCCGGCGCTGCCACTCGTCGCGCACGACGAAGGCGATCTCGGCCAGGCGGGTCGCCAGGTCCACGTCGTAGCGCGCCATGGCGATGATCTCCTCGCCGCGCTCGACGGGCCGGCAAACGACGAGCGCCATGTTCTGCTCGTAGTCGAGATCCACGAGCTTCTGCATTTCTTCGTGGGGATGCACCCGCTTGTACGCCATGAAGCGCCGGTAGGTGGATTCGTCCGAGAGCCGGTAGAAGAGGTCTTGCAGCTCCTCTTCGTCGCTGAGCCTCACGGGCCGGACGATCACTTCCTCGCCGCCCGGAAGGCGCTCGCGCCGCGCTTGCTCCCAGCGATAGATCGCGCGCGGCGCGACCTGGTCGGGGAAGACGTAGCGGCGCTGCTTGGCCGCCGCGAGCAGTTCGGCCCGGAAGTCGGGATGGGCGATCTCGATCAGCGCCAGGGCGCGCTGGCGGATGTTGCGCCCCCACAGGTCCGCCACCCCGTACTCGGTCACGACGTAGTGCACATCGCCGCGGCTGGTGACCACACCGGCACCCTCCTCGAAGGCCGCCTGGATGCGGCTCACCTGCCCGTCCTGGGCCGTCGAGGGGAGCGCGATGATCGGCCGCCCCTCGCGGCTGCGGGCGGCGCCCCGGATGAAATCGACCTGCCCGCCGATTCCGGAAAAGAAACGGCCCATCAGCGTGTCCGCCGCCACCTGCCCCGTCAGGTCCACGGCCAAAGCGGCGTTGACCGCCACCATGCGATCGTTGCGCGCGATGATCGCCGGGTCGTTCGTGAAATCGCTGGGGCGCATCTCGATCAGGGCGTTGTCGTGGGCCCACGCGTAGAGCTCGCGGCTGCCCATGATGAAGGACGTCACGAGCTTGCCGGGCAAAAGCGTCTTGCGGCGCCCCGTGATGACCCCCGCCTCCACCAGACGCATCACGCCGTCGGAGAGCATCTCCGTGTGGACGCCGAGATCGCGGTGGTCGCGCAGCGCCTCGAGCACCGCGTTCGGGATGCGCCCGATGCCCACCTGGATCGTGGCGCCCTCGGCCACGAGGCTCGCCACGTGGCGGCCGATCTCCTGCGCCACCGGGTCCGGCGAATCCGCGGGCAGCTCCGGCAGCGGCGTGTCCACGGGAACGAGCGCGGCGATCTGATCCACGTGCAGGAACGAGTGGCCCAAGGTGCGCGGCATGCGGGGGTTGACCTCGGCCAGCACGAGATCCGCCGTGTCCACCGCGGCACGCACGATATCCACCGACACGCCGAGGCTGACGTGGCCGTGCCGGTCGGGAGGGCTGACCTGGATCAGGGCCACATCCACCCGGCAACGACGGGAACGGATCAGCAGGGGGATCTCGGACAGGAACACGGGCAGAAAGTCCGCTCGCCCCTCGTGCACCGCCTGGCGCACGTTGGGGCCGATGAAGAAGGCCATGTGCCGGAAGCGACGCTCCATGCCCAGCTGCACGTAGGGTGCGGGCCCGAGCGTCAACAGGTGCACGATCTCGTTGTCCGCCAGGTGCTGCCCGTGCTCCACGAGGGCCTGGACGAGGGTGAGCGGCTCCGCCGCACCGGAGCCGATGAGGATCCGTCGACCCGGTGCGATCATGCGCACCGCCTCCGCAGGCGTGCGGATCTTCTCCGCGTAGCGCTCCCGCCATTCCCGTGCCCCCGTCATCCCTCGCCCCCCGAATCCGCGCGGCGGACGTAGATCCCCTCGGCGACGTTCGCATCGAGCGCGATCAGCGTTTCGCCCACCGAGATCACCACCGCCGGGTGCTTCTGGCGCAGCAGGACGCGCGCGCCCGGCACGACCCCCAGGCCCACGAGCCGCGCGAGCCGTCGGGGATCCTGGGGCACGAGGGAGACGATGCGCGCCCGCTCGCCCAATCCTAGCCGCGGCAGCGGGTGCGCGCCTCGCGCCTGCCCGGCCTTCTCCGGCGGATCGGCTGGCCCGACCGTGCGGCGGGCGGCGCGAGCGCGCCAGCGGCGCCACCACCGCGTCAGGCTCGACTCCGGAGGATACCGGTAGCCGCAGCGGGGGCAGGCCATGGTCAGCCCGCACCAGCGCGCGAGCGCGCACGCGCGGCAACCCGCCGCCTCGGGCGCAGCCGAAGACCCGCACAGGGGGCAGCGCTCGCCGATCGCGCCTCGTGCCTCTGCCTCGGGCGCGAGGCGCCTGGCGCACGGTCCCGACGCGGAGCGCTCCCTCCTCACAGCGCCCTCCACCCCAGCCAAGCCAGCGTTCTGGCGAGCAGACCACCCACGAGGAACGCCATGGCGAAGGCGAAACCGGCCACGGCGCTCGCCACTTTCCACCCGCGCTCCTTCATGATCACGAAGTAGTTCGCGACGCACGGGAGAAACAAGGTGATCGTCACGGCGGCCACGAGCACCTGCCGCGCGTCCAGCATCCCCTCGCGCGCCATGGCGTACAGCCCGGCCGCGCCGAAGTCCCGGCGCAGGAAACCCACCAAAAAGGCTCCCGCAGCCTGAGGGGGCAGCTCCAACCAGCCGCGGACGAGGGGCACCGCGGCGCGCTCGAGCCCGCCCAGCGCTCCCGTGCGGTCGAGCGCGAACAGCACGAGCGTACCCAGCACGAACAGCGGAACAGCCTCGCGCAGGTACCACTCGATGCGGGCCAGGGTCTTGGCCAAGATGTTCGACAGCACCGGGACGCGCAGTGGGGGCAGCTCCACGATGAAGTCGCCCGTCCGGCCCGGGATCACGCGCGAGGCCAGCGCACCGACGGCGAAAATCACCCCCACGATCACGCCCGCCCAGATCAGCATCGCGGCCGCGGACAGACCGGCCAGCATCGCCAGGATCACGCTCAACTGGGCCGAGCAGGGAACCCCGAGCGCCAGCAGCAGGATGACGATCAGTCGCTCCTTGGGGGTTTCGAGGATGCGGGTGGTCAGCGTGGCCATCGTGTCGCAGCCCAGCCCGAGGACCATGGGCAGCACCGCCTTGCCGTGCAAGCCCATACGGCGGAAGATCCGATGGACGAGCACCGCCAGCCGCGGCAAGTAGCCCGTATCTTCCAGGATACCGAAGGCGACGAAAAACGTGGCGACGATGGGAAGGATGAGGGCCAGCGCATAGGTCAGGGCCATCGTCACGAGCCCGTACGGCCCCACGAGCATGTCCCGCACCCAGCCCCAGGGAACGACCCGCTCCACGGCGGCCACGGCCCACGGGTTGATCCAGCGTTCGAAAAGACCCCCTTCCATCCAGTCCACGAGGGTTCCCGCGCCGAAACGACCCACGAACAGGTAGGTGAGGTAGAGCACGGCCGCCAGCAGCGGCAGGCCTGCCCAGGGGTGCACGGCGAGGGTTTCCAGCGCGCGCAAGCTGCGGGGGCCTGGCCGCGCCCCGCGCCGGCTGCGCCGCGTGACGGCCTCGGCCAGCTCGCGCGCGCAACGGAACTGCGCCCCCGCGATCCGGTAACTCAGCGGCTCGGGGCCGAGGTCCCGGGCCTTCCGGCGAAGCGTCTCGATCGCGCGCAGCGCCTCATGGCTCACGCGCTCGCGCAGCCGTCGGGCGAGCGTGTCGTCCCCCGCGAGGATCGCGAGCGCCCATCCTCGGGCGCCGGGCAGGTCCTCAGGAAGCCACGCCGCCACGCGCTCCAGGATCCGCTCGAGTTCGGGCGGGTAGGCCGTGAGGGGCCGCGCGGGCCGGGCGCGCGAGAGGGCCGCGCGCAACTGCCCGATGCCGCGGCCGCGGACGGCCACGGTGGGCACCACGTCCACGCCGAGCCGCGCGCCCAGCGCAGCCGCATCCACGAAGATCCCCCGCTCGGCCGCCTCGTCGGCCATGTTCAGGCAGAGCACCATCGGCAAGTGCATCTCGGCGAGCTGGAGTGCCAGGAAGAGCACCCGCTCCAGGTTCTTCGCATCCCCCACGAGCAGAACGACCGCCGAACCGTCCCACAGCAGATCCCGGGTCACGCGCTCTTCTTCCGAGAACGGCAGCAAGGAGAGGACCCCGGGCGTGTCCACGACTTCGCGATCCTCCGCCCCCGCAAGCCGGGACCTCGAAAGTTCCACGGTCGTTCCGGGGTAGTTAGCGACGGTCGTGTAGCGGCGGGTGAGGGCGGCAAAGAGGGCGCTCTTGCCCACGTTGGGCGGGCCCACGAGCACGATGGGAAAAGACCCGGGTGCGCGACCGTGCGAGGCGTCGAACTTGACCGCAGGCTGTGCCAAAGCCTGGACCCCCGTCCCGTTGCGTGCGGGCGGCCTCTGCGCGCCCAGTGGAGTTTTCGGATCGGCAAGTTCCGTGCCCGACGGAGGGCTGCCGCGCCCGCCGCCCCGGCGCGGCAACTCCGGAGTCCCGCAACCGGAGAGTCCGCACAAATCCCCGCGGGGCGGGAAATTTTCCCGGCTCGCGGAAGGGGCGGTCCTCGCCGCCGGGCTCAGGGGGAAGACGGCACCTGGGGCCGCACCGACGGGGTCGCCTGGCCCGCGCCGGAGCGTTCCTCAGCGCGCGGCCGGGCCTCGACGCGAGCCCGCAGCTCCTCCCACTGCAGCTCGATGCCGGCGCGAATACGGGCGCGTTGTTCGTTCGTCAGGTGAGCGAAGCGGCCCTGCAAATCGAGATACTCGTCCAGGCCAGAGAAGGTGGGCTCCACGGTAATCCTCCACCGCCGGCCGTGCCGCACCTCCACGAGCGGGAACACACCGCTCGTCACCGCCAGCCGGCCGAGGCGCACCGTGTCCTTCGCGTCGGCGCGCCAGCCCGGCGGGCAGGGCGAATGCACCAGCAGGAAGCGGAACCCCCGCACCGCGCGCGCGGCGCGGAACTTGGCGCGAAAGTCCTCGGGGAAGGCCGCGGAAAGGCTGGCCGCGTAGGGCACGTGGTGCGCCGCGACGATGGCGAGCAGATCCTTCTTCGGCTGTTCCAGCGGCTTGCCGAGGGGCGTGGTCGAGGTCCAGGCGCCCGGCGGTGTGGCGCTCGAGCGCTGCACTCCCGTGTTCATGTAAGCTTCGTTGTCGTAGCACACGTACAGCACGTCGTCGTTGCGCTCGGCGGCCCCCGAGAGCGCCTGCAGGCCGATGTCGTAGGTGCCGCCGTCGCCGGCCCAGCCCACTACCTCCACGCCGGCAACCCCCAGGACGTCCAGCGCCGCCCGCACGCCCGCGATCGTGGCTCCGGTCGTCTCGAACGCATGGAGCAGCACGCTCACTCCCACGGCCGACACGGGGAAGGCGCCCACCGACACGGCAGCGCAGCATGCAGGAATCGTGAGGATCGTCCGCGGTCCCAGGACCTCGAGGGCGAGCTTCAGCGAAAGGCCCATGCCGCATCCGCCGCAGTTGACGCTTCCCGGTCCGAACAGATCGCGAGGTCCGGCTTCCTCCGGCCTCACCGGCATACCCCCTCCTCCTGCTCCGGCAGCACTGGCGCGCCCGCGCTCGCCCGTTCCGCAAGCACTCCCAGCCATACCGGCTCCTCCGGCACGCGCGCCGCACCGAGCGTGCGCTCGAAAATCTCGAGGATGGTTTCGACGGTGATGTCCTGTCCTCCCAGTCCGGCGATGAACGGATGGACCTCCGGCCTCGGCGCCGGTGCGCCGTAGAGCGCCGATTTGACCTCGGTGGCGAGGATTCCCTCGCCTCCGAGGGAGACGTTGCGGTCGAGCACGGCCACGCGCTGCGCACCCTGGAGCGCGCGGCGCAGCGAGGCGGCGGGAAACGGACGGAAGCGCCGGAGCCGCACGAGCCCGGCGGCGATCCCGCGCTCCCGCAACCGGTCGACAGCGACGCGGGCCGTGCGCGCCGGCGTGGCGCTGGCGAGAAGCATCACGCGGGCCCCTTCCGCGCGGTAGGCCTCCACGGCGCGGTAGGTGCGGCCGAACAGGCGGGCGAACTCCGCCTCGGCGGCGGGTTCCAGCGCCTCCACCCGCGCCAGCGCCCGGTCGAGCTTGCGCCGGAAGCTCGGGTAAAGCTCCGGCACCACGAGCCCCCCGAAGGTGCGAGGATCGTCCGGATCGAGCTTGACCTGCGGCCGGTAGGGCGGGAGGAAGCGCCGGACGGTCTCCAGCGGCGGGATCCAGACCTCCTCCGCCGTGTGGCTCAACACGAACGCGTCGAGCACGACCATCGCCGGCACCCGCAGCGCCTCGCCCACCCGGTAACCGAGCACGATCGAGTCGAGCACCTCCTGGTTGCTCGCGCAGTAGTACTGGATCCACCCCGCGTCGCGCAGCGAGAGCGAATCTTGCTGGTCGGTCCAGATGGACCAGCCTGGAGCCAGGGCGCGGTTGACGTTGACGAGCAAGACGGGCGCCCGCGAGGCTGCGGCCCACCAGATCAGCTCTGCCATGAGCAGCAGGCCTTGGGAGCTGGTGGCGGTGAATGTCCGGGCCCCGGTCATCGAGGCGGCGATGAGAACCGCCATCGCGGAGTGTTCGCTCTCCACTGGAATGAAGCGCGAGTTGACGAGGGTACCGTCCGCCACCAAGTCGCTCAGACGCTTGACCACGTCGGTCTGCGGCGTGATGGGGTACGCGGAGATCACGATGCCGCCGTTGGCATTGCCGGCGAGCATGGCCCCGTAGGAGGCGGCGTGGTTGCCGGTGAGCAACTCGCGAACGCCGCGCGGATCGGCCGCGGCGGGGATCGGCTTCATGCGGGCTCCTCCACCATGTCGATGACGCCGCGCGGGCACTCCTCGAAGCACACGCCGCAACCCTTGCAGTACTCCAGGTCGAACGCGTACGTCCCGTGGCGACGGATCACCGCAGGCTCCGGACAGAAGACGAAGCAACGGTCGCAAGCCGTGCAGGTCCCGCACTGGATGCAGCGCCGCGCTTCCGCCGCACCGTCGGCGATCGAGCCCACCACTTCCTCGTAGCCCCGCAGCCGCTGCTCGACGGCCCGGCGGGGCGGCTCGCTGCGCGGTTGCGGCTCCACGTGGGCCCAGTGGATCCGCTCGGCCCGCAGGATTTCCTCCACCTGCGGGGCCCAGCTCGGCGCCGGGACTTCGGGCCTGCCCCCCAGCGCCCGGTGCACCGCCAGGGCGGCGCGGCGCCCCGAGCCGATGGCCGCCGCCACCGTTCCCTCCCCCGTGCTCGCATCGCCGCAGACGAAAACGTTGGCGAGAGAGGTGTGGATGCCATCGGCCGCGATCTCCACATCATGCGCCCAGGGCAAGGACCGCGCCTGCCCCGTGGCGAAAACCACCTGGTCGCAGGGCAGCACGTGCTCCGAACCGGCGACGGGAACGGGCCGCCGCCGCCCGCTCCCGTCCGGCTCGCCCAGTTCCATCTGCTGGCAGCGCAAGCCCACGACACGCCCCGCCGCGTCGGTCTCCACCGCCAGCGGGCTCGCGAGCTCCACGAGCCGGACTCCCTCGTCGAGGATCTGGTCCACCTCCTCGGGGATGGCGGGCATCTCGGCCCGCGAGCGGCGGTAGACGATCGTCACGTCGCGCGTGGGCGACTCCCGCAGGCAAACGCCGGCCACGTCCACCGCCGTGTTCCCGCCGCCGATGACGATGACCTTCTCGCCCACGCGCACGCCCCGGCCCAGGTGGTGCTCGCGCAGAAACGAAAGCCCGTGGAAAGCACCCGGCGCATCCTCTCCGGGGATCCCCAGGCGGAGGTCGCCTTGCTGGCCCACCGCCACCACCACCGCGTCGTAGTCCCGCACGAGTGCCTCGACACCGACGTCGCGCCCGACGTGCACGCCGCACCGGATCTCCACACCCAGGCCCCCGATGCGCGCCAGTTCGCGGTCCAGCACCTCCCGCGGAAGGCGGTAGGCAGGGATTCCCAGGCGGAGCATCCCTCCGGGCTCGGGGGCGGCTTCGAAGACGACGACCCGGTAGCCGCGCCGTCCCAGTTGCCAGGCCGCCGAAAGTCCCGCGGGGCCGGAGCCCACGACGGCCACGCGGCGCCCGTTGCGGGGTGGCACCTCCCACCGCGGCTCGGCGCCCCGTTCCGCCACGAAGCGCTCCGCGGCCCTCACCGCCACCGCGCCGTCGAGGGCGATGCGGTTGCACTCGTCCTCGCAGGGGTGCGGGCAGACGCGCCCGCAGACACCGGGCAAGGGTGACGTCTCGAGCAGGATCTCGAGGGCCCGATCCACCGCCCCCGCCGCCAGGGCGCCGAGAAAGCCCCGAACGTCATTGCCCGCAGGACAGCGGGCGTGACACGGGGCGACCTTGAACCGGTAGACGGGCCGCTGGGAGCGCCACGTCCCGGTGCGCACCCCCCGGGCGTCCCGCAGGGAATAGGCGAGATCCGGCAGCTCCTCGAGCGTGCGGAACGCCGGCGGAGGGGAGGGAGGCCGTTGCGGGGTTCCCGGAAGCAGCACGGCGGGCCGGACCGACGCGTAGCCTTCGAGGGCCGCGCGCCGATCCCGCTCCGGCCGCTTGAGTTCGGCCTGCAGCGCTGCGGCGACCGTTTCGCGGCTGAAGCCGGCGAGGCGGGCGAAGGCGCCGAAAAGCGCCGTGTTCGCTATCGGCGCGAGGGGGGTGCCCAGGCCGTGGCGCAGGGCGATGGCCGAGGCATCGACCGTGGCGACGCGAAATCCTGCGAAGCGACTGCGAAAAGTTTCCGGGGGGTGGGGCGAGTTGAGCAGCAGCATCCCCCCGGGCTGGAGCCCCGCCGTGACATCCACCTGATCGAGGATGGACTCCGCCATGACGGCGACGGCGTCCGGTTCGTAGATCTGGCAGGCCAGTTCGATCGGCTGGTCGGAGACGCGCACGTAGCCTTCCACCGGCGCGCCGCGGCGCTCGACACCGAATTTCGGGAACTCCTTGACGTGCTTGCCTGCCTGGAAATAGAGGCGCGCCACGAGCTTGCTCAGCAGCACGACCCCCTGTCCGCCGCGGCCGTGGAAACGAAGCTCGCGCACCGCGTGGGCCTCCCGCGCGGAACTCTCGGCAAGAATCGTACCCGCCCGGTCCTCACCGCCGCCGCGATCCATCGGATTCGATCCCTCTTTTTGGCCTCGTTCTCGGTCGCCGCCGGGCACCCTTCGGCCGACTGGGCAGGATCCTTGCACGCGGTCTTCCCCATCAATACGGGAGGAGCCGCTCGTGACCTTCGGCAGCTTCGCGTTGAAGGCTTCCGCGCTGCTCGGTCTGGCGGCGTTCGTGCTGGCCCTCGCGTGGGCGTGCGGCGCTCGGGGCCTCGAGAAGCTGGCGCGCGCCGCCTACCACGGGATGACCCTCGGGCTCGTCGTCGCTTCGGCGGAGCTGGCCTACGCTCTGGTGATGCACGATTTTCGCTTCGGCTACGTCGCCGCCCACACCTCTCGCGACCTCGCGCTTCTGTACCGGGTTTCCGCGTTCTGGGCCGGGCAGGAGGGGACGCTGCTTCTCTGGGCCCTTATGGGAGCGCTGGCCGGCTACTTCCTCTGGCGGCGTCGAGCGTGGCAGCGGGCCTGGAGCGTCGCGTTCTACCTGCCCACGATCGGATGGCTCCTGGCGGCGATGCTCTTGCCCTCGGGCGACCCGCTGAGGCTGGCGCAGACCGTCGCCCCCGACGGCGCCGGCCTCAACCCCTTGCTGCAAGACCCGTGGATGGCGGCCCACCCGCCGCTGGTCTTCGCCGGCTACGTGGCCTGCACCCTGCCCGCGGTCTTGGCCGCGGTGGCGTTGTGGACGGGCGATCGTCGCGCGTGGATCGCGCCCGGACTTCGCTGGTCGCTCGCCGCCACCGTGCTCCTCGGGGCGGGCATCGTGGTCGGCGGCTTCTGGGCCTACGAAGTCCTGGGCTGGGGCGGCTACTGGGGCTGGGATCCGGTGGAGAACGCCTCGCTCGTGCCGTGGCTGCTCGTGGTGGCCCTCGTGCACGGGCTGCTCGTGGAGCGCTTCGATGGAGCGTTGCGCCGCCTGAACCTCGGTTTGGCGCTGGCGGGCTACCTGACCGTGCTCTACGCGACCTTCCTCACGCGCAGCGGTGTCCTGGCGGAGGTCTCGGTCCATTCCTTCCCGCGGAGCGGCCTCTACGCGTTGCTGCTCGGGACGCTGATCGTGGCTCTCCTGGCGAGCACAGCCCTGTTCGCGCGCGGGGCCAAAGATGCCGGCGCCGCGCTGCGTCCGGGCTTGTCTCTCGCGTTCCTGATGGCGGCGGGCCTCGCCGCGCTCGTGATGAGCGCCGCCCTCGTGCTCCTGGGGACCTCCTGGCCCTTGCTGGCCTTCTGGGCCGATCGGAGGGTGGCGCCGGGGCCGGACTTCTACAACGCCGCCAACCTGCCGCTCGCCGTGGGCTTGCTGCTGCTGCTGGGGATCGCGCCTCTCAAAGCGGGCGCCGCGGTCTCGCCACGCGTCGGGCGCCGGTTGCTGGCGATCGCGGCGGTATGCGCCCTGGTCGCACTGGCCGCGGGACAGTTCGGGATCTCGGGGTGGCGCGCGACGCCGCTGCTCTTCGCCGCGCTTCTGGCCCTGGGGGCGAACGGGCTACGGCTGCTGGAAGCCCTGCGGCGGGGCTGGTTGCAGGCGGGGGCGGCAGCCGCTCACCTGGGCCTGGCGTTGATCTTCGCGGGTGTCGTGGGCAGCGGCTGGGGAACCGTCGAGCAACGCGTGCGGCTCGTGCCAGGTCAGCCGGTGGAGGCGCTCGGGACCGAACTGGTGTTCCTGGGCCACGTGCCGGGTTCCGAGCCGCAGGATCGCTGGGCGCTCGAGGTCCGCAGCGACAGGCGCGCCCGCCGTGCCGAAGTCGCGGTGTTCCGGCTGCCCGGCGAGCGCGAGCGCTTCATGCACCGCCCGGCGATTCTCCGGGGGGCGAGCGGCGATCTCTACATCGCGCCCCTCGCCCTGGAGCGGACGCCCGTGGAAGCGACCCTCCACCTCGCCCGCGGCGATGCCGTACGCTACGGCGACGCGAGCCTGACCTTCGCCGGGTTCCTCACCGAGAGCGATGCGCAGGGACACTTCACCGTGCGTGCCGCCGTGCAGGTCGAGCGCGGGAGCGAACGGGCGACGCTCCGCCTGCCAGTGCACGCACGCCCCGGAGGAGGCCTGGAGGGGGAGCCCGTCGAGACCGCGCTCATCCCGGGGGCGACGCTGACTCTGGCGGGCATGTCCGTCGAACGCGGGGTCGTGCGCGTGAGCGTCGAGCACCCCGGCGCCCCTCCGCAGCCTGTCCTCACCGTCTCGGTCTCGCGCAAGCCCTTGATGGGACTCCTGTGGCTCGGCGCCTCGCTGCTGCTGGCAGGCTCGGCCCTGGCGGGCGTGCGGCGCGCTCTGGAGCGGGCTCGGCCGGCCTACCCGGCGGCCAAGCGCGGTCGGCGGGTTTTCCCGAAGACGCTTCGGCGGGCTTCGTAGAACGGACAAGCGAAGGAGATCCCGGCTCGACGGTTCCCCGGGGGCGGTCGCGCGACGCCGACCCGGGATCTCCGCTTCCCCCGCCGGAGTCTTCAGTCCTCCTGCTTTCGCTTCCAGCTCTCGTAGTCGTCCGCGGCAAGCGCCGGCTGCCTGGCCTTGTGCAGGGCCTCGTTGAGCTCGGCAAGCTTCGTGCCTCGCAGCCGGTCGAACTGTTCCACGGCCCGCTCGAGCTCGGCCTCGAGCACCTGGACCCGCTCCAGCTGGGAGCTGCTCGGCCGGCCCCCGTAGGAGACGACGTTGCCGTAAAGACCGCCGAGTTTCTCGCGCAGCTTCTCCTCGCCCGCGAGGCCGCCGCCTTCGCGAGTGGCGACGAGGGTCCCGCGAAACGCCTCCAGCTCGTCCGCGTAGGCCTGGAGGCGCCCGCCGAGCTTCGAGGCCTGCCCCACGGCTTCCGCGCGCTCCCGGGCGCCATCGCGCAGGGCTTCCAAAGACTCCACGACCCAGGTCAGGCGCTCCAGGAGTCCGTAGAGTCGCAAGGCGGTGCGCTGCTGCAACGCCCGATCCTCGGCGCTATGGGGCGAGCGGGGATCCGCGACGAGCTCCACCTCTCCCGCCACCTTCTGCTCCCCCTTGACGATCTCCACCCGGTAGCGCCCCTCGGGCACGCGCGGCCCCTGGAAGGCGGGGACGAGGGCGCTCGCCGGCGGGACCTTGGGCGGCTTGAGCCGCATGGGCCAGGCGACGCGGTTGATGCCGCGCCGCTTGCCCCCCGGGAGCTCCTTGATCAACCTGCCCTCCGCGTCGTACACGCGGACCTTCAGCTCCCCGAAGACGTGCCGGCGCTTCATGAAGTAGGTGATCCACGCCGCCTCGGGCGGATTGGCCCCGACGAACTCGTCCTCGCCGCCGAAGTCTTGCACGGACGCTTCGAGGATCATCACTGCCGGGCGCGACGGCAGCAGCACGATGTCCGCTTCGAGATGCTCCGCCTCGAGGGCGCGCAGCGGCGTGAGATCGTCCAGGATGTAAATCCCCCGCCCGTGCGTGCCGATGATCAAGTCCCCTGCGCGCGGGTGGATCGCTAGCGCCCGTACCGGAGCCTTGCGCGGCAGCCCGGATTGGAAACGGGCCCAGCGCTGCCCGCCATCGATCGAGACATAGAGGCCGAACTCCGTCCCCACGAACAGCAACTGCGGATCCTCGAGGTCCTCGCGCACGACGTGCGCGTAGCCTTCCATCTCCTCCGTGGCGAGCGAGATCCAGCTCGCGCCGAAGTCCGTGGTGCGATAGACGTACGTCTTCATGTCCCCGGTGCCATGCCCGTCGAAGGTCACGTACGCCGTGCCGGGGTCGTGATGGCTCGCCTCGACGCTCGAGACCCAAGTGTTCGGCGGCAGGCCCGGCACGTGGCCCACCACGTTGGTCCAGCTGGCACCCCCGTCGCGGGTGACCTGCAGGTTGCCGTCGTCCGTGCCGACCCAGACCACGTCGGGATCGAGAGGCGACTCGGCGATGGCATAGATGGTGCAGTGGTTCTCGGCGGTCGAGTTGTCGAGGGTCAGGCCCCCCGATTCTTCCTGGCGCTGCTTTGCGGGGTCGTTGGTCGTGAGGTCGGGCGAGATCCGGGCCCACGAATCCCCTCGGTCCTCCGAGCGGAACAGGAACTGCGCGCCCACGTAGATCCGGCCGCGCACCGTCGGCGACAGGTGCACCGGGGTGTTCCAGTTGAAGCGAAACTTCGGGTCTTCCTTTCCCTCGTAGGGGCGGATGTCCTTCATCTCGCCCGTGGACAGGCGCAGGCGCCGGAGCTGCCCTCCCTGATACTCGGAGTACACGAAGTCGGCATCGAGCGGGTCGCGGAAGGTGTAGAAGCCGTCCCCGAAGCCGACGTTGCGCCAGTGCTTGTTGCGCACGCCCCCGGGCGCGCGCGAGGGCCCCATCCACGAGCCGTTGTCCTGCAGTCCCCCGTAGACGTTGTAGGGAAACTCCATGTCGTAGCTCACGTGGTAGAACTGCGAGATGGGCAGCGAGCGCACGAAGCGCCAGTGATGCCCCGCGTCCTCGGAGATATAGAGACCCCCGTCGGTGCCGAGGATCAGATGGCGGGGGTTTTGCGGGTGGATCCACAGCGCGTGGTGGTCGGGATGCGTGCCCCCGCCGGCGGAGGCGAAGC
This sequence comes from Acidobacteriota bacterium, assembly GCA_037447115.1. Lineage (GTDB taxonomy): Bacteria > Acidobacteriota > Polarisedimenticolia > Polarisedimenticolales > JBBIHH01 > JBBIHH01. Next base: position 27,542 of record JBBIHH010000021.1, read on the forward strand.
TCTCGCCTCCGTCGGTGCTCACGAGGAGGTCGAAGCCCCCCTTGTACACGGTGCGGTGTTCCCGGGGATCCACGCGGATCATGGAGAAGTAGAAGGGCCGGGCACGCACGGCGAAGGAACGATCCGTCTGCACCCATGTCTCGCCCAGATCGTCCGAGCGGTAGAACCCTCCATCCTTGGCTTCGACGCTCGCGTAGACGACGCTCGGCCGCGACGGCGCGACCGCCACGGCGATGCGCCCGAGTTCCCCTGCGGGCAGCCCCCGCTCCAGGCGCTTCCAGGTCTTGCCGCCGTCGGTGGTCTTGTACAGACCGCTGCCCGGACCGCCCGAGTAGAAGAACCACGGCCAGCGGCGGAACTGCCACATCCCGGCGTAGAGGATGTCCGGCTCCTGGGGATCCATCGCCAGGTCGGAACAGCCGGTGTTCTCGTCGACGCCGAGCACCTGGGCCCAGGTCTTCCCGCCATCGGTCGTCTTGTACACGCCGCGCTCGCCACCCGAGCTCCACAGCCTCCCCGTGGCACAGACGTAGACCGTGTCGCTGTCGCGCGGGTCCACGACGATCGCCGCGATCCGTTCGGAGTCGGCCAGCCCCATGCGTTCCCAGCTCTCGCCGCCGTCCGTCGTCTTGTAGACGCCGTCGCCCACCGAGACGCTGTTGCGCGTCCAGGACTCGCCCGTGCCGACCCACACGGTCCGGGGATCGTTCGGATCGATCTCGATGGCGCCGATGGACTGCACGTGGTCGTCGAAGATGGGTTTGAACGTCAAGCCCCCGTCCACCGACTTCCACACGCCCCCGCTCGCCGCACCGACATAGATGACGAGCGTGTCGAGCGGCACGGCATCGACGGCCGCCACCCGGCCGCTCATCGCCGCCGGGCCGATGCTTCGCGCCTCGAGCCCGCCCCAGGTGTGGCTGTCCACCTCCGCGGCGCCCCCGGGCGCCGCCAGCAGCGCCACGAGCAGCCCCAGCGAGCGCGCCTCGGGCCTCATCGGTTCCCGCCCCCCTCCGGCTGCGCCGCCGGGGCCGGCGTCTGGGGCATGCGGAACCGATCGTCCGCGAGATCCACGTTGAGCTCGACGGACTCCACGGTGAGGATCTGACCGCCCCCCGCCGGCCCCCCGGCGATGCGGTTCTCGATCGAAAAGGGAAAGACGATGCCCTCGACGGTCTTGTAGTCGCCGAAGACCGTCTCGCCCTCGATTTCCTGACCGCGGACCTCGCGCTTGCCGACGACCTTGAGGGGGACGAAAGACTCGGCATCCAGGTAATGGTAGGAGACCTCGCCCCGCTTGTTGGTCACCCGCAGTTTGTGCACGGGCGTCCCCTCCACCTCGTCCTCGCCGAGATACTCGATCCCGTAGCCCTTGGCTTTCCCGTCCACGTACGGGCCCTCGAAATCGCCCTGCTCGCGCAACGACTCCACCTGGTCGTCGGGCAAGCGCTGCGGGGTCGAATCCCCCATGAAAGGCATCACCGCCCAGGCGGTCTGCCCGTCGAAGGCCTGCACGCCCGTCATCCCCTGGAAGGTGAATTCGATGCGGATCTTGTCGGGACGCTTCCACTCCATCTGGAACGGTGCCTCGAACTGGCCGCCCCCGGCGCTGATCTTCCCCTTCATCCGGTAGGACTGCACCGCGCGGAGCTTCTCGAGGCCCCCGCGGGCTTCGACCGCCTTGCCGAGAATCTCTTCCAGCGTGGCGGCGCCGGCACCGCCGGCACCGACGGCCGCCACGAGCGCGAGCGCGCTCCATCGTATCTTTCGCATCGCTCCTCCCGAGCCGCGCGCCGGCCCGCGGTCCACCCCGGAGGCGGGCGGTGCACGGCGAAAACTTCCTTGGGTACGTGACCGGCGGGGCTCGGGTTCCCGGCTCGGGGCCTCGACCGGCCGGCAGCCCTCGCACCCTGGCGGAGTCGCTCCTCGGGCTGCGGGGCGACACCCGCAAGGGCCTAAGCCCGCTTGCCCAGCGGCCTCAACGGAACGTGTAATGCTTGCGCACGGGCTTGCGCACCTCCCAGGTGCACGACATCCCGGCCGGGAACGTCACCAGGTCCCCCTTGCCCACCGTGACGGGTTCGCCCCCCTCGGGCGTGACCACCACCTCGCCTTCGAGGAAGTAGCACGTCTCCGCTTCGTCGTAGGTCCAGGGAAACGTGGAGGCTTCCTTGGTCCAGATGGGCCAGCCGAAGACACCGAGCCGATCGAGACGTTCACGCGAAGGGTTGCGTTCCACGCGGATCTTGGCCATGGCCGTTGTCTCCTTCCTTCGACCTTCCGCGCCAGTATAGGCGACCCGGGCCCCGCGCGGCGCCGGCGTTGACAATCCGCCGGACAACGGTTACACAGGCCCCTCCGGCCCCGCCGGGGAAAAAAAAGACGATGGACTACCCCCTCTGGCAACCCGAGCTCGGCGGCGGCGTCCTGATCGGCATCATCGCCATCGCCCACGTGCTCGTGGCCCACTTCGCCATCGGCGGCGGGCTGGCGCTGGCCCTTCTGGAGACGATCGGTGTGCGTCGCCGGGACCGGGCGTTCCTCGACCTCGCGCGGCGCGGCTCGGGCATGCTCATCTTGGTCTCCACGGTGTTCGGTGCGGTGAGCGGGGTCGGGATCTGGATCGTCATCGGTCTCGTCCATCCGGCCGCGACCTCCTCCCTCATCCGTCTTTTCGTCTGGGCATGGGCCATCGAATGGGTGTTCTTCATCGCCGAGATCGCGACGGCCCTCGCCTACTTCGCCACGTGGGACCGGGTGCAGCCCCAAGCTCACCTGCGCTTGATCTGGTTCTACTTCGTCGCGGCCTACCTGTCCCTGGTGGTCATCCAGGGCATCCTGGCCTTCATGCTCACGCCCGGCGAGTGGCTGCGGGAGCCGACGCTGGCCAACGCCTTTTTCAACCCCACCTACCTGCCTGGCATGGCGCTGCGCACCGGCATTTGCCTCTTCCTCGCGGGGGCTTACCTCGCGCTGGCGGCGCTACGGGAACGCGACCCCGCGGCCCGAGGGCGGCTCGTGCGGGTGCTGGGCGCCTTGCAGATCACCGGCATCCTCGTGGCCTACGGCGGTTATCGCTGGTGGGAGGCGGCCCTGCCGGAGAGCGTCCGCGGCTTGTTCCTCGGTGCCCCACCGGCCCTCGCGGCGCTGGGGGCGACACGCCGCTTCTTGTTGGCGTCGCTGGCGGTGTACCTCGGGCTGGCGGTGCTCCAGTGGCTGTGGAGGGGGGCGGCGCGCTGGCCGGTGGCGGTGGCGGCGTTGCTCGCGGCGTTCGCGTTCTTCGGGGGCTACGAGCGGCTGCGGGAGGGCTGCCGCAAGCCGTTCGTCATCCGCGGCTACATGTTTTCGAACGGCGTGCGCCTGAGCGAGATCGCCTCCCTCGACGAGCGCGGGATCCTGAGCCAGGCCCCCTGGGCCAGGGCCGAGGCGGACGGAGCGCACGCCGAGGGCCGCGCCGTGTTCCGCGCGCTGTGCCGCTCGTGCCACACGGTCGAGGGTTACCTCGGCATCCGCAAGTTCGTGGCGGGCCTCGACGCGGACATGGTCCTCGGGGTGTTGTACGCGATGCAGGAAGACGGGAGGAGTTGGGCGGAAGGCCGGCTCGAGAACGGCGAACGCGTTCCCGCCCGACCGCTGCAGTACCCGTACATGGCGCCCTTCACAGGGACGGAGGAAGAGATGTTGGCCCTGGCGGAGTACTTGGCCGCGCTCGGGGCGGAGGCCGGCGATGACCGCTGAGGGGATCCCGGCCCTCGATCCGATCCCCCTGCCGGGCCCGCTGTGGCTGTTCCATGGGTTGTGGGTCACGACCTTCCTGCTGCACATGCTCTTCGTCAACCTGGCGTTGGGAGGAAGTCTGCTCGCCGCCTGGCACGGGTTGACGCGCAGCGAGAGCACGATCCCGCGCTTTTTCGCCGAGCGCAACACCTGGGGGATCGCTTTCGCCATCACGTTCGGGATCGCGCCGCTGCTGTTCATCCAAGCGGTCTACGGCCGGCTGTTCTACTCGGGCACGATCTTGCTCGGCTGGGCCTGGCTCGCCATGGTGGGTCTGCTGCTCGTGGCGTACTACGCCACCTACCTCGCCAAGGCCCGCACCCGTGCGGGCGGTCCCGGGCCCTGGGCCGCGATCGCGGCGGTGGCGTTGTCGCTCATCGCCGCGATCCATGTGGCCGCCCACCTCATCCACGTCCAGCCGCGCCACTGGGCGGTGTACGCGCAGAACCCGTGGCGGGTGCTGGCGGACCCCTCGTTTCTCCCGCGCTACCTCCACTTCGTCCTGGCGGCCCTCGCCTTCGCCGGCGCGTTGCTCGCACGCTCGCAGTGCCGACGGGGCTCGCGGGGCGATGGGAGCGCGGCGGCCGCGGGGGTGCGTGTCGCGCTGTGGGCGACCGCCGCGAACCTGGCGGTCGGCCTGTGGCTGCTGGTCTCGCTGCCGGCGGATGTGCTGGGCGCCTTCATGCGCGGCGGTAGCTGGCGCATGATCCCGTTGCTCCTGGGGGTGCTGGCAGGCGTCGGGCTGCTCGTGGTGGCCGCCCGGATCCGCGATCCCCTGGCGGAATCCCGCGCCGTGCGCCGCGTGCTGGAACTCGTCGTGGGCGCGATGCTCGTCATGGTCTTGACGCGCCACCAAGTGCGGGCGCTCTACCTGGAGCAGGCCGGCATCGAAACGCGCATGCCTGTCGTACCCCAGTGGGGCGCCATCGGTCTGTTCCTCGTCGTCCTCGTCGCGGGGGTGGCGCTCACGGCCTGGGTGCTCCTGCGGACAGCGCGCGAACACGCTTCGGGCGCCGGAGAGGTGGGCTAGCTCGCGAGGGCCACCGTCAGGCGCACGCGAAAGCGATCGTCCGGAGGCTCCCCGCGCGCGATCCAGTGCACCCGGTCGACCCGGAAGCGAAGCGGCCGTCCCATGGCCCGCACCGCCCGGAGCACTTCCTGGAGCGCTCGCCCACCGCGGGCCTGCCCCACGCTCAGGTGGGGCGTGTAGCCCGCCGCGAAGCGCTCCACATGATCGCACTCGGGAAACGAGGCACGGAGCCTTTCGTACAGGGCCTTGAGGGCCGAGCCCGGCACGGGCTCGAGCCACACCGTGGCGCGGCCGCCGCCGTGGTGGAACACACGCGGGCCCTCGAGGGCCAGCTCGAACGGCGAGAGCTGGGACACAGCCGCCGCCAGCCGCGGCTCGACCTGCGGGAAAGACTCCTCGGGCAGGAACGGATAGAGCAGGTTGATGTGGGGCATCCAGCGGCGCACCTGGCGGTCGTAACGGCGCCGGATCGCCTGGATCGGCTCCCAGAGCTCCTGCGGCGGCGCCACGATGAGCGCGCTGCGGTGCGTGAGGCGCATGGGGCCTCTCGGTCCGCCCCCCGCTCAAGGTACAATCTCCGATCAGGAACAGACAGCCGGTCGGGCGCCGGGCGGATCCTGGCGTGGGAGGGAGGAGAACGATGAAGATGCCGTTCCATTTGCGCTCCTGGATCGAGGAGCACCGCGACCAGCTCCGGCCCCCCGTGGGCAATGCGATGCTCTTCCACGAGGGCGAGTTCCTGGTGATGGTCGTCGGCGGCCCCAACCGCCGCAAGGACTTCCACATCGAGGAGGGCGAGGAGCTCTTCTACCAGATCCAAGGGGACATCACGCTGCGCGTGAGGGAAGAAGGCAAGGTGCGGGACATTCCCATCCGCGAGGGAGAGATCTTCCTGCTCCCGGCCCGCGTGCCGCATTCCCCGCAACGCCCGGAGAACACGGTCGGGCTTGTCATCGAGCGCCGGCGCAACGCGGGCGAGCGCGACCACTTGCGCTGGTACTGCGAGGCGTGCGGGGAGGTCCTGCACGACGCGGAGTTCCAGCTCCAGGATCTGGGCACGCAGCTCAAGCCCATCATCGAAGGCTTCTACGCCGACGAGGCGCGCCGTACCTGCAAGCGCTGCGGCGCGGTGATGCAGCCGCCAGGGCGCTGAACGCCTTCGCGCACCGCACATGCGCGCCAGGGAGGCGGCAGCGTGACGCGCCCCTTCAAGGTGGATCTCCACACGCACATCCTGCCCGAGCGCTGGCCGGATCTGCGCGAGCGCTACGGATACGGCGGGTGGGTGCGCCTGGAGCACCACGCGCCCGGGCGGGCGCGCATGATGCAAGACGACGCGATGTTCCGCGAGGTGGAAGCCCGTTGCTGGGACCCCCGCCTCCGCCTGGAAGACTGCGAGCGTTACGGGGTTGGCGTGCAGGTCCTTTCCACGGTTCCGGTGCTGTTCAGCTACTGGGCCGAGGGCCGGCATGCCTGGGAGTTCGCGCGACTGTTGAACGACCACATCGCCGGCGTCGTGGCCGAGTACCCCAAGCGCTTCGTCGGCCTGGGGACGCTGCCGCTGCAGGCACCCGAGCTCGCGGTACGCGAGCTCGAGCGCTGCGTCTCGCAGCTCGGGTTCGCGGGTGTCGAGATCGGCACGCACGTCAACGGCAAGAACCTGGACGACCCGTCGTTGTTTCCGGTGCTCGAGGCCGCCGCCGATCTCGGCGCGGCGGTGTTCGTCCATCCCTGGGACATGCTCGGGGTCGAGCGGATGCGCAAGTACTGGCTGCCGTGGCTGGTGGGGATGCCCGCCGAGACGTGCCTCGCCATCTGCTCGCTGATCTTCGGCGGCGTCCTGGAGCGGCTGCCGCGGCTGAGGGTCGCCTTCGCCCACGGGGGCGGCTGTTTCCCTTTCATCCTGGGTCGCCTCGCGCAGGGATTCCGCGTGCGCCCCGACCTCGTCGCCACCGACAACCCCCGGCCTCCGCAGGCCTACCTCGGGCGTTTCTACTTCGATTCCCTCGTCCACGACGCGGACGCCCTGCGCTACCTGATCCGGCTGGTGGGGGCCGGGCGCGTGGCCCTCGGCTCGGACTACCCGTTCCCGCTGGGCGAAGCGGTGCCGGGGCAGCTCGTCGAATCGCTCCACGAACTCGACGACGCCCAGCGCGAGCGGCTGCTGTCGGGGACGGCCCTGGAGTTTCTCGGGCGGCGCCGCCAAGAGTTCGAGGATTCCTGAGGCGACCTTGTTCGGCCCCGACGCGCAGCGCTACCGGCTCGAGGAGACCTTCGCTCTGGAGGCGGACGCCGCCGACCCGCTCAGGGCGGAGTCCGGATCCTTTTTCCATCCTCTCGGCCCCGACGGCAAGCGGGCGGTCTATCTCTGCGGCCACTCCCTGGGGCTCCAGCCGCGCGCGGCGCGCGATCGCGTGGCGGAGGAGCTCGAGGACTGGGCCCGCCTAGGCGTGGGCGGCCACCTCGGGGCGCGCCGCCCCTGGCTCGACTACCACGCACGGGTGCGCGAGCCCCTGGCGCGGCTCGTCGGGGCGCGGCCCTCGGAGGTGGTGGCGATGAACGGCCTGACGGTGAATCTGCACCTGATGATGGTGAGCTTCTATCGCCCCACCCCGCAGCGTTACAAGATCCTGATCGAGGATCGCGCCTTTCCCTCGGACCGTTACGCGGTGGCCTCGCAGTTGCGCTTCCATGGTTTCGATCCCGCCGATGGGCTGCTCGTCGCTCGGGGGGAGGCACCGGGCGCGCCGATCCCCGAGGAGCGGATCGAAGAGATCCTCGAACGCGAAGGCGAGCGTGTGGCCCTCGTGCTCCTGGGGGGCGTGAACTTCTTCACGGGGCAAGCCTTCGACATCGCGCGCTTGACGGCCGCCGCAGCGCGCGCGGGATGCACCGTGGGGTGGGATCTCGCCCATGCGGTCGGCAATGTGCCGCTCGCCCTGCACGACTGGGGGGCCGACTTCGCGGTGTGGTGCTCCTACAAGTACCTCAACGCCGGCCCGGGCGCCGTAGCGGGGTGCTTCGTGCACGAGCGCCACCTTGCCCGGGAGGATCTGCCGCGCTTCGCGGGGTGGTGGGGGCACGACCTGGCCACGCGCTTCGCCACGGACCGCACGGAGCGCTTCGTTCCCCTGCCGAGCGCGGACGGCTGGCAGTTGAGCAACCCCCCGATCCTGGCCTGCGCGCCGCTGCTCGCCTCGCTCGAGATCTTCGACCGCTGGGGCATGGAGGCGCTGCGAGCGAAATCGGTCGCGCTCACAGGCTACCTGGAGTTCCTGCTCCAGGCCCGGCTGGGCGGGCGCTGCACCTTGATCACCCCGCGGGAGCCCGAGCGGCGCGGCTGCCAACTCTCCCTGCGCGTGCGCGGGGACGGACAATCCCTGGCCCAAGCTCTCGCGGCCGCCGGTGTCGTGGCGGACTTCCGCCCGCCCGACGCGCTGCGCGTGGCCCCGGTGCCTCTGTACAACGGCTTCCACGACGTGTGGCGCTTCGTTGAAGCCCTGGAGCGCCATGCCCGCTGAAACGCGCTTCCTCGTCGTCGGCGGCGGGCTAGGGGGAAGCCTGGTGGCGATCTACCTCGCGCGCGCGGGCCACCGCGTGGAGCTCTACGAACGCCGTTCGGACCCGCGCCGCACCACCCTCCAGGAGGGCCGCTCGATCAACCTCGCCATCTCCACGCGGGGCATCCACGCGCTGGCGGGCGTGGGGCTCGCCGAGCGCGTGCTCCAGGAAGCGGTACCCATGCGCGGGCGGATGCTGCACGACTCCCGGGGGCGGCTCGCCTTCCAACCCTACGGGACCGAGCCGCACCACGCGATCCACTCCGTCTCGCGCTCGGGCCTCAACCGGCTCCTGATCGAGGCCGCCGCCGAGGCGGGCGTGGCGCTTCACTTCGGCAGCCGCTGCCGCGACCTCGACCCGGAGCGCGCGCGGGTGTGCTTCGTGCGGGAGGCGACGGGCGAGCAGTTCGAGGCCCAGGCCGACGCCGTCGTCGGCGCCGATGGGGCGTTTTCCGCGGTGCGCGCGAGGCTCATGCGGCTCGAGCGCTTCGACTACCACCAGGAGTACCTGGACTACGGGTACAAGGAGCTGACGATCCCGCCGGGGCCGGGGGGAGCCCACCAGCTCGAGCCGCACGCGCTGCACATCTGGCCCCGCGGAGGCCACATGATGATCGCACTCCCCAACCGCGACGGCTCGTTCACCTGCACCATTTTCTGGCCCTGCGCGGGCCCGATCAGCTTCGCTGCCGTCCGCGACGGCGCGCAGTTGCTGGAGGTGTTCGAGCGGGAACTCCCCGATGCGCGGCCCCTGATGCCGCAACTGGTGGAGGAGTTCTTCGCTCACCCCGTCGGCTCGCTCGTGACGATTCGCTGCAGGCCCTGGCACTACCGCGACAAAGTCGTGCTCCTGGGCGACGCCTGCCATGCGGTGGTGCCGTTCTACGGGCAGGGCGCGAACGCCTCCTTCGAGGACTGCACCGTCCTCGACGCCTGCCTGCGGGATCGGCCCGAGCGCGAGGCGGCCTTCGCCGAGTACGAGCGCAGGCGCCGGGTCCACACGGACGCCCTCGCCGCCCTGGCGCTCGAGAACTTCGTCGAGATGCGCGACCGCGTGGCGACGCGCCGGTTTCTCTGGGGGAAGGCCCTGGAACGCACGCTCCACCGCCTCGTTCCCTGGCTCTATGTCCCGCTGTACACGCTCGTGACCTTCAGTCTCGTGCCCTACGCCGAGGCCCGGGCCCGCCACCGCCGGCAGCGGCGGCGCCTGATTTGCCTCGGGAGCCTATTGCTTGCGGCGCTGGTTCTGGCCGCCTCGGCCGCGCTATGCTGCGAGGCGGAGATCGCTCGATGAGGCGCCCCGACGACGCCCTGACCTACGGCCGCTACCTCAAACTCGACGCGCTGCTCGCCCTGCAGGAGCCGCGCTCCCATCCTCCCGAGCACGACGAGCTGCTGTTCATCATCGTCCATCAGGTCTACGAGCTGTGGTTCCGGGCACTGCTGCACGAGCTGGAGAAGGTCCGGCGCGACTTCTCGGCGGGCGACGTGTTCGGGGCCATCGGCACGCTGAAGCGCGTGCGCATGATCCTCAAGACGGCCGTGGGACAGCTCGATATTCTGGAAACCATGACGCCCCTGTCTTTCGCCTCGTTCCGCGACCGGCTGGAGACGGCTTCGGGCTTCCAGTCGGCGCAGTTCCGCGAGCTCGAGTTCCTCCTGGGCTACAAGCGCCCCGAGCTGCTGCACGGCTGGCCCGAGGGCTCGCCGGAGCGCGAGCGCCTGGAGCGGCGACTGCGCGAGCGTTCCCTCGTGGATCACTTCTACGATCTCCTCGAAGCGAAAGGCGCGCGCATTCCGGAGGAGCTGCGCGCCAGGGACCCCAGCGAGCCCACGCGCCCGCACCCCGCGCTGCAGGCGGCCCTGCTGCGCTTCTACCGCGGCGCCCCGGACCTGGCGCTGCTGTTCGAAGAGCTGGTGGACATCGACGAGGGTTTCCAGGAGTGGCGCTACCGCCACGTGAAGCTGGCGGAGCGCACGATCGGGAACAAGCCGGGCACGGGGGGCACCTCGGGTGTGGAGTTCCTCAAGAAAACCCTGTTCCGACCGTTGTTCCCCGACCTGTGGGAGATCCGCCGCGAGCTATGAGCCGAGCGCTTTACGACATCAGCCCGCCGGTGGACGCCCGCCTGGCGGTCTGGCCCGGCGACACGCCATCGAGGCGGGAGTTGCTGTCGGAGCTGGAACGCGGCGACAGCGTGACGCTGTCCACCTGGCACACCACGGTCCACGTGGGCGCGCACGCCGACGCACCGAGCCACTACGCCGCGGACGCCCCCTCGGTGGAGGCGCTGCCGCTCGAGCCCTACCTCGGCCACTGCGAGGTGATGCGCATCGCAGCCAAACCGCACGCCGTGCTCGAAGCGGCGGATCTCCCGCGCCTGCCGAGCGCGCCACGCCTCCTGCTGGCCACGGGGACGTTTCCCGACCCGACGCGTTTCCGCGAAGATTTCGCCGCGCTGGGCGCAGCGCTCGTGCACTGGTTGGGCGCGAGAGGCGTGGTACTGATCGGCGTCGATACCCCGAGCGTGGACCCCTTCCCCTCCAAGACGCTCGAGGCCCATCGCGCTTGCCTGGAACACGGGATCGCGATTCTGGAGGGACTGGCACTGGAGAAAGTCCCCGAGGGCCATTACGAGCTGATCGCGCTGCCCCTGAGGCTCGTCGGCTTCGATGCCAGCCCCGTCCGCGCCGTCCTGCGACCCCTCGCCCCCGCCGCGCGATGAGCGGGCCTGCGCGGCTTTCGCGCCGGCGCTTCCTCTTGTTCCTCGGCGCCGCCGGCCTGGCCAGCTGGCTCGCGCTCAGGCGTCAACCGCCGCCGCGGACGGACGCGATGCTCCAGGCCGCGTGGGAGGGCCTCGAGCGCGAGCGCGTCTGGGATGCGCACGTCCATATTCTCGGCAGCGGCCGCGATGGGACCGGCTGCTGGATCAACCCCCGCGCCCTTCGCGCGGCGCATCTCGGAGCCTGGCTCCGGCGCGAGGCGATCGCGCGCGCCCTCGATCTGCCCCCCGATGCGGATCGCGCCTACTTCGACCGGCTGCTCGCGTGGCAGCGCTCCGCGAACCCCGCCGGTCGCGCGCTGGCCATGGCCTTCGATCTGTGGGTCGACCCCGACGGGAGCGAGCGCTGGGATCGGTCCGCGTTCTACGTCCCCAACGACTACGTCCTGCAGCTGGCGCGCAGCCACGCCGAAATCGAGGCCTGCGTGTCCGTCCACCCTTACCGGCGAGACGCCGTCGAGCGGCTGGAGCGCGCGGTGGAGGCGGGAGCCCGCGCGGTGAAGTGGCTGCCCGCCGCGATGGGCATCGACCCCGCTTCCCCGCGTTGCGACGCGTTCTACGCCGCCCTGGCACGGCTCGGCGTGCCGCTGATCGCGCACGCGGGATCCGAGTACGCGGTGCCGAGCGCGGGCCCCCACGAATGGGGCAACCCGCTGCGGCTCAGGCGCGCTCTCGATGCCGGCGTGCGCGTCGTCGTGGCCCATTGCGCCAGCGACGGCCGGGCGCGCGACTGGGAGGCCGGGGGCAAGCCCGTCGCCGCCTTCGATCTCTTTCTGCGCATGCTGCGCCAGGAGGGCTACCGCGGGCGCCTCTACGGCGATCTCTCCGCCATCACCGCCGTCAACCGGGCCGGGCGGCCGCTGCGGACGCTGCTGCGAGCGCGGGAGCTCCACCCCTTCCTGGTCCACGGGTCCGATTTCCCCGTGCCTGCCCTGCCCTGGGTGTGCAGCACGTTCCTGCTCTACGTTCGCGGCTACCTCGGCTGGCAGGCGCATCGGGCCTGCGCGCCCCTGCGGCGGGAGAATCCTCTCCTCTACGATCTGGCCGTCAAGCGGCAGCTTCGCGCGGGCAAGGGACAGGGCGCGGGGTTGTCCCGCGAGGTGTTCGAGAGCGCGCGCCTCTTCGCACCGAGAGAGGAGCCGGTGGCGTGATCCACCGCCGCGTGCGCCACCGTTACAACCGCGAGCTCGGCACGGGCCGCATCGTCGCCGTCGAGGGGCGCACCTGGGTCGTCGAGTTCCCCGAGACAGGCACGGTCCTGCGCCTGGCGGCGGACAGCGACGCGCTCGAGCCCATCGTTTTTCACCCCGGCGATCATGCGCGCCTCGAAGCGACGGGCGAAGAGGTCCTCGTGGAGCGTGTGGGCCCCGAGGGCCACGTGCAGCTAAGCGATGGGCGCAGCGTGCGCGAGACCGAGCTCGTCCCGGTGGATCCGGGCGAGCCGCTCTTCGAGCGCCTGGCCCGGGCCCAGGTGGATTCCCTGGAGGATGTCGCGCTGCGCCTGGACGCGCTGCACCTGCAGACGATCCGGCAAGCTGGAGGCCTGGGCTCGTTCTTGGGCGGGCGGATCCGGATCTTCCCCCACCAGCTCTACGTGGCGGAGCGCGCGGCGCAGGGCGATCCGGTGCGCTGGCTGCTCGCCGACGAGGTCGGCCTCGGCAAGACCGTCGAGGCCTGCCTGATCCTCAATCACTTGTTGCGCACCCGGCGGGCCGAGCGGACCCTCGTCGTGGCACCCGAAACGCTGACCATCCAGTGGCTGGGCGAGCTGTGGCGCAAGTACCACCAGGTCTTCGTGCTGCTCGACGAGGAACGGCTGCGGGACGTGGACCGCGAGCACGGCCGCGGTTTCAACCCCTTCGACACGTACCGGCGGGTCGTCGTGGGCCTGGAGTTCTTGACGAGCCGCCCGCGCCTGACCCGCCAGGCGGTGGAGGCCGGCGTGGATCTGCTCGTGGTGGACGAGGCGCACCACCTCCGGCGCCCTCCCGGCCACCCCGGCAACCGCGAGTACCGCGCGATCCAGCCGATCGCCGCGCTCGGGCGTCACGTGCTGCTGCTCACGGCCACCCCTCTGGAGGACGACGTGCACGGGTTCTTCGTGCTGCTCCAGTTGCTGCGGCCGCAAGACTTCCCGGACGAGGAAAGCTTCCGCCGGCGCCTCGAGCGCCGCGAGGCCCTTCCGCCCTGCACCAGCGCCACGCGGCGCAGCGACATCGGCGGCCTACCGCCGAGGGTGCCGCGCGCCGTCGAGATCGAAGATCCCGCAGGCTGGGCCACGCAGCAGCGGCTGATCCTGGCCGTGGCCCGGTTGCCGGCGCCCCACGCCGCGGCGCGCAAGCGCAAGGCGGAGCTGCTCGCGCGCGCGGTCGCTTCGGGGGCGGCGCTCGCGGCGCTGACCACGGGCAGGCAGCGCCGCCTGCGCAGGCTCGCACGCAGGGCCGACGACGAGGACCCCCGCGTCCGCTGGCTCGTGCGCCACGCCCGGCGCTGGAAAGATGCGGGCGAGAAGACGCTCGTTTTCGTCGCGCACCGGGAAACGCTCGAGATGCTGCGGACTGCGCTCCGCTGGCGAGCTCACTTGGCTTCGGCGGCGTTCCACGAGGCGCTGGCTGCGGTGCAGCGCGACCTCGAAGTCGCCCGGTTCCGCCGACAGGACGGCCCCCCGGTGCTCGTCTCGACGGAGTGCGGGGGCGAGGGACGCAACTTCGAATTCTGCACGCGCCTGGTGCTGTTCGATCTGCCCTGGGATCCCATGGTGGTGGAGCAGCGCATCGGCCGGTTGGACCGGATCGGGCGCACGCAACCGGTGGAGATCGTCTACTTTCGTCCCCCCCGCGGCCTCGGACGGCTGATCGCGGAGGTGTACGAGCGTCTGGGGCTGTTCCGCGAGCCCCTGGGCGGACTGCAGCAGCAACTCCGGGGCGTGCGCGACGCTCTCGTGCGTGCCGCCCTTTCGGGCGCGGAGGGTTACGAGGACCGCCGGTTCCGCCGCGCCCTGGAGCGCGCGCGCCGGGCCCGCGACCGGGTGGCCGAGGCGGCCTTCCACGAACTCCACCGGGAGCCCTACCGCCCGGAGATGGCGGAGGGGATCCTGGCGCGGATTCCGCCCGACCTGGAAGAACTCACCGAGCAGGTGGTCGTCACGGCCTGCGAGCGCTTGGGACTGCACGTGGAACGGCAGCGCGGCGCCGCGACGTACTCGATCGAACTCGGGCGGCATGCGCTCGTGGAAAACCTTCCCGGTGTCCCCGCCGGCGCGAGCTTCGTCGGCAGCTTCGACCGCGAGGAAGCCGTGGCGCGGGAAGAACTCGACTTTTTCGCCTCCGGCCACCCCTTGGTGGAGGGCGTCCTCGCTCAGCTGGAGGAGTCCCCGCTCGGACGGGCAGCCTTCCTGGACGTGCGCATGCCCCAGGATTCGCGAGACCCGCACCGGAACGCCGGGGCCGAGGAGATCTTCGGGTTGCTCGGGATCTACCGGCGCGAGTCCGGCTTCGAGGCGAGAGCCGTGGATCTCGAGGGGCGCGAGAGGCCCGACCTCGTCGCCCTGCTGACGCGCCGCCCCCTCAGGTCCCGCCGCGTCAAGCCCGAGACGTGGGCCCAGCTTCCGGGCTGGCGCGCGCTGGTCCGCTCGCTCGCGCGGCGCCATTTCTCCGCCTGGGGCTCGCCTGTCGCCGTCGCCGCCTTCCGCGTGCGCACAAGCTAGCTCGAAGCGCACCTTGCGGAGCGACCCCGCCTCCTCCTCGATCCTCGCGCCCGCAGCATCGGCGCGGCGCCGGATCGCGGCCGCATGCCGCCTTGTCGGCCCCTGCACCCCGAGGCTACCATCGCCGAGATGACGCCACGCAAGCCGCGCACGAACCCGCGCAGCAGCGCGCGCGTTCGCCCGCGCACCCTCGGGGCGCTTCAGGGTACGGCCGCGCGCTTCGCGGCCTTCGTGGCTGAGCGCTTCCCTTTTGCGCTGCCCGCTGCCCTGAAAGCCTGGCAGCAGGCCCAAGACGGGGTCGGTTCGGACGGACCGTGGCCGGCCGAGCGGCTCGAGGCGCTGCGGCCGGGACTGGCACGGGCCCTGCGCCGCGAGGCCGCGCTCGCGCTGCCCGACGGCATCCCGGAGACGACCCCCGGCGTCAGCGCCAGCAGGCGTCTCGAGGCCGCGCTCGACGAACTGGTCGAAGCCTGCGACGGCTTCCTGCGGCGCGAGTCCATCGCCGCCTCGCTCTCGCCCGAAGAAAAGCGGGAGATCCTGCGCGGCATGATCCTGACGCGCGCCGTGGACAACCAGCTCAAGGCCTTTTTTCTGGGCAGCGATCTGCGTTACGGCGCGGCGAGCTTCCAGGGCAAGGGCTTCCGCTCGCTCGGCCAGGAAGCGATCTACGCCGCGCCGCTGCGGCTCAAACGGGGCCCAGCCTGGCGCGCGCCCGATGGCACCTGGCGCGGCGACGTCATCGCGCCCCTGATCCGCGACGCCGGTGCCGCCCTCGCCATGCGGCCCGATGCGGCGATGGTGCGCATGATCCTCAACGCGCAGTGCGGGAAGGCCGGCCCCCCCATGGAGGGAAAGGATTTCCACATCGGTGACTTCGGCTGGGGCGTGCTTCCGGCGGCGGCACCGCTCGGCATCCCCACCGCGACGGTCGCCGGGCTCGCGATGGCCTTCGCGCGCGCGGGTAACGAGCGGGTGGCCGTCTCGTTCATCGGCGAGGGCGGAAGCTCCCTCGGCGAGTGGCACGAGGCGATCAACGCCTGCGCCGTGCGCCGCTGGCCAGCGATTTTCTGCGTGCAGAACAACCAGACCGCCCTTTCCACCCCGGTGCGCGAGCAATGCGCGGCGCGCGTCTTCGCCGACAAGGCGGCCGGGTACGGCCTGCCCGGTATCACGCTCGACGGGACCGACCCGGAGGCCATCGCCGCCGGCTTCGCCTGGGCCGCGGAGCGCGCGCGCGCGGGGCTCGGGCCGGCGCTGATCGAGCTCGTCTGCATGCGCATGTGCGGCCACGCGCACCACGACGACATGCTCTACCTCGGGCGCGAGCCCCAGCCCTCCTGGGACTACCCGAGGCCCACGGAACAAGGTTACGTGGACCGCCGGGCGTGGATGTTCTGGGCTGCCCGCGACCCCCTGGAGCGCTACGGGGCGCAGCTCCGGGCGGCGGGTCTGGTCGAGGCCGCGGAGATCGCGCGCTGGCGCGAGGAGGCCGAGGCGCTCGTGCGCGAGCAGGCGGAGGCGATCGTCGCGGCCCCCTGGCCCGAACCGCACCTCGCAGGGGCGGGGGTGTTCGCGGACGAGCCGCCGCGCCGCCGCGTCGAGGTGCTCGAAGCGCGCCCGTCCCGCAGGCGCGTGAGCGCGGGGCTGCCGGATCTCGAGGAGGGCCCGCCCTTCGACGCCAAGGGCCGAACGTTCCTCGAAGCCATCATGCTCGGCATCCGGGATGCGCTGCGGGCCGACCCTCGCGTCTTCGTCTACGGGGAAGACGTCGGGGGGGAATACGGCAACGCATTTCTGCTATTGCGACCCCTGCTCGCGGAGTTCGCAGACCGCATCGTGAACTCTCCCCTCGCCGAGGGGGCCGTTCTCGGGGTCTGTGTGGGGGCGGCGCTCGCGGGCCTGAGACCCATCGGCGAGATCCAGTTCAACGACTTCGTCGCGACCGGCTTCAACCAGCTCGTCAACAACGCCGCCAAGATCCGCTACCGCTGGGGCGGCTCGGCTCCCCTGGTGGTGCGCATGCCCTGGGGCGGGCTGCGCCGCGCGGGTCCCTACCACAGCCAGAACACCGAGCCGTGGTTCTACCGCACGCCCGGCTTGAAAATCGTTTGTCCGGCCACGCCCCACGACGCCCGCGCCTTGCTGGCAAGCGCGGTCGCCGATCCCGACCCCGTGCTCTACTACGAGCACATCGCGCTCTATCGCGATCCGCGCCTCAAGCAGCGGCTCGGCGACGAGCCCCCGCAACCGATCCCCCTCGGGCGGGCCGCCCTGCGCCGGCGGGGAGACGACCTGGCGATGGTAAGCTACGGCGCCTACGTGCACGCGTGCCTGCGCGTGGCCGAGCGGCTGGCCGCCGAGGGCATCGAGGCCGCCGTGCTCGACCTGCGCAGCCTCGTCCCGCTGGACCGCGAAGCGCTGCTGGCGGTCGCCCGGCACACAGGCAAGGTGCTGCTCGTGCACGAGGACTGCCGCACCGGAGGCATCGGCGAGTCTCTCGCGGCGGTGATTCAGGAGGAGGCCTTCGAGGATCTGGACGCGCCGGTACGCATCCTCGGGGCCCTCGACGCGCCGGTCCCCTACTCGCCCCCGCTCGAGGACGCCTTCCTCCCGAGCGAGGCGGAGCTCGAGCGCGCCGCCCGCCTGCTCGCCGCTTACTGAGGCGGGGGCGCTGGGAGCACGCTCCCGGCGGTGCGCATCTGCCCGGCGCGAGCCGGAAGGAAACGCCCCATCGCCTCCCGCGCGAAGCTCACGTGCTCCGCCAGGCGCTCCCGCGGGTAGGACGGGGGCGCGAACACCACGAGCACGAGCGCGGAGGTCTCCTCGCGCACGCGCGTGCGCCAGGAGTCGGAGGTCGGGTTGCCGAACGGCCCGCGCCGGTCGGCGAGGACCAGCCGTCCCCCGAGGTGGACCTCGTCCTTGCGTATGCCAGCGTAGGATTCGCCCGGCCGACCGAGCCTGAGGGCCACCGGAGGCTCGACGCGCTCGGCATCGTAGAGCCCGAGCGGCAGCAGGAAGTGCAGCGAACAGTAGTTCGCCACGTCCACGGCGTTGAGGATGACGGGAAGCGGCTCGCCCCGCAGCACCCGCCGCAACAGCGCCTCCGAGGACGGCCGCACGCGCGTGGGATCCACGCCGAAGCGACGGTAGAGTTCCCGGGCATAGACCAGAGGCCCGATCTCGGACGGCTTGCGCCCCGCGTAGCGCTGCCGGAGCTCGGCGGAGAGGCTCTCCATCGCCGCCCGCAGCGCCGGTCCTGCCGGTTCCACCCGTACGGGCTCCGCGGCGACGAGTCCGAGGCACACCGCCCCAGCGATCTCGGGGGCGATCCCCAGGCTCCACCCCTCCAGGCGATCCTCCGGACCTCCCATGCACATCCCCGGCCGTCCGGGTACGGCATCTGCTATCCTGCCACGGCAACGGAGGCTGCGGGCGGCCGAGGCTGGATGACTGGCAACGATCACGAAGAGCTCGTCGAAGTGTGGCGCGCTTGGGGCGACACGGAGACCCAGATGATCCGCGGCCTGCTCGAAGCCCACGGCATCCCCTCGGCCATCCGCGGCGAGTCCACCCGCCTCACGCACGGCCTGACGATGGATGGCCTGGCGGAGGTGCGCATCCTGGTACGCGGCGAGGACGCCCTGGAGGCGCGCCGGCTGATCGGCTCGCGCAACCAGGTCAAGACCTGCCCCGCCTGCGAGGGGCTGACGCTGCGTTCCGATCGGTCGTGCCGCTGGTGCGGCGCGCCGATCGGCTCCATGTAACCTAACCGAAGCAGCTATGGCGGACGAGCCACGGACACCGGCGCTGCCCTCCCTGGAGAGTCTCCTGACCGACTTGCGTCGGCTGGCGCTGCGCGATCCGGACAGGATCGGCGAGCGGCTGGCGGGGCTGCGCTTGCGCGATCAGGCCGAGCTCGTCTTGCGCTTGCCGCCGCGGGAGCGGCTCGAGGTGCTCCTGCACGCGCCGAAGCCGATGCGCCTCGTGCGCGCCTTGCCCGACTTCGATTTCTACATCACGCTGCGGGAGGTGGGCCCGGTGGACGCGCTGCCCCTCGTGGCGCTCGCCTCCGCGACCCAGCTCGTCCACGTCGTGGACCTGGAAAGCTGGCGGCGGGACACCTTCGATCCTCGGCGCTCGGGCGGCTGGGTGGCCTTGTTCCTGGAAGCGGGAGAAAGCGCGCTCCAGCGCTTCCTCCGCCAGGCGGACGACGAGCTTCTCGTTCTGCTGCTCCAGAAGTGGGCTCGCGTAGAGCCCCTCCCCTCCGCGGACACACCCGACAAGCACGGAGCGGGCGAGACGGAAGCGGGCACCGAAGAGGGCATGCTCGCCCCCGACGGGTTCCATCGTTTCCGGCCCCTCGTGGCCGAGCACGGCCCGGCGATCCGCCGCATCCTGGAGATCCTGTTCCTCGAACAGCCGGAGCGCTACCGGCAACTGCTCTGGTCGGCCCAGTGGGAGCTGCCCCTCGAGGTGGAGGAGATGGCGCACCACTGGCGCCAGAGCCGGCTCGAAGAGCACGGCTTTCCCCCGTGGGAAGAGGCGCTCGAGATCTACCGGCCGCCGAAGGGCCTGCGCGCCCACCCCGAGCCGCTCGCCCCCGAAGATCCGGACGCGCTCGCCGTGCCCCGCACGGCGCTGCGCCAGCTCGATCGCCGGGCTGTCGTCGCAGCGGGGTTCGATGCCCTCGACGACGCGGCCCGGGAGCGGGCGCTCTTCGAACTCACCGCGCTCGCCAACCGCGTGCTCGTGGCCGACACCGCGGACACCGGGGACCCCGAAGCCCACCGGCGCGCTCTGAGCAAGGCGGCGGGCTACGTGTCCATCGCCCTCGAGGTGCGGGGGGCGCGCACGCCGGAGGGCGCGGCGGCGGTGCTGCGGGAGGTCCCCCTGCTCGAGCTTTTCCGCGAAGGCCACGAGCAGGCCGTCGCGCTCCAGGCCAGGCTCCACCGCCTGCGCCGCACGGGCTGGGCCTCGCGGCATCCGCGGGCGCTCGAGCTGCTCGACGCCCCATTGCGGCCGGCCCTGATGGGCCTGCTCCAGCCGCGCCCGCTCTACTTCGACGCCCGTGCCAGAGAAGGAGAGGCTGCCTTCCGCGACTTCCGTTCGATGGCCGAGATCGAGGAGACCCGGGCTGCCCTCGCGCTCGCCGAGATCCTGGGCCGGATCCTCGTGGAGCGGCTGGGGCTGGACCTGGCGCGGGCGCTCGCGGAAGCGGAGCGGCGCCCGTTCGGGCTGCATTTCAGCGCCGTGTTCCTCACGGCCCTCGCCTGGCACGCCACGGGGGGCCGCCTCGCCTGCGAGCCCTTGCCTCCCGAGGTCACGGCACAGTTCCTGCGCACCGTCGCCTCCCAGCGCACCGCCGACCCCGGAGCGCCCGCGCGCTGCCTGGAGGCCTTCCTCGAAACGCTCCAGCGCGAGCTCGAGTTCGAGGTCCACGAGCGGGCCACCCTCGCCGCCTTCGGCCGCGCTTGCCTCGAGAAGCTGCGCGAGGAGTGCGGCAGCCTCGATCCAGGCCGCCCCGTGGAGGCGCGCTTCGTCTCCTGCCTGCTGCTGCGGGAGGCGTGAGCTAGCCCGCGGCGAGCTTGTTGGCGGCGTCGAGGGCGGCCACCTTGTAACACTCGGCGAGCGTGGGATAGTTGAGCACCGCCCCCAGGAAATAATCGAGCCCTCCGCCCAGAGCCAGCACGGCCTGGCCGATGTGCAGAAGCTCCGTCGCTCCCGTGCCGAGGATGTGCACCCCCAGCAGGCGCCGCTCCTCGCGGTGGAAGAGCATCTTGAAGAAGCCCGTGTCGTCCCCGAGGATCTGGCCCCGGGCGATCTCGCGGTAGCGGGCGATTCCCACCTCGTAGGGCACCTTCTGCGCGGTCAGCTCGTGCTCGGGCGCCCCGACCATGGAGATCTCCGGGATGGAGTAGATGCCGATGGGGAAATGGGGCACCACGGGGCCGGGCTCGTGCCCGAACGCGTAGAGCGCGGCGAGGCGGCCCTGCTGGCTCGAGGTGGCCGCGAGGGCCGGGTAGCCGATGACGTCACCGGCGGCCGAGATGTGCGGCACCTCGGTGCGGTAGTGCGCGTCCACCCGCAGCCGGCCCCGTTCGTCCGCCCGCAGGCCTGCCGCCTCGAGGTTGAGTCCGTCCGTCGCGCCGAGCCGACCCACGGAAAACAGCACCAGATCCGAGACGATGCGCTTGCCCGACTCGAGCTGCACCACGGCCTGGCGCGGCGGCTCGCGGCGCACCTCGATCCGCTCCACCGCCTCGCCGAGCCGAAAGATCACGTTGCGTTCCCGCATCTGGTGCATGAGTTCGTCCACGATCTCGTGGTCTAGGAACTCCAGCGGCCGCGGCCGACGGTCGACGAGCGTGACCTCCGAGCCGAGGCAGGCGAACATCGAACCGTACTCGATCCCGATCACCCCCGCGCCCACCACCGCCACCGTCCGTGGGATGCGTTTCAGGCGCAGGATGCCGTCGCTCGTGATGACCGTTTCGCCGTCCTCCTCCACCCCGGGGGGCGGGGCGGGGCGCGTGCCCACCGCGATCAGGATCTTCTCGGCCGTGATCTCCCGCACCTCGCGGTCGGCGCGCACGACGAGGGTATGCGGGTCCTCGAAGGAGGCCTCCCCCGGGATCAGCTCGACGTCGTTGCGCCGGAGCTGACCCGCCACGACCTCGGCCTCCCGCTCGACGATGGCCGACACGCGCGCCAGCAAGTCGTCGACCGTGGGCTTGGGGCGCGAGAATCCGTTACGCTGCCGCCCTAGCCGCGCGGGATAGGGACAGAACTCGAGCACCGCTTCGCGGAAGGTCTTGCTCGGGATCGTCCCCGTATCGACACAGACCCCGCCCACGATGCGCCGCTTTTCGATCACGGCCACGCGCTTGCCGAGCTTGGCCGCCTGGATCGCGCCCCGCTGTCCCGCTGGGCCGCTGCCGATGGCGACGAGATCGTAATCGTAGCCGCCCATGCCCGCCTCCCCGCCCTGCTCGCACGAGCCCCCACTCTATCGGCTGCACCGCCCCTTCCTTGAACCCCGCCCGGCGAGCTAGAATGACGGCAGGCGCGAGGAGGTCGGCATGGGCGAGGAGAAACCCCTCAAGTCCGCGTTCGAGCTCGCCATGGAGCGGCTGCGCGCCAAGGACCGCGAGGCCGGTATCGCGGAGCCCAAACCCCTGACGGAGGCGCAAAAACGCCGCATCGCCGAGCTGCGCCAGGAGCTGAAGGCCAAGCTCGCGGAGATGGAGATCCTGCACGAGAAGGCCCTCACCGCCGTCATGGACAAACCCGAGGAGCTGGTCAAGATCGTCGAGCAGCATCGCCAGGAGCGCGAGCGGCTCGAGGCACGCTACGAGGCGAAGATCGAGAAGGTCCGGCGCGGCGAGGCCGACGAGACCTGAGCCCGCCGCGCCTGGCGGCCGCGGCGGTGGCGTTCACGACGGCGCGCGGGCCTCCCACACCTGGCACAACCGCACGACGACCTCCACCGCCTTGTGCATCTCCCAGGTCGAGGTCCACTCGAGTCGCGAGTGGAAGTTGTGCTCTCCGGCGAAGAGGTTGGGGGTGGGCAGGCCCATGAACGACAGCTTCGCCCCGTCCGTACCCCCGCGGATGGGCCGCCGCCGCACCTCGAGACCCGCGCCGCGGATGGCTTCCTCGGCACAGGCCACGACCTCGGGGTGGGCCTCGAGGATTTCCCGCATGTTGCGGTAGGTCTGCTGCACCTCGACCGCCACCCGGGCGGGCGGGTGCGCCCCGGCGATCTCGCGCGCCAGCGATTCCAGGAGCGCCTCTTTCTCCTGCAGCTTCGCCGCATCGAAGTCGCGGATCAAGAACTTGACGCTCGTGCGATCCACGCCGCCCTCCACGACGTAGGGATGGACATAGCCCTCGTAGCCCTCCGTCGTCTCCGGGGAGAGCGTGCGCTTCGGCAAGCGCTCCAGGAACTGCGCCGCCAGCTTGATCGCGTTCACCAGCTTGCCCTTGGCGTAGCCCGGATGGGTGTTGAAGCCCTGGAAAACGATCGTCATCGCATCGGCGGCGAAGGTCTCCGTCTCGAGCTCCCCGACCCCGCCGCCATCGAGGGTGTACGCGTAGCGGGCCCCGAACTTTTCGATGTCGAAGTGCGCCACGCCGCGGCCCACTTCCTCGTCGGGCGTGAAGGCCACCCGGATCGGCCCGTGCGGAATCTCGGGATGGGCGAGCAGGTACTCCACGGCTCCCATGATCTCCGCCACGCCGGCCTTGTCGTCCGCCCCGAGAAGCGTGGTGCCCGAGGCCGTGATGATGTCCCGGCCGATCTGACCGGCGAGCGCGGGATCGTCCTCGGGGCGCAGCACTTGGGTCGGGTCGTCGGGAAGCACGAGCGGTTGGCCCTGGTAGTCGCGGTGCACGATGGGGCGCACGCCGGCGCCGCTGATTTCGGGGGAGGTGTCCACGTGCGCCAGGAATCCGATGACGGGGACGTTTCTCTTGGAGGTCGTCGGCGGTACGGTGGCCATGAGGTAGCCGTAACGGTCGAGCTCCACGTCCTCGAGCCCGAGCTCGCGCAGCTCCTGCGCCAGGCGGCGCAGCAGCACGAGCTGCTTTTCGGTGCTCGGGTAGCTCGAGGAGTTCTCGTCGGACTGGGTGTCGTAGGTGACGTAGCGCAAGAAGCGCTCCACGCAGCTCGAGCGAAAGACTGGCTCGCGCATCCCTCGGCCTCCCTTCGCACCTGGCCGGCGCGGCCCAGGCTACGCCACAGGAGGCCCACGGGCAAGGGACCGATCGAGGCTGGTCAGGGGAGGGCGCCCGCGGTACCTTACCGGGCGTGCGGGGCACTTCCACGAAATCGTTCGCCATCGCCGTCTTTTTGGGGGCCGCCCTCGCTTCGGGCTGCGCGGGCCGCGCCGAGTCGGGATTCGATCGCCAGTGGCTCGAGCAGGTCGAGGATCTCTCCGAGTCGCTGGCCAACGATCTGCTCGCCCTTTCCGTCGCCGTCCGCGACCGCGACGCCGCCACGATCGGCCGTTACTTCGCCGAAGGCGTGGCCGGGGAGCCTTTCCCCTCGCGGCCCGGCGGGCTGGAGCCCCTGGCACCGTGGGTCGAGCGTCACGGCTGGCAGGCCGCCACGGCCCAGGACGCGCTCGGGAGCATCCTCGAGCTGCTCGATCACTTCGACGAGATCGAGGACGCGCGCTTCAAAGTCAAGCACGCGGACTTCGATCCCCGCCGGCCCGGCCGGGGGCACGCCAAGCTCAAGGCCTTCCTCGTGGGCCGCGACACCGAAGGACGGCGCGAGTGGTGGCGGGCGCAGTTCGAGGCCGAGGTGGCGCGCGAGGGCGAGGGACCCTGGCGCCTGACGGCCCTCGCCCATGTCGCCGCCGAGTCCTACGTCGCCCCCCTGGACCTCTTCTCCGAGATCGCCTTGCCGGCGGGGGTGGCGGCGCTCTTCCCGCCCTTCGGCGTCGGCGCCAACCAGGGGTTCGTCGCGCACGGGGTGGCCGTGGCCGACGTGGATCTCGACGGGCGGCTGGACATCGCCACCACCGGCGTCGAGCGCAACGTCCTTTACTGGAACCGGGGCGACGGCACCTTCCGCGACATCTCGGAATCCTCGATGGTGGGCTACACGCCCCCGGGCTCGGGCCCCCTCTTTCTCGACTTCGACAACGACGGCGACCCGGATTTGTTCCTGGCTGCGGTGGGCCGGCAGATGCTGCTCGAGAACCGCTACGTTCCCGAAGGGACCGTGCGCTTCGAGGACATCTCGGACCGGGCCGGCGTGGACGTGGAAGCCGTGGGCTTCAGTGCCGTCGGGGGTGACGTCGATCTCGACGGATACACCGACATCTACGTCACCTGCTACAACCGTTACGGCAGCGTGATGCCCAACGCCTGGCACCGGGCGACGAACGGCACGCCCAACCTGCTGTTCCTCAATCAGGGCGACGGAACCTTCCGCGAAGCCGCGGCGGCGTGGGGCGTGGCGGACAGCCGCTGGAGCTACGCGGCGGCCTTCGCCGATCTCGACGAGGACGGCGACCTGGACCTCTACGTGGCCAACGATTTCGGGGAGAACGCCTTCTACGTGAACCTCGGCGACCGCTTCGAGGATCGCGCCGCCCGCACGGGCATCCTCGATCCCGGCTTCGGGATGGGCGTCTGGTTCGGCGATTACGACAACGACGGCGACCTCGACCTGCACGTGACGAACATGTCCTCCACCGCGGGCAACCGCATCCTGCGGCGCCTCTACCCCGAGGCGTGGCTCAAGAACAGCACGCTGCGCAAGATGGCGGCGGGCAACAACCTCTACGAGAACCTCGGCGACGGAAGCTTCCGCGACGTGACCGACGAGGTGGGCGGGTTCTCGGGCGGATGGGCCTTCGGCGGGGGCTTCGTGGACTTCGACAACGACGGCCGGGAGGACCTCTACACGCCCAACGGGTTCGTTTCCGGCAAGTCCATGAAGGACACCTGAAGCCTGTTCTGGCGCCACGTGGTGGCGGCCGAGGAACAGCAGGAACGCGCCGGCAACGAGAGCTACCAGAGCTCGCACATGGCGGCGATCTTCCAGGAAGGGTTTTCCTTCAGCGGCTACGAGCGGGATCTGTTCGCCCTCAACGTCGGCGGCAAGCGCTTTCTCGACATCTCGGGGGTGAGCGGCGTGGATGCCGTCTCCGACGGCCGGGGCGCCGCCTTCGCCGATCTCGACAACGACGGCGATTTCGACATCTTCCTGACCGCGCTCCAGGGCGAGGCGCACAGTCTGTTCCGCAACAACGTCGGCCAGGACCGCCGCTTCCTGCGCGTGGAGCTCGTGGGCGCCCGCGCGCGGGACGCCTACGGGGCGACGGTGCGCGTGCGGACCTCGGCGGGGACGCTGACCAAGGTGAAGTTCGGCGGCAGCGGCTACGTCTCGCAGAGCGACCCGCGCCTGCTGTTCGGCCTCGGGGAGGACGCGGAAGCGGCCTGGCTCGAGGTGCTCTGGCCCGGCGGCGCGCGTCAGCGTTTCGAGCGGATCCCCGCAGGCGGCTGCGTGAGGATCGTGGAGGGCGAGCAGCGGCTCGAGCGCGTGCAGGAGCCGCGCCTGCGGCTCGCCGACCCCCTCGGAGGCGCGGACGCGCTGCTGGCCAAGCTCGGCTTGAGGCGGGGCGAGCGGCTGCCCGACCTCCAGCTGCGCGGACTGGATGGCACCCCGCGGCGGCTGTACGAGCTGTTGCACAACGGGCGCCGGCACCTGGTCAATTTCTGGGCGACCTACTGCGTGCCCTGTGCGCAAGAGATGCCCGAGCTCCAGGCGCTCTACCCGAGGCTCGAGCGCGCGGGGGTGGCGCTGATCGGCATCAGCCTCGACACCGAAACGGTGGCGCAGGTGCCCGCCTACCTGCGGGAGCGGGGCATCCGCTATCCCGTCTACACGACCGGGCCCGAGACGATCGCAGCCCTCTACCGGCGCGGGGAAATGCTCATTCCTCTGTCGCTGCTCCTCGACGACCGGGGTCGGGTCGTGGAGGCTTTCGCCGGCTGGACGGAGCGCTCGCGCCAGGCGTTGAACGCCCTGGCGCAGCCCTGAGGGGGCGAGCCCGGCGCTGGCGCGGGCGAGCACGGCCGGGATGGGAACGCGGGAGAAGCCAGCATTTTTCCTGCCGCGGCGCGACCGCCTGGGACGCTGGGACCTCGAGGCGGCGCGCATCCTCCAGGAGCGACTGCGCACCCGAGTCGAGACGCGCGATCGCCTCGGATCCGTGAGCCTCGTGGGGGGGACGGACCTCGCCTACGAGCGGGACGAGGCGCGCTACGTGGCCGCGGCGGTGGTGCTCGACGCGCGCACGCTGCGGGTCGTGGAGACAGCGACGGCCAGGGGTCGCGTGCGCTTCCCCTACGTCCCGGGCTATCTCTCCTTTCGCGAGGCTCCGGCGATCCTGCGGGCCCTGGCACGGCTGGAGCACCAACCGGACCTGCTCCTGGTGGACGGCCACGGCCTCGCCCACCCGCGAGGTTTCGGCATCGCGAGCCACCTCGGCGTGCTGCTGGATCTGCCCACGATCGGCGTGGCAAAATCCATCCTCGTGGGCGAGGCCGACGAACCCCGCCCGGAGCGTGGCGCCCGCGCCGCGTTGCGGCACGCAGGACGGCGCGTCGGCACGGTACTGCGGACCCGCGCCGGGGTGGCGCCGGTGTACGTCTCGGTGGGCCATCGGGTGAGCCTCGGCACGGCGACCCGATGGGTGCTGCGCCTGTCCGCCGGCTACCGCATCCCCGAGCCGATCCGGCAAGCCCATATGCGCGTCAACCGGTTGCGGTCCGAGGGCCGGTGGTGAGGGACCTCTCGCGGGACCGAGGAGGAGAAAGCTCATGGCTTCCGCGCGCGTCGGACGAGGCGTTCGCATGAGCGATCTGTTGCTCGTCGCGGTGCTGCTCGGCCTGGCGGGTGCGGCCTGCGCCGCGGGCGGCGGAAACGGCGAGGCTCCCTCGGCGGCAGCCGATCCCTACGAGGCCCTGCGCCTGCAGATGGTGGCGGGCCAGATCGAGGCCCGGGGCATCCAAGATCCCTGCGTCCTCGAGGCGATGCGCCGCGTGCCGCGCCACCGTTTCGTGCCCGAGGCGCAACGCCGGGAAGCGTACAGCGACTGGCCGCTCGCGATCGGTTTCGGGCAGACGATCTCGCAGCCTTACATCGTGGCCTTGATGACCGAGCTCCTGCGCCCGGACAAGACGATGAAAGTCTTCGAGGTGGGCACCGGCTCGGGTTACCAGGCGGCGGTGCTGGCGGAGTGCGTGGCGGAGGTCTACACGATCGAGATCATCCCCGAACTCGGGCAGCGGGCGGAGAAGCTGCTCCGCGAGCTGGGCTACGAGAACGTCCACGTCCGGATCGGCGACGGCTACGAGGGCTGGCCCGAGGCCGCTCCCTTCGACGGGATCCTGGTCACCGCCGCGCCCGAGGATGTCCCGCCCCCGCTGCTGGAGCAGCTCGCGGTGGGCGGCCGTTTGGTGGTCCCCCTGGGGCGAGGGCTCCAGGAGCTCGTGGTCATCACGCGCACGCCGGAGGGCTACGAGCGCCGCGAGATCACGGGCGTGCGCTTCGTGCCCATGACGGGCAAGGCGCAAGAGCGCGACTGAAGCCGTTCGCCCGGCCCGCTGGCTCGCGACCCGGCGCGCAACCTATAATCCTCCGTTCTGGAGCGAGGACCATGACGAAATGGATCACGCCGCGCGCCGAGGACTACGCGCGCTGGTATACCGACGTCGTCACGCAGGCCAAGCTGGCGGACTACTCCCCGGTCAAGGGCTGCATGGTGATCCGCCCGCACGGCTACGCGTTGTGGGAGAACATGCAGCGCGCGCTCGACGAGATGTTCAAGCGCACCGGCCACCAGAACGCCTACTTTCCCCTGTTCATCCCCAAGTCGTTCTTGGCCAAGGAAGCGGAGCACGTCGAGGGTTTCGCCAAGGAATGCGCGATCGTCACCCACTCGCGCCTGAAGGCGGTGGACGAGGACGGCCGGCGCACGCTCGTGCCGGACCCGGAGAGCGCCTTGGAGGAAGAGCTGGTCGTCCGCCCCACCTCGGAGACGATCATCTACGCCATGTTCGCCAAGTGGGTGCAGTCGTACCGCGACCTGCCGATCCTGATCAACCAGTGGGCGAACGTCGTGCGCTGGGAGATGCGCACGCGCCTGTTTCTCCGGACGACCGAATTCCTCTGGCAGGAGGGCCACACCGCCCACGCCACCGAAGAGGAAGCAGAAGAAGAAGCGCGCCGCATCCTGGACATCTACACGCGCTTCGCCGAGGACTTCATGGCGCTCCCGGTCCTCCGGGGGCGCAAGACGGACAAGGAGAAATTCGCCGGGGCCAAGCACACGTACTGCATCGAGGCGCTGATGCAGGACGGCCGGGCGCTCCAGGCGGGCACCTCGCACAACCTAGGACAGAACTTCTCGCGCGCCTTCGATCTGAAGTTCCAGGACGAGCAGGGCCAGTGGCGCCACGCGTGGAACACCTCCTGGGGGGTTTCCACGCGCCTGGTGGGAGCCCTGATCATGGCCCACGGCGACGACAACGGGCTCGTGCTCCCGCCACGACTCGCCCCGATCCAAGCGGTCGTCGTGCCCATCTGGAAGGCCGGGGAGCCCCAGGAGCCGATCCTCGAAGCCGCGCGCCGGGCGCGCGAAAGCCTGGAGCGTGCCGGCGTGCGCGTCGTGCTCGACGACCGCCCGCACCTCAGCCCCGGCTTCAAGTACCACGAGTGGGAGCTGGCCGGGGTGCCGCTGCGTCTCGAGCTCGGACCGCGCGACCTCGAGCGCCACGAGTTCCTGGCGGTCCGACGCCCCGATCGCCGCAAGCAACCCGTGGCCTTCGACGCCGTCGCCGAGGCGGTCCCGGCGTTGCTCGAGGAGGTGCAGCGGGAGATGCTCCAGAGCGCGCGGGCGAGGCGCGATGCGGCCACGACGGCCGTGGACAGCTACGAGGAGTTCAAGGTGACCCTCGAGACCCGAGGCGGCTTCTTGCTCGCCCACTGGTGCGGCCGCACCGACTGCGAGGACGCGATCCAGGACGAGACCCGCGCCACGATCCGCTGCATCGCCCTCGAGGGCACGGCCGAACCCGGCCGCTGTGTCCGGTGCGGCCAGCCCGCGAGCCGGCGCGTCCACTTCGCGAAAGCGTACTGATCCCGGCGGTTCAGGAGGGAAACGCGGCGAGCCTCTCCGCCAGATCCACCACGCGGCAGGCGTAGCCCCACTCGTTGTCGTACCAGGCCAGGACCTTGACGAGGCGTCCCCCGAGCACTCGCGTCTGAGGCCCGTCGAAGATCGCCGAGTGGGGGTCGCGGATCACGTCGGAGGAGACGATCGGCTCGTCGCTGTAGGCCAGGATGCCGCGCAGGGGCGGCTGTGCGGAAGCCTCGCGCATGGCGGCGTTGATCTCGGCCACCGTCGCGGCGCGCCCGAGCTCGGCGACGAGGTCCACCGTCGACCCGTCCGGAACCGGCACGCGCATGGCGATGCCGTCGAGCCGGCCCGCGAGCTCCGGAAGCACCTTGCCCACGGCGCGCGCCGCACCCGTGGTCGTGGGGATGATGTTCTCGGCCGCGGCGCGCGAACGGCGCAGATCGCTGTGGGGTACGTCCGCCAGGCGCTGATCGTTCGTGTAGGCGTGGACGGTCGTGATGATCCCCTTGACGATCCCGAACCGCTCGTGGAGCACCTTGGCCACCGGCGCCAGGCAGTTGGTCGTGCACGAGGCGTTGGACACGATCCGCTGCTCCGGCTGCAGCCGATGATCGTTGACGCCCATGACGATCGTGGCGTCGATCTCGTCCTTGGCGGGCACGGTGACGATCACCCGCCGCGCACCGGCCTGGAGGTGCCGGGCCAGCTCGTCCCGCTTGCGGAAGCGCCCGGTCGCCTCGATGACGATGTCCACCCCCAGGTCCTTCCAGGGCAGGCGCGCGGGGTCGGGCTCCTCGAGCATCCGCGGATCCTGGGTGCCGGCCCGCATCCGTCCCTCGTGCAGCACGACCTCGCCGGGGAAGCGGCCGTGGACCGTATCGTAGCGCAGCAGGTAGGCCAGCGTGTCGTCGTCCGTGACGTCGTTGATGGCCACGACCTCGAGCGCGTCGCGTCCGGCGAGCAGCCGGAACACCGCCCGGCCGATGCGGCCGAAACCGTTGATCGCCACCCGGGGTCGGGAGGAGCCCATGGCCTAACGCACGCCGACGGCCACGGGGCGATCGAAGGCCGCCATGCGTTCCACGAGCTCCACCACGCGGTGGGCGTAACCCCAACCGTTGTCGTACCAGGTCAGGGTCTTGACCATCGTGCCCGCCAGCACCTGCGTGGCGAGGCTGTCGAAGATCGCGGAGTGGGGGTTGCCGATCACGTCGGAGGAAACGATGGGATCCTCGCAGTACTCGATGATGCCCTTGAAGCGGGTGGCGGCCGCAGAACGCACGACCTCGTTCACCTCCTCCGCCGTCACCTCCCGCTGGAGCAAGGCCACGAGATCTACCACCGAGCCGTCCGGAACCGGTACGTTGAGGGCCATGCCATCGAGCCGGCCCGCCAGCTCCGGGAGGATCTGCTGCACCGCCTGCGGCGACCAGGTCGTGGTGGGGATGATGTTCTCCGCCGCAGCGCGCGAGCGGCGCAGATCGCTGTGGGGTACGTCGGCGAGCCGCTGGTCGTTGGTATAGGCGTGGACGGTCGTCATGAAGGCACGCTCGATGCCGAAGGCCTCGTGCAGCACCTTGCAGATCGGGGCCAGCGCGTTGGAAGTGCACGAGGCGTTCGACACGATGCGCGAGTCCGCCGTCAGCATGTGGTCGTTGACGCCCATGACGACCACGGCGTCGATCTCGTCCCGCGGCGGTACGGTGAGGATCACGCGCTTGGCGCCCCGGTCCAGGTGGCGCTCGAGCACGGCTCGCGTACGGTACTTGGTCGTCGCCTCGATCACGATGTCCACCCCGAGCGCCGCCCAGTCCACCTCCCCCGGCGCTTCGTGAATCAGCATCGGGATGGCGCGCCCCTTGACGAACATCTTGCCGGCTTTGTAGCTCACCGGCTCGGGGAAGCGACCGTGGACCGTATCGAACTTGAGCAAGTAGACGAGGGCCTGCGGATCCGCGATGTCCACGATCGCGCGGATCTCGATGTCATCGCGCGGATAGAGGATGCGGAAGACGTTGCGGCCGATGCGGCCGAACCCCATGATCCCGATGCGTATCGCCATCGCGGCTCCTTCGGGCGGGCCGGCGGCCCGTCGCGCGTCCCGGACGAGCCGCCTCAGCCTCCTGCCCCCTCGTTATCTAAGCCCTCGCGCGCCTGCCCCGCAAGCTCCCCGCGGCAGCGCCCGCAGGGACACGCCCGCCGCAGCTCTTCGAAGGCGTAGATGCCGGCATCGTGCCCGTCGGCCCACACGATCCGCAGCGCGTAGGCCCCCACGGGCTCGACACGCGCGATCCCGAGCTCCCGCAGCGAGGGACCCTCGACGAGCCGCAGGGCCGGGCGCGATCCCCGCAGGGCCCGCTCGCGGCAGCCGGCGCACGGGCACGCCCGCCGCAGCAGCTCGAAGGGGTAATACGATTCGTGCCCGTCAGCCCAGGCGATGGCGAGCTCGCGACCGCCCACCGCGACGTTGCGGGGCCGAACGGCCTTGGGATCTACCGGCCGCATCCTTTCGCTCCAGATCGTGACGTCCGACGACCCCTCTATACTAGCCGCCGCGGGAACCTCGGAAAGGGGACGGCGTTTCACCCGATGGATCGCCCATGGGGGACGTGCGGGAAGACCAGCTCGTGGCGCGCGTTCTCCAGGGCGAACGGGAAGCGTACGCGGAGCTCGTGGGCCGCCTGCAGGGTATGGTGGCCTCGGTGGCGTGGCGCTACGGGGTACCCGCCGACGAGATCGAGGACGTGGTGAGCGAAGTCTTCCTCAAGGCCTACCAGAACCTCGGACGCTACCGCCCGGAATTCCCCTTCTCCACGTGGCTCTATCGGGTGGCCGTCAACCACGTGCTGGACCGCGCCCGCCGCGCGCGGCGCGAGCAAACCCGCCGCGCGCTGCCCGACGAGCTCGCGGATTGCCGCCCTTCGACCCAAAGGGATCTCGAAGAGCGCGAGCGCGTCCAGGCCCTGCGGGAGGCTCTCGGGCGCTTGGCGCCGCACCACCGGGAGGCGATCTTTCTCGTGTACATCGAGGGGATGAAGCTGGAGGCGGCGGCACGCCTGCTCGGTGTGCCCGTGGGCACCGTGAAAACCCGCTTGATGCGGGGCCGGGAAGCGCTGCGCCGCTGGCTCGAGCGGGAGTATCCGGAGCTGTTCGGGGAGGTTTCGTGAGCTGCGAACGCGCCCGGCGCCTGTGGTGGGAGTGGGACTGGAGCGAGCGCGAGGGCCTCCCTCCCGAGATCGAGGTCCACCTGCGGGAATGCGCGGCCTGCGCTCAGGTCCTGGCGCGCGAACGCGCTGTGTCGCAGGCCCTGCGGGCCCTGGCCCGAGCGCCCGCGCCCGCGGTGGACGTGGCACGGCGAGTCGCCTGGGCCCTCCCCGCGATGCCACGGCGTCGCTCGCCCTGGCCCTGGGCCGCGCTGGCGGGCCTGGCGGCAGCTGTCTCGCTGGCTGCCTCGGCCGCGCTCGGGTTCGCGGCGAGAACCTGGTGGGTCCACGGGGAGGCGCTGCAGCGTGCCGGCTGGACTGCTCTCGACAGCCTCGCCGGGACGGGGGTCGTGCTAGCCCGCGCGGCCCTGGCCGTGACGGCGGCGGCCCTGCAACTGCTCTCGAGGGTTCAACCCTGGTTCGCGAGCGCGGCTCTGGCCGGGCTCGCAGCGGGCATGCTGTGGGCGGTGGTCGTCGTGGGGCGCGAGCTCGTGGGCGCCCGCACGGGAGCGCGCGGATGAGGTTCGGCGCCACAACGACGGGGAAGACGTTCCGAGGGGAGCGGGTCGCGCTCCGGCGCATCCCTGCGCTGCTGGCGCTCGCCGCGCTCGGCGGCGCGGTGACGGTCTTCGCCGAGCAGGAGGAGCCGGCAGGAGCCCAGCACCGCGGCGAAGCGGTCTCCGTCTTTCGGGACATCGTCGTGGGCCCGCAG
The DNA here is from genome assembly GCA_037447115.1 of Acidobacteriota bacterium. Taxonomy (GTDB): domain Bacteria; phylum Acidobacteriota; class Polarisedimenticolia; order Polarisedimenticolales; family JBBIHH01; genus JBBIHH01. The sequence continues at coordinate 60,973 of JBBIHH010000021.1, forward strand.
GAGGTGCGCCAAGGCGACGTGGTGTGCATCGGTTGCAGCGTGCGCGTCGAAGGGCGCGTGGCGGGCGACATCGTCGTCATCATGGGCTCCCTCGAGCTCGAGGGCGTGGCGCGCCACGACGTGGTGTGCGTGCTGAGCGAGGTGCGCCTCGGTCCCGGTGCGCGGATCGCCCACGACTTCGTCAACGTCCTGGGACGACTCGACGATGCGGGGGCGGAGGTGGGTGGCGACCGCGTCCACATCCCGGGGTTCTTCTGGTTCCCCAGCGCGCGCGGGGCGCTCGGCATGCTGGGCACGCTGCTCGCCTGGCGGCGACTGATCGGGCTCAGCCTGACCTTCGTGCTCTTGCTCATCGTCGTCGCCTTCGTGCCGGAGCGGATCGAGGCCATGAGCGAGGCGGTGCCGGTTCGCTGGCCGATGGCGTTCTTGGTGGGGTTCGTGGCTTACCTAACGCTGTTCTTCTTTTACTCCATCCTGCTGGCCTCCCTCGTCGGGATTCCCGTGGCGCTGTTCGTCCACGGACTCTTATTTCCCGTTTTCCTCGCCCTGGGCATGGCGGGCCTGTTCCACCATCTCGGCCGCCGCCTGGGGCGCGCCTTCGGGAGGGAGCTCTCCCTGCTCGCCGCCGTGCTCCTGGGATTCCTGCCGTTCGCGCTCCTGCTTCTCTTGCCCTGGCTCGTGGGAGGCCTGAGCGGCTTGTTGCTCGGCCTGGCCTTCGGTCTGATCTTCGCCCTGTGCATCAAGGTCCCGGCCTTCGGGTTGCTGCTGCTCACCCGAGCCGGCGGGAAGCGCCCGCCCGTGCCGCCCCTCTCGCCTGCGGTCTCCGCTGGAGAGGAGCGAAGCTAGTTCGAGCTTTATTCCGTACAATCCCGCTCGTGATGGCCCGTTCCGACCGAGCCACGTTGCGTCCGGGAGTCGTGCTCGACGCCGTCCCCCTCGCGGGAGGGCGCGCCTACGGGCGGCTGTCGCTGCAGCCCACCCCGCACGCGCTGGCGATTCGGGCCGTCGAAAGCGCCACGCTCCAGCAGGGCATGCTCCGGGGCGCTGCCGGGGCCGTGCTCGTCAGCGCCGCGCCGTTGGCCCATGCGCTCCGGCACGAAGCCCTCGGCGAGGTCCCCGCCGTGGCGCTCGCCAGGGCCCGGCTCCGCCGCACGCGCCGCGGGCCGGTGCTCGAGGTCGTTTCGGGACCCAACCGGCTGCGCCTCGCCGGAGGAGAGGCGATCGTCGCGGACGGGGAGGAGGGCTGGTTGTGGCTTCCGGGGGGAACCGCGCCCCCCGCGCGCGCGCGGGCCCGCCGCGTGGCCGAGCTTCTCGCCCGGCTCGCTCGCGACCCTCGGCGCTCTCGATGGCAGGCGCTCCTGCGGGAGCTGGAGCGCGCGCCGACGGGCGTGCTCTACTTCGGCATCGAGGCCCTGGTGCTCGGCGACGTGGGGCTGCCCCCGCGCGTGCTGCGTTACGTCGCCGAGCGGCATCG
>JBBIHH010000022.1:0-59966 GCA_037447115.1 Acidobacteriota bacterium
CACGGACGTGACGGCCGCGGCGGGGGTGGCCGGGCCCGCCGACGCGTGGAGCGCGAGCGCCGCCTGGGGGGACCTGGACGGCGACGGCTTCCTCGACCTCTACGTCACCAACTACTGCCTCTACGACTTGGCCGACCCGCCGTACGGCGGTGCCCCGACGACATGGCACGGGATCGAGGTCTACCGGGGGCCGCTGGGCTTCGCCGGGCAGGCGGACATCCTGTACCGCAACAACGGCGACGGCACCTTCACCGACGTCACGCGCGAGGCCGGTGTGGACGACTGGACCCGGCCGCTCTACGGGCTCGGCGCGGTGATGTCGGACCTCGACGGCGACGGGGATCTCGATATCTACGTCGCCAACGACTCGACGCCCAATTACCTGTGGCGCAACGACGGGGGGTTCCGCTTCCGGGAAACCGCCGCCGCGGCGGGCGTGGCGACGAACGAGGACGCCAAAGAGCAGGCCGGCATGGGCACCGACGCCGCGGACTACGACGGGGACGGTCGGTTCGACCTCGTGGTGACGAACTTCTCGCACGACTGGTACACGCTCTACCGCAATCTGGGCTCGTGGACCTTCGCGGACGAGACCTTCGCCGCGGGACTCCAAGACACTTACCTCGTCCTCGGCTGGGGGGTGCGCTTTTTCGACTACGACAACGACGGCGATCTCGATCTGGTCTTCGCCAATGGGCACATCTACCCCCAGGTGGACCGCCATCCCCACCTGCGCACGAGCTACGCCCAGCGCAATATGCTCTATGTCAACCGTGGCGACGGAACCTTCGAGGACATCACCGAGCGCGCGGGGCCGGGCTTCGCCCTCCTCGAGAGCACGCGGGGCCTGGCGGTGACGGACCTCGATGCGGACGGTGATCTGGACCTGGTGCTCGCGAACTTGGATGCGGCGCCGAATCTTCTGCGCAACGAGAGCGATCGGCTCGGCGCGTGGCTGCAGCTGCGCCTGGAAGGCACGCGCTCCAACCGCGACGCCGTGGGCGCCGTGGTGGAGGTGGAGGCGGGGGGGCGGCGGCAGCGGCGCGAGCTCAACCCCTTCGGCTCCTATCAATCGCAGAGCAGCTACACGCTTCATTTCGGTCTCGGCACCGCGCGACGCGTGGACCGCGTGCGCGTGCGCTGGCCTTCGGCAGCGGTGCAGGAGGCCGAAGGTTTGCCCGTGCGCACCACCGTGCGGTGGCGCGAGGGTGGTGCACCGGAACCGGGGGAACCATGAGGGCTCGGAAGGGGCGCCTGGCTTCGCTCGTCGTGTGCTTGTTCGCCTCGGCCTGCGCCTCGCCGGAACGGGGGGGGAATGCTTCGGCCGCGCACGCCGCGTTGCGCCAGGCGGCTGTGGCGGCACTCGATGCGGGAGATCCCCAGGCGGCCCTCGAGCCCGCCGTCCGGGCCCTGGCCGCGGAACCGCGGCAGCGCGAGGCGTACGCTCTCGTGAGCCGGATCTACAGCGAGCTCGGCCGCGACGCGGAGGCGGTCGAGTTTTTCGCCGTCGGCACGCGCAATCTCCCCCGACTGCCTCACGGCTGGTTCTACAAGGGTTTCCACGAGTTCCGGCTCGGCCGCTGGGAGGACGCGCTAGCCTCGTTCGCCCGCGCCGCGGCGCTCGACCCTCGCGACGCCCAGGCCCGCTTTCGCCGCGGCCTGATCCACCAGGCGATGGGGAATTTCGAGCAGGCCTTGGCGGAGCTGCGCGAAGCCTACCGGCTGGCTCCGGCGGACCCGATCGTGGCGGCGCGCCTGGCGCGCGTGCTGCGGATCGTCGGACGCTACGACGAGGCGGAGCGACTGACGCGCGAGGCTCTGGAGCGCAACGCCGAATCGCCCGATCTGCTCTACGCTCTGGGGCAATTGCGCCTGCGCGCCGGCGACCTCGACGAGGCGGAGCGGGCGCTGCGGCGCGCGATCGCGCGGGTGCCGGACTGGTACGAGCCCCATCACGAACTGGCGCGCGTGCTGCAGCGGCGGGGCGATGCGGCGCAGGCGCGCCGCGAGGAGAGGCTCGCCGCGAGGCTGCGCGCCGCGCGCGAGGGGCGGGAGGTGTTGCGGCAGGCGGCGGCTGAGCGGCCTCGCGATCCATACCCTTGGTTGTTGCTCGCGGAACTGGCCCTCGCCCAAGCTCGGCCGGCCGAGGCGCGCCGCTGGCTGTCGCAAGCCCGCAAGCTCCAGGCGCCCGCAGCGCGACTCGCGGCGGACGAGGCGGAGCTCGCCCTGCTGCAAGGCGAGGTGGAGCGCGCGGCCGCGCTGCTCGCCGGGGTCCACGAAGATGCGCACCCGCATCTTGACCTGGCGCGCGCGGCGCTCGATGCGGCGAATGGTCGGGCTAGCCTGGAACGCCTCGAGGCGCTGGCGCGCATGGCTCCCGAGGAACGCACGTTCCTCTGGCGCCTCGCGGACGCGTTCGAGGGGCTCGGGCAAAGCGAGCGGGCGCAAGAGCTTCTCCAGCGTGCCGAAGCCGCCCCCTGGGGCGAGGGTATTCGCGAGACCGGGGGCATGGCCTCTGCGCTAGATTGAGGGGTCCATGAAGCCGTGCGCGCGGACGATCGCCATCCTCGCCAGCTTGGCCCCCCTCGTGCCGGGCTGCGGGTCCTCGGGCCCCGGGGGGCAGGTGCCCGAAGAAGCCGTGCGGCGCAATGCGCGCGGTATCGCCTATTTCAGCCAACAAAAATGGGACGAGGCGCGAGCGGAGTTCGAGCAGGCTTTGCAGCTCCGGCCGGAGGATCCCGTCCTGCTCGTGAATATCGCCATCGCGCTCGTCCAGCAGGGGCGAAACGACGACGCGGAAGCCTACCTGCGCCGGGCGCTCCAAGCCGATCCCGACGATGTTTACGCGCACTACAACCTGGGCCTGATCGAGAAGAGCCGCGGCAACGCCCCGGCGGCCGCGGAGCACTTCGCGCGCGTCGTGGAGGCGGATCCCGACGACGCGGCGGCGCGCTACAACCTGGCGAGCGCCCTGGCGCGGCTCGACCGCCTGGACGAGGCGGAGGCCCACTTTCGTGCCGCCCTCGAGCGCAACCCGGCGCACGTCTCCGCGCTCTACGGCCTCGGGCGGCTGCTCCTGCAGCAAGGCCGCCAGGCGGAGGGCGCCGCGCTGGTCGCCCGCTCGCAGGAAGCTCGGGCTCGCGGCGGCGCCGACACGGCCATGGGCACGCAGTACGGCGAGCAGGGGCCGTATGCGATGGGCGTGGACTACCCCGCGGGCGGCCTGCCGGCCCCGGAGCCGATCGAGGTGCGCTTCGCCGTGCGGGAGGGCGCGCTTCCCGCTGCGGCGCCCGAAGGCGCCCGGGTGCTGGCCGAGGCCCTCGGCGCGCCGGAGGGCTGGCATGTGGCGGTCGGGGATGTGGACGGTGACGGGATCTTGGAGTGCGTGGGCATCCGCCGGCACGGCTCGAGCTGGGTGAGCGCGCGGGCGCCGCGCTGCGAGGGACTCCCGAGCGCGCAAGCCCAGCCCCTCGCGCTCCCGGGCGCCATCGCGGAGGCTCGCGCCGGCGCGAGCCTCGTGGACCGCGATCACGACGGCGATCTCGATCTTTACGGATGCGCCGGCGACGCCGAACGCGCGGTGTGCTTCGTTTACGACAACGACGGCTCGGGGAGCTTCCGCGAGCCCGAGCGCGATCCCGGGTTCGGTGTGCGAGCCCTCCCGGGCGCACCCGTCCTGGGTTTCAGCGATCTCGACAACGACCGGGACGTGGATCTCATCCTGGCCACACCGGGGGGGCTGCATCTATTCGACAACCGCCGCGACGGGACGTTCGCGGACACGGTCCGCGAGCGGGGCCTGGCGGGGCTGTCGGGGATTCGAGCCCTGGCGGTGGCCGATCTCGACCGCGACCGGCGCATGGATCTTGTCCTGGCCAGCGAGGCCGGGGTGAGCGTGGCCTTCAACCGCCGCGCCCGCTTCGAGGTCGAACCGCTCGGCCCGGATCCGGCGGAAGCCTCGGCGGGCCTCGTGGTCTTCGATTACGACAACGACGGCTTCCTCGACGTGCTCGCAGCCGGCAAACTCTGGCGCAACCTCGGCACGGCGGGCTGGACCGAGGTTTCCGCGCTCGCGCTGCCCCAGGGCTTCGGCGCTCGCGCGCGGCTCGCAGCGGATCTCGACGGGGACGGCGACCTCGACCTGCTCGCGCAGGGCGAAGGGGGGAGGTCGGTGTGGCTCGAAAACCAGGGCGGCAACGCCCGGCGCTGGGCCGCCGTCTCGCCCAAGGGCGTCCGTGACAACCGTTTTGGCATCGGGACGAAGGTCGAGGTGTTGGCGGGGGCGTCGATGCAGAAGTTCGAGGTGGCGGCGCCGCTTCCCGTGCATGCCGGGCTCGGCGGGCGCGAGCGCGTGGACGCCGTGCGGCTCCTCTGGCCGGGGGGGGTGCTGCAGGACGAGCTGGATGTGCCCGCGGGCCGCGTGAACGAAATCGCACAGCTCGACCGCAAGGGGACCTCCTGCCCCCTGCTCTACGCCTGGCGGGACGGGAAGTGGCGTTTCGTCACGGACTTTCTCGGGGGAAGCGCCGTCGGTTACCGCCACGACCCGCACACCCTGAGTGTGCCCGACACGGACGAGTACATCCTGATCGAGGGCGGACTCGACCAAGAAGGCGGGCGGCTGCGGCTGCGCTTCAACAACCAGCTCGAAGAAGCCATCTGGTTCGACCAGGCGGAGCTCGTCGTGGTGGACCACCCAGCCGGCACGGAGGTCTATCCCAACGAGCGGCTGATGCCGGGCCCGCCCTGGCCGGAGTTCGCGCTCTACGCCTCGGGCGACATCCGGCCGATCCGCCGTGCGGTGGAGCTCGAGACGGGCCGCGACGTGACCGCACAACTCGCCGAGCGCGACCGGCGCTACGCCGACGGCTTCGAGCTGCTTCCGTTCAAAGGCTACGCCGAAATGCATACGCTGGAGCTCGATCTCGGCCAACTGCCCCGGGGGACCCGCCTGGTTCTGTTGCTCGATGGCTGGATCGACTATGCGGACTCTTCGGCCAATATCGCGGCATATCAGGCGGGCCGCAGGCTCGTGCCGCCGCGATTGCACGCAGCCGACGGACAGGGCGGCTGGCGGGATCTCTCGGAGCGCATGGGCTTTCCCGCCGGGCTTCCCAAAACGATGGCGGTGGATCTGTCGGGCGCGTTCCCGGCCGAGGACTTCCGCATCCGCATCGCCACCAACATGAGGATCTACTGGGATCGCGCGCGCGTCATGGTGGGCGGCGAGAACACCCCGTTGCAGGTGAGGCGCCTCGCGCCCGCCCGCGCGGATCTGCGCTACGGGGGTTTTCCCCTCCCCACGAGCCCCGACGGACGCCCGCCCTTCGGCTACGATCCCGAGCGTGTCGCGTGGAGCTCGCCCTGGAAGGCCCACGCCGGGGTCTACACGCCTTTCGGCGATGTCACCGCGCGGTTGCGCGCGCGCGACGACCGCTTCGTGACGACCCGCAACGGCGACGAGATCGAGATCGAGTTCGCCGCCCCGCCGCCTCCGCCGCCCGGATTCGTCCGCACCCATCTCGTCTACGCCGACGGTTTCGGTAAGGACATGGACCCCAACTCCGCGGCGCACAGCGACCTTGCGCCGTTGCCGTTCCACGGCATGCCTGGCTATCCCTACGGTCCGGAGATCACGCCACCGCCGCAGGCGGTCGAGCGCCACGGGCGACGGGTGTTGCACCCGGACGACGGTTACGGCGGGGCGATCCCTCTGGTGCTGCGCCTCGCCGGGCCGCCGGCGGAGACGGGCGAAAGCGCGCGGCTGCCCCGTTCGAGCCTCACGGAGCCTCCCCTCGCGGCCGCAGGCGAAACACCCCGGACCGGGGATGGAAGTCGAGCCACGCGTCCTCGTAGGCGAGTACGCCGACGCGCAGGCGCCCCTCGCGGTCCTCGGCCCAGGCCGTGAGGGCCTCAGGGCGGTAGTGGACGACGATCTCTTCTCCGCCGAGGGTCAGACGCAGCGGGCTAGGCGCACGATCGAGCTCGGAAAAGGGGAAGAACATGGCCTCCCCGCCGACGACGAGGCCCAGCCCGAGCGCGCTCGTGTCGTGGGCGCGGGAATGGCTCGGGGGCGCAGGCACACCGGGACGGCGGTTGCGGTAGAAGTAAGGACGCCCCGCTTCGCCCTCGACGATCATCACCCGCGTTTCGGGATGGCGTGCGCGCCAGTATCCCCACGTCGTCTGCAGCGCCGGCACCGCCGCGAGCGGCGTGCCCTCGAGGGGACCCGCAATGGCCTGCCCCGCGAGCTGAGACCAAACGCTGCCTGTTTCGCGGTCCACCACCAGGAGATTGTCCTTGAACAGGCCTTCGGCGAAATCGAACGTCAGCTCGCGAGTCCCGATGCGACGGGCGTACACGACACCCGAACCTGTGAGCGGTCACCAGGAGGGGGCCACCGGGGTTTTGCCCGCCCGATGGTCCACGATCTCGTAGAGCGCCAGAAAGCGGATCGGATAGGCCATCGCCTCGCCGTCCAGCACCACGCCCAGGACGAGTTCCTGCTCCTCGAGGTGCGCCTCGGCCGCGGGGACCGTGGGCAGATCCGTGGGCACCGGATGGACATGCAGGTCCACCTCCTCCAGGGGACCTCCCGGCCGCAATTGGACCCGGGCCTTGACCGTTCGCCGGTCGGCGGACGGCTTCTCCGGCGTTGGGGCACCGTGACCCGCATCCCACACCCCGAGCGAGAACGCGAGCGACAACGCTGCCCCGGCGAGCGACGATCCCGAAACCCTCACGGCGCTGCCCTCCTCGGCGGAGTCGGATTTTACGCCGAGACCCGTGGGCTGTCCCGGGAATAGGAGCCGGCCCGGCGGCGGTTGGCAGCGGCGGTGGACGTCCTGCGCCGCTTCGGGCCCGCGGTCGCCGTGGCGAGCAGTTGCCTCGTCGTTCAGGCGCAGGTCGCCAATGGTTTCGACCTCTCCCAGACGCTCATCCCGGCAGAGGAGATCCGTCAGGGAGGCCCGCCCCGCGACGGCATCGTCGCTCTGATCGACCCTCCGCGCTGGACCTCCGAAGAGGCGGACCGCTGGCTCGAGGACGAGGATGGCGTTCTGGGGCTCGTGCTGGGCGGACAGGCGGTGGCCTACCCGATCCGCATCCTGAACTGGCACGAGCTGGTCAACGATCGGGTCGGGGGCCGGCCCGTGTGCGTGACCTACTGCCCGCTGACCGGAACCGGTGTCGTCTTCGAGGCGAGCCTAAGCGGACAGAGGGCGCTTTTCGGCGTTTCCGGCTTGCTCTACAACTCGAACCTGCTGTTCTACGACCGCGCCACCGAGAGTCTGTTTTCCCAGCTGATGCTGCGGGCGGTCAGCGGCCCCCTCCGCGGCACCGCACTCGAGCCTCTACCTGCCGTGGCGACAACGTGGGCGCGGTGGCGCGAGCGCTACCCGCAGTCGGCCGTGCTGAGTCCCGCCCTGCCCTATGGACTGGACTACGGGACCGATCCTTACGCCTTTTACCGACGCAGCGGGGCCACGATGTTCCCGGTGCGCGGGAAGGATCGGAGCCGGCACGCGAAAGCCTGGGCGTACCTCGTGCTCGGACAGGACCGGAGCTGGATCGCCGCCCGCGAGGATCTCGAGGGGGCGTCGCTTCGCCGCGAACCCCGCTCCTGGCAGGGGGAAGGGTTTTCGCTCGTATACGACCCGGCTTCGGGAGAGTTATCGGTTCCCGAAGCACGTGCGGTCATCCCCGGCTACTGGTTCGCCCTCACCGCCTTCTACCCGCAGGCCTCCCGGATCACCCGGGAAAGGCTCGAGGAGGGCGTCCGGGCGCCGCGCTGAGGGGCGGGCGCCTCCGCCCGCCCCGTCGAGCGCTCAGTTCCCCTCGCGGCGGTCGCTCCACAGGCTGCGAACCCAGGCTTCCCAGCTCGCGTGGCTTGCGGGCGGTGTGAGACCGCCGGCGACCCAGTCGAACGCGCTCCCCCTTCACGGAGGCTGTGAGCACGGCGCGGCCCGCCTCGCCCGAGCGTACCCGGGCGATCACGCTCACGGCTTCCCCCGGCACGAGCCAGGCAAGCTCCTCCGGCGCGATCTCCTCCACTTCGAGGCCCTCCCACTCGATGCGCACCTCCTCCGCACCCGGCTGGGCGAGCCTCGCGAACTGCCGCATGACCCGCCCGGCGCCCCGGCCCGACCGACGGCAGGGCCGGGGCCTGGCGAGGCAGGCCTGGCCGATTCGCGCGAGCGAGAGAAGACCGTCAGACCAGGATGCCGCGCAAGACGACGGCGGCGATCGAGAAGTAGATGAGCAGTCCGGTCACGTCCACGAAGGTCGCCACGAAGGGCGTGGACGAGGTGGCGGGATCGAGCCCTATGCTGCGCAGGATGAAGGGCAGCATGGAACCCACGAGCGTGCCCCAGAGCACGACCCCCACGAGGGCGCACCCCACGGTGAAGCCGATCCAGAGCCAGGCCGGCCCATAGGCGCCGGTCGTCCACTCCCCCACCGCGATGCGCGCGAAGCCGATCGACCCCACGATGCCCCCCAGCGCCAGCCCCGAGAGAATCTCCCGGCGCATCACCGCCCACCAGTGCGCGAGCGTGACCTCCCCGAGCGCCATGGCGCGGATAACGAGGGTGGCGGCCTGGGAGCCGCTGTTGCCCCCGCTGGAGATGATCAACGGTAGAAAGAGCACGAGCACCATGGCGCTGGCGATCTCGTTCTGGAAGTAACCCATCACGTTGGCCGTGAGCATCTGCCCGAAGAACAGCACGACGAGCCAACCGGCCCGCTTGCGCACCATCTCGCGCAGGCTCGCCCGGAGATAGGGCTCCTCGAGGGCTGCCATGCCGCCGATCTTCTGGATGTCCTCCGTCGTTTCCTCCTCGACGACGTCGAGCACGTCGTCCACGGTGACGATCCCGAGAAGCATGCCCTGGGAATCCACGACGGGAAAAGCCACGCGGTCGTACTCGGCGAAGATTTTGACTGCCTGCTCCTGATCGTCCATCGCGCGCAGGGCGACGAAGCTCCCGTCGCACAGGTCCCAGATCGTCGCCTCGGGACGCGCCAGCAGGAGCTGGCGGATCCGCAGATCGTCGAGGAGTTTGCCCTTCTCGTCCACGACGTAGATCACGTTGAGCGTCTCGCGGTCGTGACCATGCTCGCGGATGTACTCGAGGGCCTGCTGGACGGTCCATTCGGGTCGCACCGCCAGATAGTCGGGCGTCATCAGGCGCCCGATGCTGTCCTCGGGATAGCCCAGGAGCTGCTGGGCGATGCGGCGTTCCGGCGAGGAGAGCAACTGCAGCAACTGGCGCGTGACCGAGGCCGGGAGCTCCTCGAGCAGCGCCGTGCGGTCGTCGGGGGACATCTCGTTGAGAATGGCCGCGACTTCCTCGCGCCCCAGGGAGCGCAGCAGCTCTTCCTGAACCTCGGAGGTCAGGTACTCGAAGGTATCGGCGGCCAGCTCGCGGGGCAGCAGCCGGAACGCCACCGCGCGCTGTTCGGCGGGAAGCTCTTGGATGGCGTCGGCGAGGTCCGCCGGCAAACGGTGGGCCGCGAGCGCCCGGACCTGCGCGAAATCGCGTTCCTCGAGAGCCCGCGCGATCGCCGCCGCGAGGTCGCCTGCGGCCGAAAGGGCGGTCTCGGATGCCTGCATGGGACGACTCCTTCGGGGTCCCCTTCGGGTCTCGGCACGCCGACAGGTGACGGCGGCGTGACGCTACGAGGTCGGCCTGTTCGCGGCGGCGCGCGTCGCGCCGCCGCTATTATAGACGGGCCGTGCAAACCTTCGGTAGCGTCGTCGCCTTCTTCGCGCTTTTCGGCTCCTGCGCCTGCGGCGCCGTCCCGGAGCCCGCTCCGCTCGAGGCCGACCTGTGGATTCGCGCCGGCACCCTCTACGACGGGACGGGCAGTCCGCCCCGCCGGGCCGACGTCGCCGTGCGCGGCGACCGTATCGTCTTCGTCGGCGAGTCGAAAGCCCGCGTGGTTGCCCGGCGCGTGCTCGACGCGAAGGGGCTCGCCGTGGCTCCGGGGTTCGTGGATCTGCACAGTCACGCGGACTTGATTCTGCTCGCCCCTCCCGCCACACAGCGCGAACTTCTCGCGGCGAAGATCGCTCAGGGCGTGACGACCCTCGTCGTCGGCAACTGCGGGCTCGGCGCCGCGCCGGCCGAAGGGGACGCCGCGTCGATCCTGGCGGGCGTCAATGGCTGGATGACCCCCGAGGGGGTCGGCTCGGCAGCGATGGGCACGCGCGAGTACCTGGAGCGGTTGGAGCGCCAGGGTGTGGTCGTCAACGTCGCCACCCTCGTGCCGCACGGCCCGGTGCGCATCAGCGTCATGGGGCTCGCCGCCGGGCCCGCCGCGCCGGAGCAGCTCGCCCGCATGCGCGCTCTCGTCGCGCGCAGCCTCGACGAGGGTGCCTTCGGCCTCTCCGCGGGGCTGATCTACCCTCCCGGGATGTTCACGCCCCCGGGCGAGCTCGTGGAGTTGGCGCGGGAGGTCGCCGCGCGGCGCCGCCTGTTCACCTGCCACATCCGCGGCTCGTCGGAGACCCTGCTCGAGGCCACGCGCGAGCTGATCGCGATCGCCCGCCGGAGCGGCGCCCGCGTGCACCACTCCCACCTCGAGGCCGTGGGCGAACGCTTCTGGCCGCTCGTTGCCCAGGTGCTGGCCCTGGAAGACGAGGCGCGCCGCGAAGGCCTGGCCATCAGCCACGACATGTTCCCCTACACGCGCGCGGCGACGATGCTGTCCGCCATTTTTCCCCCGTGGGCGCTCGAGGGCGGGATGCCGGCGCTGCTGGAGCGCCTGCGCGATCCCGCGACTCGCCGCCGCATCCGGCGCGAGATCGAAACACGCAGGCCCGAGTGGCCGCCGTGGGGCCCCGCAGGCTGGCCGCACAACCTCGTCGAGGCCGTGGGTTGGGATGCGATCTACGTCGCGAGCGTGGGGCCCGACGGACCCCGGCACTACGTGGGCCGGAGCATCGCCGACCTCGCTGCCGCGGAGGGGCGCGAGCCGTTCGACCTCGCCGCGGACCTCATGTCGAGTCAGCAGGGACGCGTGGGGCAGCTCGTGGGCGAAATCTCCGGCCGCGAAGGCGAGGAAACCGTGCTGTGGAGCATTCTGGCCCACCCCGCAGCGGCGGTGATCAGCGACGCCGAAGACTACGGCCGGGATCTCGCGCACCCCGCCCATGCGGGCGCCTTCGTCCGGGCGCTGCGTCTGGCGCGAGAGCAGCTGGGCATGCCCCTGGAGGCCATGGTGCACCGCATGACCGGCAGGCCCGCCCAGTTGCTGGGGCTCACCGACCGGGGCGTGCTGCGCGAGGGCGCCTTCGCCGATCTCGTGATTTTCGATCCCCACCGGGTCACCGACCGGGCCACCTGGACCGAGCCGCGGCAGCGGGCCGAGGGGATCCATTGGGTGTTTGTCAACGGCCAGAGCGTAGTCGAGGACGGGCAGGACCGCCCCGGCGTGGCGGGTCGGGTGTTACGGGCCCCGCACAATGCCGGCGCACGTTGAGATCGAATTCCATCGCGCCGCCGTGGCGCTGCTGCCCGACGGTTTCTCCGTCCTGGTGGCTGTCTCGGGAGGTGCGGACTCGGTGGCGCTCCTGCATCTGCTCGCCCGCCACGCCGCCAGGCACGAGCAGCGAATCACGGTGGCGCATCTCGATCATGGGCTCAGGCTCGGTTCCGACAAGGACCGGCGCTTCGTGGAGCGGCTGGCCCGGGATTTGAAACTGCCCGTCATCGCCGAGCGGCGCCCGGTGCCCGAGGCGCGGCGCAAGGACGAGTCCCTGGAAGAGGCGGCGCGCCGCGTGCGGCGTCAATTCCTGCTCGAGGCCGCCGAGCGCTCCGGGTGCGAGCGCATCGCCCTCGGCCACACCCTGGACGACCAGGCCGAGACGGTGCTGATGCGGCTCGTGCGCGGCGCCGGCCCCACGGCCCTCGCCGGGATGGCCCCCGCCGGGCCGGGACCCTTCGTGCGGCCTCTGCTCGGGATCGAACGCGCGGACCTGCGCGCCTGGCTCGAGCGCCGGGGCTACGCCTACCTCGAGGACCCGGCGAACCAAGACCTGCGCTTCGACCGCAATCGGGTGCGCTGGCGCGTCCTGCCCCTGCTGGCGCAGGCCTTGAACCCGCAAGCGGCGCGCCATCTCGTGGAAGCCGCCGCACGTCTGCGGGAAGACGCAGCGCTGCTCGACCAGATGGCCCACGCCACCTACCTGCGCCTGCGCCGGCGTCGGCGCGGCGGGGGGGTCGAGCTGCCGGCGGCGGAGCTGGCGCTCGCACCGGGGCCGCTGGCGCGCCGCATCCTGCGCCGCGCCCTGGAGGACGCAGGATGCGATCCGCGACGTATCGTCGCGCGGCACATCGACGCTGTGCTGCGTCTCGCGCACGAGAGCGGGAGGGCGAGCGGCCGGGTGGACTTGCCCAGCCGGCGCGGCGCGCGGCGCAGCAACGGCCGCCTCCTGCTGGGCCCGCGGTGAGCGTGCCGGGACCAGCGGTGGCCGGAATCTCCTGCGGGAATGGCACCGGAGCCGGACCTCTTATATATTGAGGGCGCAGAGAGCGAGGGAGCCCTCGGTGAACTCCCAATTCAAGACCATTCTGATCTGGCTCGTCGTCTTCGCCGCACTGGTCATCGGCTACCAGATCCTCAACAGCGCCACCGGCCATAGCGACGTTCTCACCCACTCCGACTTCTACGACAAAGTCGCCGCTGGCGAGATCCAGGAAGTGACGATCACGCCCGATAGCGCGGGCTACGAAATCCAGGGCAAGTTCAAGACGGCGCAGGCGGGGCCCACCGGACGGCCCGTGCGTACGTTCCGCACCTACGTGATCAAGGACGAGAAGCTGCTCGAGCAGCTCCGCGAGCGCGGGGTCTTCGTCAAAGCGGAAAAACCGAGCGACAGCTCCTTCCTCACGCTGCTGCTCTCCTGGTCGCCGATGCTGCTGTTCCTCGGCGTGTGGATCTTCTTCATGCGCCAGATGCAGAGCGGCGGCAACAAGGCGCTTTCGTTCGGGAAGTCGCGCGCCAAGCTCACGTCCGCCCAGGGCAAGAAGGTGACCTTCAAGGACGTGGCGGGCATCGACGAGGCCAAGGAAGAGGTCCAGGAGATCATCGAGTTCCTGCGGGAGCCGCAGAAGTTCCAGCGCCTGGGCGGCAAGATCCCCAAGGGCGTGCTGCTCGTGGGACCTCCCGGCACGGGCAAGACCTTGCTGGCCCGGGCCATCGCGGGAGAGGCGAACGTTCCGTTTTTCTCGATCTCGGGATCCGACTTCGTCGAGATGTTCGTCGGGGTCGGGGCTTCGCGCGTGCGGGATCTTTTCGAGCAGGGCAAGAAAAACGCCCCGTGCATCATTTTCATCGACGAGATCGACGCGGTAGGCCGGCACCGCGGCGCGGGGCTGGGCGGAGGCCACGACGAGCGCGAGCAGACCCTCAACCAGCTGCTCGTGGAGATGGACGGGTTCGAAACCAACGAAGGGGTGATCCTCATCGCCGCCACCAACCGGCCCGACGTGCTCGACCCGGCGCTCCTGCGGCCGGGACGGTTCGACCGGCAGGTCGTGGTGGGCCGGCCGGATGTGCGGGGGCGCGAGCAGATCCTGCGCGTCCACGTGCGCAACATCCCGCTGCACGCGGACGTGGACCTGGCGCTGCTGGCCCGCTCCACGCCCGGCTTCAGCGGTGCGGACCTCGCCAACCTGGTCAACGAAGCGGCCCTGCTCGCCGCGCGCAAGAACCGGACCCAGGTGCGCATGGACGACTTCGAGCAGGCCAAGGACAAGGTCCTGATGGGCACCGAGCGCAAATCGCTGATCATCAGCGAAGAGGAAAAGCGGGTCACCGCCTACCACGAGGCGGGCCACGCGCTCGTGGCGTTCATGCTCCCCGAGGCCGACCCGCTGCACAAGGTGACGATCATCCCCCGGGGCCGGGCCTTGGGCCTGACGCAGCAGCTTCCGGTGGACGACAAGCACACCTACTCGCGCCAGTACCTGGAGGCGACCCTGGCGGTGCTCATGGGGGGGCGTGTGAGCGAGGAGCTCGTCATCGGGCGCGTCACCACGGGTGCGGGCAACGACCTGGAGCGCGTCACGGACCTCGCGCGGCGCATGGTTTGCGAGTGGGGGATGTCCGAGAAGCTCGGGCCCCTCACCTTCGGCAAGAAGGAAGAGGCGATCTTTCTCGGGCGCGAGATCGCGCAGCACCGCGACTACAGCGAGGCGACGGCGCAGGAAATCGACCGCGAGGTGAAGCGCATCGTCCTCCAGGCCTACGAGCGCTCCAGAGCGATCCTCGAAGCGAACCGCGAAGCGCTCGAGCGCGTCGCCCTGGCGCTGCTGGAGCGGGAGGTGCTCGACGCGGAGCAGATCGCAGCCCTCGTCCGCGGCGAGCCCTTGCCCGTGCGGGAGGAGCGGTCCGTACCGGAGAGAGAGAAGGGAAGCACCGAGGCTCCGGAGACGGCACCCCTTGCCGCACGCAAGAAGAAAGACACCCCCGGGGTGCTGCCCGCCCCCGGCAAGCAGCCCGCGTGAGGGGCTGATCCCATCGGCCGTGGGGTTCGTGGCGCACCAGGCGCGCCTCGAGCTTCTCCCCCAGGCGGGCGGGGGTCTCGAGCCCGCTCGGCTTCTCACGCTGCATCTGGAGGAACTCTCCGCAGAGCAGCTGGCGATTCTCGCGCGTGCTGCGGCGCACCACGGAATCCCCTTGCGCGCCGGCCCACGGGCGGGGACCGCGCGCCTGATGGCGCCGCGGGCGACCCTCGAAGCGCTCGCAGGCGAGCTGGCCGCGGTCTGGCCCGCCGGAGCCGAAACCGTGCGGGACGTCCTCGGGCGGTTTCTCCGGGAGCGGTTCGTCCTCACCTTCCGCGACGGGGGCCACCTGGAGTTGGGGCAGCGCTGCTGCATCGTGGGCATCCTCAACGTCACCCCCGATTCGTTCTTCGACGGAGGCCGGCACGTGGAACCGGCAGCGGCGCTCGAGGCGGCGCGCAGGATGGTCGCGGAGGGGGCGCAGGTGCTCGACGTGGGCGGCGAGAGTACGCGCCCCGGCGCGGAGCCGGTGCCGCTCGAGGAGGAATTGCGGCGCGTGCTGCCCGTCGTCGCGGCGATCAAGCGCGAGCTCCCCGTGCGGGTGTGCGTGGATACCTCCAAGGCGGAGGTGGCCCGCCGCGCGCTCGAGGCGGGTGCGGACATGATCAATGACGTCACCGCGCTCCGGGACCCGCGCATGGCTGCGGTCGCGGCCGAGCACGCCGCTCCCGTCGTCCTGATGCACATGCGCGGGACGCCGCGCACGATGCAGCTCCACACGCACTACGAGGACCTGTGGTCCGAAATCCTCCGCGCCCTGCGGGAGGCGCTGGCCCGAGGCGTCGCGGCGGGCTTGGGGGATGATAGGATGGTCGTGGATCCGGGGATCGGCTTCGGCAAGTCCACCGCGGGCAACCTGCGGATCCTCCACGAGCTCGCGACGCTGCGCAGCCTGGGGCAGCCGATCCTCGTCGGCGCCTCCCGCAAGTCGTTCATCGGTGCGGTGCTGGACCTCCCGGTGACCGAGCGCCTGGAGGGAAGCCTGGCGGCGGCGGCGATCGCGGTGTGGCAGGGCGCGCACATGCTCCGGGTCCACGACGTGGCCGCTACGGCGCGCGTGGCGCGCCTGGTGGAGGCGATCCGCGACAGCGTACCGCGCGATCCGGAACGCTAGGCCCTGGCGGGCGTGGGGACGCCCCGACCGGGCGCTCGACGAGGACGGGGTCGAAAACGATGTGGGAACACCTGGCGCGAGCGCTCCACCTCCAGGAGTTGGATTTCCTCGCGCTGTTCGACATCCTGCTCTTGGCCACCGGGATCTACTGGGTGCTCGTGCTCATCCGCGGCACCCGCGCGGCGCAGGCGATGTCCGGCTTGCTGGCGCTGATCTTCCTGCACTTCGTCACGGGCCCGGGCGTGGTTCACCTGCGGGCGGTGCACGAGGCCCTGGGCTACTTGCTGCTCTACCTGCCGTTCGCCATCATCGTGCTGTTCCAGAACCCGATCCGGCAGGCTTTGGCCCGTATCGGCTGGGGACCGCTGTCCGTGTTTCTCCAGCGGCGCACGGGGGAGCCCGTGATCGAGGAGGTCGCGCTGGCTGCCGTGACGATGGCCAGCAAGCGCTACGGGGCGCTGATCGTTTTCGAGCGGCGCTTGGGGCTCCGGGCGTTCTACGAGACCGGCATCGCGCTCGAGAGTCGGGTCAGCTACGACTTGCTGCTGACGATCTTCACGCCCCCCTCGCCGCTCCACGACGGGGCGGTGATCATCGCGGACAACCGGATCAAGGCAGCCTCCTGCTACCTGCCGCTGACGACCGATCCCACGCTCTCGCACACTTACGGCACCCGCCATCGCGCCGCCATCGGCATCACCGAAGAAACCGACGCGCTCGCCGTGGTCGTCTCCGAAGAACGGGGCATCGTGTCGCTGGCGGAGAACGGACGGATCGTGGAGGACCTGGGAGCGCGGGAGCTGATCGAGCGCCTGGCGGAAGCCCTCGGCAACGGACGCCCCGTGGCGGCAGCCACGCCCGGAGGGGCGCTGGCGGACACGACGCATGCTTGATCGGCTGCGGCGACACTGGCCCCTGAAGCTCCTCTCCCTCGTGCTCGCGTTTTTGCTGTGGGTCGCCGTCACGGGCGGGGACCACATCGTTCAGGACTACGAAGTCCCCATCGAACTCGAGTTACCTGAAGCGCTGACCCTCGTCGGGCCGGCGCCGACCTCGGCCCGCGTGCGGCTGCGGGCGACGGAGCGCGCCCTGCGGCGGATGGATCCCTTGCGCCACGAGATGCAGTTGCGCGTGGATCTGCGGGATGCCGCCCCGGGCGAGCGGACCGTACCGCTGACCGAGGACCACCTCGTGGGCGCGCCGGCCGGAGCCGAGGCGGCGCGCATCGTCCCGGACCGCATCGCCATCGAGCTGGACCTTAAGGGCCGGCGGGAGCTGCCGGTGGTCCCTACGATCGTCAGCGATCCGCCCCGGGGCTACGCGTTCTACGGAGCGACGGCCTCGCCTGCCGTCCTCACGGTGGAAGGGCCGCAATCGAAGGTGGACGCCATGACGCGACTGCGCACCGATCCTATCCTGCTCAGCGGTCACCGGGAGCCCTTCAGCATCCGGGTGGCTGCGGTACCCGAAAGCCCCGACGTGCGGGTGGCGAGCGGGGGCGTCGTGGAGGTTCGCGTGGTGGTGGACGCCGCCCCGACAAAGCGTACCTTTACCTCGATCCCGGTCGTCCTCGCGGGACAGACCCATCCCGCCACGGTCAGCCCTCCGGAGGTGGACGTGGTGCTGGCGGGTCCGCCCGCGTTGCTCGGCCGGCTGCGAAGGGATCAGATCCGCGTGGTGGCGGACGTGGGGGGACTCGAGCCGCGCCCAGAACCGTACCGGTTGGAGCCGCGCGTGGAGTTTTTGGAGCTTTCGGCGGACGATCTGGCGCGACTGACCGTCGCCTCCGTGAGTCGTCGCGCCATTCAGGTGAGGGTGGTTCCCGGGAGGTCGGGCTCGTGAAGCGTCTGTTCGGTACGGATGGGATCCGGGCCGTGGCCGGGACCTATCCTCTCGACCCGCCCACGGTGCGTCGCTTCGGCCGCGCGCTGGCCGAGGTGCTGCAGGCCTCCCTCGGACGCCCGCCGCGGGTGCTGCTCGGCCGCGATACGAGGGAGTCGGGCGGCTGGCTGCGCGACGCCGTGAGCGACGGCCTCGCCTTCAGGCACGCCGTGGTCGTGGACGCGGGGATCATCACCACACCGGGCCTCGCCTTTCTCGTGCGCCGGGGCTTCGATGCGGGCGTGATGATCTCGGCGAGCCACAACCCGTTCGCGGACAACGGGCTGAAGGTCTTCGGCGCCGACGGCATGAAACTCTCCGATGCCCTCGAAGCGGAGGTGGAGGCGCGGATTCTGGACGGCTCTGCGCCCGAGCCCCCGCGAGGGTCGGTCACGGTGCGCGAGGAGGCGGCGCTGCGGGAAGCCTACGTGGAGTTCCTGGAGCGAGTGCTCGGCTCGCGCGAGCGCCTGCGGGGCTGGCGCATCGCGCTCGACTGCGCGAACGGCTGCGCCGCGGGCATCGCGCCGCGTGTTTTCCGCAGCTACGGAGCCGACGTCGTCACCATCGGCGACGATCCGGACGGACGCAACATCAACCTCGGGTGCGGCTCGCTGCATCTCGAGCCTCTCGCACGGCAGGTCCGGGAGCGCGGCTGCGATTGCGGCCTCGCCTTCGACGGCGACGCCGACCGCGTGCTGCTCGTGGACCGCCGCGGCCGCACCGTGGACGGAGACCATGTCCTCTACCTCAGCGCTTGCAGGCTCAAGCGCGAAGGGCGGCTGCGGGGCGACCGGGTGGTAGCGACGATCATGAGCAACCTGTGGCTGGAGCGCGAGCTGGCGCGCGAGGGAATCGCGCTCTCCCGCGCGCCCGTGGGGGACAAGTACGTTCTGGAGCGGATGCTCGCCGAGGATGCCGTGCTGGGAGGCGAACCCTCGGGGCACGTGATTTTCCGCGAGTGGGCCACGACCGGCGACGGGATTCTTACGGGGTTGCTTTTCCTGGACACGCTGCGGGACCAAGCCGAAAGCCTGGAGAGCGTGCTCGACCGGATCCGTCCCTGCCCGCAGGTGCAGCGCAACGTGCGGGTGCGCGCCAAGCCCGACCTGCGGGCGCATCCCGCCATCGGACCCGCCCTGCGCGAGAGCGAGCGCGTCCTGGACGGGATCGGACGGATCGTCGTGCGCTACTCGGGCACGGAGCCCGTGGCCCGGATCATGGTCGAGGGCACCGACGAGCAGCTCGTCCACGAGCACGCGCAGCGCCTGGCGACCCTCATCGAGACCGAGCTGGGCGACCGAGCCGGCAGCTGACCCCTCGGCACGAGCACCCTGGCAGCCGGCGCGCTCGAAGGGAAACCGCGGACGTTCGGCTCCGGTGGCGACCGATGCGTCGCCCGAGCGCCGCCCTGTACGAATAGACCCCGTACAGAGGCCCGTGGTGGTGCGCCCGGCGTTCGCGGGGCAATCACCGGGCGTGCCCTTCCACCCCCACGGTCGAGCCGCAGCCAAGGCGCAGGCGGCATCCGGGTCGCGCTCCACGGTCGAGCCTGAACATCCGTCGCCGCTGACCGGAGCCTCCCCGCCCCCGCCCGGCAAGAGGGGCGTCAATTCCCGCGCGCGGAGCGGCGGTTCGCCTCCAGGGCGCCCCCCAAGGCAGGCCGAAGCGATTTCCGAGCGTTATCCTGGTCGAGCTGAACGGAGTTCGGCGTATGGCGAGGCCTCGGCCCGACCGCGCTCGGCGCAGGCACCGGGCGCGAGTTCCAAACTGACGCGCCCTGGCCGGCTGCGGCATAATCCCCTGCCGGGCGGCGGGCTGGGCGGTGGGGAGCCTCGTGACCCTCGCGGCTGTGGGGTCCGGCGCGCGACGCTAAGGGAGAAGAATACCCCGTGAGGATTTTCGGCGCCGACCTGACGGGGGAGCGGGCAGATCTGCGCGACGTCCCCAACACCCTCGTGCGCCTCGACGAGGCGGGGCGGGTGAGCGAGGTGCGCCATCCTGCCAACGCCGCGGACCTGGCGAGCTCGATCCGCGAGCTCGCCTCCGGCGAGCTGTTCGTCCTGGGAGTCAACCTGCCGGTGGTGCTCTCCCGGGCCACCCGCTCCCGCCCCGTGGACAACCTCGTGCGCCGCCGCCTGGGACACCGACTGCCCAGCTCCCGGGTGGCGCTCACGGGGGAGGCGCTGCTCGCGACCCTCGCGGCCGTGGGCGAACCGTGCCTGCCCTATCCCGACCGCGACCGGCGCCGGTCGGGCCTCGCGGAAGTGCACCCCAGCCTGGTGCTCAAAGCCTTGTTGTGGGAAACGGCACCGCTCGCCCGCGCCGTGACACCGGAAAGGCGCGAGGCGCTGCTGCGCGCCTACGAGCCCCCGCCCTACCGCGCCGAGCGAGCCCGGGGAACGGCGAGCTGGGCGGCACAGGTGGCGAGCCTGGACGTGCTGCTCCGGTGCCTGGGAAATTTGGAAGGCTTCGACTGGTCGCCCACGCGCGAGGCCCTGGCGCATGCGGGTTCCGCCGCGCAGGCCGCCCTGGCAGCGTCGGTGTTCGATGCCACGCTCATCGCCGGCACCTGCCGCCGTTACATGACCGCTCCCGAGGGATGCCTGTTCCTTGGGGATCACGAGCGGGGCTACACCATCATGCCCGCTGATGGATTCATCCGGCGATGGGTGTTGCAGGAACGCGCGCCGCGGGGGGCAGAGCTCTTTCCCAAAGCCTCGCTGCGCGAGCGACTCGCGGGGGCGGCAGAGCTCCACCCTCGCTCCCTGCTGGATCTGCCCGGGAAGCCGCAGGAATGGGAGGCGGTTTTCCAGGAACGACCGGTTTACGAGTTCGACAACGTGGACGAGCTCTTGTGGTGGAAGCGCTGCCGGCACCTGGCCGGCCCTCGGATGCCGACCGAGGGGCTGCGGGAGCTTCACGTGCGCCTGCTCGGCGCCGCCGGCGAGGGCGGCCCACCCCTGCGGCTCGTGCGCAGCCGGCACCGCACGCTCTCCTTCCGTTTCGAGCCGCACGCATCGTGGCGGGCCCGCATCCGCACCCGAGATGGCGGGATCTACCGCTTCGAGGTGCTCGGCGCTGTCTACGCGGCACGTGCCTGAGGCGGCGCGCGGGCGGGGGAAAGGCATGCCGGTGCGCGGAATCCGGGGCGCCACGACGGCGCGAGCCAACGCGGTCGAGGCGATCGTGGAAGCGACACGCGAGCTGCTGCAAGAGGTCGTGGAGCGCAACGGGATCGAGCTCGAGGAGATCGCGGCCGTGATGTTCACGACGACCCCAGATCTCGACGCGGAGTACCCGGCGCGGGCCGTGCGCGAACTCGGGTGGGACTGGCTGCCGGTGCTGGGCGCGCAGGAAATCCAGAAACCGGACGGGCTCGCTCGCTGCATCCGGGTGCTCGTGCTGTGGAACACGACTCGCCCGCCGACGGCGGTGCGGCACGTCTA
The DNA here is from genome assembly GCA_037447115.1 of Acidobacteriota bacterium. Classification (GTDB taxonomy): domain Bacteria; phylum Acidobacteriota; class Polarisedimenticolia; order Polarisedimenticolales; family JBBIHH01; genus JBBIHH01. The sequence continues at coordinate 21,012 of JBBIHH010000022.1, forward strand.
CCTGCGCGATGCGCGCAGGTTGCGCCCCGACCGCGACGACGACCCATGAGGGCCGCGTCGCCCACGACTCTCGCGGGCTGCCGGGTAGGTGTGGCCGGGCTGGGCCTGATCGGGGGTTCCCTCGCGCTCGCCCTGCGGGGTCGCTGCGCCGAGGTCGTGGGCTGCGACCGCTCGCGGGCCACGCTCGCGCGCGCATGGCGGGCCGGGGCCTTGGACCGCTGCGCCCCGGGCATCGAGCGCTTGCTGTACGAGGTGGACTTCGCGGTGCTGGCGCTGCCCGTGGGGGGCATCCTCGAGGCGCTCGAACGCCTGCGGCACTACGACGGACCTCCGGTCCACTTGATGGACGTCGGCTCCAGCAAGCGGGCCATCGTGCGCGCCATGGCCTCGCTGCCGCCGGCGATCCGACCCATCGGCGGGCATCCGATGTGCGGCAAGGCGAGCGCCGGCTTCGCGCACGCGGAAGCCGCCCTGTTCCGCGGTCGGCCCTTCGTGCTCGTGCCCCTGCCCCGCACGCCGCACGCGACGCTCCGCCTGGCGCGCTCTCTGGTGCGAGCCGTAGGTGCCCGGCCACTGACGATCCCGGCCGCCCGGCACGATCGCGCCGCGGCCCGGATCAGCCACGTGCCCTACCTCCTCGCGGCGGCGCTCGTGGACACGGCGCGCAAGGACGCGGTGGCCCGAAGGATCGCCGCCACGGGCTTCCGCGACCTCACGCGCGTCGCCGCTTCGGACCCGGCGATGATGCTGGACGTGCTCCGCTCGAACCGCGGGGCGGTGCGGCGCGCGCTCCAGGCCCTGAACCGCACGCTCGAGGGTTACGCGCGGGCTCTGGAGCGCAACGAGGCGCGCGCGCTCGCGCACAGGCTGCGCGCGGCGCGGTGGGCGAAGCGGCGGTGGTTCCGCTGAACGCCGCCCTCCCCTTCGATCCCCGGACGATCGAGGTCGTGAGCTTCGATTGCTATGGCACGCTGATCGACTGGGAACGCGGGATTCTCGAGGCCCTGGGCGGATGGCTCGAAGGGCAGGGCCGGGCGATGGAGCCCGGCGCGCTGCTCGCGTGGTACGCGCGAAACGAGGCGGAACTCGAGCGCGGGCCGTATCGGCCCTACCGGCAGATCTTGCGCGAGATCGGCGAGCGCCTCGCCCGCAGCCACGGGCTGCCGGCCGGGGCGCAGGCCGGGCAGCTGCTCGTGCGGGCCCTGCCCCGCTGGCGACCGTTCCCGGACAGCGCGGCAGCCCTGCGCGCCCTGGCGCGCCGCTTCAAGCTCGCCGTCCTCTCCAACGTGGACGACGATCTCTTCTCGGCGACGGCGGCCGAGCTCGGGATCCGCTTCGACTGGATCGTGACCGCCGAGCAGGTGCGGGCCTACAAGCCGTCGGCCGCGTTTTTCCGCGCGGCCCTGGAACGCATCCGCGTGCCGCAATCCCATTGGCTCCATGCGGCGCAGAGCGCCTACCACGACCTGCGTCCGGCACGAGCCCACGGCCTGTGGACGGCCCACGTCGCGCGCCGCGGCGGCCCGGGCGCCACGCCACACGCTCCGGCCGCGGCCCACCTGCGCGTACCCGACCTGGCCACCCTGGCGGCGGTGCTGTGCCGCTGAGGGCAGAGGCACCCTACTCCGCCGGCCGGCGCTTCCACACCTCCCCGTCCTTGTACCACGTGTAGCGGGGCTTGCCTTCTTCCTTGTGGACCGTCGTCTCCGTCACGGTGAGCTCCCCGTCGCGCTCCTGGACCCAGAAATCGAGATCGTAGAGCTTGCCCCCCTCCGTGCGAAAGTCGGCGCAGACGAAGTAGGTGCCCTGCTCGGTGCGCGCGAGCCGCTCGCGGTGCACGCGGTCGAGCTTGAGTCGCAGGTCCGTCCCTGCTCGGTCGTCGCGAACGACGAACCAGCCCTCGGCGGATCGCTCCGCCACGTAAGCTTCGAGAAACTTGGCGACGTCTTCGATCGTCGTCGCCGCGCGCGCCGCACCTGCCGCGCCGGACACGGCCAGCAGCGCCACCACTACCCTGAGGATCGCACGGTTTCCCATCTTGCCTCCTCACCAGCCCGCGCGGAGCATCGGGTTGTCCCAACGGGAGCCCCCATTCTGCCACAGCCGGCCGCGGCCTCGCCGGGCGGGAGCCGGAGCGCTTCGCGGGGTTGCCGGGGCGGGGAGGAAGCGCACCCGAGTCGACCGATGCAGGCCTACTCGTAGCGCAGGGCGTCGATGGGATCGAGCGCGGCGGCGCGCACGGCAGGATAGAGTCCCGAGACGAGCCCCACCGCCACCGACACGCCGGTGGCGAGCACAACGCTGCCGGCCGTGACCACCGTGGACCAGCCGGCCCAGGCGGCCACGACCCGGGCGATGGCGATGCCCATCGCCACCCCGGCCAGCCCCCCCAGCACGCTGATCGCGAACGACTCGACGAGGAATTGCGTGCGGATGTCCTTGCGGCGCGCTCCCACGGCCCGGCGCAGGCCGATCTCGCTCGTCCGCTCGAGCACGGATGCGAGCATGATGTTCATGATGCCGATGCCCCCCACGACGAGGGAGATGCCGGCGATGCAACCCATGACGATGTTGAACAGCCGTTGGGTGCGGCGCCGCTGCTCCAGGAGCGCCTCGGGCACGACGAGCTCGTAGTCGTCGATACCCGCGTGGAGCCGCTTCAGGATCGAATCGATCACGTCCGCGGCAAGTTGCGGCGCCACCGCCTCGCCGAGCTGCACCACGATGCCGTCGAGCGGGGCCTTCATCGCGTCCCGCTCGAACTTGCGCATCGCGGTGGTGAAGGGGAGGTAGATTTCCCGGGCGCTGCTGCCGACCGCCACGCCCTCGAAACGCGACTCCCCGGCCCGCGGGGGCAGCACCCCGACGACCTCGAACCAGACGTCGTTGATCTTCAGCAGGCGGCCGAGGGGGTCGTCCGAACCGAAGAGATCGCGGGCCACGCCGGGGCCGATGACGGCGACCTGGGCGTGGCGCAGCTCGTCCAGCCGATCGAGAAAGCGCCCGCGCTGGGGGACGAGCCGGACGAGTTCGTCCTGCTCGTGCGAGACGCCGTACACCTTGGCCTCGGTCGTGCGCTCGCCTGCCAGAATCTTGTAGGCCCGCACCTCGACGCGGGGGGCCACGCGCTCCACCCCCGGCACCCCCTCCGCGATGGCCATCATGTCCCGCGGGGAAAGTCCCGGGGATTTGCTCCGGATCTCCCGCAGTTTTTCCTCGTCGTCCGGCTGCCGATCGCGAACGATCACGTTGCGCAACCCGAGCTGCTCCATGAGCCGCATCGCCTCGCGCTGCGCCCCCGCGCCGATGGACAGCATGGCGATCACCGCTCCCACGCCGAAGATCATGCCCAGCGCGCTCAACCCCGCGCGCAGCTTGTTCGCCGCCAGGTTCTCCAAAGCCGCGCGGAACGCTTCGAGGACGCTCACGGTTCGAGCCCAGGAAGCGACGGCGCAGAAGGGCCCTCCTCCGGCACCCTGCGGGCAGCCTCCGGATCGCGCAACGCCACCTCGTCCCCTTCCTCCAGGCCTTGCTCCACGACGACCCGTCCCAGGGCGGCGGGTCCCAGGACAACCTCGACGGGTTCGAAGCCCCGGCCCGCGCGCCGGTACACGACGCGCGCACCCTCACGCTCGACCACCGCCTCGCGGGGCACGACCAGCGCCTGGTCGCGCTCCGCCAACACGATCTCGGCCCGCACGCGCTGGCCGGGCCTCATGCGCCCCGGATCGGTGCGATCGAACTGGAGCGTCGCGGCGACGTACTGCACGGGAACCCAGCGCAGCCGCGGCCTCGCCAGCGCGTCCACCTTGCGCACCCGCGCGGGCAGGGGTGTTTCGGGGTCGCTCTCGAGGATCACCTGCGCCGGGGCTCCCTCGCGCAACCCCCCGGCGTCGGCCTCGAGGACCAGCACCTCCGCCTCCACCTTCTCGGGCCGCGCGATGTCCGCCAGCCGCTGCCCGCCCCAGACCGACTCGCCCACCTGGGGCAGCTCGCCGCGCCAGTCGCGCTCGAAGACGAGGATCCCCGCGTGCGGCGCCCGAAGCTCGAGCGTCTGGAGACCCTGCCGCGCACGCTCGATGCGCAACTGCGCCTTCTGCGCCTCGATGGCCAGCAGCTCGAGATCGAGCCCGGCCAGCGCCTCTTGCAGATTCTGCGCCGCTTCGGCGAGACGCAGGCGCTCCTGCGCCAGCTGCTCGTCGAGTTCCGACTCCAGGATCTCCCCGCGCGAAAAGATCTCCGCGTCGCGGCTGGCGAAGCGGAGCGCGTAGTCGAGTTCCAGGCGGGCCAAGGCAGCGTCTTTCTCCTGCGTGTGCACCGCCTCTTGCTTTTCCGCGATCCGCTTGCGCCGGCGCCATGTCACGGCCTGCCGATCGGTTTCGCCTTCGTAGAGATCGTCTTGCATCTGCGCGGGATCGAAGCGCGCGATCACGTCCCCGGCTTCGACGAGCGTGCCGTCCGGGGCGAGCCAGGCGATCCGCAGCGGCCCGGGCACGTCCACGGGCGGGCCCACGGCCGTGGCCTCCGCCGCGCGGAGTTCGCCCTCGGCGGCCACACGCCACACGAAGCGCTCGCGCACCACGGTGGCCGAGGGGACCTCGCCTTCCGGCTCGAGGCCCGGCAGCCCCGCCAGCACGGCGATCACCGCCGCAGGCAGCAAAGCCAGCGGCCAGTAGCGCCAGCGCCTCACGCATCCTCCTCCCGCTCAGGCGGCTCGCGCCGGGCCACCGCGTCGCCGGCCCTCAGGCCCGAGAGCACTTCCACGCGGTGCTCGCCCCAGCGCCCCAACTCCACGGGGACGACCTCGTAGCCGCCCCAGCGGCGGCGGTAAACGACGGGCCCCGCGGGGCCGAAGAAGACGCTCTCCTTGGGGATCGTCAGTACGTCCTCGACGCGCTCGATCTCCACCGCACCGCGCAGCCGCATGCCCGGGCGCATCCTGCGGGGATCGGTCGTGTCGAGCTCGATGCGAAGTCCCACGACTTTCTGCGGGTCGTTCCAGTGCTTGCGCCGCACCGTGTCGGAGACGCTCGCGATCCGCCCACCGTACGTTTCGTCCGGATACGCGTCCAGGCGGAAATGCACGCGCTGGCCGGGACGAACGCGGGCCCCGTGCGCTTCGTCCACCGTCGCCTCCGCCTCCAGTCGACCGAGATCCGGGATCTCCAGCACCGGCTCGCCGCGCCAGCACGAATCGCCGATCTTCTTCTTGTCGCCGCGCCAGTCGGTGACGTAGACGACCGTGCCCGCGCGCGGGGCGCGCACGGTCATGCTGGCGATCGCCCGGCGGATCTCCTCGACCCGGCCGCGCGCGCGATCCCGGCGCGCGCGCAGCCGCTTCATCGCCGCCTCCGTGCCGCGGGCGGAGGCCTCGATCCGCTTGCGCAGGTAGGCGATCTCCCGCTCCGCCAGCTCGAGCTCGAGGCGGGCCTCCGCCAGCTCGCGCGCCGAGGCCAGCTCTTCGGGTACCTCCACCTTGAGGGCAGCCTTGCGGCGACGGGAGTCGGCCTCCGCGAGCCGCAACGCATCCCGAGCGCGCTCGAGTTCGGACTGAACGCGGCGTTGTTCGATCTCTTTTTCCGCCGCCTGGGCCTCGGCCAGCTGTTCCTGGAGCTTGCGCTCCAGCTCGCTCGTGTCGAATCCGAGAACGGGTTCGCCCACCTCCACCTGCTGGCCCTCGGGGGCGAGCATGGCGATCTTGAAATCCCATAGCCCCGCCACCTCGGGCGGACCGAAACTGCTGGAGTCCACGGCGCGCAAGCTGCCCTCGAGCGGGACGCTCACCACCAAGCTCCCCCGCTCGACCCGCGCCCAATCGAGATCCTCGCCCCCCCACAGCACCTCGGAGAGCCAGGCGCCGGCGAGCAGCACGCCCGCCCCGAGGGCGATCCGCGCCGCCGTCGCCCGCCTCATGAGCCCGCCGCGCGGCCGAGGCGCGTGCCTGGGGGCGGTCCCGCCTCGAGCACGCAGCGCCGCGCGTCGCAGGGGCCCACGGCCACCTCGATCGTGCGGCCGTTCTCGAGCCACAGGCGGGGCGGATGGGCATCGAGATCGAGGGCTTCGCGGGGCGCGAGCGTGACCTCGGACAGGCGCGCCGGCTCCACCTCGACCCGCACCGACATGCCCGGGCGCATGCGCTGCGGGTCCGTCCGCTCGAGGGCGACGCGCACGCGGAAGTCGCGCCGCAAGGAGCGGTACTCGGTGGGCTGCGCCACGGGCGCGATTTCCTCGACCCGGCAGGCGTAACGCGTCTGCGGATAGGCATCGAGGATGCAAGAGGCGCCGTTGCCGGGTTGGATTTTCCCCTCGTCGACATCGAACAACGCGGCCTCGACCTCCATCTGCGACAGGTCGGGGATGCGACCGATCTCCGCGTCGAACCAGGCCTGGTCGCCCACCTGGAACCTTCGTCCTTGCTGGGGGTTGAGGGAAACGATGAAGAGGCCGTCACGCGGGGCCCGCAGGACGAGGGCGTCGATGGCGCGCTCCGCGCGCGCCACCTCGCGCTCGGCCTTGGCCAGCGACAGGCGCAAGACCTCGAGCTCGGCTTCCGCGGTCTCGCGGAAGCTCTCGAGGGCCATCAGGGCCTTCTCGTGGGCCACCTGAGCGCGCTCGAGCTGAAGCTGGCGTTCCTGGTAGTGGCGCGGCGAGAGGAGATCTTCGGGGACCGTCGCAGCGAGCCGCGCCTTCTCCAGCGCCGTCCGCGTCCGCTCGAGCTCGAACCACAGCTCTTCCTCGCGCGCGTCGAGACCCGCCTCGCGCTCCGCCAGATCCTGCAGCGCCTGGACGTACCGCAGCTCCCCCTCCTCCAGGTGCGCGAGCAGCGCCGTCGTATCGAGCTCCGCGACGCGATCGCCGGCGCGCACCGCCGTCCCGTCGCCAAGCAGCCAGCGGATCTGCACCTGCCATCCCGGCGTGCGCGGGATGAGGATGGGATCCGAGCGCACCGCCCGCAGCTCGCCGGTGAGCACGAGCCTCTGGACGAATTCGCCGCGCTGGATTTCGAGCACGCCGTCGCGCGGCGCCGCGGAGCCGGACGCGCCGCAGCCGAACGAGACGAACGCGCCCAGCAGCATCAGGACCAATGCCGCTCGATCCGTGGCTAGAACCCTGATCGCCATCGCTCGAGCCTGGGCGGTAGAGCAAGACGCGCCAGTATCGCGTTAGCCCCAGGCGCTGTCAAGGCACGCGCCGCAGGTCAGAACCACAGCGCGCTCCCTCCCGCGAGGCACAACGTCAGGCCTGCCAGCGCATGAGACCAGCGTGCCGCCCGGCCGAGACGCACAAGCGACGCGCCCGCGCAAGCCAGGCCGACGAGCACCGCCATCGTCACGAGCGTGCCCGCGGCGAACACGGCGGCCATGACCCAGGCGGCCGACCATGCGCCGCGGCTCGCGGGCAGGAAGAACAGCGGCACGAGCGGCTCGCAGGGTCCGAAGACGAGCAGCAGAAACAGCACCCAGAAGCCCAGACGATCGCCGGCGCTCGCGCGGTGCGGCCGGTCGCCCATGGGGTGGTCGTGCGGGCGGTCGCCGCCGCGATGCAGATGGACCGTGCGGCCGTGCGCATGGGGGACGAAACCTCCGCGCCGGCCGAGCGCGACGCGCAGGCCCCACAGCGCGTAGGCGCCCCCGCCACCCACGAGGAGCCAGGCACCCAGGGAGCCGCGCACGTGATCCAGTTGTTCGAGCCAGCCCGCAGCCGCGCCCGCCGCGAGGCCGACCGCGCCGAGCGCCAAGGAGGCAGCGACGTGCGCGACACCACACAGGAGCGCCACACTGACCGTGCGCGCCAAGCTCCACCCGCGCAGCCTCCCGAGCACGACGAAGGGGACGACATGGTCGGGGCCGAGCAGCGTGTGCAAAACCCCCAGCACCCCGGCGCTGGCGGCAAGATCGGCCCCCAAGGCACCGCTCATTGAGACCCCCTGCAAGCGCGGGAGGCACCCTCGCGCGCCGTCGCGTCCCCAGGCGCTGCCTCGAGCACACTCCGGTACATCCGGCACGCCTCGTCGTGCCTTCCGGTCCGTTCCTCGAGCTCCGCCAGCGCCACACGCGCGTCCAGGTAAGCCGGATCGAGTTCGAGCGCGCGTGTCAGCGCGCCTTCCGCTTGCTCCGTGTCCCCCAGACGGGAGGCAGCCAGACCGAGGTTGTACCAAGCGGTGGCGTGACGGGGCTCGGCCTCGGTGGCGCGCCGAAACGCCTCGAGCGCCTGCCGGCCGTCGCCGCGGGCGAAAGCCAACCGGCCGAGACCCCACCAGGCGCGGTAGGTGGCTGGATTTTGGTCCACGGCACGCCGGTAGGCGCGTTCGGCCCGCGCGCCCTCGCCCCGGCGCTCGAGGCGGCTGCCGACCTCGACGAGCGCCTCCGGGTCCGCGTACGGCGAGTCCAGCAGCGGGAGACCCAGTTCCAGCACCGCCTCGTCGTCGCCCGCGCGGGCAGCGATGCGCACGGCCTCGGAGCTCACCGCGGCATCCTCCGGCAGCGAGGCAGCGTAGCGCCGGGCCCGCGCCACGGCATCCCCGGGGCGCCCCAAGGAGATATCCAGGTACATGCGCTGGCGCAGCGCTTCGCGCTCGTCGGGATGGCGCTCCAGCACTTCGTCGAGCAGTCGCGCGGCCTCGTCAAGCTTGCCCTGACGGTGACAGACGTTGGCCAGCAGCATCCGCAGGCGCATCCCCGAGACGAAGGGCAAGCCCCGAGCTTCGAGGACCCCCAGACCCTCGCGCGCCTGCTGCCCGGCCTCGTCGTAGCGGCGCGCGGCCAGCAGCACCAGCACGAGCCGCTCCCGCACGACCGGGTTGGAGGGATCCTCGCGCACGAGCGATTCGAGGACCGCGGCCGCCTCGAGGGCGCGTCCCTCGGCGGCGAGGACCGTCGCCGCGTCGAGCTGGCGGAAGACTGCGAGCTTGTCCTTCGGATCGGGGAGGGAACCGCCGGCCGGCGCTTGCGCGGGGCGGGGCCCGGCCTGGAGGTAACCGAGGCTGCGCAGGCGCGCCAGCTCCTCGGGCGACACCTCGCGCCGGGCCGACTCGCCTGCGCCCCGCTGCTGCAGCGCGGCGCGCAACCCCGCCAGCATTCCCTGCAACGCAGAGGCCGGAGGTTCAGGGTAAAGGTTGCGCGCCTCCCGGGGGTCGGTGCCGAGATCGTACAGCTCCGGACGCGGCGCCTCGATGAACTTCCACGATCCTCGCCGCAGGGCGAACAGCGGGCTCCAGCCGTATTCGAGGTACGCCATGCGCGCTTCCATGTACACGGCGCGCTCCGTGGCAGGCTCTGGAGCGGCCGGTTCTTGCCACAGCGGAACGAGGCTTTCGCCGTCCGCCTCGGGCAGCTCCCCGAGGCCCGCCAGCTCAAGAAGCGTGGGACCGACGTCCACGAGACTGGCGGGGGCGTCCACGAGACGGCCGGCGGGAACCGAGGGACCGCGAACGAGGAGCGGCACCCGCATGACCTCCTCGTAGACGAAATAACCGTGAGTCAACTCGCCGTGCTCCCCGAGCGCTTCGCCGTGGTCGGCAGCGACAACGACGATCCACTGCGCGCCCTGACGCTCCAGGCCCTGGAGCAGCAGGCCGAGGGCCTCGTCCACGTAGGCGATTTCCCGATCGTAGCGGAGGGCGCGATCGCCCGGGTCCGGGCCGTGCGATAGGTAAGGGGCGTGGGGATCGTAGTAGTGCACCCACAAGAACACCGGGACCTGGCCTTGAGCCTGCAACCAGTCGAGGGCCAGTGCGGTGACGGCGCGGGCATCGCGCTCCCCGGGGGCGAAGTCGAGTCGCTCCAGGCTGGGCGGGCGCGTGGGGACGTCCTCGTAGCGCTCGAAGCCGCGCGCGAGCCCGTAGGTGCGGTTGAGCACCGTGGAAGCGACGAAGGCGGCGGTGCGGTAGCCCGCGCGGCGGAAGCGCTCCGCCAGCGTGGGAACGTTGTCGGGAAGGCGGTAAAGCCCGTTGTGCAGGACGCCGTGCCGCGGGGGATAGCGCCCGGTGAGCAGGCTCGCGTGGGCGGGCAGCGTCAGGGGCGCGGGGGTATAGGCGCGGGTGAAGCGCACCCCGGCGGCGGCGAGAGCGTCGAGATGCGGCGTGCGCGCCGGACCGTAACCGTAACAGCCGATCCGATCCGCCCGTACGGTGTCGAGGGTCACCACCAGCACGCTCGGACGGCTCGCCCGAGGGGCGCAGGCGACTTCGGCCGCGGCGAGCAGCAGGGCGAGCAGCCCGAGGGCCACCGGCCGCGCCGCGTGCGCCTCCCGTGGGGCTGGCGCCAGGTTGGGCATACACTATCGTGGTGCAAGCGCGCGAGAAGCCGCGTCGCGACCCGCGCCCTGCGGGGGAGATTCTAGCAGTGGCGGATTGCGGGAGAGGGAATGCCGACGCTCGCCGCGGGGTTAGCGGTGCGGGCATGAAGCGCTGCGGGCCGCGCGCCGCCGTCCTCGCCCTGGCGCTCGCTCTGGGGTCCCCGCTCCATGCCGGGCGCGGACCTGAGGTGCGCCGGCAGGCCTTCGAGTGGCTCAACGAAGGCGTCGCGGCGCTGGAGCACGGCGACTATCGCGAGGCCGTGGCGAAGCTCGAGCGCTGCGCGGGGGTCTGGCTGAACTCGTTCCGGGCCTATTACTACCTCGGCCGCGCGTACCTCGCGGCGCGCCGGCCGGCCGACGCGCTGGAGGCGCTGCAGGTGGCCTTGGATCTCGAACCGACCCACCTCGGCGCCCACGTGGCGCTCGGCGACGCGCAGCTCGCCTTGGGAGATCCGGAAGAGGCGCGGGCCGCTTACTACCGGGCGCTCGACCTGCGTGCGGAGTTCGCGCCGGCCCTCGACGGCATCGCCCGCACCTACCACAGCCAGGGAGACCCCGAGCAGGCGGTGAGGTTTTTCGAGCGCGCCATCGCCAGCGATCGCTCCTTCGGCGCTGCCTACACGCACCTGGCGGCCTTGCATCTGGAACAGGAGCGCGTGGGGGAAGCGGTGCGCGTGCTCCAGCAAGCCATCGCGGTACGGCCGGACTTCGCGCCGGCCTATGACCGCCTGGCGCTGGCCTACATCCGTTTGGGCCTCGAGAACGAGGCGGTGGCCGCGGTGCGCCGGGCGATCGCCCTCGAGCCCCGCGCCCCGGATCATCTCGTGACGCTGGGGCAAGTGCTGACGAACCTGTCCCGCTTCGCCGGCGCGCGGCAGGCCCTGGAGCGAGCCCTGGAACTCGATCCTGGCATGACCGCCGCTCTGGAAGCGCTCGCCGAGCTCGAGCGCCGCAGCGGCGATTTCGAAGCGGCTCAGGCGGCGCTTGTGCGCGCGCTGCAGGAACCGAGCCTCGATCCGCTGACCCGGCAGCGGCTCGAACGAACGCGGGACCGATGGAGCGAGCAGGCGCGGGCCGCGGCGGAGCTCCAGGCGCGGGCCGCCTCGGGCAGCGCCGAGGCCGAGACGCTGGCCGAGCTGGCCGGCGCGCTCGCCGCGCGCGGGGCTTGGGCGCAGGCGGCGCAGCTGCTCCAGGGGGCGCCTGCGCGGCCCGAAGATCTCCCCTGGCTCGCTTACTTCCAACTGCGCGCAGGACGCTGCGCCGAGGCTGAGGCGCTGTACCGCGCGCTCCTGGAGCAACAAGCACCGCCGAGCCCCGAGCTGTGGCTCAACCTCGGGGTGGCGCTCGCCTGCATGGGGGACGACGCAGGCGCGGCCGAGGCTTACGAACGCGCCCGCGCGCTCGGCCCGGGGCTGCGTGTGGCGCGGCTGTACCTGGCGAACGCGTTGCTCCGGACCGGCCGCGTGGAAGAAGCGCTGACGCACTACCTCGGCTTCCTCGAAGAGGAGCCCCGCGGGACGCGGGCGGAGCTCGTGCGCCGCATCCTGCGCCGGCTCGCGCCGGAGCGCCTGCCGGAGGATCGCGAAGCCCCCGCGAGGGGCGCTCCGCCGCGGGAACCGACCCGATGATGCGGCGCACTCCCTCGGCCCTCGCGCTCGCCGCGGCCTCGCTGTGGGGGGCTGCGGCGGGGGCGCTCGCGCAGCCCGCGCGCCCCGGATTCGGCATCCGCATCGTGGAGCCGGAGAACCAGGCCATCCTGCTGGGCAGAACCCGCATCCGGGCCGCGGTGACTGTGAGCTCCACCGAGCTCGTAGACCGCGTCGAGTTCTACGTGGGCGATGCCTTGATCTTCGTGGACCGCGAACCGCCCTACGAATGCGTCTACGACTTCGGCGAGGTTTCCAAGTCCTCCGTCATCCGCGCCGTGGCCTACCACGTGGAGGGCGTGCGAGTCGAAGACTTCGTCATCGGCCGCCGTCCTCTGTTCCATTACGTGAGCGAAGTCAATCGCGTGCTCCTGTGGGTCACGGTGACCGACAAGCAGGACCGACTCGTCACCGACCTGACGCGAGACCAGTTCCGCGTCTTCGAGGACGGCGTGGAACAGCAGATCCTCGAGTTCTACCCCGAGGATCGGCCGCTGACGATCGCCATCCTGATCGACAGCTCGGGTTCGATGCAGGACTCGCTGGGAGAAGTGCATCGAGCGGCCAGCGCGTTCGTGGATACGCTGCGCGCGGAAGATCGCGCGTGCGTCATCGACTTCGACGAGCACGTGTTTTTGATCGAGGATTTCACGGGGGACAAAGAGGCGCTCAAAAAAGCCATCACGAGCACGGAGGCCCTCGGCGCGACCGCGCTCTACGACGCGCTCCACGCGGCCTTTCGCAAGCTGCGGGACGCCGAGGGCCGCAGGGCGGTCGTGCTGCTGTCGGACGGGGAGGACACGCAGAGCCGGCTCAGCTACCCGCGCGTGCTGGAGGAAGCGAAAAGCCATCCGGTCATCATCTACGGGATCGGGCTCGGCGCCGCCGATCGGCGCGTGATCCGCGAGCTATCCGAGGTCACGGGCGGGCGGGCGTTCTTCGTGGACAAGGCCGAGGAACTCGCGGGGGTCTACGAGCGCATCGCCGAGGAGTTGCGCCGGCAGCTTTACGTGACCTACTCCACGTCCAACACGGTTTGGGACGGCCGCTGGATCGAGGTGCGCGTGGAGGTCAAGGATCCGCGCCTGCGCACGCGTCATCGCCACGGGTTCTTCGCCGTGCGCTCGGGTGCGCTCGGCGAGGCGTCCCCGGCAGGCTCCGGCGAGGGCGGGGGCAGCGGGTCCTCGTCGGGCAGCAAGTCGAGCAGATCGGGATCGTAGTCGGAGGGCTGGGGCACGAGCGTGGCCTCGAGCCTCCATCCCTGGTTCAGCCTCAACGTGGCACGCAACACGACGAAGCCGGGAGCGGCGAGCTCGACTCCCCATGCGCCCGGCTCGAGATCCTCGAGCGCGAAGCTCCCGGTCTCGTCCGTGAACGCACGGCGCGGATCGGCACCCCCGCCCCGGCGGGTGGCGCGCACCAGCACTTCCGCGAGCGGCGCTCCATCCCGGTCGCGCACGGTACCCCGCAACGCCGGTGGTCCTTCGCAGGCCCGATCCATCAGCCCGGCCAACGGCCCTTCGGGCAGCATGACGGCCCACCCGGTTTCGGGCTCGAGGCGCGACTCGAGGATCGTGCGGAAGGGCGGTCGCACGACCACGTGCTCCTTGACGAGCGGCCGCAGACCCGCTTTGAGGAACACCAGGGTGTACGGACCGCCAGGCAAGGCGCGAAACTCGAACACGCCCCGTTCGTCGGTGGCGGTCGTCCTCAGCCAGCACTCGCCCGACTGCGGGACGAGGACGACGGTGGCCCCCACGACCCACTGCCGCCGACCCGTGCTGGCCGTTCCCCTGAGCGTCACAGGCTCGCGCACCTCGAGCGATGCGGCCTCCCCGTCAGGCGCGGTCCGGTGGGTCGATGTTTCCGGACCGGGCGGATCGAGGGCCACTGCGCCCCGAAGGGCAAGGGAGGCGATCGTCAGGCCGATGGCAGCGGCGCGAATTCGCATCGCCCGTCAGCTCCTGGCACTTCGAACTCGGGCTCGTCCGAGATTATGCCCGCCCAGGCCGGGGCGCGCACGCGGCGGCGGGTTGCGGCACGCGAGCGTTATCGAGGCTTCCCGGGCGTCATTCCCTCCCCGCCGCAGGGAACGCCACGGGGCTGCGGTAGCCGTCCTGGTCGTAGGCGCGGACGCCGAAAAAGTAGTTGTCCTTGCTCAGTTCGATGGTGGCCTCGGTCACGTCGCCCACGTCGCGCGCCCACTGCCACTGCGGGGCGGTCGTCTCGCGCCACACGACCTCGTAGCCGGCGACGTCGGGTTCCGGGCTCCGGCTCCACCGCAGGGTCGTGGTCGGCGCAAGCTCGGCGGCGACGATCCGCGCATCCGCCGGCACGGAGGGCGCATTCGCCAGATGCACGAGCACCGCCGCGTTCAGGCGCGCCACGCCCGCCAAGTAACGCGCGTCCACGAACTGCGGCAGATCGCCGTACTGCACGCCGTTCTCGACCCGCGGATCCTGATGCTGCCGCTCGTAGACCTCCTCCACCTCGCAGAAGCGCACCGCGGCGTAGCCGACCTCGTTGAAAGCCGTGTGGTCCCCGCCCCGGAGAAAACGATCGGACCGATGGACCAGCATCGGACGCACCTCGAGGGCGTGCCACGCTGCCACATGGTCCACGAACCGCGCCAGTTGGCGAGACGGGGAATCGGCGCTGGCCTCCAGCCGCCGGAGCCGCGCGTAGGTCTCCGGGTCCGCCTCGGGCGGCAAGCCTTCGGAGAAGACGCGCACCTGCCCCGGATGGGCGCGTCCGAAGGGGCCGGTGGGATCCCCCACGATGTCGTTGTTCAGCACCGCCCGGATGTCGAGCCCTCGTTGCCGGGCCTGCCGCGCATGAAGCCGCGCGCCGTAGAGACCTTGCTCCTCGCCGGCCGTGGCCATGAACACCAGCGTCGCGTCGCAGCGGTGGCGAGAAAGTACGCGGGCGAGCTCGATGACGAGCGCTGTGCCCGAGCCGTCGTCGTTCGCTCCCGGGGCCTCCGCATCCGGGTTCATCACGTCGCTCGCTCGAGAATCGTAGTGGGCGACGACGTAGTAGCGGCGCCCCCGCGCTTCGGGCATCGCGCCCGGGAGCTCGGCGACGACGTTGACGATCTCCACGTCGCGGAAGATGCGGCGGCCGTCGGGGGCCACGGCGTGCCGGTCCATCGCCACCTGGAGCGCGTCCCCCGCGGCGCGGAGTCGGTCAGCGATCCAGCGGCGGGCGGCGCCGATACCGCGGGTGTCGGACTGCGGGTCCGAGAGGGTATGGCGCGTGCCGAAGGCCGCCAGCCGCTCCACATCCGCCCGCAGGCGCTCGGCGGAGATCTCGCCCAGGATCGCGACCACCTCGGGCGGCGGGGCCTGCTGCGGGAGGGCGGACACTGCGGCAACCGCCGCCGGAGGCGCTGCCGGAGGCCCGCCCGGGCGGGGGGCTTGCCCTCCCGCGCAGGCGAGCCCCAGGGCGCAGCCGACGAGCGTCCCGCCGAGCGAGCTCCTGCGCATCCTGCTCCCCTTCGCGGCACCCGAGTCTACTCCACCGCGGCTTCGGCGGCGGCACGGCAGTTGACATCCCCCTTCGGGGGATATAGCTTGGGCGCCGGAGGGATCCGCCATGCCCCGTCGGCGCGCGGTCGAAGCCGAGGCCCGCTCGAACTCCTACCTCACGCCAGGCGCCCAGAAGGCGCTGGCGGACCGGCTGGCGCGAGCGGAAGGACACCTGCGAGCCGTGCGGCAGATGGTGCTCGACCGCCGCTGCGCGGACGAGATCCTGCTCCAGCTCGCCGCGGTGAAGGCGGCGCTCAACCGCACGGCGGCGGAGCTGCTGGAACACGAGATGCGGGATTGCCTGCGCACCTGCATGCAGGGCCCGGTGGATGCCCGCATGGAGCGGCTCGCCCGGGTCTTCGCCACCCTGCTCAAGCAGTCCTAGGCCGGACGGGCCCCTCGGCGGGAAGGGTGCGAGCGCGCCCGCTGTTATCCCCCCGGAGGGGATCTACGGGGAGGTGGAACCTATGAAGGCCTCGAAGGAAGGATGGACGGTGGCGGGAGCCGCGGTGGCGGGACTGCTCGCCTCGGCGTGCTGCCTGGGGCCCGTCGTGGCGGTGGTCCTCGGTTTCGGGAGTGCCGCCTTCGCGGTGGCGCTCGAACCGTACCGGCCCTACCTGATCGCGCTGACGCTGCTGCTGCTGGGGCTCGCCTTCTACTTCGTGTACCGCAAGCCGCGAGCCGAAGCGTGCGGGCCCGAGGGCGCCTGCCGCACGGCCCCGCGCGAGCGTACGCTGAAGGTTCTGTTGTGGGTCGTGACGGCGATCGTCCTCGCGAGCCTGACCTTCCCCTATTACGCGCCCTGGATCCTTTGAAAGAGGGGGAACGAGTCGTGAAACCGACTATCGCTCCGAAGTCAGCTTGGCTGGCGTTCGCGGCGCTGTTGGCTTCCGCTGCCGGGCTAGGGGGTTGCGCCGGCGGAAGCGCCCAACCCGCCGCGCCTGCGGGCCGCCCCGCCTCCCAGACGCAAGTGGCGCTGCCCGTGGAAGGGATGACGTGCGGCGGCTGCGAGGTGGCGATCGAGATGGCCGTGGGCCGGCTCGAGGGCGTGCAGTCGGTCGAAGCCGACCACGAGACGGGCACCGTCGAGATCGTCTTCGATCGCACCCGCCTCGGCCTCGACGCGATCGCGGAAACGATCCGCAAGCTGGGCTACCGCCCGCAGCTCGAGGCTCTCCAAGACGCTCCGGCGCAAGGGGGCGGCCGGACCCCGACGGGGCGCGAGGGCGCATGAACCCATCGCATTTCGACCTCGTCGTCCTCGGCTCCGGTTCGACGGCCTTCGCCGCCGCCTTGCGGGCCGCCGCGCTCGGGCGCCGGGCGGTGCTGACGGAGGCGGGCACGCTCGGGGGCACGTGCGTCAACCGCGGCTGCGTGCCGAGCAAGTTCCTCATCGCCATGGCGGAGGAGGTACACCGGCTGCGGCACCCGCAAGTGCCAGGCGTGGCCGTGCGCGGTCTCGAGGTCGACGCCGACGCCATCTTCCGGGCCAAGGACGACGCGATCCGCCGCATGCGCCAGAAAAAGTACACGAGCGTGGCCGAAGGTGTGGAAGGGATCGAAGTGGTACGCGGTCGCGCGCGGCTGGCGGCAAACGGCACCGTCGAGGTCGACGGGCTCCGGCTGCGCGGCGAAGCCGTGCTGATCGCCACGGGGTCCCGGCCGTACGTGCCCGCCATCGAAGGTTTGGAGCGCGTCCCCTTCTGGACGAGCGACTTCCTCGGCGAAGAAGAGGACGAGACGACGAAGCGTCTGCCCCGCGCGATTGTCATCGTCGGCGGCGGTTACATCGCCTGCGAACTCGGCCAGGCCCTCTCGCGGCTCGGCAGCCAGGTCACGCTGCTCGCGCGCTCCCGCGAGCTGCTCCCGGGCTTCGAGCCCGAGGTGGGACGGACGCTTCTCGAGCGGTTCCGCGCCGAAGGCCTGCGCGTCGAGCTTGCGAGCGAAGCGGTGGCCGTCCGTGGCGACGGCAACGGCGTCGAGGTCACCGCCCGCCGCGACGGGAGCACCTTCGAGGTCCGGGCAGAGCGGCTGTTGCTCGCCGTGGGCCGCCGGCCCAACACGGACGGCCTCGGGCTCGAGGAAGCGGGGGTGCGAACCGACGGCCGGGGCTTCGTCGAAACCGACGATACGCTGCGCACCTCGCGTGCCGGCGTGTGGGCGGCCGGGGACGTCACGCACGCCCCGATGGCCACGCCGGTGGGCGCTCACGAGGGAGCCCTCGCGGCGGAAAACGCCCTCACCGCAGCGGCACGGAAGGTGGACCGACGCGTGATTCCGCGGGCCGTCTTTACCGACCCGCCCGTGGCGCAGGTGGGATGGACCGAGGCGCAGGCCCGTGCCCACGGGCTGGCCTGCCGCTGCCGCGTGGTGCCGCTGGAACACGTCCCGCGGGCCGGGGTTCTGGGAAAGACCGCGGGCTTCGTCAAAGTCGTCATCGAGCGCTCCACGGAGCGCCTCGTGGGCGTCACGATGGTGGGAGAAGCCGCCCACGAAGTCATTCACGAGGCCGCGATGGCGCTGCGCTTCGGCGCGCGGCTCGCGGATTTGATCGAAACGATCCATGTCTACCCGACGATGGCGGAGGCCCTCAAGGTCGGGGCCCTCGCGTTTCACCGGGACGTCAGTCGGCTGAGCTGCTGTGCCGAATGAACGGAGGTCCGAGCGGAGGACCAAGGAGGTTCCTATGTCCGACACCCTCGAATCCATCGATCCGGCGCTGGCGCAACTGCAGGCGTACGCGAAGATCAGCCGCGGCACGAGCGCCGCGATCCACAAGATGCGCCAACAGGCGATCTTCAGCGACGGCGCCGTTCCGGCGCGCCTGAAAGCGCTCGCTGCGATGCTCTGGGCGGTGAGCGCCCGTTGCGAGCCGTGCCTGAAGTACTACGCCCGCGAAGCCAAGCGCCTGGGCGCCACGGAGCAGGAGCTCGGCGACTTCCTCGCCGTCGCGGCCACGATGGGAGGCTGCGTGGGGGAGATGTGGGCCGTCAAGGCCTACGCCGGCTGGCACGACGGGGAGGAGGCGGCCTCCTGCTGCTCCACCTGAGCGCGGCTGCCGGCGCAGCCCTCAGCGAGCGGCGCGCAGGCGGTGCAGGGTGTCGCGGATCGAACGTTCCAGCGCGCCGTAGGCGGAGCGCGGATCCTCGTCGAAGCGCTCGGGGGGAATCGGCTGGCCGACGTGGACGGTGACGGTCGCGCCCGGTAGGGCGAGATAGTCGCGCATCGTCCGCGCGCGCCACAGCCCGTCCAGCGTCACCGGGAGCAACGGCAATCTCGCGGTGCGGCGGACCGCCTCCACACCCGCGAACTTGAAGGGCAGAAGCTCGCCGTCCTCGGTCCTTCGCCCCTCGGGGAAGAGAACCGCGCTGGCGTCGAAGCGCTGGAGTTCCTCCCCGAAGCGCATCAGCTCGGCGAGATCGCGGCCCACGGCCTTCTGACTGACTCTGGCGAAACCGCCTCCGCGCAGTGCGGCCGACACCCCGGGCTTCCCCCGGCCGAGCCAGTCGATGGCCACGAACTTGAGGTTCTGGCGGCGGAAGATGTGGATCAGCAACGGTACGTCCAAACTGCTCTGGTGGTTGGCGACGATGATGTAGCGCCCGGCTTCGGGGAGGTGTCCGAGGATCGACAGTTTCGTCCCGCAGAAGAAACGCGCGATCTCCAGCGCGGCGATGCCCCACCAGCGGACGAAGCGGTTCGATCGCCTCGCCCGGCGCGGATCCTCGGCCGACAGCGGGAGCACGCTCGTGCGGAAGGCGAGGTCGAGCGCGAGCGAAACAACCAGAAAGCAGGCGAGCCCGGCCGCGATCCGGACGCCGGCCCCGGCACGCCTGCCGAGCGCCGCCAAACGACGGGCGAGCCCCCCTCGCGGCCGTGCGTCCCGACCCACGTCAGTCCTGACGCGGTTCACCGTTCGCGCCTACCATGTCCAAGTACAACCGCTCGCAGAGGTGGCGCGCTACCTTCCCGCTCGTGGTCTTGGGAAGTCGCGACACGAAACGCACGTCGTGCACGGGAAGCCCGAAACGGCGGAAGACGAAGGCTCGGATCTCCTCCGCATAGTCCGCCAGAGGCCGCCCTCCGGCGGAGTCGCGCCCCGCTTCGCGGGGGTAGCCGAGCAGCACCACCACGCGCTCCTCGCCCTCGAGGTCTACCGAGAAAACGTAGGTCTTGCCCTTGCGGACCCACGGCAGGACTTCGATTTCCCCCGCGATGTCGTGCCCGTAGAAGTTGCGGCCGCGGTGGAGGATCAGATCTTTCTTCCGTCCCGTGATGTACACGCGTCCGGCCTCGTCCCGCGTTCCGAGATCCCCCGAGGGCAGCCAACCCTCGGGGGTGCGCCCCGAAAAGCGGCCCGCCGGATCCCAATAGCCCGGCGTCACCGAGCTTCCGCGGAGCCAGAGCTCCCCCACGCGCCCTGCCTGGAGGGCCCGCCCCTGTTCGTCGCAGATCCGCACGTCGAAGTCCCCGAGGGGGAATCCCACCGCGGGAAACCTCCGGCCCTCGATCTCCCGCGTCACGACCGGCTCGCCGTAGGCGGGCGCGGTGACGATCAGGGTCGCCTCCGACATGCCGTAAACGGGATAGATGCAGCCGCGACGCAGGCCGAAGGGCCCGAAGCGCTGCTCGAAGCGCTCGATGGAGCGCAGGCGGACGGGCTCGGAGCCGTTGTAGACGTACTCCACGGTCGAAAGATCGAGGCGTTCTTCTTCGAGCTGGGGGTCGGGAATGCGGTCGGTGCAGAGGTCGAGGGCGAAGTTGGGGATCGGGCTCAGCGTGCCCCCGGCCCGGCTCAGGGCGCGCAGCCAGCTCACCGGACGGGCGATGAAGCCCAGCGGGTCGAGAAGCACCGCCGCGTTGCCCCGGACGAAATTCGAGAACAGGCCCCCCACGAGACCCATGTCGTGGTAGAGAGGAAGCCACGAAACCATCACGCTGTCCGCCCGGCGCCGGTCGTTTTGCACGATCAGCTGCAGGTTGTCGAGCAAGTTGGCGAACGTGATCGGGACGCCTTTCGGGTCGGAGGTGCTGCCAGAGGAGAACTGAACGAAAGCCACCTCGTCGCCGCGGCGCGAGAGCGGCTCCAAGAGCGAAGGCACCGGAGGCGCATCGGTTTCCTGCGGCGGGCGAGGCAAGGCTACGGTAGCGGTCCCGATCTTGGACGCCAACCCGCGCAGCGGGCCCGTCTCCAGCACCGCCCCCACGCGGTAGGCCCGCGCCAGGCGCACCAGCCGGGCCTCGTAGGCGCCCGCGTCCTGTCCCATGAGCGGGGGCGCCACCGAGAACGGGATCGCACCGAGGTGGAGCAGGCCGAGAAAAGCGCGAACCATGGCCGGCTCGGTGCCCATCGACAGCAGGACGCGATCGCCCGGACGCACGCCGCGCCCGCGAAAGAAGCGCTTCGCCGCGGCTACCCCCCGTGCCAGATCCGCGTAGGTGCACGAGTGAAGCCGGAACGTCCGATCGACGAAGACGATCCCGCGCGTCTTGCGAAGCCACTGCCGCAGGCTGCCCTCGTGCAGCGCATCCCCCTGCATCGTGGGCACGCTCTCAGCTCAGCGGTCGGGAACCGAGGCGCCTGCCGGCCGCGAGGGCGCAGGCCCGTGGTCGCCGCTCCCGACCAGACCGACGACCTGCGCGAAGGTCAGCGACTCGAGAGTCTCGATGCGCTCCACGGCGACGCGCACCCCCAACTCCGCCTCGATGTCACAGACGCTCAGCAGGAGCGCCAACGAGTCGAAGCCGAGCAGCGGGGCGAGCGGCTGGTCCTCCGGAAGCTCCCGTGCCGGGTAGCGGGCGTGGCGGAGGAGGATGCGCCGGATCGCGTCCCGGATCCTGGCGGCTTGGTCCATCGGCCCCCCTCGATCGAAATTCTGCGTTACTTGGTCGAATAGCAATATACGGCCAAATCCGAACGGCGGTTGCACCCCAAAGACATGCAAAAGTTAGTCATCTTCGAGGGCATTTTAGTGTTTTTCTGCGGTCTCGATATTGCTTTTAACTAAATGACTGTGTACCATAAGACCCGATGCTGCCTTACCTATTGCGGCTCGACGGTTTCGCGCTCCCTACCTACGGTAGCTTGTACTTGACGGCATTCCTGGTGGCGATCTTCACCATCTCCTGGCTCGCCCGGCGCCACTACGGGGTCCCGTTCGGACGGATGGTGGATATCTGCTTCTTGTTCGCCATCGCGGGTGAGGTGGGCTCGCGGTTGACCTTCCTGCTGGTCGAGTGGCCGCAGATTCGAAGCGGAGCCATCTCCTGGAAGCAGTTCCTCACCGGGGGCCGCGTCGTGCTCGGCGGCGTTTTCGCGGGCACGTTGACCGCCGCCTACCTCTTTCGCAGACACCGGCTGCCCGTATTCCCCTTGCTGGACGTCTCGGCGGTCGGCCTGACGCTGGGCATGGGGATCGGACGGCTGGCCTGCCTCGCGGCGGGGTGTTGCTACGGCAAGCCCACCACGCTCCTCTGGGGCATCATCTTCACCGACCCCGCCGCCCGCAGGCTCAACGGCACCCCGCTCGGCGTCCCGCTCCATCCGACGCAGATCCTCCAGGCCCTGGACGGTTTCGCGCTTTTCGCGCTGTTGCTGTGGCTGCTGCCGCGGCGAAAATTCGAGGGGCAGCTCTTCGCCCTCTTCTTCTTGCTGGAGGGGGTTTCCCGCTTCGCCGTGGAGTTCCTGCGGGGCGACCCCCGCGGTGGCGCCCTGGGACTTGCCACCTCGCAGTGGATCGGCCTGGCGATGGCCCTCGCGGGCGCCTTCCTCTGGGCTCGACTTTCCCGCCGCCCCGCGGCGGCCGCCCCGGCGCACTGAACCTGCTCGCCCGCCGGACTCGGGTCAACTTCCCCCGCCAGCGGCCGATAGGAACGCAGGGCGGGTATGCGGTCCGGCGATGGCGATCCTCGACCTTGCGCGCAAGACGATCTACCTGAAAATCGTCTACTACGGCTGCGCCCTCGGGGGGAAGACGACCAACCTCGTCACGCTGCACCGCCTGACGGACCCCGAGGGCCGCCAGGGACTGGTCTCCATCGCCACCAAGAACGACCGCACCCTGTTTTTCGATCTGCTCCCCCTGGACCTCGGACAGATCGCCGCCCTGCAGGTGCGCCTCAAGATCTATACCGTGCCCGGGCAAGTGCACTACGAGCTCACCCGGCGCCAGGTTCTTTCCGGCGCGGATGGGGTCGTGCTCGTGGCCGACTCGGATCCCGCGATGGAGCAGGCGAACCTGTGGGCCATCGAGAACCTGCGCACGAACCTCAAAGCCAACGGCCTCGATCCCGACACGCTGCCGCTTGTCTTTCAATGGAACAAGCGCGACCTGCCCAGCGCGCGGCCTGTGCCGGAGATGGCCGCCCAGCTCAATCCCCGCGGCCGGCCCGCCTTCGAGGCCGTCGCCACGACGGGCCGCGGCGTCGTGGACACCTTCGCTGCTGTCGTCAAGCAGGCCCTCAGGCACGCCTGCGCCAAGCGCGCGCCGGGCCGCGTCCCGGAGGCCGAGATCGAAGAACGCGTGGAGCGAGCCCTCGCCGCCGCCCGCGAGCGCTCCCCCGCCGGGGAGGAAGCGCCGCGCGTGAGCTTCGAGCGGCGGGTGGACGACGAAGGCTACCGCGAAGCCTGGGCTGCCCAGGGTCGCGACCGCAAGATCATGGATCAGGAAACGCTGCTCGCCGAGGCGGTGCAGACGGGCATGCAGCTCGCGGAGCGCCTGGAAGGACTGCAGTCGGCGCAGGCTTCGGCGCAGCGGCGGGCGGGAATGCTGGAGGCGCTCGACGCGCTGCTCGAACCCCTCGCCGACCCGGAGGGCGACGTGCTGCCGGCAGGCCTGCTCAGGCGATTGGCGGAGGCTGTGGGACGGCGCCGCGCGTCGCTGCTTCTCTTCCGACCGCAGCCGAAGGTGATGGAGGAGCGCGAGGTGCTCCCCGCCCCCCCGGATCCCCTCAACGCCTCCGCGCGGGAGGGTACCGGAAGCGCGGCCTACCGGCTGAGCCAGGGGGCCAAGCCCCGCTACATCGAAGACCTGCATACCGAGGTTTTCTTCGACCAGCTTCCGCCGCAAGCCCAGGGGATCGGCGCGGCGCTGATCGTCCCGCTCGCGTGGCGCGGCACGACCTTCGGGGCGCTGGCGGTCTACGCGGCGCTCGATGAAGATCCGCTCGAGGCCGCCGAACGCCGTTTCTGGTCCATCGCCGGGCGCACGCTGGCGCTCGCGCTCCACTGGCATGGCCTGGCCCGCAAGGTGGCGAAGCTCCAGGGCTCGAGTTCTCCCGACACCCGGCCGACACCCTGAGGCCGACCGGCGCCCGCGCGCCCGGGAAGGGGGCGGCTCGTGCTGCGGGAAGTGGACGACCTCGAGGCCGCCGGCGCGGGTGTGGCCCTCGCGTCCCGGCGGCTCCAGGACCCCGGTGCGCACAACGCCACACCGATTTCCGCTCTCCCCTGCTGCGGCGGTGGGATCTACGCGAGGAGATCGGCGAGGCGCGGGAGCTGAGCCGCTCGAGGAGCCGACGCAGGCGCGAGCGATCGAGCTGCTGGCGCGGAGCGATGTCGAAGTCGCCGAGCGGACGGTGGACCCCGAGCATCGCTTGCAAACGCTGCCCGGATCGCTGCGAGCGGAGGGTGCCTCAGCGGCGGACGAAGCGCAGGAAGACGCGGTAGGGATGCCGGTCGAGATCCGCCGGTAAGCGAGGGTCGGAGGGGATCAGCAGCACGAGTACCCTGCCCCCCGGAGGATCGCGGCGCGCGGGATCGCGGCGCCGCTCCGGGGTGGCCGGAGGCGGCCCCTGGACACCCCGCCGGGGCGTCCGGACTGCCAGGATGCGCGCCTCGATCGGTTCCGACCGATCCTCGGACCGACGCTGGCCCGGGGGCCCCACGGCGCCGCTGCCGCCCACGCGGATATCCATCGCACGCCTCGTCTTCTCCCCTCACCATCGGCCGCGAACGCGCCTTCTTGAGCGCCGGCGCCCGGGGGGCGGGGCGCTCAACTTCGCGGCCCCGGGGCCGATACGTAGCCCCGGCGCGGGAGCACGCCGCAGCCGGAGGGCCGAGTGCTGCCGGAGCGAGGCACGAGCGGACGATGGACCTGGCCACGATCATCGGCATCTTGCTGGGCACGCTGCTGCTGCTGACCTCGATCCTGCTCGGCGAATCCCCCCTGATCTTCCTCAACCTCCCCTCGGTCCTCGTCGTCGTGGGCGGCACGCTGGGCGCCACGCTGATCCGCAATCCCCTCTCCGCCGTCCTGGGCACGTTCGCGGTCGTGGCCAAGGGGTTCACGACCCGCTTGCCGCAGCCCGCGGATCTGATCGGGCAGATCGTGGAGCTCGCGCGCAAGGCGCGCAAAGACAGCCTGCTGTCGTTGGAGAAGGTCGAGATCGCGGAGCCGTTTCTGGCCAAGGCGGTGCAGCTCTGCGTGGACGGTCTGGAGCCTGCACAGTTGCGCTCCGTGCTGGAGACGGAGGCCCGCTTCACGGCGGCCCGTCACACCCGCGGCCAGGAGATCCTCGAAGGCATCGGCAACGCCGCGCCCGCCTTCGGGATGATCGGCACCCTGATCGGCCTCGTGCAGATGCTCACCGCACTCGACGATCCCAAGGCCATCGGTCCGGCCATGGCGGTGGCGATCCTGACGACGCTGTACGGTGCGGTGATCGCGAATTTGTTCGCGCTGCCACTGGCGGACAAACTCAGGGTCCGCAGCCGGGAGGAGCTGCTGAACATGCAGGTGGTCATCGAAGGCGTGGTCGGCATCGTCCAGGGGGACCACCCGGCGTCGATCGACGAGAAGCTCAAGGCTTTCATCGAACCCAAGCGGCGCGCCCGCGCCGCGTGAGCGCAGCGAGGTCAGCGTGCTCGACCTGGACCCAGGCCAACCCAAGCGGGGCGCCCCGGAGTGGGTCGTCACCTTCGGCGACATGATGTCGCTGCTGCTGGTGTTCTTCGTGCTCCTGCTCTCCTTCTCGACGATGGAGATCCAGAAGTTCAAGGTCGTGGCAGGGTTCATGCGCGAGGCCTTCGGCTTGAAGACGCGGCTCAACTACAGCGGCATCCCCATGGGCACGACGATCCTGAACACGGACGCCCGCGACACCACGACGCCGCAAATCGAGCTCGATCTGATGCAACAGGTCCAGGAAGCCCTGCGCCAGGCAGGACTCGAGCGGCGTGCCAGCGTCCAGGTGACGCACAAGGGCGTGTCCATCCGCCTCGAGGGCGAGGTGCTCTTCGAGAGCGGAGAGGCGACGATCCAGCCGCGCGCCGGAGAGATCCTGGACAGGATCGCCGCGATCGCCCGCACCCAGCCTGGGTCGGTCGAGATCGAGGGCCACACGGACGACGTGCCCATCGCCAACACGCGCTTTCCGAGCAACTGGGAGCTTTCGGGTGCGCGGGCGGCGGCCGCCGCCCGTTACCTGATCGAGCGCGGCGTGCCGGCCGAGCGCATCCGCGCCATCGGCTTCGCCGATACGCGGCCGGTGGTGCCGAACGATACGCCCGAGAACCGGGCCAAGAATCGCCGCGTGGAGTTCGTGTTCGTGCGCCCGCCGGCCGGCGAGACGCGCTCCGCCCCGCAACAGCCTTTTGGCGGGCCCGCCGCACCGCCGCAGCCGGCCAAGCGCGCCAGGGAAGCCGAGGGAGGGTGAGTGAGATGGCTGAAGCGACGGTAGCGAACAAGACCCCTGCGGCCGAGGCCGCGCCGCAGAAGCCTGCGCGCCGCCGCGGCAAACTTCTGTGGATCGCGCTCGCCGCCGCGGTGCTGTCGGGCGGGGGGGGTGCGGGGGCGTTCTTTTTCTTGGGGCACTCGACCCCCGAGCCGGCGGCGACCGAGCCCGAGCCTCCCGCCGCGCCGGAGGGCCTCGTGGCCCTGGACACCTTCCTCGTCAATCTCTCCGACGAGACCGGCGCCCATTACCTCAAGCTCACGCTGCGCTTGACGGTGGTGCCCGCCGCGCTGGCGGAGGACATCCAACAGAAAGACGAGCTCCTGCGCGCCCGCATCCGCGACCGCATCTTGACCCTGCTGACCTCGAAAAGCCACGAAGAATTGCTCGATTCGCTGGGCAAGGAGAACCTGCGCCACGAGATCCGGGCGCAGCTCAAACCCCTCCTGGGCGAGGGCGAGGTGCGGGACGTGCTCTTCGCGGACTTCGTGATCCAGTAAGGTCTGAGCACGTTCAGGGGTCGCCGGCGGGCGGCGCCGGCTCGCGGCGCTCCACGGCGGCGCGGTTGGCTTCCGCGATCACCCGGTAGAGCTCCTCGCGGTAGATCGAAACGTCGGCAGGCGCCTCGAAACCGAGGCGCACCTGACCGGGGGAGATCTCCACGACCGTGATGCGGATGGCGTTCGCAACGACGACGCTCTCGTTGCGTTTGCGGGTCAGGATCAGCATCGGACCTCCTGTCCTCGCGCCCTCCTGGGATGGACTCGAGCCGTTTTCTCGTTCAGTTCAATTCGATCCCCCGGGGTTCGCGAGCGGGCATCCTCCCTACCTCACGGGCGCGTCGAGCGGCAGGCTCGGGTCCTCCAGGATCACCTGCACCCCCCGCCGCGTGCGCGGGTGGATCACGATCGGCGCGCGCAAATTGGCCCGCGGGCCCTCCGGACCGAGCACGGTCACCACCAGGATCACGAGCGGCTCGTTGCCCTCCGCACCCAGCGCCTCCCGCACGCGGCGGCCGAGGCGGGGGCGGTAGTCGGGGTCGGCCCGGGCGGGCTCGACGACCGGCAAAGCGAAGCCCTCGATGTCCAGGCAGCGCAGCAGGCGCACGGCCGAGCCCGCACGCTCCAGGAGCTGGAAGCGCCTGGCCCGCGGCACACCGACGATACCCTCCTCGAACCAGAGGATGCTCGAAGGATCGGTTTCCGAAGCTGCGAGCCAACGAGCCACGCCTGGTGTCTCCCCCTCGATCCCGAAACGCACCGTCAACCGAGAACGTCGAACAACGAACGCCCGAGCACGCGGGCCGCGGCGCGGGCGAGCGCCTCGCTCGCCGTCGTGGCGAGCTGGAGGTCGGTCACGACCCGCTCCAGCTCCGCGTCCTCGACCTCCGCGATCCGACGCATCCACAGCTCCGCCTCATCCGCCCGCCTCAGTTCCGCCTCCTCCAGCGCGCGCAGCCGCAACCCCACATCGGCCCTCACCTCCACCAGCCGCTCCAGCGCCTGCTGGAGTTCGGGGAGCACCGCCGCCGCGTCCTGCGTCCGGTTGTCCCGCAGCGCCTGCGCCAGCTCGTCGAGTTTGGCGAACAGATCCGTCGCCTCGGAAAAGACGCGCCGCCCTACCAGCGTCGCGCCCACGCTCTGCCCGTCGTCGAGCGGCACCTGAACTTCGGCCTCGTCGCCGTTGTAGGTCCCGTCGGCGGCGAAGGGCGCGGCCTGCGTCGCCGTGCCGGCGAAGAGATAGCGGCCGCTCTGAGCCGTGTTGGCCAGGGCCAGCAGTTGGGCCCGGATCGCTTCGATCCGCTGCGCGTGGATCGCGTTGGCCTCGCCGAACGGAAACGATGCTCCCGCCAGGCCTTCCGCGCGCGCCTCGCTCACGAGGGCGATCGCCTCTCCCAGCACGCGATCGATGGTAGCCAGATCCGCGCGCGCGGCCTGCCCCGCCCGGTCGTACGCCTGAACGCGCGCCAGGCGCGCCCGCAGCAGCATCGTCGCCTGCGCCCCCGAAGGATCGTCCGAAGCGCGGCGGACGCGCTTGCCGTCGGCGAGCTGCGACACCGCCTCGGCCGCCTGGGCCCGGCTCGCGCGCAGCCCCGCGAGAAAGCCCGAAAAAAACGTCCTGTCCCCGACCCGCATCGTTCGCTCCAGGTCAACGCCCGAGGTTGACGGCCATGGCCGTGATTTCGTTCATCACTCCCAGGAAGCGCGCCGCGGCCTCGAAGGCGCGCTGCTGGCGGATCAGCTCCACCGCCTCTTCGTCGAGCGACACACCCGAGACCGCATCGCGCCGCGCTTGCAGGGCGGCCACGAGCTCCTCGGCCACCCCGTGCACGACGTCGGTCTCGACGATCGCGCTTCCCAGTCTCGTCAAGCTGTCCGCCACGAAACCGATCGGATCGCGACCTCCGAGCGCCGCCGACGGCTCGCGGACGACCTCCGCCACCTCCCGCGCCGCCGCACCGTCGCCCGGGGCCCCGGTGGCGGAGACAGCCAGCAGCGCTGGGTCGGCGAGGAGCGCCGCGTTGACGGCGATCCGTGCGGCGTGAGAAGGCTGGGTCGGCGGGTCGGGCACGAACAGCGCGGCCCCGGGGTTGCCGGAACGATCGAACGCCGCCGTGACGACGGCGTTCACCCGCACCGTCAGATCCTCCGCCAGGCGGTCGAGCTCCTCGAGGCGCTCCCCGAGGATCTCGTCCCGCGCCGCGAGCAGCGCGCCCAGCCGGCCCTGCCGCACCCGTGCCGTGATGTCGGTCCCGTCGGCGCCGGACCTCACGCGCTCTAGCCCGTTCGCGTCCCTCTCCACCGCGAGGGGCAAGGCGGCGTCCCCCGAAACGAGGGTCGGCCCTCCCGGAAGCGCGAAGCTCACCCGCCCCCCGGCCTCCGCCACGGCCGTGCCGCCCGTCCACTCCGCCAGCTCTTCGACGATGCGCTGCCGCTGGTCGCGCACGGGACCCGCCGTCGTGCCGTCGGCCTCGTGGGCCGCGATCTCGCGATTGAGCCGCGCGAGTTCCAGCGCCAGCTCCCGCACGCGCGCCACCGCCGCCTCCACGGCCTGGTCCTCGCGCTGCCGCTGCTCCTGGAGCCGGGCGTAGGTGTCGCGGATCGTGCGGGCCAGCGTCTCCGCCGCGGACAGCGCTGTCCGCCGCAGGGCGAAATTTTCCGGCTGCCCCGCAAGCTCCTCGAAGGCCGCAGCGAAAGCGGACAACGCCGCACCGAGGTTGTTCGACTCGAGGGTGCCGTAGAGTCGCTCCACGGCCTGGAGCGCCCGCAGTCGCTCTTCCGCACCTGCGCGGCGGCCGAGTTCGCGCTCGAGCGCGGCCTGGAGGAACCGGTCCTCCATGCGGCGCACTGCCGCGACATCGGCCCCCTGGTCGAGCCAGCCGCCGGGCACCCGCACCGGATACGAGGGCACGAGCTCCACGCGCCGGCGAGCGTAGCCCGGCGTGCCGATGTGCGCGATGTTGTCCCCTGCCACCTGCAGGCTCACGCGCGCCGCGTGCATCGCCTTCAGGCCGAGCTGGAAGTAACTGAAGAGGCTCATACCCACTCCGTCAGCTTCAGTCCTTCGGGCAACGTCTCCGCCGCCCGGCCCGAGGGCAGATAGGCCTCGCTGCCTTGCCCGGTAACGATCCCCAGCAGGGTCTGCGAATGCTGCACGAACCGCTCCAGCAATGCCCCGTCCACCGCCGCCTGACGCGCCAGGCGCGCCACCGCATCCCGCAACGCCGCGCGCGCCCGGAGGACGCCCGGGGGGCGCGTCCCGTCGCTCCGGCGAGAGTCCGGATCGTCGGCGTACGCGGCGGCGAGCGCCTTGAAGGCCTCGGCGACGCTCGCTAGCTGTGCGGTCGCGGTCTCGATGGCCTCGACGTCGCCGCGGATCAGCGCCTGGCGCACCCGTGCGGCGAGGGCCACCGCGCGCTCCAGGCTCGCGCGGAGCTGACCCAGGAGTCGAGCCTCGGCCGCATCGCGCGCCTCGGCCGCTTCAGGGGAGGAGCCCATCCTCGAACTCCAGGATGGCGTGCGCCAGCCGGTCGGCATCGATGAGGTAGCGACCCTCGGCGATGGCGCGCCGCAGCGCCTCGATCTCGCCCCGGCGAACTTCCGGCAGCTCCATGGCCCGGCCGACGAGCTGCGCGATCCGGCGCGTCTGCTTCGACAGCTCGACGCGGTCGCCCTGGGCCCTCTCCTGCGGGCGGCCCCCTCGCGCTCTTGGCGCAGGCTCGGGGGTCGGCGCCTGTCCGGGTTTTCTGGGTCCGCCGATACCGTCAATCTTCATGGCGTCCACCCTGGAGAGGCTCCGAGTTTTGCGCGGGCTCGGAACCTCCACCCCATCTATCGTCCGCTTCGTCCGCGACTTGAGCGAATCCCCGGATCGCGCGTTCGCGCCCCCGCGCCTCGCGCCAGCGCTCGAGTTCCGCCACGGGATCCTCCTCCTGCCCCCATTGCCGGAGTAACGCGTCGGCGATCCCGAGGGAGCCTCCCTCGGCGAGCCGCTCCGACAACAACTGCTCGAACCACCCCTCGTAGATGGCGGTGCCCGGCCCCTGGCCGAAGAACCCCTCGTGCAACTGCGCCCGCCGCATCACCCGGAGGAGTTGCTGCCACAGCAGTCCTTCGAAGGCGCGCGCGGCGCGCGGCAACGCTTCCGGCGGGTAGGGCTCCCGACTTGCCGGACGGCCCGGCACCAGCGCTTCGACCGCGCCGATCGTCACGCTCATAGGACGATCAACTCCGCGTGCAGCGCCCCTGCGGCGCGCATGGCCTGGAAGATGGCGATCATGTCGCGCGAAGAGGCGCCGATGGCGTTGAGGGCCTCGACGATCTCGCCTACGGTGACCCCTTCCTCGAACAGGATCACCCGATCCGGCTCCTCCGTGACGCGCGTGTCCGACTGAGGCACGACCACGGTTTGCCCCCGCGACAGCGGCGGCGGCTGGCTGGGCTCGAACGAGGTCACGATCTCCACGGTCAGGTTGCCGTGGGAAAGCGCCACCCTGGAGACGCGCACGTCGGCCCCCATGACCACGGTGCCCGTCTTCTCGTTGATCACGACGCGCGCGCTGGCGTCGGGCCGCACCTCCAAGGCCTGGACCCGCGCGAGCCACTCCACGGGCTCGAGCCCCAGGCTGCGCGCCGGCGCGAGACGGACGGCGGCCGCATCCTCCGCCACAGCCGTGCCCTCGCCGAAGGTGCGGTTGATGGCGGCGACGATGCGGGCGGCCGTCGCAAAATCCGGCTGGTCGAGGAGCAGGCGAACCGCAGCGTCCGCGGCGAACGAAGCCGGCACCGCGCGCTCCACGATCGCGCCTGCCGGCACGCGCCCCGCCGTGGGATGGTTTCGCTGCACGGTGTTGCCGCCGCGCCCCCCGAGAAACGCCCCTCCGATCGAGACCGCGCCCTGCGCCACCGCGTAGGAGGCCCCGTCGGGGCCGAAAAGCGGCGTCATCAACAGCGTGCCGCCCTGCAAGCTCTTGGCGTCCCCGATGGAGGAGACCTGCACATCGATGCGCTGTCCAGGCCGCGCGAACGGCGGCAGCTCCGCCGTGACCATCACGGCCGCGACGTTGCGCACGCGGATCGCCGACTGTGGCACCGCGACGCCACTGCGCCGCAGCGCGTTGGCCAGGCTCTGGATGGTGAAGGCCGCCTGCGTGCCGTCTCCCGTACCCTGAAGCCCCACCACCAGGCCGTAACCGACGAGGGGATTGGAGCGCACGCCCTCGACACGGGCCAGATCCTTGACGCGCACCATGGGCGCGTGCTCCTGCGCCACGCCGCCGGGGGCGAGCAGGAGCGCTACGGCCATGCCGACCACGGTCTTCGTGCGGATCCGCGCCACCGCCGCCTCCATTCGTCCTTCGCCTCAGAAGGGCCAGATCCTCTGCATCACGCGCATGAACCAGCCCTGCCGCACCGTGGCGTCCACCTCGCCGCGACCCCACAGCCGTACCGTGAGGTCCCCCACCTTCGCCGACAGCACCTCGTTGTTGGCGTTCACGTCCACCGGACGGACGGAGCCGACGAGCGTGAGCACCTGCCGCTCGCGGTTGATCGCCACGGTCTTCTGGCCCGCGATCACCAGGTCGCCGTTGGGGAGCACGCGCACCACCCGCGCCGTGATGGCGCCCACGAGCTGGCTCGAGCGGCTCGTCGTGCCATCCCCGCTGAACTCGGATCGGCTCCCGCTCTCCAGCGCGCGATCCAGATTCTCCAGGCCGAAGACGAAGGGCGCGTTGAAGTTCGCGTCGGCCTCCCGCGCCAGTTCGGTCGTGGAGGCGTTCGTGCCGCTCGTGGACTCGGTGACGCGGATGGTCAACAGATCGTTGACGCGGAAAGCGCGCGTGTCGCGCACCAGCGCCGCCCCCGGCCCCCCGTCGGTCCAGAGCGAGCCCGGCGCCGCCGAAGGCTCGGGGAAGGGCGGCAACAGATCGAGATCCTGCGCGAGGCGCGCCATGTCCTCGGCGAGCGGCGGCGCCGGAGCGCGGTGCGCGTGCGCGCAGCCGAGCAGGGCCGTCCCGGCCAGCAGCAACACCCTCCAGGCGGCGCGGTTTCTCATCGCGGCCCTCGTCGCCTCACAGCCAAAGGTCGGCCCGCCGCAGGACCCGCAGCGAGCCGTCCGCCTGCACCTCGCCCAGCACGACGACCCCCGTGCGCGGGTTCTCCGCCGGGATCACCTCCCCCAAAGCGCCGTCGCGGCGCGCCCGCCCGAGCGCGCGAACCGCCAGACGCGGCCGGACCCACACGAGCTCGACCGGTTCGCCCTGGCGCACCACGGGGGTCGCCGCGAGATCCCCTGCGGTCAGCACGCGCCCCGCCCCGAGGGTGCGCCGCGGCGCCATGCCCTGGAGCGCCTCCGGCTCGCGCAGGGGCGGCTCCGGCGACGCCGTCCAATCGGTCTCCACGAGCTCGACCGCTTCGGCCGGGATCGGCTCCCCACGCAGCAGCGTGCGCCGGGCCCGCAGCCCCGGGCCCACGACGCGCCCGTGGACGAGCAGGCGCACGCGCAGGTCCGCTCGCTCTCCGGCGCAGACGATCTGCACCAGGCCCGAGCGGTTCGGCCCGCGCACCGACTCGACGCGCCATGCGTCCCCGGCGGGAAGCCGGCCCCCCGCCACGCGCACCGTCTCCACGACGAAACGGTCGGGCGCCGCCACCTGCGCCTGTGCCGCCGCCACAACCAGACGGCGCACGGTCTCGCTAAGCTGCGCCTCCGCCGCCGACCAAGGCGCACTCCACGCCAACAGGACGCTCCCGAGCATCGCGGCGATCCTGGTGTTGGGGCGCATCGCGCTCTGCACCTCCCATCAGCGCACGAGGCTGTGCACGCGCTGCATCATCTCGTCCGCCGCCTGCACCGCGCGCGAGTTGAGCTCGTAGGCCCGCTGGGCGGCGATGAGGTCCACGAGCTCCGTGACGATGCTCACGTTCGACAGCTCCAGGAATCCCTGAGCGATCGTCCCCAGCCCGTCGAGTCCCGGCGTGCCCTCGATCGGATCGCCCGAAGCCTCGGTGGCCTGGTACAGGTTGCCTCCCAGGCTCAGCAGGCCCGTGGGGTTGACGAAGTTGGCGAGCTGGATCTGGCCGATGGGCGTCGCCTGAGGCTGGCCCGGCTGCGTGACGCTCACCGTGCCGTCGGCGCCCACGTTGATCGTCAACGTATCGGGCGGCAGCGTGATCGGTGGATCGAGCAGGTAACCCTGGGCGTTGACGAGTTGGCCGTCCTGGTTGGCGGTGAACGCCCCGTCGCGCGTGTACGCCGTGCTGCCGTCCGGGAGCAAGATCTTGAAGAACCCCTGCCCTTGGATCACGAGATCCAGGGGATTGTCGGTTTTCTTGATGTCTCCCTGGCTGAACAGCTTTTTCACCGACGCCGGCCGCGAGCCCAGCCCGAGCTGGATGCCCGCCGGGTTGCGGGTGGCCACCGAGGAGGGGGCGCCCGGGGCCGTGACGGTCTGGTACAGCAGATCCTGGAACTCGGCGCGGCCGCGCTTGAAGCCGCTGGTGTTGACGTTGGCCAGGTTGTTGGCGATGGTGTCGATTTGCAGTTGCTGGGCTTGCATCCCCGAAGCCGCGCTCCAGAGGGCTCTCAGCATGGCGGCATCCTCCTCGAACGTCCGTCGCGCCTCATCCGGCGAGGTCGCGCACGGCGCTGCGGTTGACGTCGTTGATCACCACGGACAGGACCTTCTGATAACCCTCGAACGCGCGTTGCGCCTCGATCAGGCGCACGAGTTCGTCGAGGGCCCGCGTGGCCGAGCCCTCCAGCCAACCCACGCGCAGCTCGGGCTGCGCCTCGGGCTGCGGCAGGGAGCGTCCCTCGGACAAGTCCCACAGGCCGTCGCCCTCGCGCTGGAGCGCGTCGTCTTCCACGTGCACGACGGCAAGGCGCGCGCGCTCCACCTCGCCGTCCAGGACGCGTCCGTCCCCGGCCAGACGGCCTTGCGGCGTCAATCCTTCGATGGGTCGCCGTTCCTGGTCGAGGACCGGATGGCCGAGGGCGTCGGTCAACCGCCCCTCCGCGCTGAGCTGGAGGGCGCCGGCGCGGGTCAGGCGGATGCCCCCCGCCGTACGGACGAGCAGGTAGCGACCTTCGGGAAGCGCGACATCCCAGGGGCGGCCCGTCTCGCGCAGGGGCCCCGTGCCGGGCACGGTGTAGGCGCCGCCAAGGGCGACGGCGACGGCGGGCCAGCGAAGGGCGCGCCCGTCGTGGCTCGCCGCCAGCAGGCGCTGCGGGCGGTAGGCGGCCGTGGAGACGTTGGCCAGGTTCTGACTGATCTGCTCCAGCCACCGCTGCTCGAGCCGCATCCCCGAAGCCGCGATGTAGACCTCATGATTCATCGTCGTTTCTCCTGCGGGCTGGGCACGATTTCAACGCCCATGCCAGGCACGCGAGCCGCTTCTCCGGGCGCCCTATAGCGCACGCGGCACTCGGGGGCGGCACCGCCTCGCCGCCGGCGGCAGGATCCCGCCGCGTCCGTCATCTCCGGTCCCCCGCCGAACCCGCGCCTCGAGAAGCTGCCCGCGCGAGCCGCGCAGCCGCTTCGCCCGCCCACCAGCGGCGGGCTTGCGCCGCCTCCACACGGGCCGCCTCGCACAGCAGAGTCTCGTAAAGGGGGTCTTCCTCGATCCCCTCCGTCTCCCGTCGCGTGGTCGCCGCAGCTGACGGCCCGCGAAACGCCAGCAGGGCGACCACCAGGGCGAGGGTGTTCGCCGCCACCACGACCGCCACGAACCAAACCGGCAGAGCGATCATGAGTGGCGCGCCTCTTCCGCGCGGGCGAGGCCCTGCGTCGTCGTCGTCTTGACCCGAAAACCGAAGTGCCCGTCCACGATGACGAGCTCGCCGGTGGCGACGGGGACGCCGCTGACGACGAGCTGCACGGGACCGTCGGGATCCTTGCCGAGCTCGAGCACCTCTCCCGGTTGCAGCGAGACGAGCCGGCCGAGCGGCACCCGCTCCTCCGCGAGCCAGACCTCCGCGGGAAATTCGATATCGAGAAAGGCGTCTTTCTTCCCTTCGCTCATGGGCGCTCCCCTTCCTCCGGCTTCACCCGCGCGCCGGCGTTTTTCGCCGCACCGCGCCTCCACACGACGGAGAGCACGGTCTTGTCGGGCGCGCGCTCCAGCCGCCCGCGCAGGCACACCTCCCCTTCGACGCGTACCTCGAAGGGTGCATCCTCGGCGACGTCGAACCGCAGAATCTTTTCCGGCTCGAGCTCGAGCAGATCGGCCACGCTCACCCGGCCCGCGCGCAGCACGACGCGAACCGCCACCGGCACACCGGCCAGCGGTTCCGCCAGGGGGCCGAGCGCATCCGGGCGCGGGAGCGGGCCGGCCTCGTCCAGGAGGAGCGCCGGCGCCACGAGCAGCAGCGCCGAGCGATCGCCCCCCTGCTCGCTCCAACGCAACCGCAGCAGGCCCACGGCGAGCGGCTCGTCCGACGCGGCGACGCTGCGTGGAATCTCCCCGACGAGCACGGAGGTCGCTTGCGCCTCGATCCCTACGCGGCGCCGCAGCGTCTCGGCCCAACTCGCGAGCCAGCGCTCCAGCACCCGCGACTCGACGGCCGTCGGCGGGCGTGGCTCGGCCTTCCCTCCGGGCCCTCCCAGCCACAGGTCCACCAGCGGAAGGGCGAGCGCGGCGGGCAGCAGCAGCGCCAGGCCGCCGGCAGAGCCCGCGGCCAGCGGGAGGACCCACACCGGCGAGGCCACGGTATCGAGGGCCGCGCCGGCGCGCATCTGCTGCATGGCATCGAGGGTCACCTCCACTTCGCGGCCCGCCGTGGAGCGCAGCAACGAGCCGAGCGCCTCGACGATCCGCTCCAGCTTCGCCTGGGCGCGCTCCTGGGACGCCGGGGGAATCGCCAGCGGCTCGCGCAGCGAGTAAGGCTGCGGCTGCGCTTCCACCGCCGCGCCCGGCGGGTCGTCGCTGGAGAGCACCCCCGAGACTTCCTCGGGACGCAACAGAGGCTCGTGGCCCATCAGCGTCCTCCCGCGCGCGAGGGGATCGCGGGGTCTCGGGCGGCCCGGCACGCGCCAGCGAGCGCCGCCTGCAGCCGGGCCACCGCCTGGCTGTGAAGCTGGCAGATGCGGGACTCCGTCACCCCGAGAACCGATCCGATTTCTTTCATCGTCAGCCCATCGCAGTAGTAGAGCGCGAGCACGTGCCGCTCCCGCTCGGGCAGTCGCGCGATCTCGTTCACGATGATCTTCACGAGTTCGCGTCGCTCGAGCCGCGCCCCGGGATCGCTGGCGCTCGGCGAAAGGGCGGGCTGCAGGCCCGCCGGCAGCTCCTCGAGGGAAAGCAGCGGGCCCGCGCTCGAGGCGCGCAGCCGCTCGCGGTACTCCTCCAGGGTGCAGCCGAGGGCCGCCGCGATTTCCTCCTCCTCCACGGCCCGCCCGCGCTCGGCGGTCAGGCGCTCGATCGTCTCGACGAGCTCGCGGCGGGCGCGTCTGGCTCCCCGGCTGCGCCAGTCGCGCTGGCGCAAGCCGTCGAGAATCGCCCCGCGAATGCGTGCTTCCGCGTACGTGCGGAAACGCACGCCGCGCCGGGGGTCGTACTTGGCGATGGCGTGCAGCAGACCCACGATCCCGTCGTGCACCAAATCCTCCAGCTCCACGCTCGACGGCAGGCGCGCGGCGATGCGCGCGGCGAGGTAGCGCACCAGATCCAGGTGGGCCTCGACGAAGCGCTCCCGCGCGCACGGGTCCGTGCGGACCGCCTCGTGCCAGGCGGAACCCGCGCCGCCGCTCATGGTGCGCCTCCCGGCCGATCGCCCGCTCGGCCGGTGGGAGCGAGCGGATTCGGCTCGCACGCCAGGCGCAGGGCGATCCGCTCGTAGGCGCGCACCGCCGGCGCGTGGGGGCGGACATGCGCCACCGCCCGCTGGCATCTCACGGCCTCTGCCATGGACGGCTCGTGCGCCACGACACCCAGCAGCCCGGGTTCGCGGCCGAGAAAATGCCCGGCGGCCTTGCGCAACTGCCCGTAGACCCGGCGCCCTTCGCTTTCGCTCGGCACGTTGTTGACGACCAGATCGACGCGCTGCCCCGGATCGGCGCTCCACAGCACCTTGAGCGTGGCGTAGGTGTCGACGAGGGAAGCAGGATCCGCTGTCGTCACCAGCACCACGCGCGGCGCGCTCAGCTGTAGCCAGAGGGCGTTGCCTGCCAGGCCGGCTTCCGTGTCCACCAGCAGCAGATCCGCGCGGCGCGCCGCCTCGGCGAGCAGGTCGAGCAGCCGGAGGCGGGCCGGAGGATCGAGTTGCGCGAGCTGCGGGACCCCCGACGCTGCGGGCAGGACTCGAATCCCCTCCGGACCTTCGAGCACCAGCTCGTCCAGGGAGGCTTCTCCGCGCAGGACATGCTCGATCGTGCGCAAAGGACGTAAACCCAAGAGCACGTCCACGTTGGCCAATCCGAGATCGCCGTCCACCAGCAGCACGCGGCGGCCCGCCCGGGCGAGGCAGATGGCGAGGTTGATGGCGAGTGTCGTCTTTCCGACACCCCCCTTGCCGCCGCTGATCGCGATGGTGCGCCCCGGTAGGCCGGTGGACGCCGGTGCTTGGCTCTGGCTCATGCGCAACGATCCTCCGCGCTCGACCCCCTCGCGCCGCGACGAAGCAACATCGCCGCCAGCAGGGTGGGATCCAAGGGCCGCAAATCCTGGGGCACGCGGTCGCCGTCGGTGACGAAGGCCAGCGGCGTGCGCTGACGCGCGAAGGCAGCGAGGGGCTCGGCCCAGCGCTGCGTTTCGTCGAGCCTCGTCAACGCGCCGCACGAGGGCCGGAGCGGGGCGAAACGTCGGAGCACCGCCTCCGCGTCGGCCTCGTGCAGCGTCGCCGGCACGAGCACCGCGACTTGCGCCTGCGGGACGCAGGCTCGCAGCGCCGCGATGCGCGCGCAGCGTTCGGGCTGCTGGGGCCCCACCGGCGGCGTATCCACGATCACGCAGCCGCCCTCACCCGCGTCGGCCAGGGCGCGTTCCAGATCCTCCGGAGCTTCGATCCGCGCCGGGACGAGATCCAGCCGCTGCGCGTGCAGGGCGGCCTGCTCGAAGGCGCCGACGCTCTCGGTGTCCGCTTGGGCGAAAAAAACTCGGCGCCCCTCGAGCCAGCGCTGCGCCGCCGCGAGCTTGGCGACGGTCGTCGTTTTGCCCGCCCCCGGCGGGCCGACGACGAACAAGCAACGGCGCGCGGCGAGCTCCGGCGCGAAGCGCCAGATGCTCGCCGCCGCGCGCGCGAGATCTTCCAGCGGCCTGCGGGGGCGCGCATCGCCCGCTTCGCGCTCCGCGAGGGCGACGAAGCGGGCCGCC
>JBBIHH010000023.1:0-59166 GCA_037447115.1 Acidobacteriota bacterium
CTGGCTGTACCAAGAAAACAACGACGATCACGGAGAAGAAAAAGGATTGTCCCTCATCTTGAAGTGGCTTCTCTGCGTGAGTTGAGGGGCGCGCGGCGAGAGGAGCGTACTTCGCAGCCGGAAATGGTCCGCCGTCAGCGCTCGTGGAACTCGCAGCCGAGCGCCTCGGTGAGCTCCTTCTCGAGCACGGTCTGGATCGCCTCCAGGACTCGGCCCCGGCGCTTCAACCGGATCGCCTGCCGGAACTGGATGACTTCCGCTTCGGTCGTGGTAGCCTTCTCCACGGCGTAGCCCTCCTTCGCCCCTCAGGGCGGTTGACTTTCTCAGCAGGGGGTTGCGCCATTTTCTTTTTCGACGGAACTCGGGACAGATTTCAGCTGTGGAGGGGGGGTATCTTGAAACAGTGGGAAGAGAAAGATGGGAGGTTGAGGTAAACTTAGTTTCGCGGTGGTACTGGCAGGCCTAAATTGCAGGCAGACTCAGCGGCTGGAGCTTGAGGTTTGTGAGTTCAACTGCGACTGCCGGTGTTGACGGATCATGAGGGACTCGGAGCCCAGCAACGGCAAGAGGAGGATCCAAGATGCAGGAGGGTGCACGCGATGCTCGTAGCCCGCTCCTGATACTCGCGGGCTTCGCAGTTGCCGTGTTCGTCGCCTTCCAGACCAACGCGGCGGAGTTCAAGCGACACTGCGCCGTGGAGCACGACGGGGCGAAGCTCGCGGAGTACACGCAGATCTGCACCCGGCCGACAGAGCCTGAGACACTTCGGATGGCATGCCGAATCCTGTACCAGGAGGTGCCCGCATCGTCTACCGCGGCGAAATCGAGCGCCACGGCCCCGGCCGTCATTCGGTCGAGCTGTTGCCAGGTGGCGATGTACTGACCTTCGACCTGGACGCGGAAGGCAACGTTACGGCGGCGGTCAGGCGTACGAGATGGTACCAAGCCACCGCCGGCGGACTGAGCGCGACGGGGGAGCCGGAAGCGCGCCTCCACCCCGTGGCCGGCGCCGGATCGCCGGGTCAGAGCCAGGTGTAGCGGGCGAGGAAGAGGAAGCCCAGCAGGTAGACGAGCCACGAGGCATCGCGCGGCCGGCCTGCGGCGAGCTTGAGCAGCGGGTAGGCGATGAAACCGAAGGCGATCCCGTCGGCGATGGAAAAGCTGAACGGAATGCCCGCGATCACCAGAAACGCGGGTAAAGCCTCGGTGGGATCGGCCCACTCCACCTTCGTGACCGTGCGCGCCATGAAGGCACCCACGACGATCAGCGCCGGCGCGGTCATGGGATAGAGCACGCCCCCCTCCACCGGAACCCCCCCGCCCACCATGCGCACGAGGGGCTCGAAGAAAAGCGCGAGCAAGAACAGCGTCCCGGTGACGAGATTGGCGAGCCCCGTGCGCGCCCCCGCCTCCACCCCGGTGGCGCTTTCGATGTACGCCGTCACGGTCGAGGTTCCCAGCAGCGAGCCCAGCACGGTCCCCGAGGAGTCCGCCATCAGCGCCCGCGTCGCCCGCGGCAGCTTCCCGTCCCGCAGGAACCCGCCCTGCTCGCCGATCGCGATCAGGGTGCCGATGGCATCGAAAAGCGCCATGTAGAGAAAGACGATGACCACCGGCACGAGCTCCGGCTCGAGCAACGCCGCCAGGTCGAGCTCCAGAAACGTCGGCGCCAGCGAAGGCGGCAGCGCCACTAGTCCTTGCCACGGCACGAGCCCCGTCCCCCACGCAAGCGCGGTGGCCGCAAGAATCCCCCACAGAATCGCCCCGCGCACCCTCCGCGCCAGCAATGCCGCCGTCAGCGCCAGCCCCACGAGGGCCACGACCACCGGGGGACGGCGCAGATCGCCGAGATGCACGATCCCGGCCTGCGGCGGCCGCTCGACGATGCCCGCTTGCACGAGCCCGACGAAGGAGATGAACAGGCCGATGCCGCCCGCGATGGCGTGCTTGAGAGCCTCGGGCACGGCGTCGATGACGAGCTCGCGGATCCGGGCGAAGGTGAGCAGGAAGAACCCCACGCCCGAAACGAACACCGCCGCCAGCGCCACCCGCCAGGGCACGTGCATCCCCAGCACGACGGTGAGAAAGAAGAAGTTCTCTCCCATCGCCGGCGCCATGGCGATGGGGTAGTTCGCGGCGAAACCCATGACCCAGGTGGCGAGCCCCGCGGAAAGGCACGTGGCCGCCATTACGGCGCCGAAATCCATCCCCGTCTGCGAGAGCACCGCCGGGTTGACGAACACGATGTAGGCCATCGTCATGAAGGTCGTCACCCCGCCGAGGATCTCCACCCGCACGTTCGTGCCCGCTTCCCGCAGGTGGAACGCGCGCTCGAACCAGCCGCCCACTTCACTTCCCCGCCTGGAGAAGCCGCTCCAGGGCATCGAAGAACGCCTCCACCTCGGCAGCGGTGTTGTAGGCATGGGGCGAGACCCGCAGCCGTCGCTCGCGCACGGCCACGACGAAGCCCTCCCTCCGGAGCGGCTCCTCCAACCGCTCCGCCTCCACTCCCGGAATCTCGAAGGCGACGATCCCCGAACGCTCTTCCGGCCGCCGCGGCCCGAAAAGGCGCCAGCCCCGCGCCTCGATCCCCTCCGCGAACCGCTCGACGAGCGCGCGCACGCGCGCTTCGATCACCTCGCGGCCTACGCGCTCGATCCACCCGAGCGCCGCGCCGAGCCCCGCGAGAGCGGCGAAGTCGTAGAGCCCCGCCTCGAAGCGCCCCGCTCCGGCACGCAACAACGGCTCGAGATCGAGCTGTCCCTCGCCGTCCAGGTAACGCGCGTAACGCAGGTGATCGGCGAACTCCGGCACGCTCATCGCCCCCGCCACGCGCGGCCGGATCCGTTCGGCCCAGTCCGGGGCGACGTAGAGCACGCCGGAGCCCTCCGGCGCCATCAGCCACTTGCGCCCGTCCGCCGCCAGCGCTCCGATGCCGGCACGCTTGACATCCAAGGGAAAAACGCCGAGGCCCTGGATCGCGTCCACCACCAGCAGCACGCCCCGCTCGCGGCAGAACTGCCCCAGGACTTCGAGGTTCACGCGATAGCCGCTGGTGAACTGCACCCAGGACACGGCCAGCACGCGCGTGCGCGGCCCGATCGCCTCGAGGAGCCGCTCCGCCGGGACGCAGCCCTGTTCGGCCCTCACGAAACGCAACCGCACCCCCCGGTCCCGCTGCGCCGCCCAGGGGTAGACGTTGGCGGGATACTCCACGTCCGCGAGGACGATCTCGTCGCCCGGTCGCCAGTCGAGCCCGGCGGCGACGCGCCCGATGCCCTCGGCGGTGTTGGCGACGAAGGCGATCTCCTCGGGTGCCGCACCCAGCAGGC
This sequence comes from Acidobacteriota bacterium, assembly GCA_037447115.1. GTDB lineage: Bacteria > Acidobacteriota > Polarisedimenticolia > Polarisedimenticolales > JBBIHH01 > JBBIHH01. Next base: position 3,333 of record JBBIHH010000023.1, read on the forward strand.
GGGCCACGGCTTCTCGCGTCCGCTCCACCCGCGCCATGTTGCGCGCGAAAAGCCTCGCCTCGCCCCGGCAGCGCGACTCGAACACCTCGGCCGCCGCACGCGCCACAGGCTCCGGCATCAGACCGCTCGCGGCGGCGTTGAAATAGACGAACCGCGCGAGCGCAGGGAACGCCGAGCGGATCTCCTGCTCGGTCATCGCGGCCCGCCCTCCCCCGGCGCCTGGCCCGCAAGGCCCAGCTCATGCGCGACGGAACGCATCGCCTCCAGCACGAAAGCGACGTGCTCGTCGAAGCCGACTCCCAGCTCCTCCGCGGCCCGCCGCAGGTGCTCCCGGTCCACGGCGCGGGCGAAGGCCTTGTCCTTCATGCGCTTGTGCACCGAGCTCGGCCGCAGCTCGTGGAGCGACTTGCCAGGTGTGACGAGGGCGCACGCCACGAGGAACCCGCACAGCTCGTCGCAGGCGTAGAGCGCCCGCGCCAGCGACGTGTCGCGGGGCTCGCCCGTGTAGTCCGCATGGCCCAGGATCGCCCGGCGGAACCACTCGGGATAGCCGCGCTCGGCGAGGATCTTGGAGCCTCGCCAGGGATGGTTCTCGGGGTCGGGCCAGCGCTCGTAGTCGAAGTCGTGGAGCAGGCCCACAAGACCCCAGGCGTGTTCGTCCTCGCCGAACCGGCGCGCGTAGGCGCGCATCGCCGCCTCCACCGCCAGGGCGTGCTTGCGCAACGCCGGCTTTTGCGTGTGCTCGCACAGCAGCGCCCACGCCTCCTCGCGTGCCGGCAGCTCTTCTCTTGTCTCGCTCACGTCCGCTCCTCCCTCCCGGTGGTCCCCCTGGCGCGCGCATGGTAGCCTGAAAGCTCGCCTCTGGAGAAGCGCCCGTGGAGCTCGTCCGTCCCGAGGTGGACGTGTACCTGCAGCGCCTGGCCGAGGTCGAAGACCCGGTGCTCCGGGAAATGGAGCGGCTCGCCCGCGAGCGCGGCTTTCCCATCGTGGGGCCGCAGGTGGGGCGCCTGCTGTATGTCCTCGCCGCCGCCACGGGGGCGCGGAGGGTGCTCGAGCTCGGCTCGGGCTTCGGCTACAGCGCCCTGTGGTTCGCCCGGGCGGTGGGCGAGGGTGGTCAGGTCGTGCTGACCGAGGGCTCGTCCGAGCGCGCCGGCGAAGCCCGGGACTTCCTGCGGCGCAGCGGGCTGCTCGAGCGCGCCGAGATCCGCGTGGGCGACGCTCTGGAGATCGCCGCCGGGCTTGCGGGATCCTTCGACATCGTCTTCAACGACATCGACAAGCAGGACTACCCGCGCGTCCTCGAGATCGCCCGGCGGAGGCTGCGGCCCGGGGGGCTGTTCATCTCGGACAACATGCTGTGGCGCGGAAGCGTCTTGCGCCCGGATCCGGCCGACGCCACCGTGCAAGGCGTGCTCGAGCTGACGCGCGCGCTGTGGGGCGCCGAGGACTTCGCCCCGGCCCTCGTCCCCGTCCGGGACGGGGTGGCGGTGGCCGTGTTCCAGCCCCGCGACTGAACGGGTCGCGCGCGCTGGTAGAATCGGGCGAGGGAGCTCCCCGTGGCGACGGCACGTCCTTTCGTCTACGCCAACATGGCCATGACCGCCGACGGCAAGATCACCTCCGCCGGTCGCGACCACCCCCGTTTCACCTCGGAGCGCGACAAGAAGACCATGGACCGCCTGCGCGCCGAGGCGGACGCGATCCTGGTGGGTGCCGGCACGATCCGCGCCGACGACCCCCCGCTGCGGGTGCGCGACGAAGACATGCGACGCTACCGCGAGAGCTTGGGTAAACCCCCGGGGCTGCTCCAGATCGTCGTCAGCGCCAGCCTCGATCTCGACCCCCGGGCGCGGTTCCTGCGGGAGGAGCCCTCCGCGGGCCGCATCCTGGCCACGGTGGAGGAGGCCCCCGAGGCGCGCGCGGCGCGCTTCGCCGCCGTGGCGGAAGTCTGGCGGGTGGGGTGCGGCCGCGTGGATCTCGCCGCACTGTTCCGGCGCCTGCACGAGCGCGGCGTGGAACGCCTTCTCGTCGAAGGAGGCGGCGAGCTGAACTGGGCCGTCCTCGAGGCCGACCTGCTCGACGAGCTCTACGTGACGATCGCCCCCTGCCTGCTCGGCGGCCGCGAGGCGCCGACCCTGCTCGAAGGGGCGGGGTTCGCGATGGACCAGCGGCGGCGGCTCGGGCTCGTGAGCGTGGAGCGTCACGGCGACGAGCTTTACTGCCGCTACGTGGTGGTGCGCTGATGGCGGCGCTCGAGCGGAGCAGGGTCGCCGAGATCCTGGAGGAGATCGGCCTGCTGCTCGAGCTGGCCGGCGAGAACCCGTTCAAGAGCCGCGCTTACCAGAACGCCGCGCGCGCCGTGCGCGGGCTCGATCGCGATCTCGAACAGCTCGTGCGCAGCGGCGAGCTGAAGAAGATCAAAGGCATCGGCCCCGCCATCGCCGAGAAGATCGCCACGCTCGTGCGGGAGGGACGGCTCCAGTATCACGAGAACCTCAAGCAGCAGATCCCGCCGGGCCTGCTGGAGTGGCTCGAGATCCCGGGCCTCGGACCCAAGAAAGCGCGGGCCATCCATCTGGCGCTCGGCATCTCGAGCCTGGGGGAGCTCGAGCACGCGTGCCGCGAGAACCGCGTGCGGGACCTCCCCGGCTTCGGCGAGAACTCGCAGCGCAAGATCCTCGAGGGGATCGAGCGGCTCAAGGGGCGCGCCGGCCGCTTCCTCCAGCCCCTCGTGCGACGCGAAGCCGCGCGCCTGCTGGAGATCGTCCGCCGGGCCCCCGGTGTGGGGCGGGCGGAGGTGGCAGGCTCGGTCCGGCGCTGCCTCGAGACCTCGAAAGACATCGACCTCGTCGCCTCCTGCGACGCCGACACCGCGCCCGTGATGGAATCCTTCGCCACGGCTGCTGGCGTCGCCGAGGTCACGAGCCGCGGCCCCACGCGCACGAGCGTCCGCCTCGCCGCCGGGCCCGCGGCGGACCTGCGCGTCGTTCCCGAGGCGAGTTACCCCTTCGCGCTCATGTACTTCACCGGCTCGAAGGCGCACAACATCGCGCTACGCGCCCGCGCCCAGAAGCGAGGCTTGAAGCTCAACGAGTACGCCCTGGAGCGCGAGGCCGACGGGACGGGCGTGTTTTGCCGGGACGAGGCCGAGATTTACGGGGCGCTCGACCTGCCCTGGATTCCGCCCGAGCTGCGCGAAGACGCCGGAGAAATCGAGGCCGCGGAGCGCGGGGCGTTACCCAAGCTCGTCGAGCGGGAAGACCTGAAGGGCATCCTGCACGTGCACTCGGACTGGTCCGACGGCGTCAACACCATCGAACAGCTCGCCGAGGCCGCCCGCGCCATGGGCCTGCAGTACCTGGGTCTGTGCGACCACTCGCGCTCGGCTGGCTACGCCGGCGGGTTGACCATCGAGCGCGTGCGCGAGCAGCACGCCGCGATCGACGAACTCAACGCCCGCTACGGCCGGGCGTTCCGCATCCTCAAGGGCATCGAAGTCGATATCCTGCCCGACGGCTCCCTCGACTACCCGGACGAAGTGCTCGCGAGCTTCGAGATCGTCGTCGCCTCCGTTCACAGCCGGTTCAACCTCTCCCGGGAAGAACAAACGGCCCGGATGCTCCAGGCCCTCGAGAACCCTTTCGTGGACATCCTCGGTCATCCCACGGGACGGCTGCTCCTGGCGCGGGATCCTTACCCTCTCGACCTTCATCGCATCCTGGACGCCGCAGCGCAGCGCGGCGTGGCGGTGGAGATCAACGCCCATCCGCAGCGGCTCGACTTGGACTGGGTCCACCTGCGCTACGGCATCGCCCGGGGGATCAAAACGGCCATCGACCCCGATGCCCACGACATCGAGGGGCTGCAGGACATCGCGTACGGTGTCGGCATGGCCCGCAAGGGGTGGTGCACGGCCGAGGATGTGCTCAATGCCTGGCCGCTGGAGCGCTTGCTCGACTATCTGGCCGACCGCCGGCGGAGGGCCGGCGCGCGGAGGTCCCCGAAATGAGCCCGAAGAGAAGGACCAACAAGAGAGCCAAGGTGCGCGGGAAAGCGGCAGCCCGGAAGAAGCCCCGCACCCGTGCGGCGAAAAAAGCCGCCCCGCCGAGCCCCAGGAAAAGGACCTCTGCCGGCGCCGCCCGCAAAAAAACGCCGACCCGCGCGCGGGCGGCCCCTGCCACCGCCCGGGCGAGCGCCCGTACCGCCCTCCCTGCCGCGGCGGTTGGCGCCGAGACCCTGGAGGAGAAAAAGCTCCGCGCCCGCCGGATCGTGCGCAAACTTCACGAACTCTACCCCGGGGCGACGACCGCCCTGCAGCATCGCGACGCATTCGAGCTTCTCGTGGCCACGATCCTTTCCGCGCAGTGCACCGACGAGCGCGTCAACCAGGTCACGCCGGCGCTGTTCCGCAAGTACCGCACCCCGGCTGACTTCGCCCGGGCCCGGCAGGAGGACCTGGAAGCGATCATCCATCCCACGGGCTTCTTCCGGCAGAAGGCCCGCACCCTCGTCGCCCTCGGGCAGGCCCTCGAGGCGCGTTTCGGCGGACAGGTGCCGCGCACGCTGGAGGAGTTCGTCACGCTTCCCGGGGTGGGCCGCAAGACGGCCAACGTGGTCCTCGGCACCTCGTTCGGCATCCCGGGGATCGTCGTGGACACCCACGTGGCCCGCCTCGCCGGGCGGCTGGGTCTGAGCGACCGAACCGACCCGGAGAAGATCGAGCTCGACCTGATGGAGGCTCTGCCCCGGGAGGAATGGACCTTCGCCTCGCACGCCCTGATCTGGCACGGCCGCAAGGTGTGCCAGGCCCGCAAGCCCCGCTGCCCGAGCTGCGGCCTGGCGCCCGACTGCCCCTACCCGCACAAGACCCCCGCCTGAGGCGCGCGGGGCGGCGCGCCCGGCGCGCGTTCGCTATATTGCCTGGGGCGCACCGGTCTCGGGACTCGAGGAGGGCAGCCGTTGGCGTCGGAGGAACGCTTCCGCAGCATTCCTGGGGAGGAACTCTACCGACGCCTCGCGACGGGCGAGCCCATCGTCGTCCTGGACGTGCGGACCACGCCGGAGTTCGCCGCCGGGCATATTCCCGGTTCGATCCTCGTACCCATGCACGAGCTCGAATCGCGCCTCCACGAGGTACCCAACAGCGGCTTTCCCATCGCGGTCGTCTGCGAGCACGGGTTGCGCAGCGCTTCGGCCTGCCGCTTCCTCGCCGAGCATGGCTTCGGCCCCCTCTACAACCTCGAGGGCGGTCTCGACGGCTGGCCCGGGCCGCTGGAGTCCGGCATCGAAGAGCAGTTCCAGCCGCACCGGGCCGTCGCGCCGGCACGCTTTCTCGTGGAGAACTTCCATCTCCTGCCCAAGGGGCTCGCCCTCGACCTGGCCAGCGGCGAAGGCCGCAACGCGATCTACCTCGCCACGCGCGGCTTCGATGTGGATGCGGTGGACGTGGACCCCGACGCCATCGCGCGCGCTCGCGCCAAGGCGCGCAAGCTGGGAGCCCCCATCCGCGCCGTCGTGGGCAACGTGGAGGACGGCACGTACATCATCCCGATCGAGACCTACGACGTCATCGTCGTCTTCAACTATCTGCACCGGCCGCTGTTCAAGGACATCCGCGACGGGGTGAAGCCCGGAGGCGTCGTCGTCTACCAGACCTACACCACGAAGCAGCTCGAGTTCGGCGTGGGGCCGCGCAACCCGGACCACCTCCTGCGCCCCGGCGAACTGCGGGAAGTCTTCGCGGACTGGGAGGTGCTCCGCTACCGCGAGTACGTGGAGCACGAGGGCCCGGGCAACCCGCCCCGGGCCCTCGCGGGCATCGTGGCGCGCAAGCCCCTCGGCTGAACTCCCCGTAGCCACCCATAGCAGCCCTGAACCCTCGGCCAGCGCCCGCTCTTGCGGGTGCCCCCGAATCTCGTAGCGAAACCGCCGAGCCCCATGGCTCGACCTGCCATCCGAGCTCGCCGCGAGATCGGAGCACCGGCTGGACGAAGCTAGAACGGCGTCGCGCCTCCGGCCGGCCGCGCGGCGCTTGCGGAAGGCTCGGGTTGCGAGCACGCAACCCCGCTTGCTCCGGCAGACCGGCCCTCGCCCGTTCCGTAAGTAGCTGGCCGACTACGACTTTCTCGCCGAGCCTCTCGGGATGGTTTCTGGGAGCGGCCGACCGGCGCCCCCGCAGAGCCGATGCGCATCCGCCGCTGCCGAAAACGGCGCGTGGGTTTTGCCCCCTCTCGTTCGTCTTGTGGACGTGGCGACGGTAGGGAAGGACAGCGTCGATGGAAAAGAACCGCGGGCATGGAGCAAACCGAACCGATGCACGCAGTCCTCTGCGGGGAGTCCACGCGGGGTTCACCCACAGGACCCCGGGCACCATCGTCCTGGTGGCTGCCCGTTGCAAGAACAGCCGTCGAAAGGTACCCGGCAGTAGGTGCTTGAGTCTCGTCCCCCTGTGCAGCGCCCTGCCCGCGATCGTCGCGCAGCTCTGTTTCGTCCAGCCTGGAGGTTGGCTGGAAGCTGCTCCAGCGGCCGCAAGCGCCTCCCCACCCTCCCAGGTCCGTCCCTCCATGGCACCCCAACGGGCCCCGAGACTCGAGGTGGTCGAACCCGACGCTTGGCAGTCGACACCGGTGGCCTTTTCCCGGATTTTCCTGTCGCGCGACGGGACACCCATCGCTGCCGGCCACTCCGATGAGGGAATTTTCCGCTTCGACCCGCAGCAGAAAGCATGGCTCCCCCTGCGCGCTCTCGAGGCGCCGGAGAATGTCTGGGCAGGCCGGCAGGGTATCGTGGTTCTGGATGCTGTCGGCGTCGGCCCGAGCTTCGTGGTCAAGTGGTTCGATTTCCAAGGTTCTCTTCTTCGATCCTTCCCCCTGCAAGGCAACCCTGGTTACGTGGCGGGTCTGGCGGTGGACGAAGAGGGGCTCGTTTATGTCAATGACCCGTCCGACGAAAAGGGAATCATCAGCGTTTACGGCCCCACAGGCTCTCTGCTCCGGCGCTTCGCCGATCCGCTGCCGGCTCCAGGACGCGAGGAGCAGGTTCTCCTGAACCAAGCGTGGATCGCTCTGGGTGGGGACGGCTCCGTCCTCGTCGCCTTTCGCTTCGAGCCTCGGCTCCTTATTTATCGCAGAACGGGTGCCCTGCTCGCAGACGTCACCCTCGAGCATCCTGTGGTGGACCGGCGTCGCGAAGAAGAGCGCGACGAAATTCCCGAGCGTTTCGGAGTGGACGACAAAGGACGAGTCATCCTGCGAGCGTTCGTTTACTGGACCACGGCCGCCGCCCTTCCGGGCGGCGGATATGTCTTGGGTTTCGGTGACGGTTCGTTCGTCTTCTTCGTCAACCGCGCGGGCAGGCTCGAGAAGATCTGGAGGGTCACGGATGGGCAAAACCCGTTCACCACCTTCGACTACTGGGATGCCAACATCGAAATCGTCGGCAACCGTCTGGCGATGGGTGCGGGCTCGGCGCTCGCCCGCAGACCGGGAAAAATCGCGTACTTTCGGCTCGACGGAGGCGGGCCCACGAAGTGAACAGGAGGTAGAAACGATGACGTGGCGTGGAAGGAATCTGCTGATCGCAGCCGCGCTTGCTGGCATGCTCGCTGCTGGCAGCTTCGGCACGGCCGCGCTGGCGTGCTCCGTCCAGTGCGAGAAAGGGAGCTGCGAAAGCGGACGCTGCACCGGCATTGCGGTGTGCAAGTGCACCGCCGACGGCCGACCCAAGTGCAAGTGTTACGGTAAGAACAGCATCATTCTGACGTCGGCAGGCGACGAGCTCGTATTCGAGTGAGGGCAGGCAGGAAGGTCTCGTCCTCCGCCGCGGCTTTCTCTGATTCCAGGCAGCCTCAGCCCGCGGCGGAGGGCGAAACCACGGCTTGCGCGCGGTTGCGGCCTGTGGTATAGGCGGCACGCAATGCGCGCCTGCGCACGGGAGCTTGCGCTTTGAAATCTCCTTCCGAGGCAAGGAGAGCTGCCGGCGCCATCGCCCTCTGGCTCGTGTCCACCGGGACGGGGGTTCTCGCCTCTGGCCCGACGGCCTACGGAGAAGCAAGTGCCCCGGCCGGCGTCGTTCGCATCCAGGTGGTCGGCCCGGCGAAGCGGGCGATGCAGGGATGCCGCGTCGAGCCGGTCCCCCCCGAGGAAGGAGCTGCGGTTGCAGGCGGGCGCACAGACGATGCCGGCTTCGTGGAGCTCGCGCTGAGCTCCGGCGCTTGGGTGCAAGCGTCCTGTCCGGGCGGCGACCTGGCTCTCGGGCGAGTTTCTGCGGAGCCGACCCTGGTCCTCGCGGCAAGGCCTGCGACTTCCCTCTCCGGACATCTTCTCTTCTCCTCGTCCTTCGAACCGGCCTCGGAGATCACCTGCTGTGTCGAACCTCTTCCGGTTCCAACCGAGGCCCGTGCCGGCCGAGAGGGTGAAACCCCGGACGATCGGAAGCCTCTGTGGTGCACCGAAAGCGACCGCAATGGCGCCTTCTCGCTCGGCCCGCTGGCGAGCGGGCGGTACATGCTGAGGCTTTCGGGCGCGCTCGTACGCGAGGAGCTGCGCGGTCCGTTGGAGCTTCGTCCAGGAAAGCCCTTCGCGGTCACGACCGAAGTGACGAGGCTTCGTGCGCTCGAAGGACGCGTGACCGCTCGCGACGAGCCGGTGGCGGGCGCGGAGCTGAGATTGCGCAGGCTGGCAGAGCCTACGCCAAAAAGTCCACCCGAGGCACGCGCTTCCCCACCGGACGCCGAGGCGCCCCTGCAAACCCTATCCGACGCCGAGGGGAGGTTTCGCTTCGACCCCTTCCCTCTGTCGGAAGACTGGGTGCTGGAGGTCACGGCCGCGGGCTACGGCCCCGCCGTGTACCCTGGCTCGGCTCTCGATCCGGCTCAGCCCCTGTCGGTACGGCTCGAGGCTGCGGGAAAGATTTGCGGTGAAGTCTTCGACGAAGAAGGGGAGCCTGTGCCCGGCGCCTCGATCGAATTGACTCCCGAGAGCGAGGCCCTCGCGGCATTGCTCGCCCGAATCTCCGTGGGCGAGAGCCGATCCGGCGAGGACGGAGCCTTCTGCATCGAAGGGCTGCCGGCCGCCTCGTTCACGGCGAGCGTGCAGGCGGAGGGTTTCCTGCCCTGGCGCAACGCCAGGGTTTCCGCGCCCTCCGGTGCAGCCGAATCCCTGGGAACCCTCGTGCTCAGTCGCGGCCAGAGCCTGGAGGGACGCGTCCAGGATGCACGAGGCAACGGCGTCGGGGACGCCGAACTGCGCGCGGTCCCCATGTCAGGCGGAGATCTCCGACATGCGAGGACCCGGAGCGACCGGAACGGCCGATTCCTCTTCACGACTCTGTGGCCGACGACTTATCGCATCGAGGCCTCCAAGGAGGGCTACTGCGGTGCGCCATCGGATCCGATCGCGCCGACCGAAGATCGCACGGTCACCCTGACCCTCCGCCCTTGCGGCGGAGTGTCCTTCGCGGTGCGCACGGAGGATGGCCGCACCGTGCCGCCGCTAACCGTCTTCCTTGTAGCGGAAGAGGAGGCCGACACCTACGGCCACGGCCACCGTTTTGTCCGACACTTCGATGCGGCGGAGGAATCGCTCGAGATCGAAGGGGTCCCGCCTGGAACGTACCTGCTCCGTGTCGTCGGGGAAGGCTACGGCCCGGCCACGCGAGGCGGCATCGAGGTCGAAGCCGGTTCGCTGGCCAGGGTACCGGAGATCGTGCTTCGACGGGGAACCGGACTCGCCGGGCTGGTCCAGGACCGTGACGGCGATCCCCTCGCGGGTGCCTGGATCACGTGCGCCCCTGCCCAAGGGGAGGATGCGCTTTCTGGCCTCCGGGCCACCTGGTCCGAAAGCGACGGCTCGTTTCGCTTCGAGGGACTGGGGAACGGCAACTGGGTGGTTCGGGGCGAATACCCGGGGCTGGCTCCTGCGGTGGTGCCCATCGCCATCTCCGAGAACTCGAGCGCGGAACCCGTGGTTCTCGAGCTCGGCCTGGGCGGCGCGGTCGAGGGTCATGTCCTCGCGCGCGACGATCGTCCGGTGGCGAGCGCTCGGGTCGAACTCCGCCGCCCGTTTTTCCAAGCGCATACCTTCACGGATTTGTCCGGCTATTACCGTTTCGATCGCATACCTCCCGGTCACTATCAAGTCGGCCTCGAGCGAGAGAATCCCACGGAGATCCGCTCCAAGCCCGCCGAGGTGGTGGAGGGAGAGGTTCGTGTCGTGGACTTCCGCACCGGCTCCGCACTGCTCTTGGAGCTGCGCCGCTCCGGGGAGCCCGCGGCCGGCGCGCAAGTCGCCCTTTCCCGACTCCAGATCGAAGAGGGCCAGATCGAAGGCCTGCACTGGGCCATCACCGACCCGCTCGGGCGAGCGAAGTTGCACGACCTGGAGCCGGGAAATTACACGCTGTCCGTTTGGACGGATACCGAACAGTTCGTGCGGCCGCTGGGCGTGCCGGAGAGCGAGGAGGCCACGCTGAGCGTGCCTCTTCCGCCGATCGAGGTGCCGGGGCAGGTCGAGTCCTTCTCCGACGGGCGACCCATACCGGGGGCGAGGGTGCGCTGGAGCGCCGGGGAGGGGGCGAGTGCGACGTTCTACGTGCCAGGAGCGGGGGATACCGGTGTGGCGGTGAGCGCCAGCGATGCCCCTCAGGTCGTCACGTGGACCGATGGCGCAGGACGATTCCGCTTGCACGTCCCGGAGAGCGGCCCGTTCGCCCTGAAAGTTTCAGCCGCGGGCTATCTCGAGGCAGCCGCCCCCTTCGAACCCTACGGGGCTCCGGTCCGCGTGCAGCTGCACCGGGCGGTGCGTGTCGAGGGCCGGGTCGTGGACGCCTCTGGGAGACCGGTCGAACACGCGATCGTGGCGATGGTTCCCCCTGGCCAGGAGCTGACGGCCTACCGTGCCGTGCAAAGCGGCCCTGGAGGGTCGTTCCAATTCGGCGATGTACCCGAAGGTCGCGCTCTTTTCGCCGCCTGGGCGCCGGGCCTTGCCCTGCACGTGAGCGCCATCGATCTCTCGGCCGAAGGGACGACAGAACCCCTCGCCCTCGTGCTTTCCCCGGGAGGCGGTCTCGAACTGTGGATCCGTGAAGAGGCCCCGGAACCGTTCGATCCTATGGCATTGAGCCTCGTGAACGATTCCGGGTTCGATGTCGTGCTGTGGTCGCTCCTCGTCGGCGACGAAGAGACCTTTTTCGCGCGGACCGAGACCGTAGGGGCTGACCTCCATCTCGTGCTCCCGCATATCCCTCCAGGGAACTATCGGGTGCGATGGCGCGGGACGGTGGAGGCGCCGGTCAGCGTCCAGGAAGGCGACACCACGACGCTCGAGCTTCCCTAGCTCGCGCGGGCTATGCAGGACGCAAGGCCGGGGCCGGTGTTTCTCGGCGCTTTGCCGCCGCGACCAGCCGACCGTGCGAGCCTGCGACCCGCAGGAAGCGTTCCACCGATTCTCGCCGCTCACTCCTTGTAGAGGGCGGCCCCGATGAGGGTGCCGAGGGCGCAGCCGGCGACCATCTCGATCATCCACCACAGCGAAACGTAGCCGCCCATGTAGGTCCAGCTGAACTGGGCCACGTTGCCGGGCACGCCGGCGACGAGCCCGACGGCGAGGCCCACGAGCAGTGCCGTGCGCGGTCCCGCCCCCAGGCGCGGGCGCGCCGCCGCGTAGAGCCACACGAGCAGCACCCCCACGCCGAGCAGCACGAGCGGGTAGACGGCCATGAAGGGCAGCCGCGGCTCGGCGCGCATGTGTCCCGACGCCTGCAAGCGCGTGTAGCGCTCCATCAACAGCCCGGCATCGATGGCGAGCGAAACGACCCAGAACACGAGGCCCGCGACGATACCCCCCAAGAGAATCCGATTCTGGTTCATGGCTTCCCCTCCTCCTCCGGCCCGGGCGCAGGGTCTTCGATGCGCCGGCCGGGCGCTCTGGCGACTATCGTGCGCCCGTTCTCTTGGCGAGAGAAGCCCCCGCAAGCTGCGCCTGGGTCCGGTCCGGAAAAAACGCAGGCGAGAGGGTGCCTGTCCCGCAGCCCCGTCCCGGGGCGGCATTCGCTCCTCGACGACGCGTGCTCCCCCACGCGGGGGGCTCCAGAGAGAAAAGTTCGGGAGCTCTCCCGCGGGGCTCGGCGTGCACCGGCACCATCAGGAACGGGCGGCCCCTTTTCCGAGAGGCGTCCCATTTCTCGGGCAGCCGCTCGAGGTATAGTCGGGCTCGTCGCTTTTCGGCTGGTCCGTGCCCGATTCGTGGCAGGGGCCGGCCCGAAGCGACGGGCATGGAGGTTTTTGCCCCGACGGAGAGGGAGGAGCGGCATGGAGTCCGTCCGTATCAGAAAGCTCTCTTGCTTCCTCGCGATCTCGGTCACGATCGCAACGAGCGGTGTTCCCGAGGCGCTCGCGGACCACTGCAGCCGCGGGCAGGGAAGCCTCGCGGGACCTGCCATCGGCGGGGTCACCCCCGCGGGCAGGGCAGAATGGAGAGGAAACGCTTTCTGCAACCCGCTCGAGATGAAGGTGGAGGTCAGCAAGGTCAACCTCCCCGACGGCACGGTGGTCGAGGTGGACGCCTGCGGCACGGCCGGCCTCACGAACATCGTCGGGACGATCGTGCTGCGCGGCGGGTCGGGCAAGCTCGAACTCAGCAAGCTCGACGGGAACCCCGACAACGACAATGTTCCCTTCTGCGACATGAGGTTCGGAAGCCCCGTCCGGATCCTGCGCGGCGGAACGATCGTCCTTTCGGGCTGCGTGTCGAACCCCGACATTCCGGGGGCTCCTCGCTGCTAGGGGACACGCCCGCAACAGCCCGCACTCCGCCCGCAAGCTGCGGGGGGTCCGTCCGCTCCAGGATCGGCAGGAGCCCGGCGCGCGGACGCCCTCGGGCTCAATTCTCGCGCGCAGCGACGGGACCGCCTGGTCCCTCCGCGAACGCGCGGGGAAGCGCTCCATCTTCGGCGGGGCGGGAACTCGTGGACGGCTCCCCCGCAGGAGCCGCGGCGCGCTTCGCGCACCCCGTGGCCCGTGGGACTTAGCGGCGCCAGGAGAGAAACCTCTCCAACAGGCGCTTCACGCGGGGGGTGAGGCGCGCGCGGTTGTAGGCATCGCCGGCTTTCTTGACCGCTTCCGCCTGCGTCGGGTAGGGGTGGATGGTGCGCGAGAGCGTCCCTAGCCCCGCCCTGGCGGCGATGGCCAGAGTGATCTCGGAGATCATGTCGCCCGCGTGGCGCGCCACCATCGTCGCGCCCAAGATCTTGTCCGTGCGGCGGCGCGTGTAGACCTTGAGCAGGCCCTCCTCCTCGCCGTCCAAGACGGCCCGATCCACTTCGCCGAAGGGCACTTCGTAGGTGTCCACCTCGATCCCGCGCTCCTGCGCCGTTTCGGGCCCGAGACCGACGTGGGCCACCTCGGGGTCCGTGTAGGTGCACCAGGGGACCACGAGAGCGCTGGCCTTCGCCCGGCCGAAGAACAGCGCGTTCTGGATCACGATCCGCGCGAGGGCGTCGGCCACGTGCGTGAACTGGTAGCGCGAGCAGACATCGCCCGCGGCGTAGATCCGCCGGTTCGTCGTGCGCAAGCGATCGTCCACCTGCACGCCCTTGGCGTCGTAGGCCACGCCGGCCGCCTCGAGGCCGAGGCCCTCCACGTTGGGCCGCCGGCCTCCGGCCACCAGAATCTCGTCCACGGTGACGTCGTAACCCCGCCCGTGCGAGTCCACCGTGAGGCGCTTGCGCTCTGCCGCACGCTCGACGCGCAGTTGCTTGCCGCAGCAGAGGATCCGGATGCCCTCGCGCTCGAGGGCGCGGTGCACGATCGCCGCGGCGTCGCGATCCTCCCGCGGGAGCACCCCGTGCAGGGCCTCGATCAGGTAGACCTCGGAACCGAAGCGGGCGAAGGCCTGCGCGAGTTCGCAGCCGATGGGGCCGGCACCGATCACTGCTAGCCGCCGCGGCAAGCGCTCCAAACTGAATACCGTCTCATTCGTGAGGTAGCCGGCGTCGCGCAGGCCCGGGACAGGGAGCTCCGCGGCACGCCCTCCGGTGGCGATGACGGCTCGCGAAAAGCGCAGGACCTTCCCGTCCACCTCCAGGCGGTCGGCTCCCGTGAAACGCCCTTCGCCGATGAAGACGTCCACGCCGAGGCCCGCGAAACGCTGCGCCGAATCGTGCGGGGCGATCCGCGCCCGCAGGCGCCGCATGCGCGCCATCACCTGGGCGAAGTCCACCGTCACCTCGCCCAGCACGCGCACGCCGAAGGCGCTCGCGGCACGCACGTCCGCGGCGGCGCGGGCGGCCCGCAACAGCGCCTTCGAAGGCACGCAGCCCACGTTGAGGCAATCGCCCCCCATCAAGCGGCGCTCCACGAGAGCCACCCTGGCTCCGAGGGCTGCCGCACCGGCCGCGGCGACGAGCCCCGCCGTGCCCGCGCCGATGACCACGAGGTTGTAACGGGGCGCCGGATCCGGGTTGCGCCAACCTGGAGGCCGCACGTGGCGCAACCAATCGAGGTTCGCCTGCTCCAGAGGGGCGAGCTCGGGGATCTGTCGCAAGAGCTGTTCGGGAGGTGCGAAGGTTTCCTGGCTCACTGGGACCTCCGTGAGATGCCACGAGTGGAAGGGTAACAACAGGTGCGGGGTCCCGTGTGTTCCCCGCGAAGGCCTGGGTCAGCCGCCGAGCTGGTGCATGGTGCGCACGAGCGGGGGCGGGCTCTGCCGCTCGAGCACCTCCAGGGCCCCGCCTCGACCCTTGCGCGCCACGGCCGCCTCGATCGTTCGCTCGATCTCCGCATCGCTGGCTCCGCCGCGCACGAGGGCGCGCAGGTCGGTCTCCTCCTGCGCGTACAGGCAGGTCGCCAGTTTCCCGTCCGCCGTGAGCCGCAGCCGGCTGCATGTCGCGCAGAAAGGCGCACTCACCGAATCGACGAAGCCGATCGCCCCGCCACCGTCCCGGTACAGGAAGCGCGTGGCCGGAGCCCGTGGATCGGCCTCCGGATCCCTGACGAGCGGCCAGCGGGCCTCGATCCGCCGCCGGATCTCGGCGCCGGGAACGACGCGCGACGGATCCCACCCGCCGTGGTTGTCCAGGGGCATGACCTCGATGAAACGCAACTCCCAAGCCCGCTCGCGCGCGAAGCGAGCGAGCTCCACCGCCTCGTCGTCGTTGACACCCCGCACGAGCACGGTGTTGATCTTGATCGGCGCGAGCCCCGCCGCGGCGGCCGCTTCCAGGCCCCGGAGCACCCGCGCCAGCGCGTCCCGCCCTGCCAGAGCCCGGAAGCGCTCGGGCCGGAGCGTGTCGAGGCTCACGTTCACCCGCTGGAGGCCTGCCGCCACGAGTGGCTCCGCCAGGTCTTCCAGGAGAACACCGTTCGTCGTGAGCGACAGCTCCTCCACTTCCGGGATGCCCCGCAGCAGCTCCACGAGCCGCACGAGATCCCGCCGCAGGAGGGGTTCGCCGCCCGTGAGGCGAAGGCGGCGTACCCCCCGACGGGCGAAGATGCGCGCGAGGCGCGCAATTTCCTCGTAGCGCAAGATGGCCTCGCGCGGAAACCACTCGGGCTCGACGGGCATGCAGTACCGGCAACGCAGGTTGCAACGGTCCGTCACCGAGATCCGCAGCTCGTCGTGCTCCCGCCCGTAGCGGTCCCGAAAGCCCATAACCGCTCCCTCCGCCAGTATACAGGCGCGGCGGTGCGCCCCGCTCGCCCGGCGAAACGGACCGCTCGGCTTCGGGGCCAGCACCGGGAGGATTTCCCCCCGCCGCGGCCCGTATACTCCCCGCCGCGGGCGGGGCCGTCCGACGCGGCTCGGGCCCCGCTCCGGGGTCGGGAGCGGAACCAAGGGTGGTGCATGGCCGCTGCCTCGCCAGCCACGACCTCCGGATCCCTGCCGTTCGCTGCCCGTCCCAGTCCGCGCGGCCGGGATACGGTGCCGGGCTGGCGCTTCGTGGCCGGGTGGGCTGCCGCGTGGGCCCTCGTCGGCGGTCTCGTCGCTCTGTGGATCCACTTCACCTTCGGGGGACCCGGCGCGGCGCCGCTGGCCCGCATCAGCGTGTGGTTCGCGGAAGTGCTCGGGTTCGCCGTGCTCGTCTCCGTGAGGGTGATCTTCCCCTACCTCGGCGCTCTGCCGGCCGTGGTGCGCCTCGCGCTGCAGGCCCTGACGCTCTTCTCGGCCACGCTCGCCGGCTCCGTGGCCGTGGCCTGGACGGAGCCGCTGTTCAGCCTGGCGCGGCTGAGGACGGTGCTGATGATTCTCCTCGTCAACGCAGTCCTGGCGGTGATCGTCGGTATCGCGCTCTACACCTACGACACCATGCGCCGGCAGATCGAAGCTTCCTACGAGGCGCTGCGCCACAAGGAAGCGCTGGAGCGCGAGATCGCCATCGCTCGAGAGGTGCAGCGGGAACTCCTACCGCGGGCGTTCCCGCGCGTGGCGGGTCTGGAGCTCTACGGGGTCTGCATCCCGGCCGTCGGGGTCGGCGGGGACTACTACGACGTCCTGACGTTAGGGTCGGATCGCCTCGGCCTCGTCATCGCCGATGTGTCGGGCAAGGGCATTCCGGCGGCCCTGCTGATGGCGAGCCTGCAGGCCTCCGTGCGCAGCCTGATCCTCACCTCCAGTTCCCCCGCGGAGATCGCCGCGCGACTCAACGCCATGCTCTACGACTCCACGGCCGACTCGCGCTACGCGACCCTGTTCTTCGGCCTCTACGACGGCGCCGCGCGGCGCTTGCGCTACAGCAACGCGGGACACTACCCGCCCCTGTGGTTGCGGGGCGGCCGGCCCCGCGGCCGGCTCGCGACGGGCGGCCCGCCCGTGGGCCTGCTCCAGGAGGCGCGCTACGCTGAGGCCGAGCTCGAGCTCGAGGCGGGCGACCTGCTCGTGCTCTACACGGATGGAATCGTCGAAGCTCCCGATGCGGCGGGCGAAGAATTCGGAGAATGCCGCCTGCAAGCGGCTCTGGCCGACCACGAGGGCGCGCCGCTCGAGACCATGGTCGAGGCGGTGCTCGGGGCTTTGGGGGCGTGGACGCTCGAGACGCCGCGGCACGACGACGTGACGCTGGTGTTGGCGCGGGTCAGATGAGCGCGACACCGAGCGTGGCGCGCGTACAGCTGGCGTGGCCCCTCCAGGTTTTGCTGTGGACGGGGGCGAACTCCCTGGCCGGTGCCGCCGTGGGCCTGGCGGTGAGCGCCCTCGAGTTCGGCACGCTCGAGCCACCGCTCGTCTGGATCAGCGTGCTCTTCGGCAACGTGGTGGGCTTCACCGTCCTCGTGACCTCGCAGCTTCTCTTCCCGCGCCTGGGAGGGCTGCCCCCGCTGGCGCGCGCGGCGTCGCTGGGGCTCGCGCTTGTGTCGGGCGCTCTGGGCGGCACGGCGCTCGTGGTCTACCTCTTTCCGCTGTTCATCCTGCGGGACATCGGGCAGCTCGTCGCGATCGCGGGAGTGAACAGTGCGCTCGCTCTCGCGCTGGGAGGCGTCGTTTACGTCTACGAGGGCTTGCGCCGACGACTCGCCGAGGCGCTGCGGGAGATCGAGCAGGTGCGGTTGGCGGAGGCGCGGCTGCGCGAGCAAGCAGCTCGGGCGGAGCTGGCGGCCCTTCAGGCACGGATCCGTCCGCACTTCTTGTTCAACACGTTGAACACCATCGCTTCCCTGCTCGAGGAAGACCCGGCGGCGGCGGAGCGACTGGTGGAAAGGCTCGCCGAGCTCTTTCGCTACGCGCTGCACGCGAGCGCCGCTCGGCCCGTGCGGCTCGAAGAAGAGCTGCGCTTCGTGGAGGGCTACCTGGCGATCGAGCGGGCTCGCTTCGGCGAGCGGTTGCGCGTCCGCTGGGACATCGAGCCCGCCGCCCGCGAGTTCGCCGTACCGGGCCTGCTCCTGCAGCCGCTGGTGGAGAACGCGGTCGCCCACGGGATCGCCCCCGTCCCGGGGGGCGGAACCGTCCTCGTGCGCGCGAAGCTCCACGAGGAAGACCTGGAACTCGAGGTCGAGGACGACGGGGCGGGCGTGCGGCCGGCTGAGTCGGCGCTGTGGCGGGAGGGGCACGGCCTGGACAACGTGCGGCAGCGTCTCGCGGCGCTCTACGGCGGGCGCGCCGCCATCGCCGTCGAGAGCCGGCCGGGGAGGGGCACGCGCGTCCGGCTGCGCTTGCCGGCCCGCCCTGCCCGTGCCCTGTCGGAGACGCGATGAGCGAACCCGCCGGGAAGATCCGCGCCGCCATCGTCGAGGACGAAAAGCCGGCCCGCCAGCGGCTGCGGCGGCTGCTGCGCGAGCACGCCGACATCGTCATCGTGGGCGAGGCCGAGGACGTGGCGGGCGCGGTGGCGCTGATCGAGCGCGAGCGGCCCGATCTGTGCTTTCTCGACGTGCAGATCCCCGGCGGCGACGGTTTCGAGGTGCTGCGCCGCTTGCGCTACGTACCGCGGGTCATCTTCACGACCGCCTACGACCAGTACGCCGTGCAGGCCTTCGAGGTGGCCTCGCTCGACTATCTGTTGAAGCCTTTCGATGCCGAGCGCTTCGCCCTGGCGCTCGAGCGCGCGCGCCAGGCGCTGCGCCAGCGACCCCCCGCTGCGGAGCAAGCCCTCCAGCTCCTGCTCGAGCAGCTGCGCACGGGCCTGCCCCACATCAAGGAGCTCGCCGAGCGCGCCGCCGGTGCGCCCCGGCGCATTCCCGCGCGCCGCGGCCCGCGCATCGTGCTGCTCGATCCCCGCGAGATCCTCAGCTTCGAAGCGCAGGAAACCCTGGTCTTCGCCCGCACGCGCGAGCGCCGCTATCTTGTGGAGCGCACGCTGGCCGAGCTCGAGGCGGATCTCGGGCCGGCGTTCTTCAGGGCCCATCGCGGTTACCTGGTCAACCTGGAGCAGGTCGCGGAGATCCTGCCGGAGGAGTCGGGCACGTTCCGCATCGTCCTCAAGGACGAAGCCCGCACGACCGTGCCCCTTTCCCGGCGGCAAGCGCGCAAGCTGCGGGAAAGACTGCCGTGGTGAAACGGCGCGCCGCAGGCAGCCGCGGGCCGGCCGCTCGCGCCTGCGCGGCGACCGTTCGGCGAAAGCGCCCTGGTCTTGCAGCCGCGAGACCCCTATAGGTAAGGCGGAGGCCACCGGGAATGCGGAGGATCTCTGAACCGCGCACCGCCCAGGGCAGGGCCGCGCCGTGGGTGGCGGCGCTGGTGGGTTGCGCCGTCCTGCCCGCACCCAGCGGCGCCATCGAAATCGGCGGCCCCAAACACGGGGCGACCTACACCGTCGCCGAAGGCGAGGCGCACGAGGGAGACCTCTACGTCGGCGGGGCCTCGATCCGGATTGCCGGCACCCAGGACGGCGACCTCTTCGCTTTCGCCCAGTCCGTCACGATCCCGGGGACGCTCCGCGGGGATCTCTTCGCGCTCGCGCGATCGGTCGACGTTTCCGGTCGCATCGGCGACAGCGTGCGGGTTTTGGCCCAGTCGTTTGCCCTGACGGGAGAGATCGACGGCGATGTCGTGATCTTCGCCGAGTCCGTGAACCTCGCGCCCGGCTCCCGCGTCACGGGGGATGTCCTCGCCTACGCCGCCCGGATCACCAGCGAAGGCGCGATCGACGGCGACCTCAAGGCCGCCGGGGGTTCGCTCCTCGCCAGCGGCCGAACGGGGGGCGAGATCTCGGCCACCTGCGGGGAGATCACCCTGCGCGGCGAGGCGGCGAGGGCCGACCTCAAGTGCGACACGCTCCATGTCGATCCCGGTGCCCGCATCGCCGGCGATCTCGTCTACAAGGCGCGCCAACCCGCGGACATCGCTTCCGGTGTGGTCGGGGGAGAGGTCGTCTACCTGGAGCGCCGGGACGAGCCGAGCGAGGCCAGGCGCCAGCGCAGCCGCGTGGCGGGGAAGATGGCCTGGTGGCTGTGGTCGTTTGTGGCGGCCGCGGTCGTCGGGCTGCTGTGGCTCGCCGTTTTGCCCCGCTCGATGCCCCGCATCGAGCGGGCCATCGAACAGGAGACCCTCTCGAGCCTGGGGCTCGGCTTCGTGATCCTGCTCGTGGTGCCCGTGGGCTCGATCCTCGCGATGGTGCTCATCGTCACGATCCCGCTGTCGCTGCTCGCCTTGATGTTGTACCTGATGGCCCTCTACCTGGCGAAGATTCCCGTGGCGGTCTGGATGGGCCGCCGCTTGCTCAGGGCTGCGGGCCGGAGCGACCCCTCGCCCTACCTCGGGCTGCTCGGAGGACTGCTGGTGCTCTACCTGGCGTTCCTCCTGCCCTACCTCGGGTTCTGGCTCCGGCTGGCGACGATCCTCCTCGGGTTGGGGGCGCTCTCGGTCGCCCTCCGCCGCCCGGCCGCCTCCCCCGAGCCCCCGGCACCGGCGTAGCCCGCAGCCCGGGCCCGCAGAGCCGCCGTCGCGCGCTGCGGCGGAATCCGCGATAATGGCCGGGCGCGGGAGGGGTGTGCCGGACACGGACGCCAGGACGAACCCTATGAGCAAGCCACGCAGCGCGAAGCCCGAAGGAAAGCCGGCGGTGGAGAAGGCTTACAAGAACCTGGAGTTCCTCACGAGCCGCGAGGCGCGCACGTTGCGCATCCTCGCCGAGTACCTCGAGCCGCAGGCCCGCTTCGCCCGCTACCGGATCAAGGACACGGTCGTTTTCTTCGGCTCCTCCCGGGCCTTGCCTCCGGACGAAGCGCAGCGCCAGCTCGCGGCCGCGCGGCGCGACGCAGACTCCCGGGCCATCGCCCGCGCGCAGGCCGCCGTGGAGCTTTCCCGCTACTACGATGCGGCGCGGCGCTTGGCGCGCATGCTCACGGAATGGTCGAAGAGCCTCCACTCCCCCGATACACGCTTCATCGTCTGTTCCGGCGGCGGCCCCGGTATCATGGAGGCCGCCAACCGGGGGGCTTCGGAGGCTTCGGGCATCTCGTTGGGCCTGGGAATCAGCCTGCCTGCGGAACCGACGATCAACCCTTTCATCACCCGCGAGCTGGCTTTCGAGTTCCACTACTTTTTCATGCGTAAGTTCTGGTTCGTGTATTTGGCCAAGGCGCTGGTGGTGTTCCCCGGTGGTTTCGGCACGATGGACGAGCTGTTCGAGCTGCTGACGCTCGTGCAGACCCGCAAGGTGGACCGTCCGCTGCCCATCGTGCTCTACGGGAAAGCGTTCTGGGACGAGGTGCTCGACTTCTCCGCCCTGGTGCGCTGGGGCACGATCTCCCCCGAAGACGTCCAGCTGTTCCGCTTTTGCGAGACGCCCGAAGAGGCGTTCGCCTACCTGCGCCACGAGCTCACGCGGCTGCACCTCAGCCCGCAGCACGCTTCGACGGAGCAGAGCCCGGGTTCGTGACTTTGCGGGCGCGAGCCACCCTGCGCTACCTGATCGTCGCGGCGTGCCTCGGTTGGCTCGCGTGGCTCGTCTACGGTCTCGGCCCCGCGCGGGTCGCCGCGGAGGTCGCGGCGGCGCACCCGGGCTGGCTGGCCCTGTCGCTCGTGGCGGTGGCGGGCCGTTTCCTCGTCTGGGCCTTCAAGTGGCACCGGATGCTGCTGCAGCGCGGGCCGGTGCGCCTGGGGCATACGCTCGCGGCGCTGCTCGCGGGGAATTTCGTCAACCTCACTACCCCCACTGCGAAGCTCGCCGGCGGCGTCGTGCGCGGGATCCTGGTCTCGCGTTACGCGGGCTGGCGCTCGAGCGAGGGCTACGGCTGGTCGCTCGCGGACCAGGTGACGAACGTGCTGGGCAATCTGCTGCTCTACGGGGTCCTGGCGCTGGCTGCGGCGTGGGAGTTGCCGGCGGAGACGGCCTGGCGCCACCGCCTGGCGGCCTCGGGCGCGGGCGCCCTGGGCGCGGTGGCAGCAGCGCTGCTCCTGCGGCGCTGGAGCTGGCGCCTGCTGCACACCCCGTGGGCGAGGCAGGGGTTGGCGCGCATCACGCCTCCCCCTCTTCGCGCGCCAGGAAGCTTGGGGCCCGAGGCCGCGTGGGTGGAGCCGGTGCTCGGGCCGCTGCTCGATCACGGCTCGACGTGGCGGCTAGCGCCGCGGGACCTCGGCCTGGCGGCGCTGTCGTTCTGGTGCTTGTGTTTGGCGAACGCCGCGGTCTTGAAAGCCCTGGGGAGCGAGGCGCCCTTGGGCCTGCTCAGCGCGCTCGTGGTCCTAGGCTACTTCGCCGGGACCCTGGTAGGCACGCTGGGTGGGGTCGGTGTCACCGAGGTGGCGCTGATCCAGCTTTACGGCCTCGCCGGGGTACCTCCCGGGCGCGCCGCCGCGGCGGCCCTGCTCCACAGGGCGGGCTACTACGCCGTCATCCTCCTCGCGGGAGGGGTAGCCCTCTGGCGCCAGTGGGGGACGCTTGCCGGCGCGCGTCAGCGGCGGTCGAGCTTGCTCGGCGGATAGGGACTGAGCGACCCCAGCTCGTCCTTGCCCCCGCCCCCTCCGCCGCCTCCAGTACTCGAAGCTTGTGCCGTACCGAGCGCGTCGACCAGCTCCGCCGAGGTGAACGTATCCACCCGTGGGATCCGATAGGGTTTCGACACCGTACTACCCCTGCGCCCGCAGGCGCGCCGCTTTGGACGCCAATCCAGCTGTCCCAGAGTATACCGAGGGTCCGGCTCGCCCGCAACCCACCCGAGGCAGGCGACCCGAGGTAGAATCGCCGCCTTTGTCCGGGTCGGTGGCCCCCCCGGCCAGACGCCCTAGCCCGCCAGGCCACCGGTCCACCGGGAGACCCGAAAGTGCCGCAAGCAACCACCGTCCTCCAGATCACCCGCTTGTCCCGCCGCGCGCGTGCCTGGCTCCTCCCCTGCGCCGTCGGGTTCCCCACGCCCAGCTGGGCGGCTTCCCCCGCTTCCGCGCCGGATCTGGGGGCGGCGCTCCCCCTGTGGAGCGTGCTGCCCTTCGTGGGCATCTTGCTCTCCATCGCTCTCTTTCCCCTGCTCGCCCCTCGCTTCTGGCACCACCACTATCCCAAGATCTCGCTCGCCTGGGCGCTGGCCCTCGCCGGCCCCTTCCTGCTCGCCTACCGGCAGGCGGCCGTCCACGAGATCCTGCACATCGTCACCGCCGACTACGTCCCCTTCATCGTTCTTCTCTGGGGCCTGTTCACCGTGGCGGGCGGCATCGTGCTGCGCGGCAGACTGGCGGGCACGCCCGGGGTGAACACGCTGTTCCTGCTAGTGGGGACCCTCGCGGCCTCCTGGGTCGGGACGACCGGGGCGGCGATGCTTTTCATCCGGCCCCTGCTGCGGGCCAACGCCCACCGCAAGCGCAAGGTGCATCTGGTCGTGTTCTTCATTGTGCTGGTGGCCAACGTCGGAGGCTCCCTGACGCCCCTCGGGGATCCTCCCCTGCTGCTCGGCTTCCTGCACGGGGTGCCCTTTTTCTGGACGCTGCGGTTGTTCGCTCCCATGGCGCTTTTGACGGGCTGCCTGCTCGTCGTCTTCTACGCGTTCGACTCCCTCCATCACCGCCGCGAGGCAGCGGCGGCTCGCGGCGCGTCGGGTACGTCCCTGCGCGTGGAGGGTCTCTACAACCTCGTGCCCCTCGCGGGGATCGTCCTGGCCGTCCTCTTCAGCGGCGCCTGGCACGCCGCTCCCCTCCACTTCGCCGGTGTGGAATGGCACCCGCAGAACATCCTGCGCAACGCGCTGATCGTGGCGATGGGCGCGCTGTCGCTGTGGTGGACGCCGCGGGAGCTGCGGCGGGCCAACGACTTCTCCTGGGAGCCCATGCGCGAGGTGGCGATTCTTTTCGCCGGCATTTTCATCACGATGATTCCTGCGCTCGCGATCCTGCGCGCGGGCGAGCACGGCCACCTGGCGTGGCTGATCGGCAGCGTGCGCGAGCCCTGGCAGTATTTTTGGGCGACGGGGCTGCTCTCGTCGTTCCTCGACAACGCACCGACCTACCTTACGTTCTTCAACAGCCAGCTCGGCCGCTTCTACCCGGGCGTCCCCGAGCCCCAAGCGGTCGCGCGGCTGATCCACGAGCATGCGCTCTACCTCGAAGCGGTGGCGGCCGGGTCCGTTTTCATGGGCGCCAACACTTATATCGGCAACGCCCCGAACTTCATGGTCAAAGCCATCGCCGAGGAGGCCGGGGTGGCCATGCCCTCCTTCTTCGGTTATTTGTTCAAGTGGACCGTGCCGCTGCTCCTACCCCTGTACGCCGTGGTGAGCCTGGTATTCTTCTGAGCGGAGACCCGCATGAGTGCCCGTTACCGCGAGCTGGTGCTCCAGGGCCCCGAGGGCTGGATCCTCGGTTTCGCGGAAGGCTACCTCCACGGCCGGGGCGTGCGCGTCCTCGACGCTGCGCGCGAGGGCTTCCACTGCGTTCCGCTGCGCGAGCGCATCGCCGACTGGATTGCGGGGGGCGAGGAAATCGTCCACCTCGTCGTCCGCGAAGAAGACCTTTCCGCCGTGAACGAGGCCCTGCAGGCGGCCCAGCAGCACGCCAGGTTGCGCCTGCGCGAGGAGCACGCCGTCCGGGGCGCGCGCTTCCACTTTCAGTTCACCGTCTACTCGAAAAGCCACGCCGCACGCATCCGCAAGCTCTTCCAAGAGCTGCCCGAGGGCGTGATGCTCTCCGCCGACACGGCCTTCGAGGAACAGGTGGACCCCACCGCCCGAGGCATGAAAGCCTACGCCCCGGCGCACCCTTACGAGCTGCGCGCCACGGGCAACGTGGAGGGAGATGTGTGGGGAGTGCTGGAGCTGCACCGCAAGCTACGTGACGAGGAGCTGGTGCAACTCGGTCGGCTGGAGCTCGTGCGCGACGGCCCAGCCCGCCGGCCGAGCCGCCGCGCCCTCAAACGCTGAAGCCCCCTTCCTCACCGGCCGAGCGAGCGCTGGAACCGCGCCCGCACGGCCTCGGGCTCGCCGCGGAAGACCTCGAGGCCTGCCTGCTCCAGCGGCAGTGCCTCGCCGTCTCCCGTGGTCGCATCCACGAAGAAGGCGGAGCCGAAGACCCGAGCCACACCGGGGCCGGCGTAGAGCACTTCGATCGAGCCTCCGGCCCAGCTCGACCCGTCGAGCAGGTCCGGTGCGTGCAGGCGCAGGCTGGCCCGGGGTGGCAGCGCGATCCGCTCCGAGACGGCCGCGACCTGACCCTCGGGCGTGAAAAAGACGACCCGCGCGAGGCGCGGCCCTTGGTGGGAGCCGTTCTTGAGCGCGAGGACCAGGTCGTTCGGGCCGTCAGCCCAGGCCAGCACCAGGCGGCCGACGACGAACACCGGTTGCTGCCCTGGGCGCACGATGGCGAGCGTGACGAAGGATCCCGGCTCGCCTCGCAGCGTCACCGTGAGCGTGTTCGGACCAGCCTGGAGCTGGACATCGCGCCTCAGGCCCGGGACGTTCTCGTTCAGCTCTCCCGGTCCGACCACGAGGGTACCGTTGAGCTCGACCGTCGCGCTCGCGACGCGGTGGCTTTCCCCCTCCCCGTTGCGGACGAACAGGACGAAAGCGCCCGAGAGCGGCGAGGCCAACGTCTCGGTGTGGACATCCTGCTCTCCCGAGGTCCGCTGGAAGGTCGCAGGCCCGAAAAGGGGCATCGGCACCGCCGCCCGAGCGGCCGCGCCGGCGAGCACGATCAGCAGCGATCCAAACCTCGACAGCTTTCGCACCATCCCGTATCCCTCCGTTCTCGCAACCTGCCCCCGATCCGCCCTTGACTTGGACCCTCTGCGAGCGCGGAAGGTTTATCCGCGACCTCGCCGCCAGCCCCCGCCGGCTTCAACGCACGGCCCTGACCCCGAGGTCCTTTTCGGTCAGTCGGCCACGAGCACGAGCACCCCGCTGTGGCTCAGAACGCGGTTGGCTCCCCCCAGGGGTGCGAACTCCACCCCGCCCGCCATACCCAGCCAGGGCAGGCCGGGTAGCGCATCGGCGATCAAACCCGTTTCCACCGCGCTCCTCCGGTGCAGACGCCGCCCGCGGGCGACGCCCGAAAAGTAGAACCCGAAACGGAAACCGCCCTCCCGCGCCAGGATGCCGACTCCCCGCAAGGTGCGTGCAAGCTCTTCGATGCAGGTCTTCGGGTCGCGCACCGCGATCCAGAGGCGCTGGCCTTCCGCGACTTGCTCGGCGAGGGCGATCCATCCCCTCCGCGGGTCGCAGCCGACGATGGGCCGGGCGAGGAAGATGCTTTGCGGAGCTCCCTCGGGCACGAGACCCACCAGGAGCATGCGAGCCCATGTGTCTCGGGAGCCGGGGACCCCGAGAGCCGTTTCTGCGAGGACCTCCAGCGCCGGGCACCCGTCGAGTCTCAGGATGACGTTTCCCTCCGTGTGCGTCGCGACGCGGAGAGGTCCGAGGGGCCGGCAGCCCTGGGCGACGGCCACATGAACCCGGAACTCCCCCCCAAGGCGCGCCCCGCTCATCCAGCCGCGCCGCACCTCGCTTCCACGGAATGCAAAGGCTCCCCCGCGGGGTAGCAGGGGTGGCTCCGCACCCGCCACCGCCACGGGCCCGAGCAGCGCGCCCAAGGCTTCGAGAAACCGGGCCGCCGGAATCCGGTAGGGACCGGGCCAGAGCAGGAGCAGATCCCCCCGCCCGCGGGACGCTCCAACCCTGACCCCCACCTCGAACGCGAGCGCCCCGGCGTCCGGATTCGGCTCCCCGCCGAACAGAAGGGGCGTGAAGCGCAGCCTGTCCGACCACAGCGCCAGCAGACCCAACGCCGGACCCTCGTCCATTTCGCGCCCCGGGCCCAGGACAGCCGCCGTGGAGCACCCCACCACGTAGGGCGTGCCGGATGCGGCTTGCATGGCCTGGAGCGCACGGTCCAGATGCGCGGCGTGGTGGGCCGTGAGGAACGCCACGCAACCCTGGGGGGCGAGTCCCTCCAGGCCCCTCAGGGCCTGGCGTGCTGCCTCCTCCGCCGCGCGCGCGGGATCGGGAG
The DNA here is from genome assembly GCA_037447115.1 of Acidobacteriota bacterium. Taxonomy (GTDB): domain Bacteria; phylum Acidobacteriota; class Polarisedimenticolia; order Polarisedimenticolales; family JBBIHH01; genus JBBIHH01. The sequence goes on from JBBIHH010000023.1 coordinate 30,182, forward strand.
CCGCGGAAAACCCCACACCTGCCCGGATCATCGGCGCGCCTCCCGAACCGTGTCCCCCGCAGGCCCCTGCGGTATAGTGGGTTCCGTGAGCACCCCGCGCTACTTCAATCGGGGCCTGGGCCTCAAACAGGTCGTGGGGCCCCAACTCGTGCGCGACTACGCGAGCGATCTCGTGCGCCGCATGCGCGCCCAGGACCACCGGCTCGTGGCGGGCGACGTAACCTTCCAGCTCGCGCGGGAGTTCGGCTTCTGTTACGGGGTGGACCGCGCCATCGAGTACGCCTACGAGACGCGGGAGAAGTTCCCCGAACGGCGCATCTTCCTCACCGGGGAGATCATCCACAACCCCGGCGTCAACCAGCGGCTGGAGCAGATGGGCATACGCTTTCTGAGCCAGGGCGCCGCCGCCGCCTCCTACGAAGACATCCGCCCCGAGGACGTCGTGCTCGTGCCTGCGTTCGGCGTGCCGGTGGAGGATCTGGAGCGGCTGAGGTCCATCGGCTGCATCGTCGTGGACACCACGTGCGGGTCGGTGCTCAACGTGTGGAAAAACGTTTCCCGCTACGCCCGCGACGGATTCACCTCGCTGATTCACGGCAAGTACGACCACGAGGAGACCCGGGCGACGGCCTCGCAGGCCCTGCGCTTTCCGGGCGGGCACTACATCGTGGTCCTGGATAGGAAAGAAGCGGAGCTCGTGGCCGGCTACATCGAGGGCACCCGGTCAGAATCCGCCCTGTTGGCCGAGCTGGGCCACGCCCTCTCCCCGGGTTTCGACCCAGCGCAGCACCTCCAGCGCATCGGCTGCGCGAACCAGACCACGATGCTGTCGAGCGAGTCCCTCGCCATTGCCGAACGCGTGCGGCGCGCCATGGTGCGGCGCTACGGCGAGGACGAAGCGGCGCGGCGCTTCCGCGCCTTCGACACGATCTGCACCGCCACGCAGGATCGGCAGGATGCGTTGCAGGACCTGCTCAAGGCGGAACGGCTCGATCTCGTGCTCGTGATCGGCGGCTACAACTCCTCGAACACCGGCCACTTGCTGGAGATCGCGGCCCGGCGAGTTCCGGCCTACCACATCCTGAACGCCGACTGCATCGAAAGCCTGGAGTCCATTCGCCATCAACCCTTGGGGCAGCGGGCCGAGGTACGGACCCGCAACTGGTTCCCCGAGGGTCCGGTGGCGGTCGGCCTCACCTCCGGCGCCTCGACGCCGGACAGCGAGGTGGAAGCGGTGATCCGGCGCATCGCCGCGCTGCGCGGGTACCCGCTTTCGAGCCCGAATGATTGATGGAGGACCCGCTTCGACCGCGGGGCTGCGGCTTCCCCGCAGCACGGTCCTCTCCGCGGTCTCGCTACGATCTTTCAAGGTTCATCCGGGCTAGATCTTTGACGCGAGGGCGCGCGCGCCGCAGATCCAGGGACAACGATGGTGAAACCTCCCGCGAAACGCCCGCGTCGAGCGCCCAAGCGACCGGCGCGCCGCGGAGCCTACGCGGTGCGGCCGGCGCCCAAGCCACGGCTCGAGCGCGATTCGCCGGTGCGGGCCGAAATCATCGCCGTGGGGCGGGAACTGTTGCGGGGTCGCCTAGCCGACCGCAACGGCCCCGAGCTCGCCCGGTTGCTGTCGGAACGGGGCGCGCGCATCGCGCGTTTGAGCGTCGTGGACGACTCGGAGCGGGCGGTGGCGGAGGCCGTACGCGAATCCCTCGAACGTGGCGTGCATCTCGTGGTCACCGCGGGCGGACTCGGCCCTAGTGCGGACGATCGCACGCTGGCCGGCATCGCGGCAGCCCTGGAGCGCCCGCTGACGCTTTCGCCCCGGGCCCGCGCCCACGTCGAGGCCGCTTACCGGCGGCTCGAGCGCCAGGGGCTCGAGGTCGAGGCAGGCTTGCTCAACCCGGGCCGGCAGAAAATGTGCCAGCTTCCCATCGGCAGCGAGGCGATCGAGAATCCGGTCGGCGTCGCCCCGGGGGCGTTGCTGCGCCTTCCAGGGGGGGCGGCCGTGCTGGCCCTGCCGGGGTCGCCCGAGGAGTGCCGTGCGGTGTTCGAACAGGCGTTGCCCAAGCTGAAGGAGTTGCTGGCCTACACCGTGGTGGCCCGGCGTGAGGTGGAAACACCGAGCGAGGACGAATCCGCAGTACAGCCCGTCCTCGGGAAACTGCGGGAGGAGTTTCCCCGCGTCGGCGTGCAGAGCTACCCGCCTGACACCCGTGCGGGGCAACGGCGCGTGAAGGTCACGCTCGAGGCCCGCGGCCGCTCGGTGAAGGAGGCCGAACTGGCCGTGGAGGCAGCGTTGCGTCGGCTCGTGGAACTCTGGAGCTGAGGGAGGGAGGACACGCGTGCGCTGGTCGCTTTTCCTCTGTGTGCTGTGCCTGCCGGCGCCGGCGATCCTCGCCGCCGGACGCCGGGCGCTTTCCTCGGAAGTCATCGAGGCCACTGCGGCGGCCCTGGTCGAACGCCACGGCGAGCAGCATGCGCCGGCCATCCGGCGCGGTGTGCGCCAGGTGGCCGAGCGGTGGTGGGCCGAGGACGGCGACGCCGAGGCGTTCCGCGCATTCTGCCTGCAACACTTCCTCCCGGAGCCGGAGCAGCGCCGGGTCGCCTTCGAGCGGCTCGAACTCGCCTTGGAGCAAGCCGCAGGGCACCTGCACGAAATCCGCCGCACGCTGACGGAGCCCCTCGAACTCGATCGCGGCCCGATCCTCCCCGTCGACCGCCTGCTGGCGCGGATCGATCTCGGCGGGCACCTCGACGAAAGTTTGTTCGAGACGCAGGTGGCTTTTCTGGCCCTGCTCAACTTTCCCGTGCACACCCTGGGGGACCGCCTGCGCGAAGGCCCCCAGTGGTCCCGCGAAGCCTGGGCCCGCTCGCGCCTGATGGACCGCTTCGCCCTTCGTGTGCCGGCCGAGGTGCGGCAGCGTATCACGCAGGCGTTGACCGCCGCGGGCGAGTACGTCGACACCTACAACATCCGCCTCGACCGCGTGCTGGCCGCCGACGGCCGGCGCCTGTTTCCCGAAGGCCTGCGGCTGATCAGCCACTGGGGCCTGCGGGACGAGCTGGCCGCGCGCTACGCGGATCCCGAGGGGCTCGAGCGGCAGCGCACGATCCAGCGCATCATGCAGCGCATCGTGCGCCAGGAAATCCCCGCCGTGGTCGTGGACAACCCCGAGGTGCTGTGGTGTCCCGAAACGAACGAGGTGCGCCCCCGGGAGCCGGGCGCCCCGGCGCCTTCCGCGGCGCGCGAGCCCGACACGCGCTACGCGCGCATCCTCGAGGTCTTCCGTGCCGTGCGCGAGGAGGACCCCTACGCGCCCTCGGCCCCCACCTACATCGCCCGGCGCTTCGAGCTCGAGCGGGAGCTGAGCGAAGAAGAAGTGGAACGCCTGCTGGTGGAAATTCTCGCATCCGAAGAGGTGCGCCTCGCGGCGCGCGAGATCGAGCGGCGTCTGGGGCGTCCCCTGGAGCCGTTCGACATCTGGTACCCCGGCTTCACCGCCCGCGGGAACCTCGCAGAGGAGGTTCTCGACCGCGCCGTGCGGGAACGCTACCCCGACATCGAGAGCTTCGAGCGCGACCTTCCCGGCATCCTGGAGCGGCTGGGCTTCGCCTCCGAGCGGGCCCGCTGGCTGGCGGAGCGCATCGTCGTGGACCCGGCGCGCGGCGCGGGGCACGCGCTCGGCGCGGTCCGCCGCGAGGATCGAGCGCACCTGCGTACCCGCGTCGGCCCGCAGGGGATGGACTACAAGGGCTTCCACATCGCCATCCACGAGCTCGGGCACAACGTGGAGCAGGTCTTCTCGCTCCACGGCATGGACTACTGGTCTCTCGCGGGCGTGCCCAACTCGGCGTTCACGGAAGCCCTGGCGTTTCTCTTCCAGGAACGCGACCTGGAGCTTCTCGGTTTCGCCGCGCCCGACGAGGGCCAACGGGCGCTCGCCGCCCTCTGGGCGGCCTACGAAATCGGCGGGGTGGCGCTCGTGGACATGCGCCTCTGGCGCTGGCTCTACGCCCATCCCGAGGCGAGCCCGGCGCAGCTGCGCGAAGCCACGCTCGCCCTCGCCCGCGAGGTCTGGAACGAGTACTTCGCCCCGGCTTTCGGTGTGCGCGACCAGGAGTTGCTCGCCGTGTACAGCCATATGATCGCCTACGCGCTCTATCTGCCCGACTACCCGCTCGGGCACGTCATCGCGTTCCAGTTAGGGGAAGCGATCCGCGGCGAACGCTTTGGCGCCGAGTTCGAGCGCGTCTGCCGTCAGGGGCGCCTGACCCCTCAAGCTTGGATGCAGGGCGCGGTGGGGGAGGAGTTGTCGGCGAAGGCCTTGCTGCGCGCCGCGCGCCGCGCGCTGTAGGGGATCGTCCTCCACCTCGACCCTCGGCACGCGGCGCGACTCCGCAACGCAAGAGCGGCGTCTCCCCTACAGCGAGCGAACCGCCTCCATCATCGCGCGCAGCTTCCCCCAGGCTTCCTGTTCGGTGCGCGTCTTGAGGCCGCAGTCGGGGTTGACAGCGACGCGCTCGGGTGGGAGCACTTCGAGCACCCGCGCGATCCTCGCCCGGACCTCGTCCACCGTTTCGATCTCGTGGCGGTGGACATCGATGACCCCCGCCCCCAGGATCTTGCCCTCGGGCAAAGCCCGCAGCGCCTCGAGGATGTCGAAACTCGAGTTGGAAAGCTCCAGCAGCAGCCCGTCCGCGGGCAGCTTCAGGATGGCATCCAGCACCGGACCGAACTCGCCGTAGCAGATGTGGCACCACACGCGCGCGCGGCCGCGCACGTCTCCCACCACGTGCTCGAGCGCCCGACGCGCCAGGGGTAGCTCTCCGGGCCTGACGGAAATCGCCGGCTCGTCGATCTGGATCTCGCGCGCGCCCGCCGCCACGAGGTCCTCCACCTCCTGGCGCATCACCTCCGCGAGCGCCATGCAGCAGGCCTCGCGCGAGGGGTAGTGCTCGTCGAAGGACCAGTCCATCAGGGTGTAGGGGCCCGTCAAGATCGCCTTGACGGGCTTGGGGGTCAGGCTCTGCGCGAAACGCCAGGCTTCGACGGTCAGCGGGCCGGGCCGGCGCACCTCGCCCACGATGACCGGCTTGCGGTAGTAACGGTTACCGTAGGAGCGCACGAGACCCGAGATCTGCATCCCCTCGAGCCGCTCGGCGAAGTAGGTCGTCATGTCGCCCCGGTCCATCTCGCCGTCCACCAGCAGATCGAGCCCGAGGGCTTCCTGCCTGGCGATCGCATCGCGCACCGCCTGCCGTTCCAGCTCGCGCAGCGCTTGGGGCTCGAGCTCGGCCTCGGCCACCTTGCGCCGCGCACGCTTGAGCGCCGCGGGCTTGGGCAACGAACCGATCGTCGAGGTCAAGAGCACCACGGCCACGCCTCCGCCAGCCTCTCCGCCAGGTAGCGCGCCTGCAGCAGCTTGTCGAACGCCTGGTCCCGCGGCAGGTACTCGAGTCCCGTGTGGGGCCCGACGATGACGTCGCGCCGGACGAGCACGTCGCGGAAGGGCTCCAGGCGCGCCGCCACCTCCTGGGCGTCTTCCAGGCGCGTCGTCGTGGCGTCGAAGAGTCCGAGCGCCACGCCACGCCCCTCCGGCAGGCGCGCGAGCGCCTCGATCGCTTCGGGCACCGTCACGAGATCGAGCCCCAGATGCGTCCCCGGCAGGCGCGCCCAGGCCGGCTCGAAGACCCGGGGATCGCCGAAATACGTCGAGAGCACCGTCGTGGCCTCCGGCCCCGCCGCCGCGAAAACGCATCCGGCCGTCTCGGCCACGAGATCGGCATCTTCCGGGTGCCGGCAAAGCAGGGGCTCGTCGAGCTGGACGTGCCGGCAGCCCGCCGCCGCCAGATCGCGCACCTCCTCCGCCAGAGCCTCCGCCACGGCGCGCGCCAGAGCCTCGAGACGCCCGTAGTGGCGGTCCCGCGCGAGGCGGGCGAACGTCACCGCCCCCGGGAGCACCACCTTGACGGGCTTGTCCGTCACCGCCTGGGCCACCTGGTAGTCGTGCACGAGAAAAGGGCGGGCTCGGCGCAACGGTCCCGCCACCTCCGGCCGCCGGTCGTAGAAGTTCGTCTCGAACCAGCGCCCGAGATCCCGCGGCTGCGCCCCTTCGAGATGTCTGGCCACATGGGACAGCAAGCCCTCCCAGCGCACCAGCCCGTCCGTCACGATGTCAATGAACGCCCGGCTCTGCTCGGCCACGACGAGGGTCGCCACCTCGTCCTGGATGCGCGCCACCTCTTCGTCGGTCGCCCGGCCGCGGTCCCGGGCGTGGAGGACGCGCCGCAGCTGCTGGTCCATGGGGCTCTCGCCGACGCGCGGGTAGAAGGAATGATTCGCCGCGCGGATCATGGATCGTCCCCGCTCCCGCCCGCTCGGCGCTCGTAGACCCGAAAGCTCATGGGATACGCGTGCCGCGCATCGGCGGGGTGCGCTTGCTCGCTCACGAGGCGCCACGCGTCCCAGTCCAACTCGGGAAAGTAGGTGTCGCCCTCGACCGCTGCGCGCACCCGCGTGAGATAGAGCCGCGAGGCCCGCGGCAGCGTCTCCCCGTAAACCTCGGCCCCTCCGGCCACGAATGGTTCTGCGTCACCCGAGGCTTCGAGCAACTCGAGCGCCTGTTCCAGGCTCTTGGCGCACCGCACGCCCCCGGGGGCCGCGAAGGGCCGGCGGGTCAGCACGACGAGGACCCGCTCCGGCAGCGGCCGTCCGATGGACTCGTAGGTGCGGCGTCCCATCAGCAGCCAGTGACCTGCGGTGAGGCGGCGAAAGCGCTCGAGATCGGCCGGCAGGTGCCACGGCAGGCGGCCCGCGCGGCCGATGACCCCGTTGTCCGCCACCGCCGCGATGAGCGAGAGCCTCATACGGCCACCGGGGCTTGGATGTGCGGGTGCGGGTCGTAGCCCTCGAGCGTGAAGTCCTCGTAGCGGAAATCGAAGAGCGAGCGCACCTGGGGATTGAGCCGCATGCGCGGCAGCGCCCGCGGTTCGCGCCCGAGCTGCACGCGCGCCTGCTCGATGTGGTTGCGGTAGAGGTGGGCGTCCCCGAGCGTGTGGACGAACTCCCCCGGTTCGAGTCCCGTCACCTGGGCGACCATCAGCGTCAGCAACGCGTAGGAAGCGATATTGAAGGGCAGGCCGAGGAAGATGTCGGCGCTGCGCTGGTAGAGCTGGCACGACAGCCGCCCCTGCGCCACGTAGAACTGGAACAGCACATGGCACGGCGGGAGCGCCATGCGGTCGAGGTCGGCCACGTTCCAGGCGCTGACGATATGGCGGCGGGAGTCGGGGTCGCGCCGGATCTGCTCGATGACCCGCGAGAGCTGGTCGATCGGTTTGCCGTCGCGGCCCGGCCAGCGCCGCCACTGGTAGCCGTAGATCGGGCCCAGCTCGCCGCCCTCCCCCACCCACTCGTCCCAGATCGTCACGCCGTGCTCGTGGAGGTAGCGGACGTTCGTGTCTCCCCGCAAGAACCACAACAGTTCGTAGATGATGGAGCGCACGTGGAGCTTCTTCGTCGTCAGCAGCGGGAAGCCCTCTCGCAAATCGAAACGCATCTGGTGGCCGAAAATGCTGAGGGTACCCGTACCCGTCCGGTCCTCCTTGGGCACGCCCCCCTCGAGCACCTTGCGCAGCAGATCGAGATAGACCTTCATCGCCCGATCCGACGATGCGAAAACCGCCGGGCCCCCTGCGGGTTCAACCGCGCAGGTCCAGCGCCGGCCTCTGCACCACCTGCCGCCGGAGCTCCCGGACCCGCTCGCGGTAGCGCTGGGCGAGATCCTCGGGCACGAGCCAGCTCACGACATCCGTGATCGCCGTGAGATACGGCAAGAGCACCGAGTCCTGGAGGAGCCGCTCCCCCTTGGGCGTGTAGGCCACGACGGGCAGCAGCACGAGCGCCACCGCCAGCGCCGCCGCCACCACACCCAGCGCCGCCCCCGCCAGCCGGTCCGCCCAGCCGAGCATCGCGGCTTTCACCAGGTGCCGCAACAGAAACGCGACGAGCGCGCCCCCGAGCACCGCACCCAGAAAGATCACGAAGTAGGCCACGGCCCGCAGCACCGGGCTCGCGGGCCTCGCCCCTACGAGCGCGTCCGCCAACGGCCGGTGGAACTGGCTCGCCAGCAGGAAGGCCACCACGAGGGCGGCGAGCCCCACCAAAACGCGCACGAGGCCCTGGAGCAGCCCGACGAGGGCCAGCACACCGGTCAGCGTCAGGATCGCGAGATCGAAGCCGTTCACGAGTCTTTCGCCCCTGCCTCGGCTAGCGCTGGTGCACGAGCCGCTCCTGCTCGATCTGCAGCAGCATCTCGGTCGTGATATCCCCCGTGGGATAGATGCCCGAGAAACAGGCCGTGCAGAACTCCCGCACTTCGCTTCGCTCCTCGCGCACGGCCTCGATCAGATCGTCCAGCGTTTGATAGATCACCGCATCGGCGCCGATGAGGCGCGCCACCTCCTCTGGGGTGCGGTCCCGGGCGATGAACTCCCGGCGCGTGCTCATGTCGATGCCGTAGACGCAGGGGTGCACGAGCGGGGGCGCCGTCGAGGCGAAGTACACCTGGCGCGCCCCCGCCTCGCGCGCGAGCTGCACGATCTGACGGCTCGTGTTGCCGCGCACGATGGAGTCGTCCACGAGCAACACCGCCTTGTGGCGAAACTCCTCGTCGATGGTGTTCAGCTTGTGCCGCACCGAGCTCTTGCGCGCCCCGTCGCTGTTCATGATGAACGTGCGGCCGACGTAACGGTTCTTCACCAGCCCCTCCCGGTACGGCAGCCCGAGCGCCTGCGCCATAGCCAGGGCCGCGGTGCGGGCCGAGTCGGGCACCGGGATGACGACGTCCGCCTGCAACCCGCTCTTGCGGAAGGTCCGCGCCAGGCGCTCGCCCATGTGGATCCGCGCGCGGTAGACCGAGATCCCTTCGAGGTAGGAGTCCGGCCGCGCGAAGTAGACGTACTCGAAGATACAGGGGTGGGGCTTCGCCTCCGCCACCTGCCGCGCGTGCAGGCGGCCCTCCAGATCCACGAACACCGCCTCCCCGGGCCGGCCCAGGGGCAGCAGCTCGTAGCCCAGGGCGTCGAGCACGACGCTCTCCGACGCTGCGGCGTGAGCCCATCCCCCTTCGGTCCGGCGCCGGCCCACGACGAGGGGCTTGATCCCGTAGGGGTCGCGGAAGGCGAACAGTCCGTGGCCCGCGATGAACCCCACGACACTGTACGCTCCCCGCACCTGCCGGTAGACCTCCGCCACCGCGGTGTCGTAGGCCTGGAGGCTGAAGCCGTCTTTGGCCTCGCGCCCCAGCGCCTCGGCGAAGATGTTGAGGATCACCTCCACGTCGCACGCAGAATAGAGGTGTCGGTGCTGCCGCGTCGCCAGCGCTCGCTTCAGTTCTTCGTAGTTCGCCACGTTGCCGTTGTGGGCCATGACGATGCCGAAGGGGTAGCTCACCGTGAAAGGCTGCGCGTCTTCCCCGCCCCCGGAGCCCACCGTGGGGTAGCGCACGTGCCCCACGCCGATCCCGCCCCGCAACCGTTCGATATTGGCGGCGGAGAAAATGTCCCGCACGAGCCCCTCCCCCTTCTTCACGTGGAAGCGCCCGTCGTAGGTGACGATCCCCGCCGCGTCCTGGCCGCGGTGCTGCACCGTGACCAGCCCCTCGTAGATCTCGTGGACCGCCGAGGGCGAGCCGATGACTCCGATGAACCCACACATCGCCGGCGCTCCCCGCCCGCAGGAAGGCGCGGGCCGCACACCCCCATGGTAGCACCGGAGGAGCCCGCTGCGGCCCCTTTGCCCTCGGCAACCGGGCTCTCTATAATGCCGCCTCGCGGCGGGGGACCCTCCATGTCCCGAGTCCTGGAACAGCTCGCGGAGGCCGCAGGCCTGAGGGACCTCTACGAGAAGGTCCGGGCCGGCGAGCGCCTCGCTTACGAGGACGGCGTGCGCCTGTTCCGCTCCCGCGAGCTGATGCTCGTCGGCGCCATGGCCAACGAGGTCCGCGAGCGCCGCCACGGCGACCGCACCTACTTCGTGCGCAACATGCACCTCAACCCGACGAACGTGTGCATCGTGGACTGCAAGTTCTGCGGCTTCTATCGGCCGTATCGGCACAAGGAGCAGGGCTGGACCTGGAGCCTGGAGCGCTGCCTGGAAGAGGTGCGGCGGCGTCTCGGCGAGCCGCTGACCGAAGTGCACATCGTCGGCGGGCACAACCCCGACCTGCCTTACGCGTTCTACCTCGATCTGATCCGCGGGATCCGCGAGCTGAACGCCGACCTTCACATCAAGGCCTTTACCGCCGCCGAGTACGACTTTTTCGCGCGGCGCTTCAAGAAATCCCTGGACGAAATCTTCGAGGATTTCAAGGCCGCGGGTCTCGGATCGCTTCCCGGAGGCGGCGCCGAGGTTCTCGTGGAGCGGGTGCGCCGCGAGATCTACCCCAAGAAGCTCTCGGCGCAGCGCTGGCTCGAGGTCCAGCGCACGGCGGCGGCCCACGGCCTGCGCTCGAACGCCACCCTGCTCTACGGGCATGTGGAAACGCTCGAGGAGCGGGTCGAGCACCTGTGCCGACTGCGGGAGTTGCAAGACGAGACCGGCCATTTCATGTGCTTCATCCCGCTCGCCTTCCACCCGAAGAACACCGAGCTCGAGCATCTGCCCGGGCCCACGGGCTTCGACGACCTGATGACCACCGCCGTCTCGCGCCTGATGCTCGACAACTTCGACCACATCAAGGCCTATTGGGTGATGCTCACGCCGCGGATCGCGCAGACGGCCCTCAACATGGGTGCCGATTGCCTGGACGGCACGGTCGTGGAGGAGCGGATCGTCCACATGGCGGGCTGCTCCAGCCCCGAGGGGCTCACGGTGGAGGAACTCTGCCGGCTGATCCGCGAGGCGGGCCGCGTGCCCGTGCAGCGCGACTCGCTCTACCGGCCCCTCAGGGTCTTCGAGGAACCCGCGGTGGCTTGAGGCGATGGCGACGATCCGCGGGGGGGCCGTCCCCTACCTCAACGCCAGGCCGCTGCTCGAGGGGCTCCAAGCGCCGCCCCTCGGCGAGCGGCTCGTGTGGACCTGCGACGTGCCCGCGCGCCTCGCGGACCGGCTGGCGGCGGGCGAACTGGATCTGGCTCTGCTTCCCGCCTTCGAGCTGGGACGCATGGGAGGCTTCGAGATCGTCCCCGGGATCTCCATCGCGAGCCGCGGCCCCGCACGCTCGGTGCTGCTCCTGCTGCGCAAGCCGCCGCAGGAGGTGGCGCGCGTCGCTCTCGACCCCGAATCGCGCACGAGCAACGCCCTCGTCCGCATCCTGTTCGCGGAATACTGGCGGGGGGCGCCCGCCTTCAGCGCCGGCAGCGGTGTCTTGGAACGGGACCTCGAAGCCCACGACGCCGTGCTGCGCATCGGCGACAAGGCGCTGTTCGAGCCTGCGCCGGCGGGCGTGGAGATCGTGGACCTCGGCGAGGTGTGGGACCGCTGGACCGGCCTCCCCTTCGTTTACGCCGTGTGGGCCGCGAGGGCGGGGCTCGTGGACCGGGAGCTTTACCGCGCGCTCCACGAGGCCAAGCGGCGCGGGTTGCGGAACCGGCGCCGCATCGCCGAAGCGTACGGTTGGCACGGCCACCGGGACGCCGAGTTGGCGTACGAGTATCTGACCCGCCACCTCCACTACGCCCTGGGAGGTGCCGAGCGGAGGGGTCTCGAAGCCTTCTTCCGCGCGGCGGTGCGGTGCGGGCTGCTGGAATCGGTGCCCGAGCTGCGCTTCGCCTTCGGCCAGTGGAGCGCCTGCCACGAAGAAGCCGTCCGGCGCGGCCTGATGCCCGCGCCGGAACGCCGCGAAGCTTGACCATGCGGACCGATCCCGCCCTGCGCCGGGAACTCGACGCCATCGCCGACCGGGTCCTCGCGGCCGAGCGCATCGCGCCCGAGGAGGCGCTGCTGCTGCTCGAGCACGAGTCCGTGCCTACGCTCGGGGCGCTCGGCGATCTCGTCCGCCGGCGCAAGCACCCCGACCGCGTCGTGACCTACATCATCGACCGCAACGTGAACTACACGAACGTTTGCAACGCGTTCTGCAGCTTTTGCGCCTTCTACCGCCCGCCCGGGCACGAACAGGGCTACGTGCTGCCCTTCGAGGTCATCGAGGAGAAGGTCCGTGAAACCTATGCGCTCGGCGGCCAGCAGATCCTGCTGCAAGGCGGGCACAATCCCAAGTTGCGCGTGGAGTACTACGAAGACCTCTTCCGGCGCCTCAAGGAGCGCTTCCCGGATCTGTGGCTCCATGCCCTCTCCCCTCCCGAGATCGTCCACATCCGCAAAGTCTCGCGCCTGAGCCTGCCCGAGACGATCCGGCGCCTGCGCCAGGCGGGGCTCGATTCGATTCCCGGCGGCGGCGCGGAGATCCTCGTGGACGAGGTGCGGCGGCGCCTGGCGCGCAACAAATGCTCCGCCAGCGAGTGGTTGGAGGTCATGGAAGAGGCGCACCGGCAAGGCTTGAGGTCCACGGCGACCTTGATGTTCGGCCATGTCGAGACGCGAGCGCACCGGATCGAGCACCTGGCGAAGCTGCGGGAGCTTCAGGACCGCACGGGAGGGTTCACGGCCTTCATCTGCTGGACCTACCAGCCCGAGAACACGCAGCTCGGCGGCCGCGAGGTGACGACCGCCGAGTATCTGCGCACCCTCGCGGTCTCCAGGATCTTCCTCGACAATATCGACAACGTGCAGAGTTCGTGGGTCACCCAAGGGCCCAAGATGGCCGGCGCCTCGCTCGCCTTCGGCGTGAACGACATGGGGAGCACGATGATCGAGGAGAACGTCGTCTCCGCGGCGGGCACGGTCCACACCATGAACGAAGCGGAGATTGTCGCCGCGATCCGCGATGCGGGTTTCATCCCGATGCGCCGCAACATGCTCTACGAACGCCTCGGCGAACCCCGCGGCGCTTGAAACGAGATGGAGCGGGAGGACAGGCTGGAGCTCGCGGCTGACGGCGGCAAGACGCAGCTGCGGCTGCGCGTCAAGCCCGGGGCGCGGCACCGCGAGATCCGGGGCGTGCGAGCCGGAGCGCTCGAGGTGAGCGTGACGGCGCCGCCCGAGCGGGGCAGGGCGAACCGCGCCGTGCTGGAGCTGCTGGCGGAGGTCCTCGGTGTCGCGCCGTCCCGGATCGAGCTCGTCCGGGGCCACGCCGGCCGGGAGAAAACGATCCGCGTGCCGCTGCCCCCCGAAACCGTGCGGGAGCGGCTGAAGGGCCCGCCCTGAGGGGCAGCTCAGTCCTTGCCTTCCGCGCCCCGCTCCGCCAGCGCGACCCGGCGAGCGCAGATCATGAATCCCGTGTGGGCCACCATGCGGTGCGCGGGGCGCACGGATTGCTCCGCCACGTCCCACGGCCGCACGAGCGTCTCCGTCGTCTCGATCTTCGCCCATCGCGGATCGTCCTGAAGCGCGCGCACCAGCCCGTGGACCTGCAGCGCCGTGGGCACCCAGCACGCGAGCCTGCCCCCGGGCCGCAGCGCCTCGGCCGCGTGCGGGGCGGCGCGCCAGGGTTCGGGCACGTCGAGCAGCACCACATCGAGGCCGCGCTCCGCGATCCCCTCGTAGACGTCCGCGATGACGAGCTCGTGACGAGCCCCGGAATCGCCATAAAGCGCGCGCACGCGGGCGATCGTTTCCGCCGCGCGCTTGGCAAATTCCTCCCGGCGCTCGTAGGAGACGAGACGCCCTTCGGGACCGAGATAACGCAGCAGCACCAGGGCCGCTGCGGCGGAGCCGATGCCCGCCTCGAGCACGTGGGCCCCCGGGAAGACGTCGGCCCGCAGCAGGAGTTGCGCCGCGTCCTTGGGATAGATGATCTGCGTGCGGCGCTCGAGCTTGCCCAGCAGAAAATCCTCGAGCGTAGGCCTCAAGCAGGCGAACTCGGCTCCGCTCGTCGTGCGCACGCGCACGCCCGGGGCCTGGCCGATGAGCGCCTCGTGGCGCAGGCTCCCGTAGCGCGCATGATGAAACACACGCCCGGACTGCAGCCACACGAGGTAGCGCTGCCCGCGAGGATCCACCAGCAGCGCGAGCTCGCCGGCCGCCAGGGGCGCCCCGTAGCGCTCCCTCATCGGCCTTGCGTCACGGGCACGAGGCGCTCGCTCATGCGGCAGAACGCGCACACCTCGGAGGTCGTCGGCTGGCCGCACCGGGCGCACGGATGCAACGCCGCGTCTGCGGCAGAGCGGAATCGCTCCCGCGCCCGCTCGTAGAAGCCGAAGAGGAGTTGGCGCTTCGTCCCGGGGGACTCGCTCTCGAGCTTGTTAAGCGCTTCCTTGTAGAGAATGGACTGAGCCCCGCGCGAGAAGGGGCACTCCTCGACGATGTAGTCCACGCCGCGCAATACGGCGTAAGCGGCCGTTTCGCGCTCCGTCAGGCGCACGAGGGGCTTGACCTTGCGCACGAAACCGTCCTCGTGCGCTTCGAGCACCGGATACTGCCGCGCAAGGTAACCCTCGTTCCAGTGCAGCAGGTTGCCCAGCAGCACCGCCGCCTCGTCGTCCAGGTTGTGCCCGGTGGCGACGACGTCGTAGCCCTGCTCGCGGGCGAAGCGGTTGAAGACGTAGCGCTTGCTCAACCCGCACGGCGAGCAGGGCACGCGCCGCAGCCGCGCCGAAGCCTCGGGGACGGTGAAGCCGTAGGCTCGGCCCAGGCCCACGCAATGGAGCTTCGCCTGCCGCGCTTCGGCGAACGCCCGCGCCTTCTCCCCCGAGGCCGGCGAGTAGTCCCCGATGCCGAGATCCACGTAGAGCCCGTCCGCCTGGTAGCCGAAGCGCAGCAGCACGTCCCACAGCACGAGGCTGTCCTTGCCGCCCGAGACGGCGACGAGGATCCGGTCCTGCGGGCCGAACATGCGGAACTTCTCGATGGTGCGCTGCACCTGGCGCTCGAAGTACTCGAAAAAGTGGTCGCGGCAGAAAGCGCTGTTGTGCTGGCGCAACTCGATGACCGCCTTGCCCCGGCACTGGATGCACTTCATGGCGCGCCTCCCGAGATGGGCGGCCGCAGCTCGATCTCCGCGCCCGCGCGCAGCACGTCGTCGGCTGTCCGCAGGGTGTGGCCCTCGATGACGAGCACCGACTCGGGCGAAAAACCCAGCTGCCGCAGCAGATCCCCCACGCGTGTGCCGGCCGGCACGCGCCACTCGCGGCGTTCCGGCACCTGCATGAAGACGCGCACGTCGCAAGGCTCGCCCATGCCGCCCATCTCCGGATCAACATACCCGGCCCGGAGCCGACCTGTCAAAAGCGCCGCCCTCAGCGGCGCTGCGCCACGACGCGGCGCAGCCGTTCGAGCTCTTCCGCCTCGAAAATCGGTGCCGGATCGAACTGCTCCACGAAGGCGCTGCTCGGCACCTCGTCCGGCACGCGCAGGAGATGGCGCACGCGCCTCTCGGAAGGCACGAAGCCCAGGGGCATCACCCGCCGCAGCGTCTCGGCAACGGTCCCGCGGTGCCCGCAGACGAAGAGCACCGCCCGCTCGGGCGTCAAGCCGCCGGGTCCGAGGTCCAGGGCGGCTTCGAGCTCGGCGAGCTTCGGAGGCTCGAAGAACGTCTCCACCCGGCCCGTGGAGCCGAGCCACTCGGGATGCTCGTGCGGCCGGCTCACGGTGGGGAAATAGCCCTGGCGCCCGCGGTTGAGCAGAACCTCGAGCTCGCGGCGGTAGCCCAGCTCCTCGGGGTGGCTCGCCCCGTGGAGCACGACCAGCCGGGCCAGAGCATCGCGGCCGCGCCGGGCGAGAGAGCGCACCATGCTCAGGAAGGGGGCGAGCCCCGTGCCTCCGGCGACGAGGATCTTCCAGCGCGGGTCCGCCTCGCCGACGGTGTGGCGGAAGGTGAAGCGTCCCGTGCAGCGGCGCCCCACGTGCAGCCGCTGCCCGGCGCGCAGGCGCCACAGGTGCGGCGTCAGGGGCTCTTCGCTCGCAGGCTGGACCGCGTAGCGGATGTAGAACTCGAGCCAGCGCCGCTCCTCCGGCTCCGAAGCGACGGAAAAGCTGCGCAACAGCCCGCGGGATGCGCCACCTTCTTCGACGTTGACCCCGAGCACCGTGTACTGCCCCGGCTCGAACCACGGCGCCGGCGCCGGCGGCACGCGATCGGGCCGGACGCGAAAGACCGCCAGCGTCGGGGAAAGGTCCCGGCGCTCGAGAAGCGTCCCGGTGTAGGGCACGGGCTTGGGCATCGGTGGCGCTTTGGTCCTCCTGAACGGCCGCGCCAGCGCTCGGCCGCGCTCTCAGCCCTTGCGGCGCTCGCGCCGGCGGGTCCATGGCGCGTGCCGGGCCCCGACACCGAGCGCGTTCGGGATCCGCTCCGCCGGCGCCCGGGGCGGATCCGGTAGCGAGCGCTCAGACTAGCGGACGAGCCGAAACGAATCGTCCCCGCCCGCACCGGTGCCTCCTCGTCGCCGAGGCATTCTAGTCCGGTTCCCGTCAGGGCGTCCGTCCCGCCACAGCCACCGCCCGGGCGAAATCCGGCCCCCCGCGAGGGCGATCCACCCAGCGGGCCAGAAACAGGTTGGTCTCCCCCGGCCGGCGGGCGCCGCGGTTGCTGGAGAAAACGAGGTAGCGGCCGTCGGGACTGAACACGGGAAAGCCGTCGAAGCTCGGATCGAAAGTGACCTGCTCCAGCTCCGTGCCGTCGTCGCGCACCATCCACAGATCGAAGTTGCGCCCTCCGGGATCCGCCATGTTGGAGGCGAAGATGATGCGCTGGCCGTCGGGGAAGAAACAAGGGGCGAAGTTCGCCTGCCCGTTGTCCGTGACCTGGCGTGGCTCGGTGCCGTCGGAGTTGGCGACGAAGATCTCGAGATTCATCGGCCGGATGGCGTGCTCGGCGAGCAACGCGCGGTAGCTCGCTTCTTCCTCCGGGCTGCGCGGCCGCGAGGCGCGCCAGACGATGCGCGTCCCGTCGGGCGAGAAAAAGGCGCCGCCGTCGTAGCCCAGCTCATGGGTCAGGCGCCGCAGGTCGGAGCCGTCGGGGCGCATGGTGTAAAGATCGAGATCGCCGTCCCGCATCGAGGTGAAGACGATGCGCGAGCCGTCGGTAGAAACGGTGGCCTCGGCGTCGTAGCCGGGGTTGTCCGTCAGGCGTACGAGGCCGCTGCCGTCGGCGTGTGCGGCGAAGATCTCGTACTCGGGGTAGAGCTTCCAGACGTAGCCGCGGCTGTAGTCGGGCGGCGGCGGGCACTCGGGAGAAGCCAGGTGCGTCGAGGCATAGAGAATCCTCCCGTCGGGGAAGAAATAGCCGCACGTCGTCCTCCCCTGTCCTGTCGAGACCATGCGACTCCGTCCCGTAACCAGGTCCATGACGAAGATTTGATCGCAGGACCTCCCGCCCGGATCGGACTGGTAGATGAGCTTCGTTCCGTTCCAGGCGAAGTAAGCTTCTGCGTTTTCCCCGCCGAAGGTCAGTTGGCGAAGATCCGCCAGGTGCACTTCCTGGGGGTGCAACAGCTCCGGTGCGGGACGGCCGGCGCCGATGCCGGGATCGTCTTCCGGCGGGGCGCAGCCGGCCGCCACCGCCAGGGCGAACGAGAGCGCGAGGCGCGAGGCTCCGTTCATGCGCTTTCCTTGCGCGCCAGTCGCTCCACGATCTCCTGCACGCGCGCGCGCGTTCCGGGCGCGAACCACGCGTCGAGGAATTCCTCGCGCCGCGCGTCGTCCTCGGCGCGCATCCGCTCCACGGCGGCGGCGCGCAGATACGCTTTCGTGCGCGCAAACGCGCGCGCCTCGCGGGAAGCCGCGTCCGCGAGCCAGGCTCGCGCTCGCCCCTCGACTTCGCCCTCCGCGCAGACTTCGTGGGCCAGGCCGGCGCGCAGGGCTTCCTCGCCCTGGAAGTTGCGGCCCTCGAGGGCGAGCGTGTCGCGGTAGGGCGGCGGGACCGTCTCGCGCAGAAGCTGGGCCACGGCGAAGGGCAGCGGCACGCCGACGCGGATCTCCGCCAGGCCGATGAGGGCGGTGTCCGCGAGCACGCGCCGATCGGCCGCCAGGGCGAGGACGCAGCCCCCGGCGAGGGCGCTGCCCCGCAGGGCCGCCGCCACGGGCTTCGGACACGTGAAGATCTCGAGCACGCAGGCATAGAACGACGCCATCATCGCCGCCATCGCCTCGCGGTCGTAGGCGACCAGCTCGCGGAGATCGAGCCCAGGACAGAAGAGCTTGCCGCGGGAGCCGAGCAGGACGCCTCGCACTTCCTCGTCCGCACCCAGGCGGGCGAAGGCCTCCCGCAGCGCGTCCACCAGGCCACGGTCGAGGGCGTTGCCGTGCTGGCGCGAGAGCCGCACGACGGCCAGGCTCCCCTCCCGCGCGCACTCGACCGGTCCCACGGCTACCTCCTCCTGCCGCCCACGGCGATCCGAGGCGAGGAGGCTATCATAGCCGCCGCAGCCGACTGCCCCGGACGGTACCATGCGCGGAACCGCCGCCCTCGAATCCCGCATCCATAGAACCGAAGATGGTGCCGAGATCGTTTACTCCCGCCGATCCGGGCCGCGGCCATGGGTCTTGCTCCACGGACTCGGTTGCGACGCCTCGATGTGGGACGGAGTGGTCGCGGCTCTGCCGCCTACCACGGGGCTGCTGCTGCCGAATCTGCGGGGTCACGGCGACTCGACGCTCGGCTGGTCGCTGCCTTCGGTAGAGCGCTGGGCCAAAGACGTGATCGAGATCATCGCCCGGGAGGGCCTGAGCCGGCCAGCGATCGGGGGACTGTCCATGGGGGGCTACACCGCGATGGCGGTGGCGGCCATGGCACCCGGAGCGGCCCGGGCCTACGCTTTCCTGAGCACTCAGGCGCGAGCCGACGACGAGGTGGGACGGGCACGCCGCGCCGAAGCGCTCGCGACACTCCAGCGCGGCGGGTGGCGCGCCCTGGCGGAGGGGATGATGGGGAGCCTGCTCCGCGAGGCGCGGCCGGAGTTTCCCGCGCTGCGGGAGCGCATGCTGGCCATGTTCGCCCGCGCGGGCGACGCGGGGTTGACCGCGGCGCTGCTCGCGCTCGCAAACCGTCCAGACCGCCGCGCGGACCTGCGCCGCGTGCGCGTGCCGTGCCTCGTGCTGTCGGGCGAGGCGGATACGCTCGCGCCCCCCGCGCGGGCCCGCGAGATCGCGGGCTGCCTGGCGGACGCGCGGCTCGTGCTGCTGCCCGAGGTGGCCCACATGAGCGCCCTCGAGGCACCGCGCCAGGTGGCGCAGGCCCTGGCAGCGCTGCCCTGAGCCCGCCCGGTCGGCGCTATGATGGGCGGGATCCGGGGAGGAAAGACGATGGCACAGGCAGGCGAAAAGCATATCCTGATCTTCGTCGGCGACGCCTACGAGGACCTGGAACTTTGGTACCCGAAGCTGCGCCTGCTCGAGGCTGGAGTGCGCGTGACGGTGGCCGGCCTCCAGGCGGGCCAGACCTACCGTGGCAAGCACGGCTACCCCTGCACCGCGGAAGCGACGATCGCCGAGCTCGAGCCGAGCGATTTCGACGGCGTCATCGTGCCGGGCGGCTGGATGCCCGACACGCTGCGCCGCAATGCCAAGGTGCTCGCGCTCGTCAGGGAACTCGCCGCGGCGGGCAGGCTCGTCGCTGCCATCTGCCACGGCGGCTGGGTGCCCATCTCCGCCGGCGTCTACCGCGGCGTGCGGGCCACGGGATCCCTGGGGATCAAGGACGACCTCGTCAACGCCGGCGCGATCTGGGAGGACGCACCGGTCGTGGTGGACCGGCACTTCGTGTCGAGCCGCAAGCCGGACGACCTGCCCGACTTCATGCGGGGGGTTTTCCAGGTCCTGGGGGCGCGCGCCGAAGCGCTACGGCCCTAGGAAGCGGAGCGCGGCTCGGCGCGCAAGCGCAGGACGTCCTGCAGGCTCACCGGGTAGACCGTGCGGCAGAACTGGCATGTCAGGTGCGCTGCGCCGCGCCGGGCATCGGCTTCGAGTTCGTCCAGCACCCTTGCGCCGAGCAGGCGGAGCGTGCGTTCCACTTTGTCCCGCGAGCAGCCGCAGTGAAAGCGCACGGGTCGGCGCTCGAGCACCTCGATCCCGTCCGGAAACAGATGCTCGAACCACGCGTCGGGCCCCCTTCCCTCGCGCAACTGTCCCGTGACGGCCCCGAGGCTGCGCACGCGGTCCTCGAGATCCTGTGCCTGCTGCTCCGTCACCCCGGGCAAAAGCTGCACGAGGTAGCCCCCGGCGTGGGCCACCCTCCCTTCGCGCACGACGAAGACCCCCAGCGCCACCGCGGCGGGCGTCTGTTCCGATTGCACGAGGTACGCAGCGACATCCTCCCCGATCTCCCCGGAGCGCAGGGGCACCGAGCCGCGGTACGGCTCGCCGATGCCGAGATCGCGCGCGACCGTGAGCGTCCCCTGCCTTCCCACGACGGCGGCCACGTCCAGCTTGCCGTCGGCGCGCGGGGCCGCCTGCGCCTGGGGGTGGCGGACGAAGGCCCGCACCCAGCCCGCCGGGGACGCGGTAGCGACGAAGCGTCCCGCGGGCCCGTTCCCCTCGACCTCCAGCGTCAGGACGGGCTCGCGTTCGGACACTTTCTCCAGGCTCGCCGCGAGCAGAAGCGCCCCGCTCGCCACGCGGCCGAGCGCCGCACACACGCTCGGGGAAGGATCGTGGATCTCCCGCAGCCGCTCCACGGCTCCCGTCGTGCGGGCCGCCACCGCACGCGCGCGCCCGCCGAGGGCGAAGGCGCGGATCAACTCGTCCCGCATCGTGCGCTCCCCGCGAGGGGCGAGCGTTCCAGACTAGCAGAATCCAAGACCCGGCCCCATCTTTGGGGCGGGCGCGCGGAGGTGGAGGGGTGGGGCAGGCGCAAGGGGCGAGCGCAGGGCGCCTGGAGCGCTGGGCTGCGTGGCTGACCTACGCGGCGGCGGCCGCGGCCGCCTGCTTTCCGCTGCGGTCCTACGATCTGTTCTGGCACCTGGCAACCGGCCGCTGGATCTGGGAACAAGGTCGCGTTCCGCGCACGGATCCGTTCCGCTTCACCTCCGACCACGCGCCATGGGTGGACCACGGCTGGTTGTTTCAGCTCGCGATGCACGGGTGGGAGCGGCTGGGCGGCTTGGGCTCCCTGGTCCTGCTGCGGGCAGCGATGGCCGTGGCTCTCGCCGCCCTGCTACTCGGGCTCGTGCGGCGAAGCGGGCTGCCGCGAGGCCCGGGGGCGGCCCTCGTGCTCCTTGCGCTCTGGGGTTCGCGGCCGCGGTGGATGGTGCGGCCCGAGTTCGCCGCGCTGGTGCTGCTCGCGGCGCTGCTGTTGTGGTGCGAGCACTGGCGCGAGCGGCGCTCGCCGGTGCGGCTCGCCCTACTTGCGGGCTTGACCGCCCTGTGGGCGAACATCCACGCCTCGGCCCTCGTCGTGCCCCCCCTCGTGGGGCTTTACGCCGCGGGGCTCGCGCTGCCGCGCGCTGAGCGCGCGCGCGAGCTCGACGTCGTGCTGTTGCCGGCGACGAGCGCCGCCGCGATCCTCGTCAACCCTTACGGGGCCGCGCTGTACGCGGTGCCGTGGCGGATCCGAAACGCCCTGGCGGAGCTTCCGCTGTTCAACCCGGAATGGCTGCCCGTGTGGAAGGCGCGCCAGGGATGGTTCGCCGTCGCCGTGGCCCTGCTCGCGGCCCTCGCCCTGTGGAGCGCGTTGCGGGGCCGCCTCGATCTCCCCTCGCTGCTGGTCGCGGCCTCGCTCGCCGCACTCGGTGCCAGCGCGGTCCGCCACCTCGGCCTCTTCGCCGTGGGCGGCTGCGCCTTCGCCGCCCGTTCCCTGGCCCGGAACCTGGGTCCGCTGTCCCCCGAGGGGCGTGCGGCAGCGGCGCTGGTCGCCTCGCTCGGGTGCCTCGCCTCGCTTGGGGCGAGCGCCCCGCGCGGGAGGCAGGACATCGCCCGCTGGGCCCGCGGTGTCGAGGAGCGACGGTTTCCCGTCCGCGCCGCGGAAGAACTGGCCACGCGCTGGCCGCACGTCAAAAGGATCTACCACGACGTGGCCTTCGGCGGCTATCTCATCTGGCGTTTCTACCCCGAGCGCCGGGCCTTCCTCGACGGGCGCAACGAGGTCGACCCTCAGCTTCTCGCCGAAGTCGCCCGCGCCCGCTCCGATTCGCGGCAGTGGCAGGCGCTGCTCGACCGGCACGGGATCCAGGGAGCGCTCGTGCGCTACGACGAACGCCTGCGGCGCGTCGTCGCCGGCGGCGGCGCGAGCTATCGCACGACCCACGCGCTGCTGTTCCCTCCGGAAGAATTCAGCCTGGTGTACTGGGACGACGTGGCGATGCTGTTCGTGCGCCGCGGTGCGGCGGAGGAGGAGGCGCTCGCCGCGCGCGCCTATCGCTTCGTGCATCCCGAAGACTGGCGGCACTGGCTGGAGCGCGCGCGGCGCGATCCCGCCTACGCCCGCGCCGCGCGAGGCGAGCTCGAACGCAAGCTCGCCGAGGATCCCGGCTGCGCGCGCGCGCGGTTCCTGCTGGATCAACTCCAAACCCGCCCCGCCAACGGCTCGTGAGCGCCTGCGCTTGCCGCGGAGGGGGGCGGAACCTATCTTGGTCGCACGGACCCATCGCCGCGCGGTCGCGCTGGAGACCACGACGATGCCCTTCACACTCCATCGGACCTGGCTCGCAATTTCGTTCTCGTTCTCCGTGTCGCTTGGCGCGACATCCTCCGCAGGCGCGGGCGTGTTGTACGCGGTGGACGGGACGACGCAGACGATCGTCAAACTCGACGCCGCCACGGGCGCCGTTCTGGGATCGCTTCCCACACCCGCACCGGCCTCGGGAGGCGCCGACGGGCTCGCCGCGGCGGGCAACGAGCTGTTCTTCGTCAGCGCCGCGAGCAACGTCATCCATGTCCTCGCCGCCGACACAGGTGTCGCGCTGCGCGCCTTCCCCGCGCCGCCCGAGACCACGGGTGTCGACGGATTGGCGGTGGTGGACGGCGTGCTCTATGCGCTCGATCCCGCCACCGACACGATCGTGCGGGTGGACCCGGCGACCGGGGCTTCTCTCGGCTCGTGCGCGACGGGGCTGTTCGCCGTGGGGGGTCTCGGGGGCGAGAGCGGCCGGCTCTTCGCCCTCGTGGAGCTCGTGGCGATCGTCGAGCTCGATCCGTCGAGCTGCGCCGTCCTGGGAGGCCCGTTCGCCGCGCCGGCCGGCGAGTTCCTGCTCGGGCTGGCCTTCGACGGCACGAGGCTCTATGCCAGCGGATTCCCCTCGGGACGGATCTTCGCCCTCGATCCCGAGACCGGAGCGGTGCTCGACGAGTTCGACGCGGGCTTCGTGGCCAGCGGACTGGCCGCCTCGGCCCCGGCGGAGCCGGCACCGGGACCCGAGCTGGCGGTGGATATCGAGCCAGGCAGCTGCACGAATCCGGTGAACCTCGACGCGCGGGGCCTTCTGCCGGTGGCGGTCTACGGAACGGAGGCGCTGGACGTGAGTCAGCTCGACGTCGGTAGCTTGCGCCTCGCCGGCGTGGCGCCCCGGCACGCGCGCTATGCGGACGTCGGCGGAGGCGAGGCTTGCGACCTGCCCCTGCCGGACGGCAAGCTCGACGCGACGCTCAAGTTCTCCCTGCCCGAGCTGAAAAACACCCTCGAAGCGCTGGGCGTGACCCTGGAACCGGGGACGGCGCTCGCCCTGGAGCTCGCCGGACGCCTTCTCGACGGCTCGCCCGTCGCGGGCTCGGACACGGTACGCGTGTTGCGCCGCGGGGGCCCTGCGCGCTCGGCGGGCCGCGAGCCCCGGGCTGCGCAGACCCGGCGCGGGCTCAACGCCTCCGCGGACCCGTAACGGCCAGGTGCACGATCCCCTCGCCACGCTGCACGAGGGGACTCGACGTGTGCCCGATGACGATACCCGCCGCGACCGCGCGCAGCACCACCTGGGTCTCCCCGAAGGGATCCGCGATGACCCCGAGTCTTTCGTTCTCCCGCACGCGCCGACCGAGCTGGGCCCGCAGGTGGAACACCCCCCCCTGGGGCGCCCGCAGCCACATGCTCTGACGCACCTCGACCGGCTTGGGCGGCCGCCGCATCGTCGCCGCCTGGATCATGCCCAGCTCCGCCATGACGCGGACGATCCCTCGCACGCCGATGCGGATCGCGTCGGGGTTGAAGCGCAGCGGCTCGCCGGCCTCGTAGAGCAAGACGCGGGCGCCGCGCTGGGTCGCGATGTGACGGAGCGATCCCTTGGGAGCCCCGGCATGGAGCACGACCGGCGCGCCGAACGCCCGGGCGCAGCGCCGCGACTCCGGGTCGTCCAGGTTCGTCCGCACCTGGGGCAGATTGATGCGAGGGGGCGCCGCGCTGTGCAGGTCGATGCCGTAGCCGCAGTGGGCCACGACCTCCGTCATGAACAAGTGTGCGATCTGCGCGGCCATCGAGCCTCGTTTCGAGCCGGGGAACGAACGATTGAGATCGCGCCGGTCGGGTAGGTAACGCGACTGATTGATGAACCCGAACACGTTGACCACGGGCGCCGCGATCAGCAGGCCCCGCAGCTTGGTGCGGGAGATCCGGGCCACGACGCGGCGGACGATCTCCATGCCGTTGAGCTCGTCCCCGTGCAGCGTCGCGCTGATCCACAGGTGGGGCCCGTCCTCCCGGCCGCGCAACACGACGAGCGGCAGATGGAGCATCGTGTGCGTCGGCAAGCGCGCGACGGGAATCTCGATTCGGCACTGTTCGCCGGGGGCGATGGCGCGGCCCCCGATGCGGACGGTCTGCGCCAACTCAGCCTCGACCCCGGTCGCGCGTTCGGCCCGGCGCGGCGTGCTTCTCCACGAACTCGATGATCGCGCCCGCGATGTCCTTGCCCGTGGCCTTCTCGATGCCCTCGAGTCCAGGAGAGGAGTTCACTTCCAGAACCACCGCGCCGTGGTTGGAGCGGATGAGGTCCACGCCCGCGATGTTCAGCCCCAGCGTCCGCGCCGCCCGGACCGCGGTGCTGCGTTCCTCGGGACTGATCTTGACCGGCTCGCCCCTGCCCCCGCGGTGCAGGTTGGAGCGAAACTCGCCGGGAGCGCCGCGCCGGAGCATCGCCGCCACGACCTTTCCACCCACCACGAAACAGCGGATGTCGGTACCCCCCGCCTCCTGGATGAACTCCTGCACGAGGATGTTGGCCCGCAGCCCGCGGAACGCTTCGATCACGGACTCCGCCGCCTTGTCCGTCTCAGCGAGGACGACGCCGATGCCTTGCGTGCCTTCGACCAGCTTGATCACGAGCGGGGCACCCCCCACGAGCTGGATCAACCCCTCCGTGTCGCGGGTGGAGTGCGCGAACCCCGTCACGGGCAGGCCGATCCCCTCCCGGGCCAGAAGCTGCAAGCAGCGCAGCTTGTCGCGCGAGCGGCTGATGGCCTGGGACTCGTTGGCCGGGAAGACCCCCATCATTTCGAACTGCCGCACGACGGCCGTGCCGTAGAACGTGTAGGAGGCACCGATGCGCGGGATGACGGCATCGTAACCCTCGAGCACCTTACCCTGGAACATCACCGCCGGCCGGCGCGAGGTGATGTTCATATAGCAGCGAGCGTAGTCGATCACGTGCATCTCGTGCCCGCGCTGCTCGCCGGCTTCCTTGAGTCGGCGCGTCGAGAAGAGCGAGGGTTTGCGGGACAGAATGGCGATCTTCATGCGCGGGTCCCATCCGGCTGGGCGTCCCGGCGCCGGCGACGCGGGCTGGCGAGAAACGAGCGACCCGGATCCACGAGAAAACGGCCACGGAGCGCCTCGCGCCCGAGCAACATGCGGAAGCCCATCGGGTCGCGGTTGGTGAGCGTGAGCTCGATGACCCACTCGCGTTCGAGAAGCTTGATCCGGGTACGGATCACGGGACGCACCTCGAGCTGCCCGCTCGAGCTACGGACCGAGCGTTGCCCGATCAGTTCCGCCTCGGCGGCGATCGTCGTGACCGTGTCGCGCTGATACGGATGGACTCGAAAACGCACCATGGGCCGGCCCCGCCGCGGGAATGGCTCCACGGCGAAGGCGTGAAGCGCGGACGACCGCGCCCCCGTGTCCACCTTGACCTTGATCTCGGCGATGCCCAAGTCCGGCAAGCCCACCCACTCCCGCCAACCGATGACCCACTTCGGCCCCGTCTGCCTGCGTTGGTCGGCCACTCCGCGTCTCTCTCCCCCTTCCAACGGACGCCGGCGCCCGGAGGAAAAACCATGTCATTGTACACGGGCACCTCCGACGCCGGGCTCGCCCCCGAACCCCCGCGCGGGCTCGCAACCCCCTCAGCGGAGCTCGAAGACGAGGGCCGCGGAGTTGATACAGTAACGCAGGCCCGTCGGGCGCGGCCCATCGGGGAAGACGTGACCGAGATGACCGTCGCAGCGGCTGCAAAGGACCTCGGTGCGACGCAGGCCCGAGCGGTCGTCCGGCTCGGTGCGCAGGGCCTGCTCGCGAACCGGAGCCCAGAAGCTCGGCCATCCCGTGCCCGAATCGAATTTCGCCTCCGATGAGAACAGCTCCTGAGCGCAACCGGCGCAGCGGTACACGCCCCGCTCCCGGTGCTTCCAGTAACGGCCCGCGAACGGCGGCTCCGTCGCCTTCCGGCGCAGGACCGCGTACTGCTCCGGCGTCAGCCGCTGCCGCCACTGTTCCTCGCTGAGAACCCAACGCTCGGATTCGTCACCCATCGTCCGTCCCCCGCGGCGTCGGCCTTTCGGCCCGCTGGATCCGCACCCGGTGCACGGCGGAGAAGACCCGGGCCACCTCTCCCTCAGCCCGCCTCTTCGGGAGTCTCGGTGCGCAGCCCCAGGGCGTGGATTTCACCCCCGATCATGGGGCCCAAGGCCTCGTACACCATCCGGTGCCGCTGGAGCAGGCTGCGCCCCGCAAACGCCGCCGACACGATCCGCACGCGAAAGTGCCCGCCCCCGGAGCTCGCACCGGGATGTCCCGCGTGGCGCGGAGTGTCGTCCTCGATTTCCAGTACCTCGGGCGCGAACCGCTCCCGCAGGACGCGTTCGAGCTTGTGGAGGGTGGTTTCGGGCGCCATGGAGTCCTCACATACTCTTGTACTTCGGCCCGCTGCCGCCCTCGCGGGGCGTCCAGCGCGGGCCGAGCACGTCGGTGGCCTTGCAGTCCACGCAGTTCGGGGCCTGCACCACGAGCGTGCCGTCCTGGACCTCGTAGACGCCGGCCGGGCACATGTGGGCGTAGAACCTCGCCACGGTCTCGGGTACGCGAGCGTCGGGCACGGCGAGATGCCGGGGAATGTCGTCCCGCGTGGCGTTGCCCGAGCGGAAGACGGCGTCTACTTTGCGGAAGGTGAGCTTGCCGTCGGGTGCGAAGGACGCCGCCCCCCCGGGACGGCGCACCGCGGCGGCATCTTCCTCCACGGGGATGCGCCTGCCGGGAAAGCGCCCCCGGGTGAGCTGCATCAGCGTCGCTTTGAGGCCGCCGCGAACCAGGCCATCGCGGAACGCCAACCGCATGTTGCGCGTGCGCTGGAGATCGCGCCAGATGAAGCTCCCCCGCACGGCGGCGTCGTAGCCGGCGAGGCGCGCGGCGCTCGTGTCGTTCGCCTGCAGCGCCTCATAGATGGCGCGGGCGGCGAGGATGCCGGACTGCATGGCGTAATGGATACCCTTGAGGCTCGCCACGTCCACGAAACCGGCCGCGTCGCCGCAGACGACGAGCCCGTCGCTGTGCAGGCGTTCGGGCAGGGAGTAAAAACCACCTTCGGGAATGGTCTTGGCGCCCCACTCGAGCAGCTCGCCGTCCTCGAAGTGAGGGCGGAACAGCGGATGGAGCTTGCACTGCTGCAACAGGTCGTGGACATCCAGGTCGCGCCACGGGTAGTCGAGCCCCACGACGATCCCCACGGCGACTTGCCGCTCGCCCATGGGATAGAGGAAGCTGCCTCCGAAAACATCCGCCGGCAAGGGCCAGCCCATGGTGTGGATCACCGCCTCCGGAGGTTTCGGCACCTCCCACAGTTCCTTGACGCCGAGGGCGTAGATCTGAGGGTTGGTCGAGCCGATGCGCTGCCAGGCCTGCCAGGCCTGCGTCAGCAGGCCGCGCGTGCCCTCGGCGAGGACGACCACGCGGGCCTGGAGGTCGGTGGCGGGCCGATAGTTCGGCCCCGGCTGGCCGTCGCGGCCGAGGCCCGCTTCGGCGGTGCGCACGCCGACGACGCGCGGCCCCTGCACGAGCAGCGACGCCGCCGGAAAGCCGGTGAACAGATTCACCCCCAACGCTTCCGCCTTCTCCCCGAGCCAGCGCACGATCTCGCAGATCGAGGCGATGAAGTGACCGTGGTTGCGCATCGTGGGCGGCGTGGGCAGCCGCCAGGCGCGGCGCTCGCTCAGCAGATAGACGCGGTCGTGGCGCACGGGTTGGCGGAAGGGGAAATCGCTGTCCCGCAAGTCAGGGAAAAGGTCCCTGAAGGGGCCCGGATGGACCACCGCCCCGGAAAGGCAGTGCTCGCCGAGCCGTTCGGCCTTCTCCAGCACGCCGATCTCGAGGTCCTCCAGCCTCTGGCCGTGGCGCGCGAGGCGCGCGAGCTCGATGGCCCCGGCAAGACCTGCGGGCCCGCCGCCTACGAACAGCACGTCGAGCGAAAGCGCCTCGTCACCGGGCGCTCGATCCAGCAGCAGGCGCTCCAGCGGAAGTGGCGGCCTGTAGTCCAGAGGACGGAAAGGGTCGTCCGGACCCAGCGTCATCGAGCCTCCAGTCGTGTCGGCCGCGAAGGGGAGAATCCAGCCTAGCCAGCGCGGCCAACGCGGTCAAGCGACCCTCCCGGCTGGCCCGGCCGGCAGCGACGCCGAAGCGAGCTACGCGACGAACGGTGCGGGGGTTTGCGCGGCGCGGGCAGCCAACCGCCAATCGGAGGGCAGGCAGAAGCCACCCCCGCGGCTCGCCCGTGCGCCCCGCGCCGCAGCACCCGACGCTCGTCGTCGCCGCCCTGGCACCCTGGCTCGCCACCCACTCGCCCACCGCCCAGGTGCTGAG
>JBBIHH010000024.1:0-48337 GCA_037447115.1 Acidobacteriota bacterium
CCTTCGCTCGCGAAGGCGCCGAGGTCGTGCTGGCAGCCCGAGACCGCGGGCGGCTGGAAGCGCTCGCCGCCGCGCTGGCCGAGCAGGGCGCGCGCGCGCGGGTCGCGGTGATGGACGTGGCCGACACCGCTTCCGTGGAAGCGGCGGCGCGGGAGCTTCTCGACGCCTATGGTAGAATCCCGCTCCTCGTCAACAACGCGGGCATCACCCGGGACACGCTGCTCTTGCGCATGAAGGAAGAGGACTGGCGCGCCGTGATCGAGACGAATCTCACGGGGCTGTACCGGGTTTGCCGCGCGTTCGTGCCGGGGATGGTGCGGGCGCGCTACGGGCGGATCGTCAACATCAGCTCCGTCGTGGCCCGCTTGGGCAACGCGGGGCAGAGCAACTACGCCGCCGCCAAGGCAGGGATCGAAGGCTTCACGCGCAGCCTCGCGCGGGAGCTGGCCTCGCGCGGCATCACGGTCAACTGCGTCGCCCCGGGCTTCATCGAAACGGACATGACGCGCGACATCGCGGCCCCGGCGCGGGAGCGCCTGCTGGCACAGATCCCCCTGGGACGGTTGGGCACACCGGAGGATGTGGCGGGCGTGGTGGCATTCTTGCTCAGCGACGAAGCGGCTTACGTGACCGGCGTCACGGTCTCGGTGGACGGAGGGATGGGAATGTAACGCGGCGTCCGGAATCCGCACGGGAGGGGTCCGGACCTGGAGGGCGAGCGATGGCTTCTGTGGAAGAACGGGTCAAGCACATCATCGTCGAACAGCTCGGCGTAGACGAGGAGGAGGTCAAGCCCGAGGCGTCCTTCGTGGACGATCTGGGGGCCGATTCGCTGGATGTCGTCGAGCTCGTCATGGCTCTCGAGGAAGAGTTCGGCATCGAGATCAGCGACGAGGAAGCGGAAAAGCTGACGACGGTCCAGAAGGCGATCGAGTACATCCAGGCGCACGCGAAGGCCTGACGTTTGGATCCGCCGGCCCCCACGGAGAACGCAATGCAACGGCGCGTCGTCATCACGGGGCTCGGAGTCGTGTCCCCGTTGGGGCTCGACACCCCCAGTACCTGGGCCGCGCTGCTCGAAGGGCGTAGCGGCATCGATCGGATCACGCGCTTCGACGCGAGCGAATATCCCTGCCGGATTGCGGGGGAGGTGCGAGGGTTCGATCCCCTGCGCTACATGGACCGCCGCGAGGCCCGCAAGATGGACACCTTCACCCACTATGCCGTCGCGGCGAGCCTGGAAGCGCTGCGGGACTCGACGCTCGACCTCGCCCGGGAAGATCCCGACCGCATCGGCGTCTACATCGGCAGCGGCATCGGCGGGATGGGGCTTCTGGAGCAGACGCATCGCGAGTTGCTCGAGCGCGGTCCGCGGCGCGTGTCTCCGTTTTTCATCCCGGGGATGATCCTGAACATGGCCTCCGGCCAAGTCTCGATCCTGCTCGGGTTGCGGGGCCCCAACCTGGCGGTCGCCACCGCCTGTGCCACCGGCAGCCACGCGATCGGCGAGTCGTTCCGCATGATCCAGCGTGGCACCGCGGACGTGATGCTCGCCGGCGGCACCGAGGCCTCCATCTGCCCGCTGGCACTGGCCGGTTTCAGCGCCATGAAAGCCCTCTCCACTCGCAACGACGCTCCCGCCGCCGCGAGCCGCCCCTTCGACGCTGGCCGGGACGGCTTCGTGATGAGCGAGGGGGCGGGGGTGGTGGTTCTCGAAGAGCGCGAGCATGCCCGCGCCCGCGGGGCCCGCATCTACGCCGAGGTCGTGGGCTACGGGGTCAGCGGGGACGCGTACCATATCTCGGCCCCCCCGCCCGAGGGCGGCGGCGCCGTGCGGGCGATGCAGGCTGCCCTCGACGACGCGGGCCTCCGCCCGGAGTCCGTGGATTACATCAACGCCCACGGGACCTCCACGCCCGCCGGCGACCGCGTGGAGACCCAGGCGGTGAAGACGGTCTTCGGCAAGCACGCGCACCGGCTGGCCTTCGCCTCGACGAAATCCATGACCGGCCACCTCCTCGGAGCGGCGGGCGGGCTCGAGACCGTGATCACGGCCCTCGCGATCCACCACGACACGATCCCGCCCACGATCAACTACGAGACGCCCGACCCCCAGTGCGATCTCGACTGTGTTCCCAACGTGGCCCGGCGGACCAGG
Source organism: Acidobacteriota bacterium (assembly GCA_037447115.1). Lineage (GTDB taxonomy): Bacteria > Acidobacteriota > Polarisedimenticolia > Polarisedimenticolales > JBBIHH01 > JBBIHH01. The sequence continues at coordinate 2,159 of JBBIHH010000024.1, forward strand.
GTTCGGGTGGCGCTCAACAACTCGTTCGGCTTCGGCGGGACGAACGCGTCGCTGATCCTGGCCAAACACGAGGAGGCGGCGCGGCGATGAAGATCCTCGTCGGCGTCAAGCACGTGCCCGACACGGCAGCCCGCGTGCGCATCGCGGAGGACGGCGTGTCGCTCGACGAGCGGGAGATCAAGATGATCCTCTCGCCTTACGACGAGTTCGCCCTGGAAGAGGCGCTGCGCCAGCGGGAAGCCCGGGGCGAGGGGGAAGTCCTCGTCGTCAGCGCCGGGGCCGAGACGGCGCAAGCGACGCTGCGCCAGTGCCTGGCGATGGGGGCGGACCGCGCGCTGCTGATCCAGGATGCTCGCTACGATCGGGCGGACGGGCTCGCCCGCGCGCGCGCGCTGGCGGCGGTGGCCCGGCGTGAGCAGCCGGCGTTGATCCTCGTAGGCAAATACGGGGTGGGCACCGACGAAGGGCAGACGGGACCGATGCTGGCGGAACTGCTCGGCTGGCCCCACGCCGCCGCGGTCGTGCGCCTGCAAGTGCACGGAGAGCGTTTCGAAGCGCACCGGGAGATCGAGGGCGCGGTGGAGGTTCTGGAAGGCCCGCTGCCCGCCGTGATCACGACCGAGAAAGGGCTCAACGAGCCCCGCTACCCCTCGCTCCAAGGCATCATGGCGGCCAAACGCAAACCGCTCGATGTCGTGTCCCCCCAGGCGCTGGGTCTCGATGCCGAGGAGCTGGGCCCGGGACAGCGCGTGGTCTGGGAGCGGCTCGAGCTGCCTTCGCCCCGGCCGGCATGCCGCACGTTGGAGGGAGATCCGGACACGGTGGTGGCCGAGCTCGTGCGCCTGCTGCGCGAGGAAGCCAAGGTGCTCTGATGGGGCAGGCGGACGTCCTCGTCTTCGCGGAGCGCCGCGAGGGGCAGATCAAGCGGCCCGTGCTCGAGGCGCTCACCGCAGCCCGCAAGCTCGCTACCGCGCACGGGGGCGAGGTGAGCGCTCTGGCCCTCGGTCCCGGGGCTGCGGCGCATGCGGCGGTGGCCGGGCAGTACGGCGCGCGGCGCTTGCTCGTGGTCGAAGCTCCCGGCCTGGAGCTTTACGCCCCGGAGGCTTACGCCGTCGCGCTCGCCGCGGCGGCGAGGCACGTGGAGGCCGCCGTCGTGCTCGTGCCCGCCACCGCCATGGGCCGGGATCTGGCGCCCCGGGCGGCGGCGCGGCTGGCGACCGGCTGCCTGAGCGACGTGACCGACCTGGAGTTCGATCCCCGACAGGGCCTGCGCGCGCGCCGGCCCGTGTATTCGGGCAAGGCCATCGCCACGGTCGCCATTCCCAAGGCGCGGCCGGCCTTCGCCACGCTGCGGCCGAACGTCTTTCCAGCGGAGCCGACCGAGAGCCCCCCCGCCGCGGTCGAGCCACTGCAGGTAGCCGAGCTCGCGGCCACGCCGCGGGTGCGCGTGGTGCGCGTGGAGAAGGCGGCGCGCGGGGAGCTCGACGTCGCCGAAGCGGCGATCGTTGTCTCCGGGGGGCGCGGCCTGCGGGCGCCCGAGAACTTCAAGCTCGTGCGCGAGCTCGCCGAAGTCCTCGGGGCGGCGGTGGGCGCCTCCCGAGCCGTGGTCGATGCGGGATGGATCCCGCACGCCCACCAGGTGGGGCAGACAGGAAAGGTCGTCTCGCCCCAGCTCTACATCGCGTGCGGGATCTCCGGCGCGATCCAGCACCTGGCGGGCATGTCCTCCGCCAAGGTGATCGTCGCCATCAACAAGGACCCCCAGGCCCCCATCTTCAAGATCGCGACCTACGGGGTCGTCGGCGATCTCTTCGAGATCCTCCCCCGCCTGAGCGAGGCGATCCGGCGCCTCAAGGCCGAGGGCTGAGCGAGCTCAGACCTCGTGGTAGAAGTATGGCCGCAGGCACTGGATACGGTCCTCGTAGTCGTCCGGATAGAGGAACCACACCGCAGCCGCCACCGAGGATAGCAGCGAGTTGCCATCCTGCGGCGTGAAGCAGTAGCCGACGATCTCCGTGCCGCGCCGCACCATCAGGCTCGGCAGCACAACCACCGTGACGTTGAGGATCCTGCCATAGTGGCCGTGGTCGCGACCGAAGGAGAACACCGTGTTCGCCGATTCCTTGTAGGTGACGGCCATGCGGTCGTTGGCCTGCATGCGCTCGGCCAGCTTCTCCACCGTCGTCGGGTTTTTGACGCGGATGTCGAAGAAAATCGTGTGCATGTACTGGGTGTTGAGCTTGATCGCCGAGGAGAAGAGGTTGAGGTCGTAGCCCAAAGTACGGAACAAGTGCCACGCGTCGCGCGCGTGGTGCGTGCCGAAGCGCTCGTCCTTGTGCTTGCCCACGACGGGCGAGGGCACGAAGCTCCCGTCCTGCGAGATGTCGTTGGCGCGCCTCATGCAGACGAAGCGCCCTTCCACCAGGTTATCCGGACCGCCGTCCTGCAAGGCCAGCGTGTCCACCAGGATCGAGATGTTATGCGTGTTGCACGAGACGACCTGGACGAACTGGTCCTTGCCCCGCACGAGCGCCCGGTCGTTGATCCCGCGCGCGTAGGGTTTGCCGAAGCCGAACTCGCTACCCTGAGCGATGAACCCCAGCGTGTTGCTCGTGTACTTCTCGTAGTACTCGACCTTGTTCTGGCTGCCGACGCCCGAGGGCGTGCAGTCGATCACGACGCCCGCCCGGGCGATGGCTTCCTCGCTCTCGTAGCTCGGCTCCATCCCGAGCGCCTGAAAGCCTTTGATGGCGCTGCGGTCCGCGCAGAGCTTGGCCCCCCGCCGCAGCAGGCTGAGCACCTTGGAACGGTCCGTCAGCAGGGGAGTCCGTTTGTGGAAGGTCACCTCCTCGAGGCCCAAAGGTTCGCGCATCTCCGCCAGGAGCCCGATCAGCGGTTCGCCGATCGTGCCGGTGCCGATCACGTGGACGATGGGATTCTGGGCCATGATCCACCCCTTCCGGATCTCGAGGGGCTCGCGCGAGCCAGGATTCCGCCCCGCTCCCGCCGGGTCGCGACCGCGCGGACGAACCGACGGCCCGGCGCCCCTGTTCCCTCGCGAACGATCCAGGTTGGGCGAGAATATGCCACCGGGATGCGGCGCTGTCAATCGGCGCCGCACGAGACCTTGACACCCCAGCAACCGGCTTCCTAGAATGCTCACGCATGCCTCGTGAGATGGGGCCGTGAGCGCGCCGGAGAGTTGCGCGATCCCTTCGATGGCGGTGCGCGAGCTCTTGCACGATCCCGCCGCCGCGGAGCTCGGTTTGTCGCTCGTCTCCGGAGCCGAGGGCCTGGAACACACGATCGATCGTCCGCGCATCCAGAAACCGGGCCTAGCCCTCGCCGGTTTCCTCGAATACATCCATCCCGGCCGGGTCCAGATTCTCGGCCGCTCCGAGATCACCTTCCTCGAGGAGCGCGGTCCCGCAGAGCGGGCGCGCATCGTCTCCCAACTCTGCCGCCAGGGAGCGAGCTGCTTCATCGTCACCTCGGGCCTCACCCCGCCGGCGGAGCTCGTGCAGGAAACCGAGCGCTTTGGCGTCCCGCTGCTGCGCACGGATCTCGTCTCCTCGGCCCTGATCGACACCCTCACGCGCTACCTGGAGGAGCGGCTCGCGCCCCGCGTCGTCGTCCACGGCGTGCTGCTCGACGTGTACGGAATCGGCGTGCTGCTGCTGGGCGACAGCGGCGTGGGCAAGAGCGAGTGCGCGCTGGAGATGATCGTGCGCGGCCACCGGCTGGTCTCGGACGACGTGGTCGAGGTGCGCCGGCAGGGCGCGATGCTCGTGGGCACGGGGCCGGAGCTGACGCGCTACCACATGGAGGTACGCGGCCTGGGCATCATCAACGTCAAGGATCTCTTCGGTGTAGCCGCCGTGCGCCGGGAGAAGATCGTCGAGTACGTGATCCGTCTCGACCCCTGGCAGCCGGGCAAGCGCTACGAGCGGCTGGGGCTCGACGAGAACGGCTACGAGATCCTCGGGGTGGAGCTGCCCTGCATCGAAATGCCGGTCGGGCCCGGGCGCAACCTGGCGGTCCTCGTGGAGGTGGCCGCCCGCAACCACCTGCTCAAACTCAAGGGTTACCATCCCGCGCGACAACTGGCACGCCGCCTCGGCCAGCGCTTGCGGGCCCCCGAAGCTGCGGCCGCCGACCTGGCCGACGAACAGCCCTCGCCTTACCGCCTCGTCGAGCCCGAGGACGGGGACAGCTAGGATGCAACGTCTGGTGGTGATCACCGGGCTTTCCGGTTCCGGAAAGTCGTTGGCCGTGCGCTGCTTCGAGGACATGGGGTATTTCTGCGTGGACAATCTGCCCGTGGCCCTGATCCCGCCGTTCTGCGAGTTGATCCAGCGCGGTTCCGAGCAAATCCCGCGGGCGGCCCTCGTCGTCGACGTGCGGGAGGGACGATTCCTCGACGCCTTCCCCGAGACTCTGGCCCAGTTGCGGCGCCGGGAGGTTCCCGTCTCCGTGGTGTTTTTCGAATGCTCGGACGAGGTCCTCAAGCGGCGCTTCAGCGAGACACGACGCCCCCATCCGATGGCGGGCGCCCAGGAGCCCCTCGAGGCAGGCATCCGCCGGGAGCGCCAGGCGCTCGCCCGGCTGCGGGAGATGGCGGACCGCATCGTCGATACGAGCGCGTTCACCGCACACCAGCTGCGTGCCTTCCTGTCGAAAACGTTCGGCCCCGCCACGGCGCGGGACGGCCTGGTGGTGCACGTCCTGTCCTTCGGCTTCAAATACGGGGTGCCTGCGGAGGCGGACCTCGTGTTCGACGTGCGCTTCTTGCCCAACCCGTACTTCGTGGACGAGCTGCGGTCCGCGGACGGAACGCACCCCGAGGTGGCGCGCTTCCTGGATCGGTCCGCGGAAAAGCACACCTTCATGGGGCACGTTCGGGCGCTGCTGGATTTCCTGCTACCTCTGTACACAGCCGAGGGCAAGAGTTACCTCACCGTCAGCCTGGGCTGCACCGGGGGCAAGCACCGCTCGGTGGCCCTGGCGGAGGAGCTCGCCGGGGCGTTGCGGGCCGCGGGTCGGGCCGTGACCGTGACGCACCGGGACCTGGGGCGGGAGTAGTCGATGCTGGGCCTGCTCATCGTGACCCACGGACGGCTGGGCGAGGAGTTGCGACGGGCGGCGGAGACCATCGTCGGTCCCCAGCCGGCGATGGAGGCCGTGGCCATGGGCGGGGAGGAGGAGCTGGAGGCAGTCCGCGAGCGCCTGCACCGCGCCGTGGAGAAGCTTTTGCGGATGAGCGACGGCGTGCTCGTGCTCACGGACATGTTCGGCGGAACCCCCAGCAACCTCGCCCTCAGCCTGCTCGACCCGCAGCGCCTGGAGGTCGTCACCGGGGTCAACCTGCCGATGCTGATCAAGTTCTGCAACGTGCGCGACCGCTTCCCCCTGGAGCACGTGGCGCGAGAGGTCGCCGAGAAGGGGCGCGAGGCGATCCACGTGGCGTCGCGGCTTCTCGCCCGCGAGCCCGAGTCCGAGAAACCGTGAGAGAACTCGAGGTCCAGATCCTCAACCGCCTGGGGTTGCACGCGCGCGCCGCCGCGCGTTTCGTGCACGCCGCGCAGCAGTTTCGCTCGCGGGTGACGGTGGTCCGGGATGCGACGCGCGTCGACGGCAAGTCGATCCTGGGCCTGCTGACCCTCGCCGCACCCAAGGGGGCGAAGCTGAAGCTTCGGGTCGAGGGCGAGGACGAGGAGCAGGCGCTGCGTCACCTGGCGCGACTCGTGGCGGAGCGTTTCGGCGAGGAAGCCTGATGGGCGAGCGTTTCCCGGGGATCCCAGTCAGTCCCGGTGTGGCGACGGGCCGCGCCTGGGTCCATGCGCCGGCCACGGCGCCGGTGGTCCCCGAGCCCGTGCCCCCGGAACGGCTGGAAGAAGAAGTCAGGCGGTTCGATTCCGCGCGGCGTGCCGCGGCCGGGCAGTTGGAGGAACTGCGCCGCCGCGCCCAGACGCACCTCGGACGGGGCTGCGCCGCGATCCTCGAGGCCCAGCGTCTGATCCTGGAAGACCCGGGCCTCGCGGAGGAGACGGTGCGGCGCATTCGCGTGGGGCGTGTCTCGGCAGCCTGGGCACTGAAGCAGACCGTGGAGGAGATTCTCAGGCGCCTTTCCGGGGTGGAGGACGGGTTTTTCCGCGAGCGCGGGGGCGATGTCCAGGAGGTCCACCGCCGGCTCCAGCGCCTGCTGCGGGGCGGCCCCACCGTCGTGGACGCCCCGGGAGACGAACCGCGGGTCGTCGTCGCCCACAGCCTGGGGCCGGGGGAGCTTTTGGGCTTCGCCACGGGGAACGTCGTGGGGGTGGCCACGGACACGGGGAGCCGCACCTCGCATATCGGGATCCTGGCGCAAGCCTTGGGGCTTCCCGCCGTGCTCGGCCTGGGGGATTTGAGTGCCCGCGTCCAGGCGGGCGAGTGGCTGATCGTGGACGCAGAGCAGGGGCACGTGGTGTGCTGCCCGAGCACCGAAGAGCGCCAGCAGGCGGAGCGCCGCCGCCACGCTTGGCTCGACGCCGCCGGGCGCGCCGCCTCCCTGCCCGACGGGCCGGTGAGGACCCGGGATGGCGAGGCCGTGGTGCTGCGGGCCAACGTGGAGCTTACCGCGGAGCTCGCGCGCGCCCGCCGTGCCGGCGCGTGCGGGATCGGCCTCTATCGCTCGGAGTTCCTGTTCCTCAGCCGCGCGCCGCGGTTGCCCACCGAGGACGAACACTACGAAACGTACGTGGAGCTCGCTCGCGCCATGGCACCGCACCCCGTCGTGATCCGCACCCTGGATCTCGGCGGGGAGCGCTACTTCCACGACGTGCTCGATCGGGAAGCCGAGAACAACCCGATCCTGGGCTTGCGGGGCGTGCGGCTGTGGCTGCAACGCTCCGACATCGCGCTGCCCCAACTCCGGGGGCTGCTGCGCGCGGCGGCGGAACCGGGCTTGCGCATCGAGATCCTGTTGCCCATGGTCAGCCACCCGCACGAGGTGCGCGAGGTCAAGCGCATGGTGGCCCGCGAGTGGGCGCGGCTGCCGGGGGGGCCGCCCCCCCGCGTGGGGGCGATGATCGAGGTGCCGGCTGCGGCTCTGTGCGCGGACCTGCTCGCCCGAGAAGCCGACTTCTTCAGCATCGGCACCAACGACCTGGTCCAGTACGCCCTGGCCGTGGACCGGCGCGCGGCGGGGCTGGCGCAGCTCGCCGATCCGCGCCATCCCGCGGTCTTGCGCCTGATCGCCCGTACCGTCGAGGCCGCGCAGCGGCAGGGCATTCCCGTGGCCCTGTGCGGGGAGGCCGCGACGGACCCGCGGATGCTCCCGCTGTTCGTCGGTCTCGGCGTGCGGGAGTTCTCGCTGCCCCCCTGGGCGCTCGCTCGCGCGCGGAGTCTCCTCCAGGCGATGGACACCCGGGAGGAGGCTGCGCGGGCACGCGAAGCCCTGGAGGGCGAATTCGTGCCCGACCCGGCGGGCTAGCTTTGCGGGCCGGCCGGACCGGCGTATACTGCGCGAGCCGCGCGCGGAGCGAGGTCTCGATGAACGAGCAGCTGCCAGCCATCCCGGAAAAGGAGCTCTACAGGTTGCGGGAGGTGTGCGAGTACACTGGCACGCAGCCCTACATCCTGCGCTTTTGGGAGAGCGAGTTCCCGCAGCTGGCACCGCGGACCGGACACAGGGGCCAGCGGCTGTACACGCGTCGCGACATCGATCTCATCCTGCGCATCAAGGATCTGCTGCACCGCGAAGCGTGCACGATCGCGGCTGCTCGGGAGCGCCTGCAGAAGGAGCTGGACGCCGGCGAGCCCGCGCGCGCGAGGCGTCCGAGCGGTGGGGGCCCGCGGGAGCCCGACCCGAATCCGGGTGCGCTCGAGCGCCGGGTGGCGGAACTCGAGCGACGCTGGCGAGCCGCCGAGCAGGCTCTGGCCGAGGCCGAGCGCGCGCTCGCGCGGGAACAGGAGCGCCGGCAGCGCGCGGCACGCAAGATCGAGGCGCTGTTAGGGCACCTCGAGACCCTCGGGAGGCACCGCGGATGTTGACGGTTCCCGGCGAGATCCCCTAAGATGGCCGCGCTCGGGGCGACGGGGGCGTGCTGTCGCCGTACCCCACCGAGAACCACCCGCGCTGGTCGGGTGGCCCGGCACACCGGGTCGGGGCGTGGCGCAGCCTGGTAGCGCACTTGCTTGGGGTGCAAGTGGTCGGCCGTTCAAATCGGCTCGCCCCGACCACACCATTCGCCAGCGATTCGGACGGGGTTCGCGAAGCGACGAGGCGCGCATTGAAAGGCACGCTAGGCAGCGATCCCATCGAGGGTCAGGCCTGCATCTTGGTCACCAACGACGACGGCTACCAGGCCCCCGGCCTGGCGGCGCTCGTGGAGGCGCTCGAGGGGCTCGGCCGCGTCGTCGTCGTCGCCCCGGACCGGGAGCGCTCGGCCACGAGCCACGCCCTCACCATCGGCAGGCCGCTGCGCGTCATCCCCTGGGGACCGGACCGCTTCCGTGTGGACGGGACACCGACGGACTGCGTCCATCTCGGGGTATTCCGACTCGCCGGCGAGCACCCCCCGAAGCTCGTCGTAGCCGGGATCAATCGGGGTTTGAATCTCGGCGACGACGTGACCTATTCGGGCACCGTCGCGGCAGCCCTCGAGGGCGCGCTGCTCCACGTGCCGGCGCTCGCCCTCTCGGCCGCCGTGGAGGACGACTCGCCCGCAGCGTACGCCACTGCGGCGCGCGTGGCCCGCTACCTCGCGGAGGCCGTGCTGCGGCGGGGGCTTCCCGCCGGGGTGCTGTTGAACGTGAACGTCCCCCTCGGGCAGCCGCGCGGCCTGCGCATCACCCGGCAGGGCAGCCGCGCCTATCGTGCGGCCGTGGTGGAACGCCTCGATCCTGCGGGACGCCCCTACTACTGGATCGCGGAGGCCGAGGCCGTGCCACGGGGCGAGCCGGACGGCGACCACGCGGCCATCGAGGCCGGTCTGATTTCCGTGTCGCCTCTGCACGCCAACCTCACGCACGAGCCCTCGCTCAAGACCCTCGCCTCCTGGAGCCTGCAGTTGCCGGAGCTGTGAGGCCGCGGATGCGCGAGGCCATCCGTCTGCGACGCCTGGTAGCGCAACTCCGACAGCGGGGCATCCGGCACGAGGGCGTGCTGCGCGCCATGGGCGAGATCCCGCGCACGTGGTTCGTGGACGAGGCCCTGCAAGGCAAGGCCTACGCCGATGCGGCGCTGCCCATCGGGGAAGGGCAAACCATCTCGCAGCCCTGGATCGTCGCCCGCATGAGCGAGTTGCTCGAACCGGACGGGCGCGGGCGGGTGCTCGAGATCGGCACGGGCTCCGGCTACCACGCCGCGGTCCTCTCGCGCTTGTTCGAGCAGGTCTTCAGCGTGGAGCGCATCCCGGCCCTGGCGGAGCGGGCCGGGCGGCGGCTGCGAGCCCTGGGCGTGAGGAACGTGCACTGCAAGGTATTCGACGGCGGCTACGGATGGCCCGAATTCGCGCCCTACCGCGCCGTCGTCGTGACCGCAGCGGCCCGCAACGTGCCCCAACCGCTGCTCGAGCAGCTCGAGCTCGAGGGTCGCCTCGTGGCGCCCGTCGAGCAGCCCGGCACCCGCACCCAGATCCTCGTGCGCTGGATCCGCACCGCGCAGGGCCTCCGGCACGAAGAGCACGGGCCCTGCCGCTTCGTACCTCTGCGCGGGCGCTTCGGGCAGCGGGCCGATGCCTGAAGCCACGTGCGTGCGCTGGTACGCCGTGCACCGGCGCCTCTACGCATGGGTGTTGCGCTGGGCCGCCCATCGGCACGCGGGCTGGGCCCTGGCGGGTCTCGCCGCAGCCGAGGCTTCCGTATTTCCGGTGCCACCCGACGTGCTGCTCGTGGCGATGACCCTCGCGCGGCCTCGCGCATGGGCCCGCTGGGCAGGGCTGACGACCCTGGCCTCGGTCGCGGGGGGACTCGCCGGTTACGGGATGGGTTTCGGGCTATGGCAGCTCGTGGGGGCGTGGTTCTTCGAGCACCTGGGTCCGCTCGGGTTCACCCCCGAGAACTTCGCGGCGGTGCAGCGGGCCTACGGGCGTTACGCGTTCTGGGCCGTGCTGACGGCGGGCTTCACGCCGATCCCCTACAAGGTGTTCACCGTAGCCGCCGGCGTGTTCGAGGTCTCTCTCGCCACCTTCACCGCGGCCTCGCTTTTGGGTCGCGCCGGGCGTTTCTTCCTCGTCGCCGGTCTCGTGCGCTGGGTCGGTCCTCCCGTGCAGCCCTTCGTCGAGCGCCATCTCGGGTGGCTGTCGTTGGTGTTTCTGCTCCTGCTTCTGGGCGGGTTCTGGGTACTGCGGGGAGGCTAGGTCAAACGCCGCGGCTCCGCGGGGATTGCGCTGGCCGGGGACGGGCTGCTAGCATCGGCCGGCCTGCCGTGTCGGGGCGTAGCGCAGCCTGGTAGCGCACCTGCTTCGGGAGCAGGGAGTCGGAGGTTCAAATCCTCTCGCCCCGACCACCGACACCTTGTGCATTCGGGACGGCTGCCGTAGGATGCCTTGTTCGCGCCGGATGCGGGCGCGTGCAGCGCCGATGAGCCGCCGTGAGCCAGGCGAACCCCAAGCGGAGCGTGCCGTGCACCTCCGCGTCCGCGGTCGGGTGCAGGGCGTAGGCTTTCGTTACTTCGTGGTCCGGGAGGCCCGGCGCCTCGGCCTGCGCGGCTACGTGCGCAACCGAGCCGATGGCGCGGTGGAGATCGTGGCCGAGGGCGAACCGACGGCACTCGAGGCGTTCCTGCGGGCCGCGCACACCGGACCCCCTGCAGCGAGGGTCGAGGGCGTGGAGGCCGAGTGGAGCGCGCCCTCGGGCCGGTTCCAGGATTTCGCGGTGCGCCCGTGAGGGGGGGCCGACAGGAGAAGGCATGCGAACCGCCGACCTGAAACAGATCATTCGCGAGGTACCGGATTTTCCCAAGCCAGGGATCACGTTCTATGACTTGACGACTCTCTTCCGCGACGGCCGCGCTTTTCGTGCCGCCATGGAGCCGCTCGTGGAGCGCTACCGGGGAGAGCGCTTGCACGCCATCGCGGGCATCGAGGCTCGCGGATTCGTGGTCGCTTCGGTGCTGGCCCATGCCCTAGGGTTGGGGTTGATCCTGTTGCGCAAGCCCGGCAAGCTGCCCTGGAAAACCGAGGGCGAGGCGTACGCGCTCGAGTACGCCGAGTCCCGCCTGGAGGTCCACCAGGACGCGGTCCAGCCGGGCCAGCGCGTGCTGATCGTGGACGACCTGCTGGCCACCGGGGGCACCGCACGCGCCGCGGGGCGCTTGCTTTCGCGCCTGGGTGCGGAGGTGGACGGATTCGCGTTCCTGGTGGAGCTCGAGTTTCTCCAGGGTCGGGCCGCGCTGGGGACGGTGGACGTCTTCAGCCTGATCCAGTATTCCTGATCCTGATCGGCGACGGCCGTGAGATTTCCGGGGGCCTGTAGCTCAGTTCGGACAGAGCAGGAGTTTCCTAAACTCAAGGTCGGGGGTTCAAGTCCCTCCAGGCCCACCAGGGCCGCGGCCCAGCGTCGCAGGAGTTCGACATGAAGGAAGCGGCAACTCGTCGGGAAGCCCGCGCGGAAGCGCCGGCCCGCGCCTTCGACCCGCTGGCCTGGATCGAGCACCACGGGCGCACCCTCGCCCTGAGCGGCCTCGCCGTTGCTGCAGCGGCTGTGGGGGTCGGGGGCTTCGTGGCGTACCGGGAGCGGGTCGAGCGCCGGGTCGCGCAGGCCTTCGGCGAGGCCTTCACCCTCTACCAGGGTAGCGCTCCCGGCGAGGCCACGCGCGACCCGCGGCGGCTGCAGCAGGCCCGAACCGGTTTTGCCCGCGCCGCCGATCTGGCCCCGCGCTCCGCGGCCGGCCGGCTCGCGCGCCTGTACGAGGCTCGGGCGGCGCTCGCGGCCGGCGACGCGGCGTCGGCCATCGGGACCCTGGAGTCGCTCCAGGACGGCCTGCAGGACCCGGTCTTGGCCGCTGTCGTGCGCGCGACCCTCGCTCTGGCCTACGAGCGGGCGGGCCGCGTGGAAGAGGCGCTCGAGCAATGGAGCCGCCTTGCGGACGAGAAGACCTACGCGGGAGATCACGCGCTGTTCGAGCGGGCACGGCTGCTCGAGCGCTCGGGGCGGCGCGGCGACGCGCAGGAGGTGTACCGCGCGCTCGTGACGCGTTTCCCTCAGAGCCAGTTCGCCGCTGAAGCCCGACGCGCGCTCGAGGGCCGCGCGCCGTGACAGGTTCGGCAGGCCGTGCCCTCAGCGCTCCTCGGAAGCTTCCCGCTGGCCGGCGCGCAGGCGTTCGAAGTGCTCCTGGAGGGCTTGGACGTCCAGGGAGGGGGCAGGCTGCGAGCGGCGGAGGATATTGCCGGCCTCGTCCTCGGCGGCTACCCGATAAAAAAGCAGGGACGGCGCCCCTTCGTCCAGCGCCGTGGTGTCCTCGAACGGGGGCATGGGTGTGGAGCCGATCTCGTGCACGCGGATGTGCGAGAAGCTCGGACGGTGGTAGCGGTAGATGTGGTACAGGGCCACTCGCTCCGAGCCGCCGTCCGCGTCCGTGAACACCAGCTGCCAGTCGAGAAGCACTTTCTGCCGAGAGCGGTCGAGACTCACGCGCAACCCCTCGACCGGTGCCGGGGGAGTGACGTCCACGGTGAGTTCGAACGCCTCGTCCGCGACCACCCACTCCACCCCGTTCCACGCCGAAGGCCGCCAGGCATAGGTCCCCGGGGCGAGGGGTTGCCGGCAGAGGAACACACCCCCAGGCTCGTCGAAGCCCTCCCGCACGTAGGCCCACCCCGAGGCATCCTGAAGCTGGTCGAAGGCGTAGTCCACGGTGCGGAAACCGTCGCGGCTGAGCTCGATGCGGAAGCGCATCTCGAGGATCCCCGTGCCCTCGACACCGATTCGGAACCGTGGGCGCGCGCCGACGACTGCCCCGTCGGGGGGCTCCACGGGGAAGACCGCATCCACCGTTTGCGCGGGTGCATCGACGGCGAGAAGTCCCAAAACCACGGCCGCGATGCTCGAGCTCGAGCGCATCCCTCTCCGCCGACCCGCGAGCGCGGGCCCGCACAGATATACGTCACCCCGCATCGGTTCGCCAGGGGGAGGGCGGGTTCGGCGCGAGTTCAGAAGGGGACGTCGTCCTCGGTGAACTCCGCTTCCGGCTCCGCCACCTCGGGCTCGGCCGGTTCCGGGGCGGGCGAGGGCCGCCCGAGCAGTTGTACCCGCTGCGCGCGCACCTCGGTCGTGTAACGCTTGTTGCCGTCGCGGTCCGTCCACTCCCGCGTCTGGAGGGAGCCTTCGATGTAGACCTGACGCCCCTTCTTCAAGTACTCGCCGGCGATCTCCGCCTGCCGGCCCCAGAGAACCACACGGTGCCACTCCGTGCGCTCTCGCTTCTCGCCCGTGGCGGGATCCGTCCAGTAGTTCGTGGTGGCCAACGAGAGGGTCGCCACGGCCGTGCCGTTCGGCGTGTAGCGCACCTCGGGGTCCCGGCCCAGGTTGCCGACGAGGATGACTTTGTTGACGCTTCCCATCGCCTGATCTCCTTCGCCGCGGCCGGTGCGCCCGGCCGCACCCGGAGGCGGTGGCGGGACCGTGCCTGGCGGGTGGGTCGGCCCGAAGCTCGAGGCGCCGCAGGCAGCCGCAGCCTACCACAGGGCCGCGACCTGTCAAGCCTCTCTCGCTTGTGCTGCGGCGCAGGTTGGAGGACAATGCCGCCCCTCGAGCGCTGTCCTTCGTGTCCCCGAGGCCGCATGTCGCGTTCCGCTGGCTTTCCCTCCGGGCCGCTGCGCGCGGTGGGCGCCATCAGCCTCGCCACGGCGATCAGTCGCGTGCTCGGTCTCGCGCGCGATCAAGTGCTCGCCTTCTACTTCGGCGCGGGTGCGGCGACGGACGCCTTCTTCGCGGCGTTCCGCATCCCCAACCTGCTACGGGACCTCTTCGCCGAAGGGGCGCTTTCCTCCGCGTTCGTGCCGGTCGTCACGCGCGAGTTCGTACGCCGCGGCCGCGCGGCCGCTTGGGCCCTGGCCAATCGGCTCTTCACGGTGCAGCTGCTGGGGATCGGGGCGCTCTCGCTCGCGATCGCCTGGCTCGCGCGGCCGATCCTGCACGTCTACGTGGCGGGCTTCGATGCCGCCAAGCTCGAACTCGCGGTCTCCATGACACGCATCATGGCGCCCTTTCTCCTGTGCGTCGCCCTCGCCGCGGCCGCCATGGGGTTGCTCAACGCCTGCGGAAGGTTCTTCCTACCTGCGCTCGCGCCGGCGGCCTTCAACGCGATCTGGATCGTCTGTGTCGTCGGCCTCTACCCGGTGCTCCAGGCGTGGGGCCAGCCGCCGGCGCTGGCCCTGGCCTGGGGGGCGCTCGCCGGCGGGGCGTTCCAGTTCGTCGTCCAGTGGCCGGGGCTGTGGCGCGAAGGTTTCCGGCCGCGCTTGGAGTGGGCCCCCCGCGACCCGGCGCTGCGCGACATCGGACGGCGCATGCTCCCCGCGACCTTCGGCCTGGCGGCGACCCAGATAAACCTGTTCGTCGACACGGTGCTGGCGTCGTTCCTGGGAGACGCGCCCCTGAGCTGGCTGGCCTACGGGTTCCGGATCATGTACCTACCCCTGGGGCTGTTCGGCGTCGCCCTGGGGACCGCGAATCTCGCCTTCGTCTCGCGCGACTTGGCGCGCGGCGACCGGCAGGCGCTGCGCGCCACCCTGGCCGGTGCCTTGCGTGCGGCGGGATTGCTGCTGTGGCCCGCGGTGATGGGTCTCCTCGTACTGCGGGAGCCCATCGTCCGGGTGCTGTTCGAGCGTGGCGCGTTCACCGAAAGCGACACGCAGCACACGGCGGCGGCGCTCGCCTGCTACGCGCTCGGCCTCTACCCGTACGCCGTGACGAAAATCCAGGTGCCCACCTTCTACGCGCTCGACGACACGCGCCTGCCGGTGATCGCGTCGGCCACCGGCGTGGCGGTCAAGGTGGGGGCCAACCTGGCGCTGATCGTGACGCTGCCCTGGCTGGGCTTCGAGGCCTATCTGGCGCTCGCGCTGTCCACGGCGCTGGGGGCGTGGGTCAATGGCGCCGTGCTGGCCCGCGCGCTGCGCCGCCGGGTAGGCACGCTGGCGGAGCACGGCGTACGGAGGGGCACGCTCCAGGCGGCGGCCCTCGCGCTCGCGATGGGCGGGCTGTGCGCCTTGCTCGAGAGGGTTCTGGAACGCCTCGTGCCGGGTGTCGGGCTCGTCGCCGAGGCCCTGCGCCTGGCTCTCGTCATCGCCGCGGGCGTCGCGGTCGTCGTCCTGGGCGCCCGAGCGCTGCGCATGCCCGAGGCCGAGCGGCTGCTCGCGCTGGGGCGGCGGGGCCCGAGAAGCCGGCCAGGATAGAATCGAACCGGGGCCTCGAATGCGAGCGGTGCTGCAACGCGTCCGGAGCGCGCGCGTGCGGGTCGAGGGCACCGTCGTGGGAGCCATCGGACGCGGACTCCTCGTCCTCGTGGGCTTCGAGCACGAGGACACGGAGCGCGAGGTGGCGCGATTGGCGCGACGGATCGCGGAGCTTCGCGTCTTCGACGACGGCTCGGGGAGAATGAACCTCAGCGTGGAAGCGGTGCAGGGGGAGGTGCTCGTGGTCTCGCAGTTCACGCTGGCAGCGACGACGCGCAAGGGCACCCGACCATCCTTTCACCGCGCGGCCCCGCCGGAGCGTGCGGAGGCGCTCTACCGGGAGCTGATCGCCTCGTTGGTCCAGAGAGGCCTGCGGGTGGCCGAAGGCCGCTTCCAAGCGCTCATGGACGTGGAATTGGTCAACGACGGCCCCGTGACGCTGATCCTGGAGTCGCGGCGCGGTGCGGGGGTGGAATGACGCAGCAGGGCATCGAACGCTATCTGGCGTATCTGGAGCACGAGCGCGGGCTCGCGCGGCACACCCTGGCGGCGTACCGGAGGGACCTTGACCGCCTGGCGCGGGGCCTGGGGAGCCGGCCGCTCGAGCAGGCCACACGGCGAGACCTCCAGGCCATCCTCCGCCAGATGCGCCTCGAGGGGCGCGCCGTGCGCAGCGTCGCGCGGTGGGTGGCGGCGGTGCGCGGCTTCTACCGCTACCTCGAGCACGAGGGAGCCCTGGCGCACAATCCCGCCGCGCAGCTCCAGGGCCCGCGCCCGTGGCGACGGCTGCCCGCAGGGCTCCGCACGGAGGAGGTCGAGGCGTTGCTCCAGGCGCCCGATCGGCGCAACCCGCGGGGGTTGCGGGACGCGGCGATGTTGGAGCTGCTTTACGCCACGGGCATGCGTGTCAGCGAGCTCGTGGGCCTGCGCCTGGAAGACCTCCATCTCGACGCAGGCTACGTGCGATGCCTCGGCAAGGGCGCGCGGGAGCGCATCGTCCCTCTCGGTCAGGCCGCCTGCGCCTGCCTGCGCGACTACCTCCGCGCGGCACGACCGGCGTTGCTGCGCGGCCGGGCGAGCCGCTGGCTCTTCCCGGGAACCCGTGGGCGCCCGGTAACCCGGCAGACGCTCTGGAGAGCCCTCAAGCGCTACGGGCGCCTGGCCGGCATCGGGCGTGCTTTCTCCCCGCACACGCTGCGCCACGCCTTCGCGACGCACCTGCTCGAGCGCGGCGCGGATCTGCGGGCCGTGCAGCTCATGCTCGGGCACGCGGACATCTCGACCACACAGATCTACACGCACGTGAATCAGGAACGCCTGCGCCGCCTGTACGGCCGCTTCCATCCGCGGGCCTAGCGGCCAATGGCCATGGAGCACCCTCACGATTTCCGTCGCCCCTTCGCGCGCCCGCGGGGCTCGTTCCCGTAGCGCGCTGCCATGGACCGGCGAGGACGAACGGCAGCAGCGGAACGTCAGGCGGCAGCGCTCGTGCGGGCGCTTCCCGCATGGGCCCGGCGCGTGTGGCGTCTTGCGGGCCGGCTCGCCGGGGAGGCGGGCGCCCGGCTATTCCTCGTGGGGGGCGGGGTGCGCGATGCGCTGCTCGGGCGCGACGTGAAGGATCTGGACCTCGCCATCGAAGGGCCCGCAGCGCGCCTCGCGCGCGAGCTGGCGCGCGCGCTGCGCGCTCGCGCCATCAGGCACGATCGGTTCGGCACGGCCACCTTGTCGCTCGCCGGCGGGCGGCGGGTGGACGTGGCACGCACGCGGCGGGAGAGCTATCCGCACCCCGCCGCGCTACCCCGCGTCGAGCCCGCCGGCATCCTCGCCGATCTCGCCCGCCGCGACTTCACGATCCACGCCCTGGCTGTGCAGTACCGCCCGCGGCGGCCCCCGCTGTGGCTCGACCCGCACGGAGGACTCGACGATCTGCGCCGCCGCCGGCTGCGGGCCCTCCACCCGCAGTCGTTTTTCGACGACCCGACACGGGCGCTGCGCGCGCTCCGTTACAGCCTCCGGCTCGGCTTCGGCATCGAGCGGCGGACCGCGGCATGGATGAAGGTCGCCCTGCACGGCGGGGCGTTCGAGGCGCTCTCGGGCGATCGCCTGCGGCGGGAGCTGGTGCTGTTGTTCGAGGAGTGCGGGGTCTCGCGAGGCCTGGCGGCGCTGGGCCGCCAAGGGTTGCTCCAGCTGTTCGATACCTCCCTTGAGGCGCGAATCGCCGAGATCGTTCGGGCCGCCGCGGCGGCGGAGCGCGCCGCGGCGGTGGCCGGGCTGTACGGGGGCTCCGAGGCGTGGAAGCTCGCCCTCGCATGCCTGGGGTCGTTCAGCTCCGCCGCGCGGCGCCGACAATGGGTGGCGCGCCTCCATCCCGACGCGTCCGCGGCGGCGCTCTGGTTGCGGGGTCCCACGCGGGCGCGCCGGCTGGCGGCGCGTCTGGATCGGGCCCGAGCTCGGCTCCCGAGCCGTGTCGTCGCGCTGTGCCGGACCTACACCCCGGGCGAGCAGGTGCTGGCATTCGCCCTCGCCCCGCCCGGCCCGGCCCGGCGGTCGTTGCGGTGCTACTGGACGCACTGGATGCGGATCCGCCCCGACGTGCGGGGCGAGGACCTGTTGCGGGCCGGGGTCCCGCAGGGTCGCGCGATCGCGGTCGGTCTCGCGGCCGCCCTGCGCGCCAAGCTCGACGGTCGTGCCCGGACGAAGCGCGCGCAGCTCGCTGCCGCCCTGGCTGCCGCCAGGCGGCGCCCTTGACAGGGGCTGCGGCCTCGGGCACTTTGCGCCGCGAGAGGCGACCATGGCGCGCCCGCGCAGCCCCGAAGACGAGGATCGCTTCGAAGAACCGATCCGGGAGCTGGAACAGCGCCTGGAGGCGATCTCCGGCATCGGGGAGGATGCACGCCGACGGCGCGAGCGCGAGCGGCTCGAACGGGAGCTGGAGGCCCTGCGGCGCAAGGTCTTCGCCTCCCTCACGCCGTGGCAGAAAACCCTGGTCGCTCGTCACCCTCGCCGACCCTACACCCTCGACTACGTCCGCGAGCTGATCGAGAACTTCGTGGAGCTGCACGGCGACCGCAAGTTCGCGGACGACCCGGCCATCGTCGCCGGCATCGGGGTCTTTCGCGGCCGTCCCGTCGCGATCGTGGGCCATCAGAAAGGAAGGGACACCAAGGAGAAGATCTACCGCAATTTCGGTATGCCGAAACCCGAGGGTTACCGGAAGGCCCTGCGGGTCATGCGCCTGGCGGAAAAATTCGGCCGGCCGGTCCTGACCTTCATCGACACCCCGGGAGCCTATCCCGGCATCGGCGCCGAAGAGCGGGGGCAGGCGGAGGCCATCGCGGTGAACTTGCGCGAGATGGCGCGGTTGCGCGTACCGATCCTCGTGACGGTGACCGGGGAAGGGGGCAGCGGCGGTGCACTCGCCATCGGGGTGGGCGACCGCGTCAACATGCTCGAGTTCTCCATCTATTCGGTCATCTCTCCGGAGGGCTGCGCGGCGATCCTGTGGCGCGACGCCACGCAGAGCCGCGAAGCCGCACGCGCGCTCCGGCTCACCGCGCAGGATCTCCTGGAGCTCGGCGTCATCGACGAGATCATCCCCGAGGTGACCGGGGGGGCCCACGTGGACGCTCGCGAGCAGGCGCGGCGTGTGGGCGAGGTGCTGGAACGGCAACTCGGGGAGCTCGAGTCCCTCGACCCCGAGCGCCTGCTCGCCCAGCGCTACGAGCGCCTGCGCCACATGGGCCGCTACGAAGTCCCCGTCCCGGACTCGGGCAGCAGCCTCTGAACCCTCAGGGCCGGCCTCCTTCGCGACCCTCGCGGGCTTTCTCCGCCTCCCACAACCGGTCGAGTTCCTCGAGGTCGGCCTGAGCCGGGTCGCGGCCCTCGGCGCGCAGCGCCGCCTCCATGCGCGTGAAGCGGTCGCGGAACTTGCGGTTCGCGTGCTCCAGCGCCGCTTCGGGATCGATGCCCAAGCGGCGCGCGAGCATCACCAGGGCGAACAGCACGTCCCCTAGCTCCTCGGCGGCATGCTCGCGTTCGCGCCGCGCCACCGCGAGGCGCAGCTCCCCCAGCTCCTCGGCGATCTTCCCCATCAGGTCCTCGTCCCGTTTCCAATCGAAGCCGACCCGCGCCGCCTTTTCCCCGAGCCGCTGCGCCTTGAGCATCGCGGGCAGGGTGGCGGGAATCCCATCCAGAACCGACCCCGGGCGAGAGCGCTCGGGCTTTTCCCGCTGCTTGATCCGCTCCCAATGCTCCAGGACCTGCTCCGGCGTATCCGCCCGAGCCCCGCCGAACACGTGCGGGTGGCGCCGGCGCATCTTCTCTTCGACGCCGCGCACCACATCCGCGGCGGCGAAATGGCCGTCCTCCTTGGCGAGCCGGGCGAGAAACACGATCTGGAAAAGCAAGTCGCCGAGCTCCTCCCGCAGCGCCGCCCAGTCCTTGCGATCGAGCGCCTCGAGCACCTCGTGGCATTCCTCGAGCAGGTAACCACGGAGCGTCTCGTAGGTCTGCCGCCGGTCCCACGGGCAGCCCCGGGGGCCGCGCAGCCGGTCCATCATCGCCACCAGCGCTTCGAAACCGCCCGCCGATTCGCCGCAGGGCACGTGCCGGCCTCCTTGACGCCGCCCCCGGGGCAACACACATTTGCCCCGGCTGGAACGGCCGAAAGCGCGGGCCGCCGTGTGTGGAGGCTCGCGAGGGGAAGATGGTACCATCCCGCCTGCTGCGTGGGGGCCGCGGGGCCCGGGCCCTGAAGGAGGCGAGGATGGCTGAGGAGGATCGCACGAGCGAGGAGGGCCAGGAGCGGCCATCCGTGACCTTCAAGGTGACGGACCGCCGCCTGTTCACTCGCGAGGGCGAGCTGCGCTGCGATGTCGTCGCCGAACGCGAACGCGAGCAAGCGCAGGTGCGCCAGCGGGCCGAGCAGCGTGCGGCTTCCGAGGCAGCCAGGAGCGGTCCGCAGACGCAGGGCGCGGGGTTCGAGCACCGGCCGCTCGAGGAACCGGAAGGCGTGGATTTCACGATGCTGGTCAACGCCATGGCCCAGCCGGCGTTGCTCTTCCTCGGCGAGATCCCGCATCCGGCTACCGGAGAGCGGCGCTTGGATCTGGAGCAGGCACGCATCCAGATCGACATGCTCGGTCTGCTGCGCGTGAAGTGCCGTGGCAACCTCACGACGCAGGAAGAGGCCTTGCTCGAACGCGTGCTGTACGAGCTGCGGATGCTCTACGTGGCGCGGACGAACCGCGTCACTTCCTGAACGGCCTCGGCCACCGCGAGTACGGCCATCCGAGCCTCGTCCGACGGGGCATCCGTGAAACTGGGCCGGGTCGCCATCCTCGCCTGGGCACTCGCCACGCCCGTGGGGGCGGGGGAGGGGCAGGTGCCGGGTGCGATCCGACTCGCTCCCCGGGAAAGGCCGCCCCTCGTCGAGGAACCCGTGGCGCGCCGCGCCTTCGACCACGAATCGTTCGAGAGCCGGCTCGAGTCGCTGTGGTTCCGCCGACGTGCGCTGCTCGCCCAAGGTCGAGACCACGACGCGCAGCGCCACACCGAGCTGATCTTGAGCTTCCTCGCGGAAGAAGGCGTGACCGAACTCGAGCCGTTCGCTTCCGCGCTGCTCATCGAAGCGCAGCGTGCCCTGCGGGTGGGGGATCACGAAGCGGCCCTCGACGCCATCGAGTTCGCGGACGCCCTCGACCCGGGCCGCCCCCAGGTGGCCATCGCCCGCGCGGCGACGCTGTGGCAGATGGGCGAGGGATTGCTGGCCTCGCTGCGCGAGCTGCTGCGCGCCTGGCTCTCCGAGCTACGCCGGGGCATCGAGGACCTCAGTCTCCTGCCCCAAGTACTCCTCGCCCTGGGGCTCGCGCTGGGGGCCGTGCTGACGCTCTACGCCGCGTTACTGCTCGGGCGCTACCAGCGGCCCCTGCGGCACGAGATCGAGGAGTGGTGCCTCAAGCGCGGCAGGGAGCGTTGGGTGGCCATCGCCGGATGGCTCGTGGTGTCGGCGCCCCTGCTGCTGTGGGTGAGCGCGCCGTGGCTCGCGTTTTATGCCCTGGCCGTGACGTTTCGTTTCATGCGCAGCGCGGAGCGCTGGGTCGCAGGCGTGCTGCTCGTGGCCGTGGCGGCGAGCCCCGCGGTGTTCCGCGGGACGGTGGCGCTCTACGGGGTGAGCGCGGACCCGACCGTACGCACGGTACTCGATGCGGCGCGCGGCGGTTACACCCCCGAGCGCATCGTGCGCGTGCAAGCCCTCGTGGCGGCCCACCCGGACCAGCCGACCTACCACTTCCTGCTGGCGAGGCTCTACGCGGATGGGCGTTACTTCGAAGAGGCGTACCAGCACTACCGCAAGGTCCTCGAGCTCGACCCGCACCACGCGGGAGCCTACATCAACATCGGCAACCTCTTCTATCGCCTGGGACAGTACCCCGAAGCCATCGCCGCTTACCGGCAAGCGATCGAATGCGAGCCCCGCTCGGCTCTCGCCTATTTCAACCTCTACGTGGCCCAGTCGGAGGCGTTTCGCTTTCGTGAGGCGGAGGAATCGCTCCAGCAGGCCCAGGCGCTCGACCGCGAGGCCACCGCGCGCTGGCTGACCGAGCGCCGCCCCTCGGGGGAGGCGAAGCTCGACGTCCACGAGGCCCGCATCCCGCTGGCCGCGGTGTGGCAGGGGGCTCTCGCCGGCCGTTCCCCCGGGGAGGACGTGCCGGCGCCGGACGCACGGGCCGCCCTCGCCGCCCTGTGGCCCAACCCCGTCACGCTTGCCTCGCTGGGACTGCTCGTCGGTTTCGGGGTGCTCGGTGTCGGGGCGGCGCGCTGGCGTCCGGCGCGAGTGTGCGTGCGCTGCGGCCGCCCCTTCTGCCCGCGCTGCCGGCGCGGGGAGCACGGCGAGGCCTGCTGCAGCCAGTGCCTGCATCTGTTCGTCCTCGCCGATGGCCTGGCTCCCGAGAGCAAGACGCGGAAACTGTACGAGATCGCACGCTACGAATGGCTGCGCCGCTGGAGCCGTCGCCTGGCTTCCCTCCTCGCCCCCGGAGCGGGAAGCGTCCTGCGGGGCCACTGCTGGAGCGGCGTGGCGCTGCTGCTCATGTTCGTCGCGGCCGCCTCCCTCGCCTGGCCCGAAGGCGCGCTGAGGCTCGCGGCGTGGGCCGGGGTGCTCCTGCCCCGGGAGGTGTTCCGACCCGCGGCGGTTCCCGCCTCGTTCGCCGTGCCCGCCCTGGGGTTCGTGGGGGGACTGGTGGCCCTGGGCGCCTGGCTCTGGGCGAATCGCTGGTTGCTGTGGCGTCGCGAGGTGTGAGATGGCGCTCCAAGGCACGCTCAAGGATTTCAGCCTCAGCGACATCTTCCAGCTCATCGGGCTGCAACGGAAAACGGGCACCCTCACGCTGGCCAACGACACGGAAAGCGTGACGATCACATTCCTCGAGGGGCAGGTGGTGGGGGCGGACACCCGCCTGCGCAGCCTGGAGGACCTCTTGGGTCGGGTGCTCGTCCGAACCGGGCGCATCACCGAAGAGCGACTCCACGAGGCGCTGCGGATCCAGCGGCAGACCCTGCAGCGCCTGGGCCACATCCTGGTCCACGAAGGATTCATCTCCGCCGAAGAGCTGCGGGACGCGCTGCAGACGCAGATGACCCAGGTCCTCTACCGGCTCTTCCGCTGGCGCGAAGGAACCTATCGCTTCACGCCCCTCGAGACCGTCGACTACGACCGGGAGCATGTGGTGCCCCTCTCGGCGGAGACGATCCTCATGGAAGGGGCGCGGATGGTGGACGAATGGCCGATCCTGGAGCGGCGCATCCGCTCGGCGCAGATGGTGTTCCAGAAGACACCCGCGGCGGTCGCGCTCGAGGGACCCGTACGCTCCATCGTGGATGCGGACATCGACTTCCGCGACTCGCGGGGCGAGGAGGAGATCCGCCTCTCGGCGGAGGAGCGGGAAGTGCTGCGGCTCGTGGACGGCCGCGCCTCGGTGCAGGAGATCGTGGATCGTGTCTCGCTCGCCGAGTTCGATGTCTACCGGGTGCTCTACGAGCTCCTGAGCCGGCACCTGATCGAGGAGGTGCATGCGTCCCGGGCACCCTCGAGATTCCAGCGTAGCCTCGCGCAGCGTGTCCTGGGCGGGGGGATCGCTCTTGCGCTGGCCCTCGCCTGCGCCGCTTCGGTGCTGGGACTGCGGGCAGCGCCGTGGCATCCCTGGCGCGCGGGCTACGCGGCGGAGGCGGCCCGGCTCGAGCTCGTGGCCAGCCGGGCCCGGCTCGAACGGTTGGATCGGGCTTTGCGCGTGTTTTACCTGGACCGGGCGGCGCTGCCGGACCGCCTGGAGGTCCTAGCCCGCCACGGCTTCGTCTCGGCCGAGGCGCTGCGCGATCCCTGGGGCCGGCCCTACCGCTACCGGTACAGCCGCGGCGCGGGGCGCTACCGGCTGGAGGGGCTGGGGGCCGACGGGCAGCCGCGTCCGGACCTCGTGCTCGAGCGGCATCTGAGCCCCGCGCAACGGGTGGTGGTGGACGGTGTCGGCTCTCCTTGACAGCATGCGTGGCCCGTCTTATGAGTCAGCGGGCCAGAGGGCGGAATCCACCGCTCCGGACCCATGACCCGCAGGCGAGGAGAGCCATGAGCAAGATCATCGGTATCGACTTGGGCACGACCAACTCGGTCGTGGCCGTGATGGAAGGCGGCAAGCCGACGGTCATCACGAACCAAGAGGGCAACCGCTTGACCCCCTCGGTCGTGGCCATCACGGACAAGGGGGAGATGCTCGTCGGGCAGGCGGCTAAGCGGCAGGCGATCACCAACCCCGAGAACACCGTTTATTCCGTCAAGCGCTTCATGGGTCGCAAGTACGACGAGGTCCAGGAAGAGATGCGCATCGTGCCGTACAAGGTCGAGCCCGCGGACAACGCGGACGTGCGCATCGTCATCCAGGGCAAACGCTACGCGCCTCCGGAGATCTCGGCCATGATCCTGCGCAAGCTGCGCGACGCCGCCGAGGCCTACCTCGGCCAGCCGGTCACCCGCGCCGTGATCACCGTTCCCGCCTATTTCAACGACGCCCAACGCCAGGCCACCAAGGACGCGGGTCAGATCGCGGGGCTGCAGGTGGAGCGAATCATCAACGAGCCCACCGCGGCGGCGCTGGCCTACGGCCTGGACAAGAAACGGGACGAGCGCATCGCGGTCTACGATTTCGGGGGCGGCACCTTCGACATCTCGATCCTCGAGGTGGGCGAGGGGGTGGTCGAGGTCAAGGCGACTGCGGGCGATACCCACCTCGGCGGCGACGATGTGGACCAGCGCTTGATCGAGTGGATCGTGGCGGAGTTCAAGCGAGATCAGGGCATCGATCTCGCGCGGGACCGGATGGCCATGCAGCGCTTGAAAGAAGCCGCCGAGAAGGCCAAGTGCGAGTTGTCCTCGGTCACCGAGACGGAGATCAACTTGCCCTTCATCACCGCCGACGCCAGCGGCCCCAAGCACCTGCAGCTCAAGATCAACCGCGCCAAGCTCGAACAGCTCGTCGAGGATCTCCTGCAGCGCACGATGGGACCCTGCCGCCAGGCCCTGGCGGACGCCAAGCTCAAGCCCAGCGACATCGACGAGGTGGTCCTCGTGGGCGGATCCACGCGCATCCCGCGCGTGCAGCAGCTGGTGCGGGATTTCTTCGGTAAAGAACCTCACAAGGGCGTGAATCCCGACGAGGTCGTGGCGGTGGGCGCGGCGATCCAGGCGGGCGTGCTGGCGGGGGAGGTCAAAGACATCTTGCTCCTCGACGTCACGCCCTTGTCCCTGGGGATCGAGACCCTCGGGGGCGTCGCCCACAAGCTGATCCCGCGCAACACCACGATCCCCACGCGCAAGAGCGAGATCTTCTCCACGGCGGCCGACAACCAAACCAGCGTCGAGATCCACGTGCTGCAGGGCGAACGCGAGATGGCGGGAGACAACAAGACGATCGGCCGCTTCCGGCTCGACGGCATCCCGCCGGCGCCTCGCGGCGTGCCGCAGATCGAGGTCACCTTCGACATCGACGCCAACGGCATCCTCCACGTTTCGGCCAAGGATCTCGGCACGGGCAAGGAGCAGAAGATCACGATCACCGCATCCTCGGGGTTGACGCGCGAGGAGGTCGAACGCATGGTCCGCGAGGCGGAGGCGCACGCCGCCGAGGACCAGCGCCGGCGCGAGGCGGCGGAGGTGCGCAACCGAGCCGACGAGTTGGTCTACCGCACGGAGAAGCTCCTCGAAGAGCAGCGCGACAAGCTCCGCGATGCGGACACGCAGCCCGTGCGCGACGCTCTGGCCGAGCTGAAGCGGTGCCTGGAGCGCTCCGACACACCCCAGATCCGCACCGCCACCGATCGGCTGGAGAAGGCCGTGCAGCGCCTGGCGGAGGTGATCTATCGTGCGCAGGCCTCGGCCGGCGCCGGCGGCTCCGGCGACGGGCAGGCCCGCGCGAGCGGCGGCGGGAGCCGCGGCGCGGGAGGCAACGACGTCATCGACGCGGAGGTCGTGGACTCCGAGGGGTCGAGCGAGGGCTGAACCCCGGGGGCTCAAGGTCGGGCGGAGCGCACCGATGGGTAGTCGGGAGGAATGGGATCCGCTGCGCGAGCTGGCGCGCGTGCAACAGCGGCTCAACGAGCTGTTCGACCGCGCGCTGGCGGGGGCGGGCTTCGAGGAGGGAACCCGGGTGGACAGTTGGGTCCCCCGGGCCGACGTCTACGAGAGCGGGGACTGCCTGGTCCACGAACTCGAGCTTCCGGGGCTGGAGTCGGGCGATGTGGACGTGCGGCTCGAGGGAGACGAACTGATCGTGGAAGGAGAACGCGCGCTGGCGCGGGAAACCGTCGGGGGCGAGCAGTTCCACCGCGTGGAGCGTCCCTACGGGCACTTCGCCCGCAGGTTCCGCTTGCCCTCCACCGTGGATCGGGCCAGCATCGATGCCCGGTTCCGCGAGGGCGTTCTGGAAATCCGGCTGCGCAAGCGGGAGGGGGGGACGGCGGGACCGATCCGGGTTCCGGTTCGCTGAGCCATCCGCCCGCCGCGGCCCACCGACACCCGGCCAGGGGGAGGGGCGGTGGTATACTGCGGCGCGAGGTGGCGGAGCGATGCGGATAGGCCGAGACGATTCCGGGCGCTCGGGCTCCGCCGCCCTCAAGAAGTACCTCCGAGAAATCGCGCGACTCCCCCGGGTCACACCCGACGAAGAACGCGAGCTCGCTCGCCGGATCCAGCGGGGCGACAAGGAAGCGTTGCGGCGCCTGGTGGAGGCCAACCTGCGCTTCGTCGTCTCCTACGCCAAACGCTACCGGGGATGCGGCCTCTCCTTCCTCGATCTGATCAACGAGGGCAACATCGGGCTGATCGAGGCGGCGAAGCGCTTCGATCCCGACAAGAACGTCAAGTTCATCACCTATGCCGTGTGGTGGGTGCGGCAAGCGATCATTCACGCCCTCTCGGACCAGAGCGGAGCCTTCCGGCTCCCCCAAAAACAGGCCAACCTGCTGTACCGCATCGGCAAGGCCGAGGCGCGCCTGCGCAACGAGTTGCGGCGGGCGCCCTCGGCGGAGGAGATTGCGGCGCGCATGGACGTAAGCCCCGAGGAGGTCAGCACGCTGCTGCAGGTGGCAGAGGAGAACATCTCGCTTTCGGCCGTCATCGACGAAGAGCACGATTTCCACCTCGCGGACAAGCTGCACCAGGAAGCGATCCCGCCGGCGGATCTCGTGCTCCTCAAGTCCTCCCTCAAGCGGCTGTTGCGGGACGCCCTGGACGAACTCGACGAAAAGGAGGAGCGGGTGATCCGCCTGCGTTTCGGCCTGGACGGCACGGAGCCCAAGACCCTCAAGGAAATCGGCGAGATGATGAACCTTTCGCGCGAACGCATCCGGCAGATCGAGGCGCAGGCGCTGAAGAAACTCAACGCTTCGCAGAAATGCCAGCGCCTGCGCGGCTACTTGAACTGAGCTGGACGGGAGGCCGGCATTGACGCAGCCCTGCGCCGCCTGCGGGGGAACCGGGTTCGGGATCCGGGTGCGGGCCGACGGCACGAGCGAGGCTGTGGTCTGCGAGTGCCGGCGGGCGGCGGAGGTGAGGTCCCGACTGGCCCGGGCGCGCATCCCGCGCCGCTACGACCACTGCACGCTCGAGGCTTTCGAACCCCAGAATCCCACCCTCGAAGCGGCCCTGCAGGTGGCGCGCGCGTGGGTGGAGCGCTGGCCCCTGGTGGAGCACGGGCTCCTGCTCGTGGGACCCCCGGGAACCGGCAAGACCCATCTGGCGGTGGGGATCGCGCGTGCCTTGATCGAGAGCAAAGGCGCGCGCGTGCTGTTCTGCGAGCAGCGCGAGGTGCTCAAGTCTCTGCAGGGCACCTACGACGCGGGTTCGGCGCAAACGGAAGCCGAGGTGCTTGCGCCCATCGTGGAGGCCGAGGTACTCGTACTGGACGACCTGGGCGCCGGCCGCATGACGGGCTGGGCCCGGGACGTCCTGCACGACGTGATCGTCGCGCGCTACAACGAGCTGCGCCCCGTGCTCCTCACGTCGAACTACCCGCCGGAGGCCGAGGATCTGCCGCGCGGACCGGTCGATCCGGTGGAAGCTTTGACGCTGCGGGATCGCCTGGGGGACGCGCTCATGTCCCGGATCTACGAGATGTGCCGCACCGTCGGCTTCGCCGGCGAGGATTACCGGCGCGGGGTGCTGCACGCGCGCCACCGCTTCTAGCCCGCGCAGCCGCGCGGCGCGCGCCGGAGGAGCAGCCATGGACGGGCCGAGAGAAGGGTGGGTTTCCCGGGTGGTTCGCGAAGGCGTGGCGTGGCTGTCCATCGAGCGCCCCGAAAAGCACAACGCGCTCAACCGGGCGACGGTCGCCGCGCTGGTGGAGGCCCTCGCGGGCTGCGCCGACGATGGACAGGTAGGGGCGATCGTCGTCACCGGCTCGGGCGAACGCGCCTTCGCGGCCGGCGCCGACATCGCGGAGATGGCCGCGCTCGACGCGCGCGAGGCACACGCCTACGCCCGCTTCCTCCAGCGCGCCTTCGCGACGATCGAGCGCAGCCCCAAGCCGGTGATCGCGGCGGTCCAGGGCTATGCCCTCGGCGGCGGCTGCGAGCTCGCGCTCGCCTGTCACTTCCGCATCGCCGCCGACACGGCGCGCTTCGGTCAGCCCGAGGTCACGCTGGGTCTGATCCCCGGCGCAGGCGGCACGCAGCGCCTCTGCCGCCTCGTGGGGCAGGGACGGGCGCTCGAGCTGATCCTCACGGGGCGCATGGTGGACGCCGACGAGGCGTTGCGCATCGGTCTCGTGCACCGCGTGGTGCCGGCCAGCGAGCTGCGGGACGCGGCGCAGCGCTTCGCCCGGTCCTTGCTCGAAGGCCGGTCGCCCCTGGCGCTGGCCCGCGCGCTCGAAGCGGTCCTCGTCGGCGCGAGCTTGCCGCTCGAGTCCGCCCTGAGGCTGGAAGCCACGCTTTTCGGTCTGTGCTTCGCGAGCGAGGATATGCGCGAGGGAACACGGGCCTTCCTCGAAAAGCGTCCTCCGCGATTCTGCGGGCGGTAGAGTGTGAGGCGGGACCGTCTCCTCCGCTGGCTGCTGTTGGCGCTGCTCGTACCGTTCCTTGTCCTGATCGCCGTGACTCTGCGACGTCCCGCCCCGCGGGGCGAGCCGCCGCAGGCCCTCCCGCCCGAGGCGCGGACCCGAGCCGAGCAGATCGAGGTCGTGCACGTGGAAGGCCAGCGTGCGAGCCTGAACCTCGTGGCCGAGCGCGTCGAGGCGGCCGCGGATGGCAGCCTTCGCCTGGAGGGAGTGCAGCGCCTCGAGCTGGCGCGGGAGGCGGGGCCGCCGCTGCGGGTGCGGGCCGCGGAAGGCGGCGTGACGGGAGCGCCGGGGCAACACCGCCTCGAGCTGCGCGGCGGGGTGGAGCTGGTGGACGAGGCGCGGGAGCTCCTGCTCACGATGGACGGGGTGGTGGTGGAGGAGGCGGCGATGCAAGCCCGCTCGGTGGGCGAGGTCCGCTTCGCGAGCGGGCCCTACCGGGGGCGCGCGCGGGGCGTGCTCTATCCCCTCGACGCGCAGCCGATCGTCCTCGAGGCGCCCGAGATCGACGACGGCCACGGAGGGCTCGTGCGCGCGGAAGTGGCGCAGCTGGCGGAGGGCGCGCGCGCGGTGCGCCTCGAAGGACACGTGCGGCTGGAGCGCGCGGGCAGTTGGATCGAGGCCGAGCGGGTGGAGCTGGTGCGCGACGAGACGGGCCGGCTGCGCGAAGCCGTGCTCGAGGGGCGAGTCCAGGGAGCCGGTAGGAAGCCCCCCACCGAGCTCGAAGCGCAGCGCCTCGAGCTCGCGTGGGACGCGCAGGGGCAGTTCCTGAGCGCCCGATGCCTCGGGAAGGCACGCGTACGCCAGGGGAAACGGCGTCTGGCTGCAGAACGGATCGAGGCCACCCGTCTGCGGGCAGGATGGAGTCTCGAAGCCGCGGGCGGGGTGGACGCCGCGTTCGATGGGGTCGGCGAGGCGACCGGTCTCGAGGCGGAGGCGCTCGCCGCAACCTTCGACCTCTCCGGGGAGCTTCGGAGCGGAAGCGCCACGGGACAGGTCCGCCTCCGCGGACGCGGCCTCGAGGGCGAAGCAGCGCAGGTGCGGCTCGAGGGATCCCGCGCGGTGCTCGAGGCGGACGGCGCGTTGCGGGCGCGCGTGGCCCAGGGTCCCTTTCGCGTCGCTGCCGAGCGCATCACGCTGGAGCGCGACGGCACCTGGATGACCGCGGAGCGCCGCGTCGAGGCCACGCGCCTGGCCTGGGACGCCGGAGGAGACTGGTTCGCCGACGCGGGACCGGTGCACTTCGTGGCCCAGCGCCTCGAAGGAGAACCCCGCGCCGGACGGGTCGTGTTCGAGGGGGCCGTGCGGGCTTGGCAGGAAGAGCGCACCCTCGCCGCCCAGCGGGTGAGCCTGGACGACCCGGACACCCATCTGGCGGCGGACGGGCAGGTGCGCACGCGCCTACCGCGGAGCGGGGGACCGGTGCTGGGGGAGCAGGATTTCCTCGAAGTCCAGGCCGCCGCCCTGGACTACGACGGCCGCCGCGCCGTCGCGGTCTACCAGGGGCAGGTCCGCCTGCGGGTGGCCGAGGGGTGGATGGAGGCCTCCTATCTCGAGCTGGAGCGGGGTGCCGAGGGGGCGGTGCGCGAGCTACGTGCTGCGGACCACGTGCGCTTCGAGTTCCGCGCGCCCGCGGAGGACGGCCTGCCCGTCCCCGTCGAGGGCACGGGAGACCGGCTGCGTTACGACCCCGCGACGGGCTGGGTGGAGCTGTACGGCGAACGCGTCCCGGCGCAGGTGCAGCGCCAGGGCCCGGCGGGGGAACGCACCGAGGCGCGGGTGATACGCTATCAGTTGCAGACCGGGGCTCTGGACGTGGCCGCCGGAGCCCGGGTGCGAACGGGCAGTTCGCCACCGTGAGGAGCGTGAGCACGCGCGACGTGGACCCCAGGCCCTTAGACACCGTGGCCGCGCCGGGGCAGCGCGCCACACGCGAGGGGCTGTTTGCCGACCGCCTGCGCAAGACCTACCGCGGGCGCACCGTCGTGGACGACGTGAGCCTGCGCATCGCCCCGGGCGAGATCGTGGGGCTGCTCGGTCCGAACGGCGCCGGCAAGACGACGACTTTCTACCTCATCCTCGGCCTCGTCCCCCCCGATGGCGGCCAGGTGCGTCTCGACGGCAAGGACATCACGCGGCTGCCCATGTACCAGCGGGCGCGCCGGGGCATCGGCTATCTGCCGCAGGAGCCTTCGATCTTCCGGGGCATGAGCGTGGAGGAGAACCTCTTGGCGGTGCTCGAGCTGCGGGATCTGCCCGCCGAAACGTGCCGCGAGCGGGCCGCCGAACTCATCCGGGAATTCGGCCTGAGCGAAGTCGCCCGCACGCGGGGCTACGCCCTCTCCGGGGGCGAGCGCCGCCGGGCCGAGATCGCCCGCGCCGTGGCGCTCGAGCCGCGCTACATGCTGCTCGACGAGCCCTTCGCCGGCATCGACCCCATCGCCGTCGCCGACCTGCAGCGCCTCGTCGTCGAGCTGCGCCGCCGCCGCATCGGCGTGCTGATCACGGATCACAACGTGCGGGAGACTTTACAGATCACCGATCGGGCCTATATTATCAGCCAAGGCCGCATTCTGCGGCACGGCACCCCGGCGGAACTCGCCGCCGACCTCCAAGTGCGGCGCATCTATCTGGGGGAGCATTTCCGCTTGAATTGAGGGAAGGCGACGATGGCCCTGGAACAGAAGCTCAGCATGAAGCTGAGCCAACGCCTGGTGATGACGCCTTCCCTGCAACAGGCCATCAAGCTGCTGCAGATGTCGAAACTGGAGCTCGTCGAGGAAATCCAACAGGAGCTTGTGGAAAACCCCGTGCTGGAGGAGAGTCTCGAGGCCGCAAGCAGCGGCGACGGTCCCGAGACTCAGGAGGCGAGCGCGGAGGAGAACGCCTTCGACGAGATCGACTACGAGGCCTACTTCCAGGACCTGGACAGCGGCTACGTGCCACGCACTCCCTCCGAGCCCGTCGACCCCGAGCGGCCCACCTTCGAGGCCACGCTGGCCAAACCGACGAACCTGGCGGATCACCTCACCTGGCAACTGGACCTGACGACTTCCTCCCCGCTGCGCAAGGAGATCGGCCGGGCTATCATCGGCAACCTCGACGAGGACGGCTACCTCGTGGCGAGCCTCGAGGAAATCCGCGAGATGGGCGACTACCCGGCGCAAGAGGTCGAGGCCACCCTGCGCATGATCCAGGGCTTCGATCCCGTGGGGGTGGCGGCCCGCGATCTCGCGGAGTGCCTGGCCATCCAGCTCCGCCACCTCGGCCAGTCCGGAACGGCCGCCGAGAGGATCGTCCGCGAGCACCTGCAGCTCCTGGAGAAGCGCCGCTACAAGGAACTCGCCGACATCCTCGGTCTCGAACTCGAGGATTTGATGGCCGAGGTCGAGATCATCCGCGGGCTCGACCCGCGGCCGGGGCGCAAGTACAACCGCGCGGAAGGCCACTACGTCGTCCCCGACGTTTACGTGGTCAAAGTCGGCGACGAGTACCAGGTCCTGCTCAACGAGGAAGGGCTGCCCAAGCTGCGCATCAGTCCCGTCTACCGCCGCATGCTCGATCGGGGCTCGGATCGGGCCTCTCCCGAGGCGCGCGCCTACGTGCGCGGCAAGCTGCGCTCGGCCTTTCGGCTGATCAAGAGCCTCGAAGAACGCCAGCGCACCATCTACAAAGTGGCCAGCTCGATCGTCAAATTCCAGCGGGCGTTTCTCGACCACGGCATCGAGCACCTGCGCCCCCTCGTCCTGCGCGACGTGGCGGAGGATATCGGGATGCACGAGTCCACGATCAGCCGGGTGGTGAACCAGAAATACATGCACACGCCGCGGGGGCTGTTCGAGATGCGCTTCTTCTTCCACAGCGGGATCCCCTCCGTGGACGGCGGGGAGGTTTCGTCGTTGACGGTGAAGGAGCGGATCCGCAAGATCATCGAGGCCGAAGACCCGCGGCGACCGCTTTCGGACGCGGCGATCGTCAAGGTCCTGCGTGCCGAGGGCCTGCAAATCGCCCGCCGCACGGTGGCCAAGTACCGCGAGGAGCTCAAGATCCCCCCCTCGACCCATCGGCGCCCCTCCCCAGGTTGAGGGCCGGGGAGGTGCGCGGGGTGGCGCCGCTGGACTACACTGGGTGCCCGCCGCGGCGGGCGGACGAGGGCCGCATGAAAATCGAGTTGACGGGTCGGCACGTGGAGATCACGCCGCGCCTGCGGACCTTCGTCGAGGAGCGCCTGCACAAGCTGGCCAAGCTGCTCGACGAACCGATTCACGTCCACGTGGTGCTCAGCACGGAAAAACACCGACACGAGGTGGAGATCCTGGTGCACTCCCGCACGGCGACCCTGTCCGGGCGCCGGCAGAACGCGGACCTGCTCGCTTCCATCCGGGACGTGGTCGAGGCCCTCGAACGGCAGGCCCTGCGCCACAAGGAGAAGATCACGGAGCGCAAGCGCCGGGAGGCTCCACGGAAGGCCGAGATGGCCGCGCAGCTGGAACGGGAGCGGGAGCGCGGCGAGCCGGGCCCGGCCGGGCGTCCGGTGCCCCGGGTCCTGCGCAGTCCAGGCTACCGCCTCAAGCCGCTGAGCCTGGAGGACGCGCTGGCCGAACTCGAGGCAAGCGGGGACGACATCCTCGTGTTCCGGGAGAGCGACTCGGGCCGCATCGGGGTCCTCTACCGCCGCCGCGACGGCGACTGGGGGTTGATCGAGCCCGAATTCTGATCCCGCCGCCCGCGGCCTCGCGCTTGACCCTCCCGGGGGCGCGTTGGTAGCTTGGGGTGGCGCGACCGTGCGCACGCACGGCGGGCGCCGCCGCGCGGGATCGGATCCCGCGGGAAGGAGTGCGCGATGGAGGGCTCCTCGAAACCGGGCGCGGTGCGGGGCGCTCGAAGCAAGCGCGAGTGGGAGCAGCGCACGCTGCGGGAGGCGCTTCGGCACCAGCCCGAGCGTCCCGACAGCTTCACCACCGTCTCCGGAATGCCCATCGAGCGCCTCTACACGCCCGAGGACCTCGGTCCGGACTGGAGCTACGACGCCCGCCTGGGCTACCCCGGAGAGTATCCCTTCACCCGGGGCATCCACGCCACGATGTACCGCGGACGGCTGTGGACCATGCGCCAGTTCGCCGGCTTCGGCACGGCCCGCGAGACCAACGCCCGCTTCCGCTACCTGCTGCAGCAGGGCCAGACGGGCCTGTCGGTCGCCTTCGATTTGCCCACGCTGATGGGCCGCGACAGCGACGACCCCTTGGCCCGCGGCGAGGTGGGGCGGGAAGGTGTGGCCATCGATACCCTGGCGGACATGGAGACCCTGTTCGAGAGCATCCCGCTCGATCGGGTCTCGACCTCGATGACCATCAACGCGCCCGCAGCGGTGATTTTCTGCATGTACCTCGCGGTGGCCGAAAAACAGGGCGTCCCCCTGGCCAAGCTGCGCGGCACTCTGCAGAACGACATCCTCAAGGAATACATCGCGCAGAAAGAGTGGATCTACCCCCCGCGACCGAGCCTGCGCATCATCACCGACCTCATGGCGTTCTGCGCGCGACACGTGCCCCTGTGGAACACGATCTCCATCTCCGGCTACCACATCCGCGAGGCCGGCTCGACCGCCGTCCAGGAGCTCGCCTTCACGCTCGCCGACGGCCTGACCTACGTGCAGGCGGGCATCGAGGCAGGCCTCGACGTCGATGCCTTCGCGCCCCGGCTGTCCTTCTTCTTCAATTCCCACAACGATTTCTTCGAAGAAATCGCGAAGTTCCGCGCCGCGCGCCGCATGTGGGCGCGCTTCATGCGCGAGCGCTTCGGCGCGCAGAACCCGCGATCCTGGATGCTGCGCTTCCACACGCAGACCGCGGGTTGCTCCTTGACCGCGCAACAACCCTACAACAACATCGTGCGCGTGACGGTGCAGGCGCTGGCGGCGATCCTCGGGGGCACGCAGTCGTTGCACACCAACTCCCTGGACGAGACGCTGGCACTGCCGAGCGAGCAGGCGGTGACGATCGCCCTGCGCACGCAGCAGATCCTGGCGGAGGAATCGGGGGTCGCCCACACCGTGGATCCCCTGGGCGGATCCTACTTCGTCGAGGCCCTGACGGACCGCATGGAGCGCGAGGCACTGGACTACATCGAGCGCATCGAGGCCATGGGCGGCATGGTCGCGGCCATCGAGGCCGGTTTCCCCCAGCGGGAGATCGCCGAAGCGGCGTACCGCTACCAGCGCGAGGTGGACGAAGGGCGCAAGACCATCGTGGGCGTGAACCGGTACCGCATGGACGAGGAGGCCCGGCCCGAGATCCTGCGCATCGGCCCCGAGGTGGAACGCCTGCAGCTCGAGCGGCTGGCCCAGGTGAAAGCCGCGCGCGACGAGCGCCGGGTCCAGCGGGCGCTCGCGGCCCTGCAGCAGGCAGCCCGTGGCGAGGAGAATCTCTTGGGCCCGATGCTGGAGTGCGTGAAGGCCTACGCCACCGTGGGGGAAATCTGCAGCTCCCTCGTGCCCGTCTTCGGGACCTACCAGGAAGCGACGGTCCTGTAGGGCGGGCAGAGGGCGGGCGCACGGACGCATGGTGCAGGAGCGACCGCTGCGGCTGCTGGTGGGCAAGGTGGGGCTCGACGGCCACGACCGGGGAGCCAAGATCATCGCCCGCGCGCTGCGGGACGCGGGGATGGAGGTGGTGTACACGGGACTCCATCAAACGCCGGAGATGGTGGTGGAAACGGCCCTCCAGGAAGACGTGGACGCCATCGCCCTCTCCATCCTCTCCGGGGCCCACAACTACCTTTTCCCCCGCGTCCTGGAGCTGCTGCGCGAACGGGGCGCGGAGGACATCCCCGTCTTCGGTGGCGGCATCATCCCCGAGGAGGACATTCCCGGGTTGAAGCAGGCGGGCATCAAGGAAATCTTCACTCCGGGAAGCTCGACGCGGGATATCGTGGAGTGGGTGCGCACCCACATCAAGCCGCGCGGCTGGAACACCGACGCGCCGCAGGAACGAACGTGAGGCCCAAGACGCTGCTCGTGGCGGACGACAGCGCGACGATCCGGCGCATCGTGGAGCTCACCTTCGCCGGCAGCGACATCCGCGTCGAGGCGGTCCCGGACGGCTGGAGCGCGCTGGAGCGGCTGGAGCGCGTGCAACCCGACCTCGTGCTCGCCGACGTGAGCATGGCGGAGCCTTCCGGCTACGAGATCTGCCGCCGGGTCAAGGGCTCCTCGCGCCCGGTCCCGGTGCTGCTGCTCGCGGGAACCTTCGAACCGCTCGACCTCGAGCGCGCGCGGCGGTGCGGGGCAGACGGGCATCTCGTGAAACCCTTCGACGCCGCCCAGCTGCGCGAACGCGTGGAGACCCTGCTCGCGCGCGGGCTGCCGGAAGCAGGCAACGCTGCGGTGGAGGCGGTGCTCCAGGAGCTCGCCTCCGTCGAGGTCGCGGTGGAGCCGGCGCCGGTTTCGGCGAGCGCCCCGCGGAGCGAGGCGCCCTCGCCCCCGGGGGAGAGCCCGCTCCCCCTCGCCGAGAAACCGACCCTACCCGCGCACGCGCCCCTCGATGAGGCGGCCCTCGACGCGATCGCGCGGGCTGTCGTGGAGCGGCTTTCCGTCGGCGTGCTGCGGGAGATCGCTTGGGAGGTCGTGCCCGAAGTGGCGGAGCGCGTGATTCGCGAGCGCATCCGCGAGCTCGAGCGCGAGCTCGACGCCGAGGAGCCCCGGTAAGCTCGGATGCCCCCGCTCGATGCCGCGGAACTCGCACGCCTCGTCGCCCAGGCTCTGCAAGAGGACCTCGGCCCGCACGGCGACATCACCACCGACGCCCTCATCCCGGCCGAGGTCTCGGCGCGGGCCCATCTCGTAGCCCGCGCCCCGCTCGTCGTGGCGGGTCTGGACGCCGCGCGCTGCGTCTTCGAGCAACTCGACCGCAGCCTCCGCTTCGTGGCCCACGTCCGCGACGGGGACGAGGTGGCGCGGGGGACGCGCCTGGCGACCGTCAGCGGTCCCGCGCGGCCGATCCTGCGCGGTGAGCGCACCGCCCTCAACTTCCTGATGCGCTTGTGCGGCATCGCTACCGCGGCGCGGGCGGCGGTACGCGAGGTGGCGGGCACCCGGGCGAGCGTCCTCGACACGCGCAAGACGATCCCCGGCTGGCGCCGATTGGACAAGTACGCAGCGGCCGTGGGAGGTGCGCGCAACCACCGGATGGGGCTCTACGACGGCGTGCTGATCAAGGACACGCACCTCGCTCTCTGCGACGGCATCGAGGACGCCCTCTCCCGCGCGCAGCGCGCCGGTTTTCCCGCACAGTCCGTGATCCTGGAGGTGCGCGACCTCGCGGAGCTCGAGCGGGCCGTGCGTCACGGCGCCGGGCATATCCTGCTCGACAACTTCGGCCTCGAAGAGCTGCGGCGCGCCGTGGCCCTCGCGCGCGGGCGCGCCAGGCTCGAAGCCTCGGGAGGGCTGCGTCCGGGGAACTTGCGGGCGGTGGCGGAAACCGGAGTGGACCAACTGAGCGTCGGGTGGCTGACGCACTCGGCGCCGGCGGCGGACGTGGCTCTCGAGATGGAGCGGCCCGATGGCGCCGGACGCGACTGAGCCCGCGGACCTGCGCCCGCTGCGCGAGCACCTGGGCGATCTTCCGTGGGCGGCGCATCTGCGTCTCGTCGGTGTCGCGAGCTCGACGAACGATCTCGTGTGGGAGCTCGCCCGCCGGGGCGCTCCCGAGGGGACGACGATCGTCGCGGACGCGCAGTCCGGCGGCCGGGGCCGACAAGGTCGGCAGTGGTTCTCCGCACCCGGCCTGGGGCTGTACGTCTCGACCCTGCTGCGCCCGCCGCAGGAGGCGCTGTCCACGCTGTGGACGCTCGCCGCCGGCATTGCCGCGTGCGAGGCGTGCCG
The DNA here is from genome assembly GCA_037447115.1 of Acidobacteriota bacterium. Lineage (GTDB taxonomy): Bacteria > Acidobacteriota > Polarisedimenticolia > Polarisedimenticolales > JBBIHH01 > JBBIHH01. The sequence goes on from JBBIHH010000024.1 coordinate 40,015, forward strand.
CCATTGCGGCGTGCCGGTGGAGCTCGACTGGCCCAACGACCTCGTGCACGAGGGGCGCAAGCTCGGTGGCGTCCTCGTCGAGGCCCGGCAGAACGCGCCGGCCGGCAGCGAGCTCGTCATCGGCACCGGCATCAACGTCGGCCACGAAGCGGAGGATTTTCCCCCGCCGCTGCGGGAGCGGGCGAGCTCGCTGCGGCTCGTGCTGGGACGCCCCTTGTCGCGGCTCGCCGTCGCCGCCGCCTACCTGCGGGCGCTCGCGTTCTGGCACGCCCGGCTCGTGGCGGGCGACACCGCCTCGGTCCACCGCCGCTGGCTCGCGCTCGCCCCGGCAGCCAGGGGCCGGCGCGTGCGCGTGCGCGGGCCGGCAGGCACATCCTGGGAGGGGATCACCGACGGCCTCGACCCGGCGGGGGCGCTGCGGGTCCGTCAGCGCTCGGGCGAGGTGCTCGTCGTGCGTCAGGTGGATGCGGTCGAGCTGCGGGAGGGTTGAGGCATGCTGCTCGCCGTGGATATCGGCAACACGCACACCGTGCTCGGCGTGTTCTCCGGGGAGCGGCTCGAGGCGCACTGGCGCGTGAGCACGCACCAGGACCACACGGCGGACGAGCTGCGCGCGCTGCTGCGCGCGCTGTTCGGCGAGGCGGGCCTGGCGCCGGAGCGCATCGAGGGCGTCATCGTCTCGTCGGTCGTCCCCGATATGGATCGCACGGTGGAGGAGCTGGCGCGCGCGGCGTTCGCCCGCGAGCCCCTGTTCGTAGGCCCCGGCATCCGCACCGGCATGCCGATCCTCTACGAGAATCCCCGCGAGGTGGGCGCCGATCGCATCGTCAATGCCGTGGCAGCCCACGCGCGTTACGGCGCGCCGGTGATCGTCCTGGACTTCGGTACGGCGACGACCTTCGATGTCGTCTCCCCCCGCGGCGAGTACCTGGGGGGGATCATCGCCCCGGGCCTCGGCGTGTCGGCGGAAGCCCTGTTCCGGCGGGCCGCCCGACTCGTGCGTGTGGAAGCGCGCAAGCCCCCGCGCGCCATCGGGCGCAACACCGCCGATAGCCTGAGGTCTGGCCTGTACTTTGGCTACGCGGCGCTCGTCACCGGGCTCGTGGAGCGTATCCGCAGCGAGCTGGGGAACCCGGCACCCGTGATCGCCACCGGAGGCTGGGCCGGGGTTCTGGCGGACGAGCTGCCCTTTCTCGCCGCGGTGGAGCCGACGCTCACCTTGGAGGGGTTGCGGCTCGTTTGGGAGCGCAACCGCCCGTGATGATGCTCTTCGTGTGCACGGGCAACCTCTGCCGCAGCCCCATGGCCGCGGCCTACTTCGCCCGCCGCGCCGGCGAGGCGGCCCTGCCAGGCTGGAGCGTGGACTCGGCGGGTGTGTGGGCCCCGGAGGGCGCACCGGCATCCCCGCTGGCCATCCGGGTGGCGCAAGAGTTCGGCGTGGACCTTACCCCGCACCGCGCGCGACGGCTCGACCGGGGTCTGGTCCGGGCTGCCGACTGGATCGTGGTGATGGAGCCCGAGCACCGGGACTACGTGCTGCAGCTGGCGCCGGAAGCCGCCGGGCGCACCCACCTTCTGGCTGCCTTCGACCCCGAACCCGGCCCCGACTCCGGGGAAACGCGCATCGAGGACCCGATCCAGGCGGGCATCGAGACCTATCGGCGCGTTTTCGCGCGCATCTGCCGCGCAGTGGATTGTCTCGTGCGGCAGCTGGCGACCGCACAGGCATGAGCGCCCGCCACACCTCCCGATTCGCGCGGGCGCTCGAGCGCGAGCTGGAGCGCATCCACGGGCGCCCCTGGGTTCTCTCCCCGCGCGACTTTGCGCTCGTCGTCGAGTGGCACGCCCGCGGCGTCCCCCTGGGGCTCGTGGTCGAATCGCTGCGCGAGGCCGCCGGGCAGCGGCCGCACCGGCCTCCGCGCAGCCTGGCGAGCCTCGCCCGGCGGGTCGACGAGGACTGGCGCGCAATGCGCGAAGGACGCCTGCCAAAGGGCCGCGAGGTGGCGCGAGATTCCCGCGAGGCCGCCGGAGCGGTCGAGCGCTGGCGGCGTGCGGCGCGCCGAGAGGGCGAGAGTTCGCTGGGGCAGTTCCTGCGGGCGCTGATCGGCCAATTGGACGAGGGTGGCGACCCCGCTGCGGTGGAGAAGCGTCTGGAGCGGGAGCTCCTGGCGCACGTGGACCGAACACGGCGCGCGCGCATGCGGCGGGAACTTCAAGTTTCCCTGGCGCCCTACCGGAGGCGTATGGGCGCGCCGATGTATCGTCGCACCCTCCGGCGGGCCCTCGTGACCGCGCTCCGGCGCGAGCTCGATCTGCCTTCGCTGCACTGAGCGCCAGACCCGCTGGGCAGCGTCTATAATCCTCCTGCCTCCCGCACGCGGTGCGGCGTGCGCGACAGCGTTCTGCCACGCATCCCTGCTGCCTTGCCGGCTCTCGGCGCGCTGGCGGGCGCCTGGGCCGCCCAGCGCGCGAGCGCCTCCGCCGCGGCGGCCGCCCTGTGGCTCGCGTGGCGTCTGGCGCCCCGGAGCGGGCTCGGCGGCAGGGCCGCGGCTTTGCTCGCCGCTGCCGGCTTGGTCCTGGGCTACGCCGCGGGGCGATGGGAGCAGGCCCACCGCGCAGCGCTCCAGCAGGCGTGGGGCGAGAGCCAGGAGAGCCTGTGGGAGCTGGAGGTGCTGCGCGCTCCGGAGGCGGAGCCTCGCGGCGGGCGCGTGTTCCTGGCGCGCCTGGAGCCGCAAGGCCTGCGCGTGCGCGTGCGGGTCGGCGGACGAAACGCCGCCCGCCTCGAGAACATCTTCCGCGGCGACCGGCTGCGAGCCTGGGGCCGGCTCGAGGTGCCTCCGCCAGCCGGGCACGGCACGTTCGATGCCCTGACGTGGCTCCGGACCCAGGGCGCCGACGCGAGCCTGTGGATCAAGAGCGCGAGCCTCTTGGAGCGCGTGGCCGTGGCTCGCGGAGGGTTGGGGAGGCGTCTGGATCGGGTGCGTGTCGCGGCCCGCCGCGCACTGCTGCGAGAGGAAACCTCCGCGGCGGACCTGTTGGTCCTCGCGATGGTCCTCGGCGAGCGAGAGGGCCTCTCCCGCGAGACCGAGCGCATCCTGCGCGACGCCGGGCTCGGCCATCTGCTCGCGATCAGCGGCCTGCACCTCGGCTTGCTCGCTTGGCTTCTGTCGGCCTCGTGGAAACGGATGGCACGGTTCGTGCCCTGGGGCGCTCTTTTCTGCGGCCTCTTCCTGCTTTTCTACGCGCATGGCACGGGCGGGCGCATTCCGGCCTGGCGTGCCGCGGCCATGGTGTGCCTGGCGTTCGCGGGGAGGCTGCTCGGCCGCGAGGCTCACCCCCTGAACGCCTTGGCGTGGGCCGCGCTGGCCCTGCTCCTGTGGCGCCCAGCGGCGGCTTGCGACCTGTCCTACGGCCTCTCTTTCCTGGCGACCGCTGGGATCCTCACCCTTTCCGCTCCGCTCGCTTCCCGGTTGCCCCTCCCCCGCGCGCTGGCGCTCGCGTGCGCGGTCAGCGGCTCCGCCTACGTGGCCACGGCGCCGCTCCTCGCATGGAGCTTGGCGCGCCTCGCCCCGATCGCGCTTGCCACGAACCTCGTCGCGGCGCCGCTGTGTGTCTGTATTCTCGGCGGGGCAGTCCTCGCCCTGGCCGAGGCCGCACTTCCAGGCGGAGGTTTCGGGGCAGGGGTCGCGGTGGCCCGCGGAGGGGCGGCGGCGCTGCTCGGCACTGCGAAGGTAGCCTCGGAGATTCGGGGTGGCAGCCTCTGGGTCACGCCCTGGCCGCCGATCGTGGCTGCCTTCTACTACGTTTGCCTGGTCGAAGTCGTGCTGCACGCCTCCAAGCGCAACGAATGCACGCGAGGGCGCCCGTGGGCGCTGGCGCTCTGGGGCCTCCTGGTGCTCGTCCACCTGGGCCCGCCGCCTTTCGCGCTGCGAGCGGGGTCGGCGACGGTGGACGTGCTGGACGTGGGGCAGGGACAAGCGGTCCTGGTGCGCGATGCCGAGGGGCGGTGCGCGCTCGCCGATGCGGCCACGGGCGAGTCGCAGGGCGACGCCGTCCGAGCGCGCGTGCTCCCGGCTCTCGCCCGCGCGGGCTGCACCCGGCTCGAGGCCCTGTGGCTCAGCCACGCCGATGCCGATCACGCGGGCGGCGCGCCGGCCGTGATCGCGGCCCTGGCGCCGGCACGCGTGCTCTACGCCTTAGCCGCGTGGCAGGAGTTCCAGGCGATGCTGGGTGGCTCGCCCCGCCCGCACACGACGGCCTACGTCGGGGTGGAGGCGGGGTCCGCGAGCGGGCTCGGCGAGGTGCGCTTCGAGGTGCTCCACCCACCCGCAACCTGCCGCGGGAGCTCCAACGAGCGCTCCCTGCTGCTGCGCCTCAAGGCGGGCGCGTGCACGGCGCTCGTCCCCGGCGACCTGGAGGTGCCGGGCGAGAAAGCTGTCCTGGAGAGCGAAGCCGAGCTGGCGAGCGAGCTCCTCCTCCTCGGCCATCACGGCGCGGCCGACGCCACGAGCGAAGCCTGGCTCGACGCCGTGCGACCGCGCATGGCCGCAGTCTCCGTGGGTGCGCGCAATCCCTTCGGCCACCCGGCCCCCGCCGTGCTGGAGCGGCTGGAGCGACGGCGAATCCCGCTCTGGCGCACCGACCGGCACGGGAGCCTGAGCGCGGTGTGCACCGAACGAAGATGGATCGTTAGGGCGAGCCGAGAGCCCCGATGACCACCGGCACTGGCATGAAGGAAGCCACGAAGACGGCCAATAGCAGGAGCGCGACGAGGCGCCGGAGCGGGCCCAGACGCTCGCGCTCGTCGAGCAGGCGCGGGTGGCGGTCGCGCATCCACAGCAGCACGAGAAACCACAACAGGTACGCTGGCGGGAAACCGAGCCACGCTCCCTGGAAGAGCAACAGAACGAGCATCGCTCCCACGGTCCCCCAAGCGGCCGCCCGGTGCAGCCGCGGGGACAGCGCGTACGCCACATGCCCCCCGTCGAGCTGCCCCACGGGAAACAGATTGAGGGAGGTGACGAGCATGCCTACCCATCCGGCGAGGTAGATCGAATCCACCTCGAGCGGTACCTCCAGACCTGGGAAACGCCAGGCCACGAGCCACTGGGCCACGAGCGGCGGTCCGAGGATCAAAGCCTCGCCATCCGGCGACGGCGCCGGATGGGCGCGCCAGACTCCGACGACAAGCACGGGCAAGGCGAGGGCGAAGCCCGCCAGGGGACCCGCTGCCGCGATGTCGAACAGGGCGCGCCGGTGGGGGATGGGGCCGCGAATACGGATCAGGGCACCGAAGGTTCCTACGGGCGGCAGGCCCGGGATGAAGTGCGGCGGTGTCGCGGCGACCCCGTACAGCCGGCAGGCGAGGTAGTGACCCAGCTCGTGGGCTCCGAGAATGGAGAGGACGCAGGCGCTGTAAGCAGGATCCGGCCGGAGGAAGGCGCGCCAGTGCCACGCCCCCTCCAGGCCCGCTTCCAGCGCTCCAGGCGCGAAGAGGGTGGTCAGGACCGTGCAGGCGAACAGAAGCCACGGGAAGGAGCGCGTGGGGTGCCGCGCCGCGGCGGGGGAGGCGAGGGTATTCAACGGGCTTTGTCGTCGAGATCGCGCAGATTCTTGCCGGGTTTGAAGCGAATCGTCTTGCCGGGAGGGATGCGTACCTCGCGACCCGTTCGGGGGTTGCGGCCCATCCCCCGCTTGCGAGGCCGAACGACGAAGACCCCGAAGCCTCGCAGTTCGATTCGCTCCCCGCGCTGCAGGGCTTCTTTCATGCTCTGGAAGATGGCTTCCACCGCGTCCACGGCCCTGACCTTGGTGATCTCGGCCCGTTCGGCCACCCTGGCGATGATGTCGGCCTTGATCATGGCTGGGCGAAACCCTCCTGGCGGGCCGCGGCCTGTCCGGTGCGCGGGCGTAGTCTAGGGGCGCGTTTCAACCGCTGTCAAGCGTACCGGGAATTTAAGTGGCAGCCTGAGCGTGTGTTAGCTTGGCCGGAGGGGCCATGGTATACCACGGCGCCGCCCCCGCACGTGGAGCCGCCGTGAGCCTCCCGCTCGTCGCCATCGTGGGCCGCCCCAACGTGGGCAAGAGCACGCTGTTCAACCGTCTCGTGGGCCGCCGGCGATCGATCGTCACCGACGAGCCCGGGGTGACGCGCGACCGGCTCTACGGAGTGGTTCAAGACGCCCCGCGCCCCTTTCGCGCCGTGGACACGGGCGGTCTCGTCCCGGGCGCCCCGCAGCCCCTGCTCGCCGCGGTGGAACGCCAGGCGGCGCGAGCGCTCCAGGAAGCGGATGCGGTGCTGCTGGTCGTCGACGCGCGGGCTGGCCTCACGCCGCTCGACCTCGAGATCGCGGGGCAGCTACGCCCGCTCGCCGTGCCCGTGCTCGTCGTGGCCAACAAGGTGGACACGGCCTCGCTGGAGCCCTCGATCCACGAGTTTCAGGCCCTCGGGCTGGGCGAGCCGCTCCCGGTTTCGGCGGAGCACGGGCGCGGCGTGCAGGAGCTGCTCGAGGCCCTGGAGGCGGTGCTGCCCGCCAGTGCCCGGACCGAGGCGACCGAGGACGAGGGGCTGCGCGTCGCGGTGGTGGGCCGCCCCAACGTGGGCAAGTCCTCGCTGGTCAACAAACTCGCCGGCGACGAGCGCGTGCTGGTGAGCGAGCGGCCGGGGACCACGCGAGACGCGGTGGACGTGATCTTGCGCAAGGCCGATCGGACCTTCGTCCTCGTCGACACCGCGGGGCTGCGCCGGCCCGGCCGCGTCGGGCGGGGCGTGGAAGGCCTGGCGGTGCAGATGGCGGAGCGCAGTGTCGCGCGGGCCGACATCGTCGTGCTGGTGCTCGACGCGACCCAGGGCTTCGTCAGCCAGGACGCGCACATCGCCGGGCGCGCGAGCGAGGCCCGCCGGCCGGTGGTGGTCGTCGTGAACAAGTGGGATCTCGTTTCGGAGCGGGAGCAGGCCGCCGCGCAGTGGCGACGCACGATCGCCGCGCGCCTGCGCTGGCTGAAAGAACCGCCGCTGCTGTTCGTCAGTGCCCGGACCGGGCAGCGCGTGGAGCGCATCCTGGAGTGCGCCGCGCAGCTCCATACCCAGGCGTGCCGCCGCGTGCCCACCGCCGAACTCAACCGCTGGCTGCGCGACCTGCACGGGGGCGACTGGACCTCGCCCGCCCGCGCCCGGGACCTGCGCCTGCTGTACGTGACGCAGGTGGGCGTCGCCCCTCCGCGCTTCGTCTTCTTCTGCAACGACCCGCGCCGCGTCCGGGTCTCCGTGCGGCGCTTTTTGGAAAACCAACTGCGCGAGCGGTTCAAGTTCGGCCCGGTACCGCTCGTGCTCAGCTTCCGCGCCCGCAGGCGCAGCTGAGACCGGCGCTCGCTCGCCGCGCGGGGTTCGATCGCGCGGCGGCCATGGGCCTCGACGTGCCGCTTCTTGCCGGCGGAGTTGCGTTTCGGCGGGTGGGTGGGGTTGGCGCGAGCCGGGGCGCCACTTGACGGCCCGCGCGGGCGGAACCTATGTTCCGGCCGAGGTCCTCGGGGAGCTGTCCATGGTGCTGTTCAACTACGCCACCAAGGAGCTGACGGCCAAGATCGTCTATTACGGGCCGGGGCTGTGCGGGAAAACGACGAACCTCCAGTACATCTACAAGAACCTGCCGGCCGAGGCGCGGGGCAAGATGCTCTCGCTCGCCACGAAGACCGACCGTACCCTGTTTTTCGATTTCCTTCCGGTGGATCTGGGAAGCATCCGGGGCCTGCGGACCCGCGTGCAGCTCTACACGGTGCCGGGACAGGTCTTCTACAACGAGACCCGCAAGCTCGTCCTCAAGGGAGCGGACGGCATCGTGTTCGTCGCCGACTCGCAGCAAGACATGATGCAGGCCAACATCGAGTCCTTTCGCAACCTGGAGGAAAACCTGCGCGCGCACGGCATGAAGTTGGCCGAGATGCCCCACGTGCTGCAGTTCAACAAGCGCGATCTCCCGCGCCTCGCCAGTGTCGAGGAGCTGAACGCGGCGTTGAACAGGTACAACGCCCCGTTCTACGAGTCCGTGGCGACGACGGGGATCGGCGTGCACGACACGCTCAAGGCGATCTGCAGGCTCGTGTTGCTCCACCTCAGCCGCAAGTACGAAACGGGACAGCCCCGCCCGGCGGCCTCGCCACCGCCCCCGGCGGTGGAGCCTGAGCGGGGAAGCGGGGTCCTGCGGGAGACGGTGACGATGGCGGACCCGGTGGCGCCTGCGCGCCCCGAGCCGGCAACAGCGCGCCGCGCCACCGCCCCCGCGCCGAGACCGGCGGTCGCCGCCGCCGCCACGGCAGCGGCGGC
>JBBIHH010000025.1:0-48173 GCA_037447115.1 Acidobacteriota bacterium
CAGCGCGTCGGCGCCGCGCAGCAGCGGCTCCGCGACCTCCCGCAGCGCCGCCAGCACCGAGGGCCCGTCCTCGCCCGTCACCGCCGGGTCCGGAGCCGCGCAACCGAGGCCCACGCGACCCTCGCGCGTCTCGAGGCGGAGGAAAACGTTGGCGGCGCGCTCCACCGTCTCGTAGGCGATGGTGTAGGGCTGGGCGAGCTCGAAGGTTCGCACCCACGCTTCCACGCGCGCGATCCGCATGCGCCCCGCCCGGGACCCTCAGTGGCGCCGCTGGTAGATCTCGTCGAGGGTGAGCCCCTTGAGGGATTCGACGAAGTCCACCAGGTTCGCCACCATCCGCTCCCAGATCTTTTCGCCCTTCTCCTTCGAGGCCCGCGTCGGGTCGCCGAGCACCCCGCTCGGCGAGATCTTGGCCGTGTGGGCGTACCACTCGACGCGCCGTTTGGCCGAGAAATCCAGGTAGCGGCTGGAAAAACGGGGCACGAACGCCTGGACTTCCTCCAGGCGTACCAGGTGCGGCCGGGTGGCGAGCGCGGTGCTGGTTTCGATCTCGCCGGCGTGCGCGTCGTTGGGCGTCTCGATCCACGCCGCGATATCCGCCTCGCTCGTCTCGCCGGAATCCACGCAGACGAAGATCTGCGCGTCGCGGTGGATGATCTGCGCGGCGTACTGCAGGGCGGGGATGTTCCCGCCGTGGCCGTTGACGACGATGAGCTTGCAGATTCCCTGGCGCGCCGCGGAGATCCCCACCTCGTAGACGTAGCGCGAGAGCGTCTCCGGCGAAACGCTCAAGGTTCCCGGGAAATCCATGTGATGGTAGGAGACCCCGTAGGGGATCGCGGGCAGCACGAGCGGCTTGGGCTCGGAGCAGGCCTCCGCCACGCGCTCGCACAGGTGCGCCGCGTCCCAGGCGTCGGTGTCCAGGGGCAAGTGCGGCCCGTGCTGTTCGATCGAGCCCACGGGCAGCAGCGCCGTGTCCGTCTCGCGCAGCCGGCGCCGCGCCTCGGGCCAGGTCAGCTCGCCGAGGCGGAAGCTCGGGGACCGCTCGCCCGCCGCGCGCGTCGCGGCGCGGCCGCCGCCCTCGAAGGGAAAGGGCCGCAGCAGCTCTCGGCTCGCCCACAGATCGAACGGTACCCACAGCCGGCCTTGCCGGCGGAGCGCCCCCTCCGCGTGCTCCAGCAGCTTGCGGTACAGGGGCCGGCGCAGGTCCCGGGGCACCGTTTCCACCGGGGAGCGCTCCGGATCGAAGCGCAGATGCATCACCTCCGGCCGCGCCTGCGCCCGTGCCGAGGCCGCTCCCCGGGGCAGCCGCTCGCGCAACAGCCACAGCGTGTGCGCCTCCACCGCTCGCTCCTGATGCGCGCCGTGCTCCGCGAAAGCCGCCAGGCAGGCCTCCACCTGCGACGCCTCGTAGCCGCACGCCGCCGGATCCTTCCCCAGCGCCACGAGCATGCTCACCACCCTCCGGCACTTCTCGCACCGGCCGCAGGGCAGAGCCCGCTCGCCTTCCAGGTGCGCCGCGTGGCAGGACACCTGCTGCCGCCACAGCGTCTCGTAGCGCTCGCTGAGCACGCGCTCCACGAGCAGCTCCGAAAGGCAGCGCACCACGGAGCACTGCACCCAACCCCAGCCCTTGCGCCGATAGTAACGGCAGAGGGCGTCGTCGAAATAGCGGCTCTGGTCGTAGAGGCCGTCGTAGTGCGGGATGCCCCGGTAGCGCGCGCGCCGCGTCGTGTCGTACTCGTCGCCGATGACGATGCCCCCGAGGCCGAACCGGCGCAGGAGGGGCAGAGCGCCGAACAGGAAGACCGCCACGGTCCACAGGCGAATCGGGTACACGTCGGCGCGCACGCGGTCGAAGTCCTGCCGGACGAAGGGCATCTGCCGCAGCATCCAGGCGAACAGGCGGTCGGCGTTGGTCCACACGCGGTGGGTGCGTTCGGGGCGCGTCGCCCGCAAGTGCCGGTAGCCGTTGAGGGCCGTGTACCAGTGGCGGCCCGATTCGTTGACGAAGATGGCGTGCGGAGCGCAGCCCAGCTCCTCCAGCAGGCCGAAGCTGAGCAGGCTCTCCTTGCCGCCGCTCGAGAGGACGGCCCACCCGTCGGCGGCGCCCCCCGCGGGGGGCTGCGCCGGTGCCGTGTCGGGGAAGACGAGTTCCGCGCGCGCATAGCTCGGCCGGAGCACCACCGGAATCTCCGTCGCCGGCGGGCGCAGGAAGGGATTCGGGCGCAGGATCTTGTTCACGTAGATCTCGCGCGCCGTGTTCGCCGCCATGGCGCGCAGGAACGCCCGGTCCGCCTCGTCGAAGGCTGCGTGGAAGACGATCTCCCGCGCGAACAGGCCGTAGTTGAGCGCCACCTGAGAGGCGATCATCCCCGCCAGGCCGCGATCGGCGGGACTGGCGGGATCGAAGACATCTTCTTCGTAGCGGTAGGCCAGCTCCGTCGCCTCCGACGCAGCGCCGCGGACGGTGCGGTACGGCGCGCGCAGGCCCCGCGGCCCGACCTCCACCGGGCCGACCTCCAGCCGGTCGAAAACGACCAGGACCTCCAGGGGATCGCCGGCGGGGGCCATCTCGTGGCGGGCGGTCACAGGGACACCCCGCGGGTCGCCGCGCGCTCCGCGAGACACCCCGCGAGGCGCTCGGCTCCCTGGAGCAGCGGGTCGAGGGTCAGGCGCCCGGTGCGTGCCTCGATCTCCCGGCAGATCTCCGGGACCCGCTCCCGAGGCAGGTTCTCGTGATGGATCGTGACCGCGATCACGGGACGCCCCGAGACGAGCTCGATGGCCTCGATCTGGCGCTCCAGCGGATGGATCGGGTAGCCGGGGAAGCCGTCGTATTCGCGGCGCGCCGGGGCGTGCTGGAGGACGACCGCGTGGGGCCGGCCCGCCGCGAGCAACTCGAAGCCGCCCGGATAGGCGGGGTTCATCAGGCTTCCCTGCCCTTCGAGGACGAGCACGTCGGCTCCGGTCTCCCGCCAGGCGGTCCAGACGGCGTGCTCGATCTCCCCCGCCACGAAGTCGTTGACCAGGGCGTCGAGGACGATGCCGTAGCGCGCCCCCTGCATCCACGCGGTCTGGCCCGTGCCGATCAGCTCCGCCTTCAACCCCCGCGCCCGCAGCGCGTCCACGAGCAACCAGGCGGTGGTGCGCTTGCCCACGGCGGAGTCCGTGCCGAGGACGGCCACGCGGAACGCCGTGACCTGCTCGATCTTTCCCTCGAAGAAATGCAGCCGCTCGCGGGGCGGCGGCTTGCGCACGTCCGTGAGCCTCACCCCGTGCTCGCGCGCGAGCGGCGAGAATTCGGGATCCTCGCTCAGGAAATCGTGCAACCCGCTGACGACGTGCAGGCCCGCCCGGATCGCCTCGCGCACCGCCGCCCGCGCGTGCGCCGGCAGCCGCCCCCCATCGGGCGCAAGCCCGATGACGAAGTGTGTGGCCGGCGCGCCCCGCGTGCGCGCGTGCACCAGGGCCTCTGCCAGCGAGGCGAGCACGGGAATCCCGCAGGGCCTCCCGTCGAGCAGGGCGCCTGCGTCCTCGCCGGCGCAGGTCGAATCCACGACCGCCAGGACCCGGTAGCGCTCCGAGCGCCGGACGAGCCCGTGGGCCGTTTTGCCCTGGAGCGAGCGAAACGCGCCCTCGGCGTAGACGACGGCGTTGCCCTCGGGCCCGCCAGGGCGGGTCATCGCCTCCCCGTCACGACGACCACGTAGCGGTCCGGCGGCAGGGGCTCGCGGCGATGCCGGTCGAGCAGCACGACGAGTCCCGCGGTAGAAGCGGGCAGGACGCTCAGGCCCTCGGCCTCCCGCAACCGGCGGGCGTGGCGCTGCAGATCCCGGTCGCTCGCCGCGCCTGCCCAACCCCCGCTCTGGCGGATCGAGGCCAGCGCCGGGTCCCCCTCGGTGGAACGCCAGTTGATCAAGGGCTCGTTGATCGCCGTCTCGCGCACCCGGCTCGGGTCGAGGTCTTCGCAGCGCTCGTGGTTGCGCAGGAACGACTCGACGATGGGGTTCTTGCGGTGCGAGGAACCCGCGACGAAGCGCGGCATGCGGGAGGTCTTCCCGCGCCGGTAGAGGCTGAGGAAGCCCTTGTAGATTCCCGCGAGGGTCGTGCCGTTCGACACGGGCACCGCCACGACCGCCGGCGCGTCGCCCAGCTCGTCGTAGATCTCGCGGGCGATCTCCCCGTAAGCCTCGAGCTGGAGCGGGGTGTTCGCGCCCCCGGGGTTGGCGTCGTAGAGCTCGTCCCGCTCGGCGCGCGCGCGGGAAAGCTCGATGGCGGCCTCGTAGTCCTCCCCCCCGCGCACGATCTCCGCGCCGAGCCCCTCCATCTCGGCGATGCGCCGCGTCTGGTAGGCCCGGGGGATATAGACGACGCACCGCAGGCCCGCCAGCGACGCCGCGAGCGCCAGGGCCGCGCCGTAGTTGCCGCAGGTGGCCACCGTGATGCCGTCGAAGCCGCGGCGCAGCGCGTCCTTCACCTGGGCGAAGGCGATGCGGTCCTTCTGGGTTCCCGTCGGGTTGCCGCCTTCGAACTTGAGGAAGAGCTGGCGTAGCTCGAACTCGCGCTCCATGTTGCGCGCCCGGGTGAGCGAGGTGTCCCCCACCTCGGAGTCGACGATGTCCTCGAACGCTTCGAGCCGCCGCTCGAGCGGCAGGGTGCGGTCCGCGGCGCGCTGGCGGCGCCGGGGAAAGGTCTCGGGGGTCAGGGGGAGCGCGGGCTCCGCGCCATCGAGAAGCGCCCAGGGATCGCCCGCGGGCGCCGGCGCCACCTCCGACGCGCCGGCCGGCTGCGGAGGGGTTGGGCCGGGGCTTTCGTTTTCGCTCACGCGGCACATTATGCCGCAAGCCAGCAAGGACTGCTGCGGGGCGTGCGAGAATTCCGCCGGAAGCGGCGGCGATGGTCTACGCCTGGCTGGCGGACGCGGTCTTTCTCCTGCACCTCGGCTTCGTGCTCTTCGTCGCCCTCGGCGGCTTGCCCGTCCTGCGCTGGCCGCGCCTGGCGTGGGTGCACCTGCCTTGCGTCGGGTGGGGCGTGCTGATCGAGTTCGCCGGCTGGGTCTGCCCGCTCACGCCCCTCGAGGTGGAACTCCGGCGGCTCGCGGGCGAGGCGGGCTACGCGGGGGGCTTCATCGAGCACTACCTCACCGGTGTGCTCTACCCTGCCGGCCTGACACGCCGGGGGCAGATCGCCCTCGGATTCGCCGCGCTGGGCATCAACGCCGCCCTCTATACCTTGGCGGGCCTGCGGTGCTTGCGGCGCGGCCGTTCGGCCGGGGCGTCGGCCGAGACGCGCCGCAGCGCGGGGTCGGGATGGGGCCGGTAGAGGATCACCTGGTGGCCCACCTCGCCGACGACCTCCGCGCCCAGCCGGGATGCGAGTTCGCGGCCGAGTTCGGACTTCGCTTCTTTGAAGGCCACGAACTGGACTTTGATCAGTTCGTGCGCGAGAAGCGCCGCCTCGGCGGAGCGTGCGAGCCCCTCGGTCAGGCCCGCCTTGCCCACCTGCACGAGCGGGCGCAGCCCGTGCGCCAGGGCCCTCAGGCGCCGGCGCTGCTGGCCGGTCAGGCCCGGGCTCGGCGAACCTCCGCCAGCCACCTGCCCCGCCCCCCCGCGCGGCCGCAGCCCCGATCGAGTCGAGGCCGGGCCAGCAAGCGTACACTATAGGAGCGAAAAAGCCGCGGCGCCCGCCGGCGCCGCCGGCAGGGGTCGGAGGCCATGACCGAACAGAAGCGACAGCAGACCGCGGGTCCGGCCGAGCCGGAGCTGCGCTGGACGGAGCACCTGCTGCGGGCCGCGGAGGGCTTCGCCCGCGAGCTGCGCGGCGCGGTGCCGGAGGACTTCCGCGACCACGCGCGCCAGAGCGCGCGCCAAGCGCTCCTCGCCCTGCGGAGCCTGCTCGACAGCGGCATCGAGTGTCTCGAGAAGAAGGAGGCGCGCGCGGCGCGCAAAGTCCCCGTCGAGTGACGGGCATTGGCGCGCATCCTTCTTTTCACCGGTAAGGGCGGCGTCGGCAAGACCTCCCTCGCCGCGGCCACGGCACTGCGCGCCGCCCGGCGCGGTCACCGCACGCTCGTCATCTCCACCGACGCCGCGCACAACCTGGCGGATGTCTTCGCCCAGCCCCTGGGGCCCGAGCCCACCCGCCTCGCGCCCAACCTCGAAGGGCAGGAAATCGACGTCTACTACTCCGTCGAGAAGCACTGGGGCAAGCTGCGGGACTACCTCCTGCAAGTCTTCCGCTGGCGCGGCATGGACGACGTCTTCGCCGAGGAGATGAGCGTGCTGCCCGGCATGGAGGAGGTGGCGGGCTTTCTCTGGGTCCACGAGCACGTCGAAAGCGGCCGCTACGACCTGATCGTCATCGACGCCGCGCCCACGGGCGAGACGCTGCGCTTTCTCTCGCTTCCCGATGTGGGGAGGTGGTGGATGGAGAAGTTCTTCCCCATCCAGCGCCGCGTCGCGCGCGTTCTGCGGCCCGCCGTTCAGGCCGTGAGCGACATCCCCGTCCCTCAGGAAGCCACCTACGACGCCGCCGAACGGCTCTTCCGCCAGCTCGACGCCATCCACCAGCGCTTCACCGATCCCGAGACGACCTCCGTGCGCCTGGTCGTCAATCCCGAAGCGGTCGTCATCCAGGAGAGCCAGCGCACCCTCACCTACCTGCACCTCTTCGGCTACCCCGTGGATGCCGTCATCGTCAACCGCGTCCTTCCCGAAGAAGCCGGCCGCGGTTATTTCGCCGCCATGCGGGAGGCCCAGGCGGGCCACCTGGAGCGCATCCGCGAGGCCTTCGCGCCGTTGCCGATCCTCGAGGTGCCGCACTTCCCCGAGGAAGTGCTCGGCAGGGAGCGCCTGGAACGGCTGGGCGAGGCCCTGTACGGGGAGCGCGACCCCGCCGAGCGCTTCTTCCGCGGCGAGGTCTTCCGCGTGCGCACGGAGGACGACGGTCGCGTCGCGCTCGAACTCAAGCTGCCCTTCGCCCGCCGCGAGCAGGTGGATCTCCTCCACCGCGGCCACGAGCTGCGGATCCAGGTCGGCAGCTACCGCCGCAACCTCCACTTGCCGCGCATCTTCTACGGCCGCGCGATCGAGCGGGCGCGCCTGGAATCCGGCGAGCTGCACATCGTGTTCGGGCCGCGGGAGGAGAACCCGTGAACTCCAGCGAGCAGCTTGCCGTGGATGTCGCGCCCGGCGCCGTTGGTCACAGACCCGATTGTTGGCGCACCCGTTCGATTTCGGTCTCCAACAGCGCCGCGCCTTCCGGGTCACGCTCACCGTCCACGTTGGGCAGCGTTGCCAACCGGCGCGCTTTGCACCGCTACCCGCCTGACTTTTGAGGTAACCTGCGCGCCGAGGGATCCGGGGGCCTGCGCTACCATGCGAGGGGCCTCGGAGGCTGGGGGCGGCCGTGGCCGGATCTCTCGCGGAGAAAGCTCCGCTCGTGGCGGGGCGTTCGAACGAAAGGGGATCGTCCCGATGGCAGCGGCGGACGGTGCGGTGGAGCTGGAAGGGCGGATCGAGCAGTGGCGCGCGTACGTCCGGGGGTGGCGGAGAGGTTCCCGGGCAGACGTCGCGACCTCGGAACGCCGACTGCGCGAGGAGGCGGCCCGCATGGTCCAGGCCGGCCTCGCGTGCGACGAAGCCTTCTTGATCGCGCTCAAACGCGTGGGGGCGGACGACGCTCCGACGCGGCAGTTCGCACGGGACTACGCGGCACAGCTCTGGGGGGACCGAACCGGCCCGCGGGCGGGCGCACTCGAAGCGCGCGCTGGGCGCGCCAGGGAAGCGCTCGTCGCGTTCGGTCTGGCCCTGGGGGCGGCCGCCGCGGTCAAAGTGCCGGCGCTCTTCGGGCTGGAACTGGATGCCGAGCAGGGTTTTTACGCCCGCAACCTGAGCCTGTTCGTGCTGCCGTTCCTCGCGGGCTACTTCGCCTGGAAGCGACGGCTGGCGCGCAGGACCGTGGCCTCGCTCGCGCTCGCCTTCGCCGCCGCGGCCGCGTTCGCCAACGCCTACCCCTTCGCCCGCGGCGGTTCGACGGAGGCGCTCACCGCCCTGCACCTGCCCATCGCGCTGTGGCTGCTGGTGGGCATCGCCTATACCGGCGGTCGCTGGTCGGCGACGGCGGCCCGCATGGATTTCATCCGCTTCACCGGCGAGCTGTTGATTCGTTTCGCCTTGCTCGGCCTGGGGGGCTTCGTGCTCATCGGGCTGATGGCGTTGATCTTCCAGACGATCGGGGTGGATATCGAGCCTGTCCTCGAAGAATGGCTGCTCTGCTGCGCGGCCGGGGCCGTCCTCGTAGCGGCGTGGCTCGTCGAGGCGAAGCCAGCCGCGCTCGAGGGCATGGCCCCCGTGCTCGCGCGGATCTTCACCCCGATGTTCGCGGCGGTGTTGCTGCTTTTTCTCGCCACACTTATCTTGACGGGCCGCGTGATCGACATCGAGCGCGAGGTGCTCATCGCCTTCGATCTGCTGCTCGTCGTCGTGCTGGGACTGCTGCTGTACTCGACCTCCGCCCGCAACCCCGACGCCCCGCCGAACATCTTCGACGTTGCGACAGGGGTGCTGCTCGTGAGCGCGCTTCTGGCCGATGCGCTGGCGTTGTCCGCCATCGCGGCGCGCATCGGCGCCTTCGGCTTCACCCCGAATCGCGTGGCCGCCTTGGGGGAGAACGTGATCCTGCTGGCGAACCTGGCATGGTCGGCCGTGCTCGTCGCGCGCTTGCTGGCGCGCCGCGGCGCCTTCGGCAGCCTGGAGCGCTTGCAGACGGGTTATCTCGACGTCTATGCCGCCTGGGCGGCAATCGTCGCGATCGTCTTCCCGCCGCTGTTCGGTTTCATCTGAACCGCGCTGGCGGCGCCCCGTCGCGGGCGTGCCGGCGCCCCTTCCCTACGAGTCCGTCCTCACGAGCCCGTCCTCAGAGGTCGAAGTAGAGCGCATGGTGCCGCGCGCACCCCGGGTTGAAGTGGGCCCCGCAGCGGGGGCAGCGGTGCTCGCAGCCGAGGTACTCCCCAAGCGTGAGTTCCGCCCGGCAGGCGCCACAGAGCGCGACGCGTGCGTCCCCGTCCGCCCGGCTCCAGCGTTCCGGGGGGTGCGGCTCGAGTTCGGCGTGGCACGCGTGGCAGGCGTAGTACTTCCCGCAGCAGGGAAACCGGATCGCCACGATGTCGAGCGGCCCCGAGTAGTGGGCGCACCGGCCCTGCGCGTCCACGAGCCGGCCGTGAACAGCCGGCGGCTTGTCGGTCATGGCGGTTCCCTCTTCCATCGTACTCTGCATCGAGCGCCGTCGGGAGAGGAGGGCGCCCGAACGCGCACGCATGGGGACCCTCGGCCCTCCAGTCGCCCGTCGGGGACCCTGAACCCCACCTCGCGAATCCGCTCGCGAAGTCGCTCGGATCGTTCCGGTAGAGCGAAAGCGGAGCGATCCACGACACCGCGCTCGTCGCTAGAACTCCAGCGCCATCACGGCGTCTGTCCGGCGAGCCCCCGGTAGATCGCCTCGAGCTGCCGCAGGTTATCTTCGGGCGTGTAGCGCTCGCACCAGCGGCGGTACGCACCCTCGCCGAGGCGAAGAACGAGCTCGTCGTCCCGCAAGCGCTCGAGCGCCTCGGCCCAGGAGGCCAGGTCGCCGGGCTCGGCGAGCAGGCCCGTCACGCCCTCCTCCACCACCTCGGGCAGCGCCCCGATCCGGCTGGCGACGACCGGCACCCCCGCCGCGTATGCCTCGACCACCACCCGCGCGAAGGCTTCGTAGCAGAGCGAGGGGACGAGCACGGCCCGAACCCCCGCGACCAGCGCGGGCACCTCCTCGGGCGGGACGGACCCCCGCAGCTCCACCCCCTCCCCCGCGAGCGCCCGCAGGCGCGGCGCGAGCGGCCCGTCCCCCACCACGACCAGCCGCCCGAGGTCCGACCGCCACGCCCGCACGAGGTCCTCCACGCCCTTCTCCTCCGACAGGCGCCCCAGATAGAGGAACGGGCCGCCCGGACCCTCGCGCCGTGGCGCGGGCCAGGCGAAGTTGGGTTTCACGACGATCCGGGCTCCATCGAGGCCGGCCTCGGCGTGCTTGGCGCGCACGAAGCCCGAGACCGCGAGGAAGCGCGCCACCCGCCCGAACGTGCCGATGCTCCTGTGGAGCGAGAGCGCGGCGAAGTAGGGAACGCTCGCGAGAACCGACTCCCGGAAGCACCCGTGAAGGACGCCGCGCCATGGCAGCCGCCCGAGGCAGTCCTCGCACACCCGCCCATTGCGCAGGAGCGTCGCCGGCAGGCAGAACAGGCGGAAGTTGTGGAGGGTCATGGCGACGGGGACCCCCTCGGCCGCGGAGACCCGGATCACCGCCGGCGAGAGCGCAGGAAACACATTGTGGACGTGGACGACGTCGGGACGGAAGGCGCGCACTGTCCCGCGCACCTCCCCCACCCGACGCGCGTCCCAGATGACGCCCACGGCCGAGCGCAGGGCCGAGTCCGGCTGCGGGTCCAGCACCCGCACCTCGTGCCCCGCCTCCCGGAGGAGCCGGACCTCGTCGTCCACCACGCGGTTCTCTCCGGAGATCGCCCCGGACCGGTACCGGGAGTGCAGAACGAGAACGCGCATGTGGTAAGTTTAGCCCGATGGTGCAACCAACCGTGATCTTCTTCCTCGGGTACGGTCGCAGCGGGGGTACCGTGCTCGGCCGCGCGCTGGGGACCGTGCGAGGCTGTTGCTACGAGAGCTCGGCAACCTCTGGTTCAACACCGAACGGGGGATCTGCAGTTGCGGAGAGCCAGCCCGACGCTGCTCCTTCTGGAACGACGTGATGGCGGAGGCCTTCGGCGGCTGGCCGGACGCCGAAGCGATGCTGCGGCAGCGCAACGCCGTGGCTCGGTTGCGCCACACCCCCAGGCTGTTGACGAAGGCATGGCTCGGACTGCCGCTCCGTCCCGCCGAGGAGCAGTTCCGGGCGCAGCGGATCCGCCTCTACCAAGCTATCGCGGCGGTCGCCGACGCCGACGTGGTCATCGACACGACGCGCCGTCCCCCGGACCTGGCGCTGCTCCTGGCCCCCTCGCCAACCCTGCCGGCGCCGCCCACGATCGGCGTGCAACTGGTCAGAGACCCCAGGGCCGTGGCCTACTCCGATCACCACCGGAACAAGCGGACCCCTGAAGGGATGACCATTGGGGCTCACGGCCCCGCGACGTGCAGCCTCCACTGGGTCAGCTGGAACCTCGCCTCCGAAGTGCTGGTCCGCCGCACGGATGGTCTGCTGCTGCGGTACGAGGACGCCGTGCGGGACCCAGCCGGGAGCCTGGAACGCATCCTCCGCCGCGCACACTATCCCGCACCCCTGCCCTCGGAGCTCTTAGAGGGAACGGTGCCGTGTCCCAACGATCATGTGTTAGCGGGCAACCCGATTCGCGCCCTGCGACGGCCGGTCAGGCTCCATCTCGACGATGAATGGCGGCGGGCTCAGCCCCGTTGGGAGCGTCTGCTCGTGAGCGCGCTCACCGCGCCCTTGTCGTGGCGATACGGCTACAGGTGGGTGACGTCTGTCACGTAGTTTTCGCCCACACGGACCGGCGGAGTTCCGACGCGGTCCCGCACCCCCTTCACCGCAGCTCGCCACCAGATGACCGCGCTGATCGCGGTGGCCCCCGCCATCATCCAGGCGGCCCCGCGAACCCCCCACGCCACCGCACCGACCGACGCCCCCGCGATCACCAGGATGCTCTGGGTCACGCGAGAACGGAGGCTCCTGCGCGGCTCGGCGGCGCCGCGCAAGACGATCACCGCGCCCATCACGAGGGCCGAACCCGCCATCTGGGCGGCGACCGGCACCAGCACTGGCTGCGCGATCCCCCACGCCTCCCCCAGCAGGCCGCGCCCCACCGCGTCCTGGACCAAGGAGACCAGCCCCGTCCAGCCCAGCACCATCGCCACGAGCACCAGCCCCGTCGGCCAGGAACGTGAGCGCGAAGTCCGTAAGGCTCGACAATCCCAGGTCGACGAGACCCCAGACGAGGGCCCGCCGTACGCCGGCCGAGGGAAGCCCGCGTGTCATGCGACAGTGCGGGCCGACGGCGCAGGCGCATCTGCCTCCGCACCCCGCGGCTCCCGCCGTACCGCTGAGCGGACCTGATCGACGGCAGCCAGGCCCATTCCCGCGAAGGTGAAGAGCGGCACCGTGCCGTACGGGAAGGCCAGGAGCGGCTGCGCCGCCGCCCCGACGAGGTACGGCACCAGCCCTGCCGCCACCCACCAGAGGAACCGTCGTTCACCGGTCCCAGGTGCGCCGGACGCCGGATCACGCGCCGCGCGCAGGATGGGCAGGAAGATCGAGGCCAGGAGCGCGATGAAGAGGCACAGGCCGATGACGCCAGTCCGGGCGAAGACCTCGAGGTAGTCGTTGTGAGGTTGCCGGACCGGGATCCCACCCGTGACGGTGAACCCGCCTGTCAGGTCGACCCCGTACCCGACGCCCACGAAGACCCCGTACGGGGTCCTCCACGCTAGGTCCCACGTGTGCCGATACCAGTCCAGGCGGTGGCGGATGGTCCCCGCGCCCGGGCCCTCCCGACCCAGCAGCGTCCCGACGTGCTCCACGTAGAACTCCGGCGTCACCTGACCGAGCCGCCCGGAAGGCGCCAATGGAAACAAGCTCGCAGCGAGCAAGATGCCCAGCGCCAACCCGCCAGCGACCCGAGCACGGACCCGCGCCTCGCGACCACCTCGCCCAGGGAAACTCACCACCAGCGTGACCGCGGCGGCGAGCGCGAGGTAGTGACCCCGTGCTTGGAACACGAGGAGCTCAGCCAAGAACGCCCCGGCAAGAAGCACCGACCATCGTCCGAAGGGGCGCAGGAGAAGCATGAACATGAACCCCGCGACGGCCGCAGGTCCCGCACCCGCGTACTGGCCGAGAAGAGGCACGGGACGCTGGATGCCCACGATGGGGCCCAGCGCCGCCAGGAGGTCGCGGACGGGATAGAGTGCGAAATAAAGCGCGCAGACCAGGAACACCCACCGCAGCCGTCGAACGATGCAATCCGTCCCCGCCCGGGCGAGGTGGTACCCCAAGACCAGGAACCCGGCCTCCGCTGGCATGAGCGCGTCGCGTACCGCAAGAAGACCGAAGCGGGGCGCATCGGTTCCGAGACGGACGGCCGCCACCGTCGCCAGGGCGAGCCAGAGCCGGACGGCACGCCGTCCGGCTTGCCCACGGGCCTCCGGCAACGTGACGACCAGACCGATCCCGAGCAACACATCCGTGACCGGCACGGCAAGACCACCCGCGGGTATGCCGAGGTTCGCGAAGCCATAGAGCAGGACGAGAGCTCCCGACAGCGCCATCCAGCTCGTGAGCACACCCAGCAGCGGACCGAGGGCGAGGCCAAGACCCCCAGCCACGATTCCTCCGGCGAGCAGCCAACCACGCTGCCCCGCCGCCACCGCCCCGCCGGTCGCCGAAGCCGCGCCGACGGCGACGAGTCGGGTGACCACCTCACGCCGCGACACGAACGACCTCCGCGGGTCGAGAGGGCAACGCAACCACGGGCTGCGTGGTCCGGGATCCGAAGCTGAACACACAGGCTCGCATCTTGGCGACACCAGCCCGCACCTCAGTGAGAGGTCGGATATGTAAGGCTTGGTTAGCCACCGCTCGCGGCTGGTGCTGTCCGTGCCCACTCCACCGTCCGCGCAAGGCCATCCCCTACCGCGGCGATCGCGCGCCAGCCAGCAGCCCCGACGCGCTTGCGAGGGACGGCCTCCGCTTGCCCGGGTCGTCGACCGGGCGATCGATGTTCCTGACCCCGTACGGGCGGCCGGTCACCTGCACAACCACGGCGGCCAGATCCGCCACCGTCATCTCCTCGTCGTTGCCGGGGCTCACGGGTTCGTTCGGGCCGCGGTGGATGAGCAGCCACAGGCCCTCGATGAGGTCGTCGATGTAGCAGAAGCTCCGGGTCTGCGTGCCCTCGCCGTGGATCGTGAGGGGCTCTCCGGCCAGGGCTTGGCGGACGAAGGTCGGGACGAGCCGGCCGTCGTCCAGGCGCATCCTCGGCCCGTAGGTGTCGAAGATCCGGGCGATGCAGACCCTGGTCCTGATCGAGGAAGGCGAATCACCCGCGATCGAGCAGGTACTCGGCGTGCCCCTGGCGACCGGCACGGTCTCGAACTCCGCACTCTGCCTCGCGCCGCGTGCGCGCCCGTGCATTCGCGGAGGGCTCGGGCGACGGCTGTCGTTCGAGCGCCCCGTCAAGCCGGTGCTGGGACGGGAGCCGCGGACCAGAATCGCGGTGCGAATCGTGTTCCGGCTTCGGCCCCCTCCCGAGTTCTCCCCGACACCGGGGGCTCCCCGCCCACCGCTGCGCCAACTCGTCCCACGGGGACCGGAGTCTAACACAACTCCGGGGCGACGATGAGAGGGAAATGGTCCGTGTCGGGCGAGCCGGCGGTCGCCGCTGGAGTTCGTGCTCGACTACGTCTCGTACAGGCGCGCCACGGCGGCGAGGGCGCGCTCCTCTTCGTAGCCTTCGGGCGCGAGGGCGTCGCTGTCGAGAGCGCAGAGCAAGGCTTCGGCGAGCGCCGCCGTGTCGCCCCAGGCGACGAGCGTGGGCCCGCCCGGGTGCCACTCCTCGACGGCGCCGCTTCGCCATGCGGCGACGGGCACGCCCATCGCAAGCGCCTCCAAACCCACGATGCCGAACGGCTCCTGCCAACGTGGAGGAAATACGACCGCTCGCGCGCGGCGGTAGACCCCGGCCATGGCGCGATGCGGCACCCAGCCGAGAACCTCGAAACCCTCGCGCTCCAGCTCGGCGCGCAGGGGTCCCGTCCCGGCGAACACGAGGGGCAGCGCGATTCGCGCCCGCCGCCAAGCCTCGACCGCCTCGCGCACGCCCTTGGCCTCGACGAGGCGGCCCGCGAAGAGGACGCAGGGCGGCCCCGCCGCGGGGGCCTCGGAGTCCAGCTCGTGCACGAAGGGCGGCGTGAGGTAGATGCGGGCGGGATCGAGGCCGGCGCGCACGAACTCCTCCCTTATATAGTGCGAGAGCACCGCGATCCGCGCCTGCGCCAGCGCCGCGAGGCGCCTTTGCGTGAGCGACCAGACCTCTTCGAAGTAGACCGCGTCCCGAAAGCAGGGATCGCAGGTCTGCCGCCCCATCGGATTGCGGCAGACCTCGCCCGCGGCGGTCCACTTGCCGCGGCCGGGACAGAAGCTGCGGTGGTCCTGCACGGTGACGGCGGCGCCCGTGCGGGCGGCCCACTCGAGAGCCGCGGGATTGACGACGTGGTGGACGTGGATCGCATCCGGCCGCAGCTCTCGAAGAAGCTCGTCGAGCGCGGGGGCCACCGGTCGTGCTTCGCGCGCCTCGAGGCCCGGGATGCGCCGCAGCGGGCAGGGCGCTTCCGCCGTCGCGTCGTCCGTGCCCACGGCGAGGTGCACCTCGTGATTGCGCCGCTGCGCCCGCAAGAGCGCGAGAAGATAGACGTCGGCGCCACCCCTCTGGCTCAGGCGCGGCGCGACGTGAAGGATGCGCACGGTCCGAAGGCTCAGCGTGCCTGCGCCTTGGGCACCTCCGCCCAGAACCAGCCCCGCAAATCGCCGGGCGCGAAGCCCACCGCCCGATCCTCCGGGTAGGCCCCGCTCAGGACGGCCTGGACCTCGGGAGCGATCGTCTCGGGCGGGCCGTGGCAGGCGGCGCAAAAACCGACCATGGGGATGGGACGCAGCACACCGACCCGGTCGCCGAGATCGAACACGCGCGCAGCCGCCTCCCCGGCGCGCATGCCCGCGTGGGCCTCCACGACTTCCCTCGCCCAAGCGGGCGGCGCATTGCGCGGGTTCCTCAGGCGGTGGCTCGTCCGGCCGAGACCGATCCCTTCCGCCTCGCGCACTTTCGAGGCGATCCCCTGCGCCGCATCGCGGCAGACTCGGACCGCTCGCTCCGGCCCTCCCCGCTCGAGTTCCGCGGTCAGCGCCTCGAGCAGCGCCGCCTGAAGCGCGCCGATGGCCCGGTCCGCCTGCGCGAGCGCCGGCCGCAGATCCTCGGGGACTTCCTCGGGCGCATAGACCCGGACGCGGGGCTGCTCCGAACAGCCCGCCGTGCCGCCCGCCGCAGCAAAAAGCGCGAGCGACGCCAGCGGAACGGCGAACCCGACCCAACCTGCTCCCATGCGCCCGAACCCCCCAATACGGCCCGGCCAGGATAGCGCGAAACCCGGCCGCGGGCGTGATAGGGTGTTCCGGACAGCCGCACACGGGCAATCGCGGATGAAGCTCGCGGAACTCGTCGCGGTCTCGCGCGCCGTCGCGGCGACTTCGGCGCGGACGGAAAAGATCGCGCGGCTCGCGGAGTGCGCGAAGCGCCTCGAGCCGCGGGAGATCCCCGCGGGTGTGGCCTATCTCTGCGGCCGGCTGCGGCAGGGACGGATCGGCCTCGGCCCGGCGGCGCTCGAAGCGGCGCGTCCCGCAAGCGCGGGGGACGGGCCGGAGCTGGCGCTCCTCGAGGTGGACGAAGCGTTCGAGCGGATCGCCGCGGTGGAGGGTCCGGGCTCGACGCGGGCGCGGATCGGGCTCCTGCGGGAGCTGCTCCGGCGCGCCACCGCGGAGGAGCAGGACTTCCTCGTGCGACTCGCGCTCGGAGAGCTGCGGCAGGGGGCGCTCGAGGGGTTGCTCCTGGAAGCCCTGGCGCAGGCGTCGGGAACGCCCCTCGGCGAGCTGCGCCGGGCGCTGACGCTGGCGGGCGAGCTGGAGCCGGTGGCCGAAGCGGCGCTCACGGAGGGCCGCGCGGGACTCGCGCGCTTTCGGCTGAAGCTGTTCCAGCCGCTCCAGCCGATGCTGGCCCAACCGGCGGAAGATCTGCGGGAGGCGCTCGCGCGCCAGGGCGAGAGCGCGCTCGAGTACAAGCTCGACGGCGCCCGCATTCAGGTGCACAAGCTGGGCCAGGATGTGCGCGTTTTCTCGCGCCGCTCGAACGACGTCACGGCGGCGGTGCCCGAAATCGTCGAGATCGTCCGCGGGCTCCCCGCGCACAGCCTCGTCCTGGACGGCGAGGCTCTGGTGCTGCGGCCCGACGGGACGCCCGAGCCTTTTCAAGTCACGATGCGCCGCTTCGGCCGCAAGTTCGACGTGGAGCGCATGCGGGAGGCCCTCCCGCTCACGCCCTTCTTCTTCGATCTCCTCCACCTCGAGGGCGGAGATCTCCTGGACCGCCCGGCGCAGGAGCGCTGGCGCGCGCTGGCGGAGGCCGCCGCAGGCTATCGCGTGCCGCACCGCCTGGTGGCGGATGCGGGAGACGCCGAGCGCTTCTTCCAGGAGGCCCTCTCCCGGGGCCACGAGGGCCTGATGGCCAAGGATCCGCGCGCCGCCTACGAGGCGGGAAGCCGGGGTTTCGCCTGGCTCAAGGTGAAGCCGGCACGCACGGCCGATCTCGTGGTGCTCGCCGCCGAATGGGGGCACGGCCGCCGCCGCGGCTGGCTGAGCAACCTGCACCTGGGTGCGCGCGATCCGCGCACGGGCGGGTTCGCCATGGTGGGAAAGACCTTCAAGGGATTGACGGACGAGATGCTGCGCTGGCAGACGGAGCGCGTGCAGCAGCTCGCGGTGGCGAGGGACGGCTATACCGTGCGCGCGCGACCCGGGCTCGTGGTGGAGGTCGCCTTCAGCGACGTGCAGCGCAGCCCCCACTATCCCTCCGGCATCGCGCTGCGCTTCGCGCGGGTCAAACGCTATCGCGAGGACAAGCGCCCCGAAGAGGCGGATACCCTCGACAGCCTGCGGGCGCTGCTGCCGGCGAGCGAAGCGGACGAGGCGCGCTGAAAGGCGCCCGCCACGGGCGCCTCGAGCCGCGCTCTAGGCCTGGGGTTCGGCTTCCGCCGCCCGGAGGCGGCCCCCGACGAGGGCGCGCAGGGTGTCCGCCGCGTCGTCGAGCAGCGTGTAGAGCACGGGCACCACGACGAGCGTCAGGCTCGCGGAGCTGATCATCCCGCCCACGAAGACCTTGCCCAGGCCCGCGTAGGGCAGGCCCACGAAGGTCGCCTTCCCCACGGCGAGGGGCAGCATCCCCATGATCGTCGTCATGGCCGTCATGAGGATCGGACGGAATCGCAGCCTGCCGGCCTCGACCACGGCCTCGGTGCGCGCGAAGCCCTTGGCCCGCAGGCGGTTCACGAGATCGACGAGGACGATGCCGTTGTTGACCACCACGCCCGCGAGAAGCACCAGACCGACCGCCCCCATGATGTCGAGTTTGGAGCCCGTGAGCCACAACAGCCACGCCGCCCCGATCCAGGAGAGAAAGATCGAGGGGATGACGGCGAGGGGAAGCGCGATGCTCTCGAAGAGGAAGCCCATGATGAGGTAGATGAACACGATCGCCGTCCACAGGCCGAACCAGACATCGCCGGCGTCGCGCTCCGCCCACCGCCACTGCGATCCGAAGTCCCAACTGTACCCGCGGGGAAGCTCCAGTCCGTCCATCACCTGCCCCACGAGGCCCCTGAGTTCCCCGAGGCGGTCCCAGGTGGTGTTGAGCTTGATGTTGAGCGTCGTGCGCCGATCCTTGCGCTGGATGTCCCCGTAGCCGCGGCGGATGGAAACGTCCGCCAGCGCCTCGAGGGGAATTCTCCGCCCCGAGGCCGAGGGAAGATCGAGGGCCGCCAGACGCACGATGCCCTCCCGGTCGGCTTCGGGGAACTGCACGCGGATCTCGATCTCCCGCTCCCCCTGCCGGAAGCGCGGCAGGGCCTGACCCCGCAGGGCCGTGGCGATCGTGCCGGTGACGGCTTCCGTGGGCACGCCGTAGCGCTGCGCCAGATCGCGGGCGACGCGGATGCGCACCTCCTCGAGCGCGTTTTCGATGTCCGGCTCGACCGAGACGAGTCCTGGCAGCGTCCGCAGGCGCCGCTCGGCCTCCTCGGCGATGCGGGCCAGCGCTTCCGTGTCTTCGCCGTAGAGGCTGACGGTCAGCGAGGGATCCATCCCGGAGCCCCGCTGCCAGTTGACGAAGGTCCGCACGCCCGCGCGCTCGGGCACGAGCGCCCGCAACGCCGCCGAGACCTCGTCGATGTCGAGCGCGTTCTCGGGGTTTTCCTCGAGGATCACCCGCACCATCCCGCGGTTGTGCCAGAAGCGGGTCTGAAGGTGCTTGATGTCGTAGGTGTCGCGCACTCCGGCCAAGGCCTGCTCCACCGTGCGGAACCAACCGTCGGCCTCCTCCAGGCTGAAGCTGTTGGGCAGCTCGAACCAGAAGGTGATCTGGCGCCCGCCGTGCCGGGCCCGCGCGTCGAGCATCTTTTCCACGTTGCGGGCCGGATAGACGGACGCGATCCCCACCAGCAGCACGACCGTCACCGTCGCCGCCCGGTGCCGCAGCGTGCGCTCCAGCAACCTGCCGTAGCCCCGGTGGGCCGGTTCCACGACGCTCCGGTAGACCGCGTCGGCCAGGCGCGCGACAGGCCCGGGGCGCTCGCGCCGCTGCGCCTCCGCGCGCAGCAGCCGCGAGGCCGTCAGGGGCACGAACAGCAGCGCCACCAGCAGCGAGGCCAGAATGGCGAAGACCACGGGGATGGCGAGCTTGACGAACAGAAACCGCACCATCCCCTCTTGGGCCATGAGCGCCATGGGCAAAAACACGATGATCGTGGTCACCGTCGCCAGCGTCAGCGCCAGGCCGATTTCCGAGGCCCCCACGAGGGCCGCCTCGCGCACCGGCAGGCCGCTCTTGCGGTAGCGGTCGATGTTCTCCACCACCACGACCGCGTTGTCCACCAGCATCCCGGTGCAGATGATAAGGCCCATGAGCGTGACGACGTTGATGCTCTCGCCCAGGAAATACATGGCCACGAGCGTCACGAGCAGGCTCGTGGGAATGGCGAGCGTGATCAGGAGCGTCACCCGGATACGGCGCAGGAAGAGGTAGAGCACGACGACGGCGAACATGGCCCCCAGCAGGCCCGTATCGCGAAGCTGCCGGATGGAGCCGAGAATCACCTCCCCCTGGTCGAAGAGCACGCGGTAGCCGCCGGTGCCCGCGAGCCAGGGCTCTTCCTCGTAGATGCGGTCGAGCTCGCGGCGGGCCGCGCGGGTCACCTCGATCGTGTTCGCCTCGCTTTCCTTGAAGATCTCCAGGATCGCCGCCGGATGGCCGTCGAGGCGGCTCGCCCGCTCCGCCACGGGGAAGTCGTAGCGGACGCGCGCCACCTCCTTGAGCCTGAGGCCGTCGGCGCGGATGACGAGGTTCTCGATCTCCTCCAGGCTGCGGAAGCGGGCGAGCGAGCGGACGAGGAGCTTGCGCTCGCCCTCGCGCAGATCGCCCGCGGAAAGCGCGAAGTTGGCGCTGCGCAAGGCGCCGGCCAGGGCTCGCACGTCGAGCCGGTGCGCCTCGAGCGCCTCGCGATCGGGCTCGATGAAGATCTGCTTCTGCTCCACCCCCTCGAGGTCCACCTGCGCCACCCCGGGCAGGCGCTCCAGTCGCAGCACGACCCGGTGGTAGAGCAGCCAGTAGGGGTCGTCGAGGTTGGCCGGCAGCGCGATGCCCACCTTGAGCGGCGCATCGTCGTTCGGGTTGTGCCGGCGGATGCGGACCTGTTCCACGTCGTCCGGCCAGCGCGTGGCCCGCAGGCGCTCGACGCGGTCGGCCACGTCGTTGTAGGCCTGTTCCATGTCCGTGCCGGGCGCGAAGCTGAACCAGCAGCGCGCGCTGTCGCCCGACGCCGTGCAGTTGAGCTCCTCCAGGCCCCGCACGGTGTAGACCGCTTCCTCGAAGGGCAGGACGATCTTCTCCTCCACTTCGCTCGGGTTGGCGTTGGGGTAGGGGACGAAGACCATCATGAAAGTCGGGTCGTAGCCCGAAGGGAAAAGCTGCACGGGCAGGCGCAGGAGCGCGACGATCCCGAGCACGACCAGCGCCGCGAGGAGCATCAGGACGGTCACGGGCCGCTCGACGGATATCCGCGGCAGCCACAGGGGGCGTTGCTCGGTTCTCACGAATCGCTCCTCGCGGGGATGATACGCCCAAAGGCGCGTCCAGGACCACGCCCGGCGCGCCTCACGCTCGGTCCACCAACCGGGGCGACGGCGCGCCCGCCCGGGCCCGCAAGCCCCCGAGCGCTTTTTCGACCACGGCGTAAAGCGTCGGCAGCACGACGAGCGTCAGCGCGGTGCTCGTGACGAGCCCCGCGATCACCGTGAGGGCCATCGGCACGCGCAGCTCCGCCCCGTCGCCGAGCCCCACCGCCATGGGCAGCAGCCCCAGCACCGTCGTCCCCGTGGTCATCAGGATCGGCCGCAGGCGCACCCGCCCCGCCTCCGCCAGGGCATCCTCGAGGCCCAGGCCCCGCGCGCGCAGCCGGTTCGTGTAGTCCACGAACACGATGGCGTTGTTGACGACGATGCCGGCGAGCATGATCATCCCGAGAAACACCACGACCGACAGCGGGATCGCGAGCCACCACAGTACGGCCACCACGCCCAGCAAGGCCAAGGGCACCGTGACCATGATCAGCAGCGGGTGCAGGATCGACTCGAACTGGCTCGCCATGACGACATAGACGAGAAAGACGGCGATGGCCAGCACGAGCCACAGCGAGCGCATGCTGCGCTCCATCTCCTGCACCTGCCCCGAAAGCCTCCACCCCGTACCCTCGGGCCAGTCCAGGGCGCCGAGGCGCGCGGCGATCTCGCGGCTGGCGCTGGCGAGCCCGCGCCCCTCGACGTTCGCCGTGACGAGGGCCACCCGCCGTTGGCCCACGCGGCGGATGTCCGCGGGTGCCGTACCGAGCCGGATCTCGGCTACCGCCGAGAGCGGCACGGGGACGGGGTCGCCCGGGTTGACCACGAGGTTGGCGAGCTGGCGCAGGGTGGTGCGGTCCTCGGGATCGAGGCGCACGACGATGTCCACGCGCCGCTCGCGCTGGCGGTACTCCGTGGCGCTCGTGCCCCGGATCTTCGTGCGCACGAGATCGGCCACCGCCCGCACGTCGAGCCCGCGGCGCACGAGTTCCTGCCGGTCGTAGACGATCTGCACCTCGGGGCTTCCCAGCCGGGCCGAAGTCTCCACATCCCTCAGGCCGGGAATGGCCGCCAGCACGGCGGCCGCGCGCTCGCCCAGACGCTGGAGCTGCTCGAGGTCGAAGGCCTCCACCTCCACCTCGACGGGCGTACGGAAGCTGAAGAGCACGGGGCGCACCACGCGGCCCTCGACCTCGGGCAGCCGTTCCAGCGCCGCGCGCAAATCCGCCGCCACCGCCTCCTCGCGCAGCGCCACGACGCCTCCCTCGCCCGCGTAGCGCAGTCCGAGCCACAGGCGCCCCAGGGTCTCGCGCACGCGCGCGGCGAGGCCCGCGGGCGGGGCGGGCGGCGCCAGATGGACCGTCAGCCGGGCGGTGTGCTCCCCCTCCTCGGGTCCCGAATCCGCCTCCGGATCCGCACCCACCGTCAGCAGCGTGCGCCCCACCCGCGCGTCCGCCAGCGCCTGCGCCTCGAGGGGCGCCACGGCCTGGAGCGTGCGCTCGATGGGCGTCCCCACGGGCAGCTCCAGCTCCAGATCGAACTCCCCCTGGTGCACCTCCGGGATCAGGGCCGAGTCCAGCCGCAGCAGCCCGAGCACCATCGCCGCCGTGCCCAGAGCTGCCGCCCCCAGCACCCACGCCGGGCGGCCGAGGGCGGCGCGCACGAAAGCCGGGTAGGCGCGCTGCAGCGCACGGATGCCTCGCTGCACGACGGCCACGAACGGTGCGGCGATCCGGCCGAGCAGCCAGCCCGCAAGACCGAGCGCCGCCCGCAGCGGCACGACCGCCAGCACGAGCATCCACACCGCACCGAGCCACACCCCTTCCAGGGCCAGCACCACAGGATCGAAGACGAGCCCCGCCAGGACGCGCCCCAGCCGGCGCGCCCGCGCGCCCGGCTCGGCGAGCCTGAGCGCGGCGTTCGCCACGAGGGCCGCGGCGGCAAGCGCGAGCGCGACACCGGCGGCGGCCCAGGCGAGATTCGCGAGTCCCGCCCTCGAGGCGATCCAGGCCCCAACCGCGCAGAGCGGCATCCCGCCCGAGAGCGCGGCGACGATTCCCGCCATCCCCGAGCGGGCTTGCGACAGCGGCCCCAGCGATCGGTAGCGCAGCAGCGCCAGGCGGCGGCCGAGCGGCAGCCGCGGCTCGCCTGCCTCCCTCTGCAGCTTGGCCACGAGCGCGGGCACCACGAACAGGGCCGCGAACAGGCTCGCCACGAGGGCGTAGACCACCGTCAGCGCCAAATCCGCGAACACCTGGCCCGCGACACCGATGACGAAGACCATCGGCGCGAACACCGCCACCGAGGTGAGCGTGGACGCCACCACCGCGCCACCCACCTCCGCCGTCCCGCGCACGACGGCGGCGTCGGGTGCGTCGCCTTCCTCGCGGCAGCGGGCGATGGACTCGACGACGACGATGCCGGAGTCCACGAGCATGCCGATGCCGAGGGCCAGACCTCCCAGGCTCATGATGTTGAGCGAAAGCCCGCTGAGGTTCATGGGCGCGAAGGTGGCGACGACGGAAACGGGGATCGCCACGGAGATCACGGCGGTGGTGCGGAAATCGCGCAGGAAGAGATAGAGGACGAGCACGGCGAGCAAGCCGCCGATCACGGCGGCATCCCGCACGTCGGCCACCGCGGCGCGGATGAAGGTGCTGCGGTCCGAGAGCAGCTCCAACTCCCAGCCGCGCGGCAGGAGGCCTCGCAGGCCCTCCCGCGCCTGCGCGTCCGCGGCGGCAGGATCCCCCGCCAGCGCTCGGCGCACGGCGTCCGCCATGGCGACCATGTTGGCGTCGGCTTCTTTCTGGATCTCGATTTCCACGGCCTCGCTGCCGTTGAAGCGGGTGATGACCTCGCGGTCCGCCCAACCGGAGCGCACCACGCCGATGTCCCGCAGGCGCAGCTCGCGCCCTTCGCGGCGTCCCACGACGAGATCGGCGATCTCCTCGAGGCTGCGGAATTCGTTCACGGTGCGCACGAGGTATTGCGTGTCGCCCTCGCGCAGATCGCCGCCCGCGAGGTTCACGTTCTCCACGCCCAGGCGCCGGACGACCTCCTGGATCGACAGCCCCGTGCGCCGCAGCGCCTCCTCGCGCAGCTCGACCGAGACCTGCTCCTCGAGCCCGCCGAGCACGCGCACCGCCGCCACGCCCTCCACCTGCTCCAGGCGCCGCTTGAGTTCCTGTTCGGCGAAGGTGCGCAGGCGCCTGAGGCCCTCGGGCGTCTGGTCCTCGGCCCGGCGCGAGGCCAAGGCCAGGCGCACCACGGGGTCGAGGGAAGGGTCGTAGCGCAGGATGATCGGCTTCTCCGCCGTCTCGGGCAGCAACACCGTGTCCAGCCGCTCGTTGACCTCCTGCCAGGCGCGCCCCATGGGCGTGCCCCAGTTGAACTCCAGTGTGATGTCCGAAAGCTCCGCGCGGGACACGCTGACCAGCCGCACCAGGCCCCCCACCACGCCGAGGGCCTCCTCGAGCGGCCGCGTCACGTGCTCTTCGGTTTCCTGGGGTGCCGCGCCGGGGTAGACCGTGCGCACCGTGAGCGACGGATACGTGATGTCGGGCATCAGCTCGACGGGCAGCAGGCGGTAGCTGAAGACACCGAACACGACGACCGCCAGCGTCACCATGAAGATCGCCACGGGTCGCCGCAGGACGACGGCGTAGGGGCTGGAGGCGGCCGGCGCGTTCATGGGGCCCAGGGCGTCGGCGTCGCGCGCGCGTTCTTTCGCGCCGCCGCGCCGGCCGGGGGCTCCTCTTGCTGCACGACGACCGCGCTGCCGTCCTTGAGCGCCGATTGACCGACGACGACGACGGTCTCGCCTCGCTGGAGGCCGTCGGCGATCTCCGCGCGCTCGGCGTCCTGGTAGCCGAGCCTCACGCGGCGCCGTTCCGCCTTGCCCTCGCGGACGACGAACAGATGGGGCGCCTCTTCCTCGAACACCAGCGCGCGCTTGGGCACGACGACCACGTCCCGGTGCGTGTCGAGAACGATGCGGACGTTGGCGAACATGCCCGGCCGCAACTCCCGCTTGTCCTCGAGGCTCAACAGCACGCGCACCGTGCCGGACTGGGCGTCCACGACGGGGGAGATGCGCAGGATGCGGGCTTCGAGCCTCCGGCCCAGGCCGCGGGGTTCCACCACGGCCCGCTGGGCCGGCCGCAGGTCGGGCAGGTAGCGCTCGGGAATATGGACGGGCGCCACGAGACTGTCGAAGTCCACGATGCGGTAGACGGGCTGGTTGGTTTGCACCAGCTCGCCCACGTTGACCCGCCGCTCCGTCACCGTGCCCGAGATGGGTGCGATCACGCGCGTGTGGTCCAGGGCCAGCTTGGCCTGCTCCCACTCCAGCTCCGCCCGCTGGCGGTCGAACTTGACGCGCTGGTACTCCTCCTCCGAGATCAGCTGCTCGCGGGCGAGCGCTTCGGCGCGCGCGAAGTCCGCCTTGAGCCGCTCCAGTTCGGTCCGCGCGCGACGCTCGGCGAGTTCCAGCTCCTCGTAGGCCAGCCGCAGCAACGTCTGCCCCTTGCGCACGCGGTCGCCCTCCTCGGCGTGAAGCTCCGCCACCACACCCGTGGCCTGGCTCACCACCGTGACGTCCCGCTCGGCCTCGAGCGTGGAGGAGGCGTCGAGGAAGGCCTCCATGTCGGCCAGTGCCGCCCGGGTCACGACCACGGGAATGGGAGGCGCCGCGCCAGGATCGAGGGCGCCGGGGCTGCCTTCAGCCGATCCGCCGCGCCGTTGCTTGGCGCGCGCGATCCATTCCGCTTTGCTCCGGGGCCGAGAGGCGCTCTCGCCTGCGGCCGCGTCGTCGCCGGCGCGGTTCGCCCCACCGCATGCGCCCGCCAGGACGAGCAGCGGGCCCGCCGCACAGGCGAGAGACCAGCCCACGAGGTACCGCGGGATGCTTTTCTCGGATGGAGTCAACCCCTGCTCCGAAACGCCGCGCCGGCGCAGCCACAGCTTAGAACCCCGGACCCCTCCCCTCCACCCGCGCGCGGGCGGGCAGGGCTCCGGTTGCTTCTTACGCCCGCCGCGGGCGAAAGTTCTTGCCCCCGCGACGCAGCGGCGCGCAGCGCAAGCGGGAAGGAGCCGAAGGGCGGACCGGAAAAACCGGCGGGGAAAAGCGGGACGGGAGGCGCGCGGCCCCCCGCCCCGGTCGCAGCCACTCGGTGAACCCGAACAAGTCCGCAGTGCCCGTGATCTCGCTCCCGCCGGCGAACGTCACGCAGGTGCCTTGGGACCAGTCGTTGCCTTCGTCGGCGTGATCGTTCCCCAGTATCCCGAAGCGGCGCTCTGGAAGCCGATGGTGTCCTTGTTCCAGTGCCAGCACAGCCACTGGTTGCTCGCCCACACCCGGGGCAGCGTCCCCGCGGCGAAGGCCGCCGCGAAGAGCGCGACCCAGGCGAGGAGCGGTTTGGCGATGCGAGCTTTCATCGTTTGTCCCCCTTTCCGGCCCGGCCAGCCGCCGGGCCGGGGCGGAGCTTGCCCCAACGCGACGGGCGGTCAAGATTCCCGTTAGCCGAGAACGAACGCGTACGCG
The DNA here is from genome assembly GCA_037447115.1 of Acidobacteriota bacterium. GTDB lineage: Bacteria > Acidobacteriota > Polarisedimenticolia > Polarisedimenticolales > JBBIHH01 > JBBIHH01. Next base: position 26,546 of record JBBIHH010000025.1, read on the forward strand.
GCGACGCCGGCCAGCATCATCCCCACCAGGGGCGGCGCGGCGACGACGAGCAGCCAGCGCCCGCCCGCCCAGGCCACCAGGCCGAGCTTCACCAGCATATTCGCCACGAAGCCCACGAGGATGGCCAGCACCGCCTCGCGCACGGCCAGGGTCCCGCTCGCGGCCAGCGTGGAGACCGCGAGCGCGACCGCATGGACGTTGCCCGCGCCCCCGAGGGCCGCCGCCGCCAGCACGCCGCTCGTGCCGAACCATTCGCCCGCGATCGAGGTGCCGAGGATCACCGCGCCAAGCACCACCGCCACCCACCCCGAAGCCCGCAGCGCCAGGGGATTGCCGAACTCGAAGCGCCCCTGTCCCCGCTGCGGCCCCAGGACCCACAGCGCTCCCGCCGTGCCGAGCAGGCCCGTCACGACCGGTGCCCCGACGACGAGGCTCGTGGGCTGGAGCATCTCGGGATAGATCACGGCGACGACGAGGATCTGCGCCGCCGCCGAGGCGACGTTGGCCAGGACGATCCCCGTCGCCGCCGCGGCCGTGGCGCCCTTGACCTCCCGGGCGCGCCGGGCGAGCGCCACCGTGGCCGCCGTCGAGGAGACCATCCCCGCGAAAAAACCGGCCACCGCGAAGCCTCGCCGCGCGCCGAGCAACCGCACCGCGATGTACCCGCCGAAGCTGATGCCCACGATCAGCACGAACAGCAGCCACAGCCGCGCCGGATTGACGAGGCCCCAGGGGTCCACGGGCTCGTCGGGCAAAAGCGGCAGAATCACGAACGCCAGGACGAGAAAGACCAGGCTCGCGTTGACCTCGTTCTCGCTCAGGCCCGCGCGGGCGAACTCGTGGATGCGAGCCTTGAGCGCCAGGAGCACGAGGGCGATCACCGCCAGCATCACGGTCAGGGCGGGCTCGTGGCGGGCCAGGTAGCCCAGCATGAAGGTCGCCATGGCCGCGACCTCGGTCGTCACGCCCACGCCCGAGCCCTCGGGGCCGAGACGGGTGCGGAAGTAACCGGCGAGGACGATGGCTCCGGCGAAGGCCGCCAGAACGACCGCCACCAGGGGCTCCGCCACGTGGGCCGCGATCGCGCCCAGAAGCGCGAGCAAACTGAAGGTGCGCGAGCCGAGCGGATCCTGGGTCGGGGCGTCGGCTTTGGCGCGCTCGCGTTCGATGCCGATGAGCAACCCGATGGCCACGGCGAGCAGGAAGGGGCGGGCAGTTTCGAACACAGGCCTTCTCGCGCGCTCGGAGCGCCCATCCTGAGGCGGAACGCCGGCGCAGTCAAGCGCGGACCTCGCGTGCGGGACGCTCGGGCCGGGGCCGCAATATCGAACCGGCCGCACGCGGCCTGCGGTTCCCCTTGCCGGCGCGGAGTCGACTATCCTGTGGCGCACGACCCATGGACGTCCTGGCCCATCCCGACCCGGTCGCGCTCGAGGCGGAGCTGATCGCCCTCGTGCGGCGCGCGAAGGAGCGCGATCCCCTCGCGGCGGTCCTCGTGGTGGTTCCCACGCGCGCGCTCGTCGCGCACGTCCAGCGCCGCCTGGCGGAGGCGCTAGGCGCCCTGCTCGCCGTCGAGGTCCACCACTACCGCTCCCTCGCCTGGCGCATCTTCGAAGCCGCCGGCGAGAGCGCCCCGCGCCCGCTGCCCTCGCCGGTGCGGGAGGCGATCGTGGAAGACCTCCTGGAAGAGACTGCGGGAGAAGCGCGCACGCGCTTCTTTCACGAACGGCCCGGGGCCCGCGGGAGGCTCGGCCACGCGCTCGACGAGCTGCGCGAAGCGGGAGTGGAACCGGGCGAGCTGATCGAAGCCGCCGGCGAGCACCCGGACGACGCGTGGCTCGCTGGCCTCTACGGCGCCTACGTCAGGCACCTGGAGCGGCTCGAAGCGCTCGGCTGGTGCGACGAGGCGAGTCTTTCTCGGCGGGCGGCGGCGCTCGTGGAGTTCTACGTCGCGCGCGCGAGGCCGCGCCTCGTGCTCCACCACGGCGCCTACGAGCTGATCGGAGTCCATCTGGAGCTGCTGCGCGAGCTGGACCGGGCCGCAGGCGTGCGGGTGCTGCTGCCCTGCGCCCCTGGAGCCCCAGCCACGCGCTACGCCGAGCGCTTCGCAAGGGAGTTCGTGCTCGAAGGCGGGGCCCTGAAGCCGCTCGCGCCCCGCAGGACGGGGCTGCTGGGCGAGCGCCTCGAAGCCCTGTGGGACCGGGAATCGCGCCCCGAGACGCTCGCCCGGGGGCTTCGGCTGCACCACGTGCAGGGAGCCGCCGCCGAAGTCGAGCTCGCCCTGCGGCACGCGCTCGCGGCCGTGGGCGAGGGGGAGCGCGCGCACGAGATCGCGCTCGTGGCGCGCTCGTGGGAGCCGTACGCGGCGGCGTGCGAGACGGCCCTGCGCCAGGCGGACGTTCCCTGGTTCGGTTCGCTCGAAGCCCCGCTCGCGCGCGAGCCCCTGGCGCGCGACTTCCTGCTCGCCCTGCGGGCAGCGGCCGAGGATTTCCCGCGGGCCGCGACAGTCGAGGTGCTGCGATCGCCGCGCCTCGACTGGAGGGCCCTCGGGGTGGAGCGGCCGCCGGCGGCGCGCGTCGAGGGACTCAGCCGCGAGGCCGGTGTCTTGAAGGGGCTCGAGGCCTGGACCCGCACGCTGCCCGCTTGGGCCCAGGCGTGCCCGGAAGAGCAAAACGAGGCGGACGAAGGCGCGGAGAGGCGAGCCTGGCGGGAGGCGCGCGTGGAGGCTTGCCGGAAGATCGCCGCTGCCGTGGGCGCCCTCGCGGAGCGCCTGGACGCAGGAAAGCCGCGCACGTGGGGCGAGCACGCTTCGAGGTTGAGCGAGCTTCTGCGCGAACTTTTCGTGCGGCCAGGCGAGCACGACGAGCAGGCGGCGGAGGCGCTGCAGGAGCTTTTCGACGCCACGGCGGCCCTCGAGGCGCTCGCCGCCGAGCCGGTGCCTTTCGCCGAGCTCGTCGAATGGCTCGAGGCGGCGGTCGCACGGACGACACTGCCGCGCACGGAAAAAGACCGCGGAGGCTTGAGGATCCTCGACGCGATGCAGGCGCGCGGGATGACCTTCCGGCGCGTCTTCGTCCTCGGCCTGCACGAAGGCGGTTTCCTGCGCCAGCGGCTCGACGATCCGCTCCTCCCCGATCGCCTGCGAGAGCGCTTGCGCGAGCGCGGGCGTCCCTTGCCCCTGCGCTCGGACGCCCGCGACGAAGAACGCCTGCTGCTCGCGCTGGCCCTCGGCGCGGCGGAGGAAGCCCTCGATCTCTCCTGGCAGCGAGCGGACGACTCGGGCCGGGCGCGCACGGCCTCGCTCGCGCTGCGGGAAATCGCGCGCGCGACGCTAGGGGAGGAAGCCTCCGCGGCCCTGGCCGAGCGTGCGGCCCGGCTGCCGACGCACCCCAGGGAGCGCTTGAGCGCCCTGGCGCAAGATCCGGGACGGCTCACGCCCCTCGAAGCGCGCATGTGGCTCGGCATGGAGGCGGCCGATCCGGAACGGGCGGCGCGCGCGTTGGCGGGGCTCGACCCGCACCTGGATCGGGGTTTCGCGCTGCTGCGCGCCATCGAGCGCTTCGATCCGGGAGACCTCCGCTTCGACGGCCGCGTGGGCGCTGTCGGTCTTGGCGGCCGCCCGCTCAGCGTCCGGGCCTTCGAGCAGCTCGGGCGCTGCCCGCTGCAGTTCTTCTTCCGCCAGGTGTTGCGGGTCCGTCCGCTGGAGGAGGAGGCGGCGTTCGGCGCGCTCGACGCCGTCGAGCTCGGCAGCGCCGTCCATGCCGTGCTGGAGCGCCTCTACGAGGATCTGGCGGGACGCGAGCTCGCGCACCCCATCCGCGAAGAGGCGCTCCGGCGCCTGCCGGACGCCTGGCGCGAGGGAACCAGGGAGCTGGCCGCGGCCTGGCGCGAGAGACTGCCGCTCCTGTGGAACGCCATCGAGAACCGGTGGCTCGAAGCGCTGCGAGCCTTCGTGAAGGCGGATCTCGACGCGCTCGCCGAGGGAGGCGAGCGGATCGGCTGCGTCGAGCAGCGCGCGGAACAGGCGCTCGAGCTCGACGGCGGCACCCGCGTGCGCCTCGTGGCCCGCTTCGACAGGGAGGTGCACGATGGCCGGGGCGCCTGCGTGCGGATCTGCGACTACAAGACGGGGAAGACCGAGCCCGCAAAGCTCGTGGACCTGAAGGAGATGCTCAAGGGCCGGGTCCTGCAGATGGGCCTCTACCATCTGCTGTCGGGCAAGCCGGTGCAGGTGCTCCCCGTGCGTCCCGACCGACCGCCGGCGGGTGGGGACGGCTTTCCCGAGCCGTTCGAGGGTTTCGGCGAGGATCGCCTGCGCCGCGGATTCCGGGAGACCTTGTCGGTCCTGTGGTCGCTCGCGGTGCGCGGTGTCTTCCCCCTGAACCCCGACCGCCACTGCAAGTCGTGCGACTACGAACCGGCTTGCCGCAGAACGCACCCGCCCACACTGGAGCGGGAAACGCACGCCCCCGACTCGAGGGACTTCGCCGATCTGAGGTACAAGAACAAGAGCGACAAACCGTGCCTGGAGGACGTGCGCGCCGAAATCCGCCTCCGCGCACGCACCGGAGGACCTTGATGGCGGGGCTTCCAGACGACGCGGCGCGCCTGCAGGCGGCCACCGACTTCGAGCGCAACCTCGTCGTCACCGCCGGCGCGGGCACCGGGAAGACGAGCCTGCTCGTGGAGCGGATCCTCACCGCCATCGGCTCGGGCCGCGCCAGGATCGATGAGTTGGCGGCGATCACTTTCACCGAGAAGGCCGCCGCAGAGCTCCGGCAGCGCCTGGCGGAAGGCCTCGAGGAACTCCCTCGCGCCGGCCGCGGCGCGATGCCCGCCGAGGATCGCCCTGCAGGAAAGGCGTTTCGCCACTTGCGGGAGCGCTTCGGCGTGCCCCTCGAGACGATCACCGAGCGCTGCCTCGCAGCGCTGGAGGCGCTCGAACAGGCGGAGGTGGCCACGATCCACGGTTTCTGCGCCAACCTCCTCCGCGCACACCCCCTCGAGGCGCGGGTGGATCCGGATTTCCGGGTGGACCCGGGCGAAGTGGCGGAGCGGGTCTTCGAGGAAACGTGGGAAGCGTTCCTCGCGCGCGAGCTCGGTCCGGAAGCGGCGCGAGGGTCGCTGTGGAGGGCCCTCCTCGACGAGTTCGACCTCGAGGCCCTGGAGGAACTGGCGCGGGCTCTGGCTTCCTTCGACATTCCCCAGGAACTGCTCGGCGCCCCCCCGGCGGCGGCAGATCTGGCGTCCTGGCTCGGGCCGATCCTGAGGGAACTCGACGAGGACCTCGAGCGCTACGGAAGGATCGCGAGCGGAGGGAGGGCGGACTGGGCTGCGGCGACCCGGAAAATCCTCCACGCTGTCGCAAGCGGCCGGCTTCACGAGATGGACCGAGAAGAGGCAGCGAAACTTCGCGAGCGCATGCCCTCCGAAGGCGAACTGAAGCGTGCGCTGCCCCCGGCCCGCGCGGCCCGGTCGAGAGCGCTCGTGCGCATCCTGCTCCAGCACCTCGCCGCGCTCGACGACCGACTCCTCGCGCAGGCGGTGGAACTCGTGGCTCCCTGCGCTGGAGAGGCGCGGGAAGCGCTGCTGCGCGAGGGATTCCTGAGCTTCGATGCTCTGCTCGCCCTGGCCCGCGACTTGTTGCGGGATTGGCCCGATGTGCGGCGGCTGCTCAAAAAGCGCTTCTCCATGCTGCTCGTCGACGAGTTCCAGGACACGGATCCGCTGCAGTACGAGATCGTCCTGTTCCTGGCGGAACGGGAGGAGGATGCGGCACGCGATCCGTTCCGGGCACGACTCGAACCGGGCAAGCTCTTTGTCGTGGGCGACCCCAAGCAGTCCATCTATCGCTTCCGCGGCGCGGACTACGCCGCCTACCGGCGCGCGGTGCAGCGGGTGCTCGACGAAGGCGGCCAGGAACTCGTCCTGCGCGCCAACTTCCGCAGCGTCCCCGAAGTGCTCGAGCCGATCAACCGGTTGTTCCAGGCCAATCCCCTGTGGGTCGCATCCCCTTGCCAGCCGCGCTACGAGAGGATCGAAGCCGCGCGTCCCCCAGCCGGCGCGCCCCGCGTCGAAATCTGGACCCTGTCCCTCGAGCGAGAAACGCACGCCGACGAGCGGCGGAAGGCGGAGGGGCGCGTGGTCGCGCGCGCGATTCGCGAGCTGACGGACCGCGGCGCGTGCGAGGCCAAAGACATCACGATCCTGCTCCGGGCCTTCAGCGAGCTGCAGGACTACGTGGCGCCGCTTCGCCGCTCGGGCGTGCCCTTCATCGTGGACGGCGGCCGGGAGTTCTACGAGCGGCCCGAGGTGCGCGAGCTGCTCGCGGTGCTGCGCGCCGTGGCGCTGCCCGAGGACCCCGTGGCGCTGCTCGCCTTCCTGCGCTCGCCCTGCGGCGGCGTCAGCGACGAAGAACTCGCGCGCTACGCGCTGGAGGGCGGGCACTGGAGCCTCGGCGCACCGCCCGACCCCGGGAAGTTCCCTGCCCTCGCGGGCGCCCTCGGGCTGTTGAAGACCTTGCACGACCGGGCGCGCGTCCTTCCGGCGGACGAAATCGTCTGGATGATCCTGCGGGAGACGGAACTGCTCGCCCTGAACGCCGCCCCTTACGAAGGTGCCCAGCGGGTGGCGAACCTGGAGAAGCTCGCGAGCCAGGCCGCCGAGCTCGGCCGCTCGGGACAGCTCGGCCTGCTCGAGATCGTGGAGCTGCTGCGGGAGGGACGCACGGGCGAAGCCGAGGCCGAGTCCCCTCTCGCGGACGAGAACGTGAACGCGGTTCGCGTGATGACGATCCACAAGGCCAAGGGGCTCGAGAACCGGATCGTCTTCGTCCCCGACCTCGCCCGCAGCGCTCAGCACCGGCGCGAGGGGGCCCCGGTGCGGGTCCTCACGGCCTCCGACGGCACGCCGCACCTCGCCCTCGCCATCGGCGGTCGGTTCAACCAGGCGCGTGCGGCGTGGGAGTGCGAGGAGTACCTCCACGACGCGGCCGAGGAGCTGCGCGTGCTCTACGTAGCCTTCACGCGCGCGCGGGAGCGGCTGATCCTGCTCGCCGGCCCGGGCTCGAACCGCGCGCCCCACCCCTATCTGGAACTCCTCTCCCAGTGGGGCTACGAACTGGACGAGGCGCCTGAAGACGGCGCCACGCTCTGCGGCGGGCTCGTCCTGCATCGCCTCCAGGAGCCCGCCGAGCCTCCTCGCGCGGAACGCGACGTACCCCCACTGGCGCAGGCCGCGGTGGACCGCTGGGAGGCCGACGTGGAACGGGCGCGAGCGGCCCCGCCGCCTCTGGTCGCGGCGAGCGACGAAGAACTCTGGCGCGACCGCGAGATCGCCGCGCGCCGCAGCGCGAAGGGGTCCGAGACGGCCCGCGCCGTGGGCGTCGCCGTGCACCGCCTGCTCGAGCGCTGGGACCTGCGCGACGAGGGGGCTCTGCGGGCGGCCGTGTCCCGCGCGGTGGCCGAGCTGGAGGATCTGGATCCTGCCGAGCGCCGCTGCGTGCAACGCGAGGTCATGGCGCGCATCGAGGCTTTCTTGCGCTCCGAGCTCTGCGACCGGCTGCGCCGCAGCGACATCGTGGGCCGGGAAGTCCCACTGCTGCTCCACGACGAGGGCGGACGCAGCTTCCGGGGCAGCCTCGACCTGCTCTACCGCGACGAAGACGGCGCCTACGCGATCGCGGACTACAAGACCGACCAAGGGGTGAGCGAGGAGGCGCTCTTGGAACGCTATCGCCCGCAACTGCAGGTCTACGGTCGAGCGGTCCAGCGGGCTCTCGGGCTTGCCGCCCTGCCCCGCCTGGAACTGTGGCACCTCGCGCCTGAGGGCGCGCAACGCCTGTTACTCGACTGACCGTGGCGTGTAGAATCGGCGCCGGCTGAGGCCTGGGGAGGCACCATGAGCGAATGGATCTTGCGGCTCGCGCCGCTCGCCCTCGTTTTCCTCGGGAGCTGCGCGCCTGCCCCACTGGAACTCGAGGGGCGACTCGTGGACCTCACGCATCCGTTCGGCGAGCAGACGATCTATTGGCCCACCTCGCCCCGTTTCGAGCTCGAGGTCCTCGCGCGCGGCATGACCCCCGCGGGCTACTTCTACGCCGCCAACCGCTTCTGCACCGCCGAGCACGGGGGCACGCACATCGACGCGCCCATCCACTTCTACGAGGGCCGCAACGCCGTGGACGAAATCGCGCTCGAGCAGCTCGTGGGCCCGGGGGTGGTCGTGGACGTCCGGGAAGCCTGCGCGCAGGACCGGGACTACCAGGTGCAGGTGGAAGACTTCGAACGCTGGGAGGCGAAGCACGGCCGGCTGCCGCACGGGGCGATCGTGCTGCTGCACACCGGCTTCGGCGCCCGCTGGCCCGACGCCGAGCGTTACCTGGGCACAGCCGAGCGCGGGCCCGAGGCGGTGGCGCGGCTTCATTTTCCGGGACTGCACCCCGAGGCGGCCCGCTGGCTCCTCGCCGAGCGCACGATCCGGGCCGTGGGCATCGACACGGCGAGCATCGATCACGGCCCCTCGCGCGAGTTCCGCACCCACGTCACGCTCTTCGAGCGCAACGTGCCCGCCTTCGAGAACGTGGCGCACCTCGACGAGCTTCCGCCGATCGGGTTCACGGTCATCGCGCTCCCGATGAAGATCGCCGGTGGCACGGGAGGGCCCCTGAGAATCGTCGCGATCGTTCCATGAGCCGCGGGCGGCGCGCGATGCGGGCCGCGGGTATCGCGGCCGCGCTCTGGAGCCTGGCGGCGGGCCCGGGGCGCGCGGAGCGACTGCTCGACCGCGTGCAGGCCGAGGGTCCCGCGAGCGCGCCCCCCCTGCAGGCCCTGCCCCGCTGGCTGCCCCCGGGACGCCCTACGGTGGCCCTCGCGCTCTCGGGGGGCGGCGCGCGGGGCATCGCTCACCTCGGCGTGCTGCAGGCGATGCACGAGGACGGGGTCGTGTTCGACGCGATCGCGGGAACCTCCATCGGCGCGCTGCTGGGCGGGCTGGTGGCGGGAGGACTGTGGCCCGACGAGATCGAAGCCCTGCTCCAGGAGCGCGACTGGAACGAGATCCTGGCGGACACGGATCTGCGCACCCGCACCCTCTCCTGGGAGGAAGACCTGCAGCGCGCAGGCGAGCTGGTGCGGGTGCGCTTTCTCGGCCACCGGCGTTTCCAGACCGGCGCCCTCGTGGACAGCCGGCGCCTGGAGCGGGAGCTCTACCGCTACCTGCTGCTGCCGCAGTGGCTCGCCGAGAACGACTTCGATCGCCTGCGCTACCGCTTCCGTCCGGTGGCGACCGACGCGCTGACGGGCCGCAGGGTCGCCCCTGCCGGCGGCGACCTCGTCACCGCGATCCGCGGCTCCTTCGCCGTGCCCGGAGTGTTCCGGCCGGTGCGGTGGGGCAGCGCCCTGCTCGTGGACGGCATGCTCGTGGAGAACCTCCCCACCGAGACGGCCCGCACGCTCGGCACGGACGTCGTCGTCGCCGTGGACGTCTCCAGGGGGATCCGGGCCGATCCCGTGGTGCGCAACCCTTTCGATCTGCTGCACCGCTCCCTCGACATCCTGATCGCCGAGCAGCGGCGCCGGCTCGCGCCGCTGGCGGACGTCACGATCGAGCCCGAGGTGGAGGCCTTCCCCGTCTCGGATTTCCACGGGCACATCCGGGAACTGGTGGCCGCGGGGCGCGAGGCCTACGCCCGGGCGCGGGATGCGGTGTGGCAGGCCCTCGAATCGCGGGCGCGCGATGGCGAGCGCTGGAGCTACGACCGGATCGAGGTGCAGGGGACGGATTGGATCGCCCCCGCCACGCTCGCGGAGCGCCTCGGCGGCGTGCCCGGCAGCGCCAGCCGTTTCCGCATCGCGGCGGAGGTGGCGCGGGCTCTCAACTTCGGTCCCGTGGCGGAGGGCGAAGCGCAGCTCGTGGAAACCGGCACAGAACGCACGCTCCGCTTTCGCTTCACGGAAACCCCCCCGGTGCGCGCGATCCAGGTGCAAGGGCTCGTGGAAGCACCGGCTGTCGGCGCTCTGGGGCGAGAGCTCCTCGATAGGCCCTTCGCGCTCGAGGCGGCCCGGCGCGCCGGCTGGCGCGCACGGCAAGCGCTGTTCGCTTCGGGACGCGTGTTCGTCTACGTGGAGCGCCTCGAGTGGGACCCCGCGACCGGGACCATCCGCGCGCACGTGCAGGAGCGCGCGGTGGATCGGGTGATTGTGGAGGCGCAGGCACCCAAGCTCCGGCGACTCGAGCGCTTCGTCGGCGAGTTCGCGGGGGTCCGCTTCCGCTTCGACCGCTTGGCCGATCGGCTCGACGCCTGGCTCGCTCGCGGCGCGATCGCCGGCTGGGGTTTGCGGCCGCGCCGGAATCCGGGCGAAGCCCTCGCGCTCGAGCTGGGCCTCGCGGCGGACACCTATTACGAGCTCGGCACCTCGCTCGAATACAGGGATGCACTGGGCTGGGCCGGTCACCTGCGCGCGGCGAAGGTCAACCCCACCGGCCACGGCGACCGACTGGAGCTGATGCTCGCGGGCGCGCACGACCGCACGGAGGCGGAGCTGCGCTACCACACGGAGTACGGCGTGCGCTTTCTGGATCTCGGCGGCGAGATCGCCGTCGGGCGCCTGTGGGGGACCTTCCCCTTCCTCACTGCGGAGCAGGCACGCGACGAAACGCAGGAGGAGACCTGGGACCGCTGGCACGCGCGCGTGGCGCTGCTACGCCGTTCGCGCTGGGGGAGCACGCTGCGCGGAGGGCTCGAACACGAGCGCGACAGGCTCGATGCCACACCTGCGCTGCCCCGCGAGCGCCGCTCGCGCACGTCGCTGTTCGCGGCGCTGGAGGTGGACCGCCGCGACCGCCTGCTCTTCCCGCGGCGCGGCGGCGCGGTGAGCCTGCGCGCCGCGCGGTCGCTGAGCGGGCGGAGGCTGTGGACGGCCGCGCTGCGTCTCGATGGCCACCTGGAGCTGCCCCGGCGGCAGACGCTTTCGGGGGTGCTCGGCATCGGTCTTTCGGGCGGGGCAGACCGCCGCCCCTACTGGTTCGATCCCGGGGGCTTCCGCGACCTCTACGGTTTCGTTCCCTACGGGGCCGCCTCGCCCCAGTACGCGCGTGCGGGGCTGCGCTGGAGGCGCCTGTGGCTCGAGCGCGGTCCTGGCCGCCTCTACGCCGAAGCGGGCGCCGATCTCATCCGCACGGCTCTCGCACGCTCGGCGCTCGACGAGGCCGAGACGCACGCCGGCTACGGCATCGCTCTCGTGGGGCACGCCACCTTCCCCGGCCCCATCACCCTCGGCCTCGTGCGCAACGATCTCGGCGCCACGACGGCGTTCCTCGCGTACGGCTACGGCCTCTTCGAGCGCTGACCGGCACCGAGACGTCGGGATGGTCCCGGATGAAGAAGCGGTAGGGCCGCCGGGCCCAGTCGCCCGCGTAGTCCACGCCGACCCGGCAGGCCCGCACCACCTCCCCGTCCGGAACTCGCGGCCCCGGCTCGATCCACAACTCGGGGCCGGCGAGCGATGCCCGGTCGAGCGAGAGGTCGATCCGGAACGCGCGGGTGAGGCGTCCGGGGCCCGAGGCCGAGCGCTTTCCATCGGGCGACTCGGCGGCGCGCAGGAGCACCGCCGCCGGGTAGCCTGCGGGGCCCGTGACCACGTTCAGGCAATGGTGCATGCCGTAGACGAGGTAGACGTAGGCGATGCCGCCGGCCTCGAACATCGGCGCGTTGCGCTCGGTGCGCCCGCGCGAGGCGTGGCTCGCCTGATCGTGCGGCCCGTCGTAGGCCTCGACCTCGACGATCTTGCCGCGCAAGACGCGCCCGTTCGCCAGCCTGCGGCAGAGCACGCAACCGAGCAGCTCGCGGGCCACGGCGAGGGTGTCCCGCCGGTAGAAAGCGCGCTCCAGCGGTCTTCCCATCGAGGCGCTCCGTTCGCACGGGCACCTATCGTAGAGGATCCCCGGCCCGCGCACCCTCCGGCGCAAACGTCTCGGGCGGGCGGCCAGACGGCCCGCCGCTTCGCGAAAACGGCACGGGGCGTCGAGATGCGGTATAACCGGGGCGCGAGGCGAGGAGCGAGCCATGCCACGACCGAGGGTGCGGGCGGGCGGTGGCTGGGCGGCCATCCGTTACAGCCTGCGCAAGGCGCGGGAGTCCGGCGGCTTTGTCAAGCTCTACCGGCGGCTGCGCTCGCGCAACGCGTGCAAGACCTGCGCGTTCGGCATGGGCGGCCAGCGGGGCGGGATGGTCAACGAACAGGGGAGCTTCCCCGAAGTCTGCAAGAAATCCATCCAGGCCCAGGCCGCCGACATGCAGCCGCCGATCCCGGAGGGCTTCTTCGAGCGCCACAGTGTGGCGGAACTGGAGCGCTGGACGCCCCGCCAACTGGAGCATGCCGGCCGCCTCGCTTTTCCCGTGCTGTGGGAGGAGGGGCAGAGCCGCTTCCGGCGCATCGGCTGGGAGGAAGCCCTGGACCGCGTGGCCCGCGCGCTGCGCGCGGCACGGCCCGAGGAAACCTTCTTCTATGCCTCCGGACGCTCCTCCAACGAAGCCGCCTTCCTGCTCCAGGTGTTCGCCCGGGCGTACGGCACGGGGAACATCCACAACTGTTCTTGTTACTGCCACAACGCCTCGAGCGTCGCGCTGACGCAGATGATCGGCAGCGGCACGGCGACGATCGTCCTGGACGATCTCGACCGCGCCGATCTCGCGCTCGTGGCGGGGGCCAACCCGGCCTCGAACCACCCGCGCTTGATCGCCAAGCTCGTCGAGCTGCGGCACCGCGGCGGCAAGGTGATCGTCGTCAACCCGCTGCGCGAGCTGGGCCTCGTGCGCTTTCGCATCCCCTCCAACCCCGCGAGCCTGCTGTTCGGCTCGCAGGTTTCCGACCTCTACCTTCAGCCCCATGTGGGCAGCGACGTGGCCGTCTTCAAAGCGCTGCTCAAAGGCCTGCTCGAACGCGGGGCCGTGGACCGGACCTTCGTCGAGGAGCACGTCGAGGGGTGGGGCGCGGTGGAGGACGACGTCCGGCAGTGTTCCTGGCAGGCGCTGCTCGATGCCTGCGGTCTGAGCCGGGACGAGGCGGAGCGGGCGGTGGAGCTGCTCGCCGCCGCGCGGCGCGGGATCCTGATGTGGGCCATGGGCCTGACGCACCACGCCCACGGCGTGGATAACGTGCTCGCGCTGGCGAACGTCGGCATCGCGCGCGGCTGGCTCGGGAAGCCCGGCTGCGGGCTTCTGCCCATCCGCGGCCACAGCAACGTGCAGGGAGTCGGCTCCGTCGGCTTCACGCCGGCGCTGAAAGAAGCTTTCGCGCGCAAGATGGAGCAACTCTACGGTGTCGCCGCGCAGGGCCGCGGACTGGACACCTACGGCTCGATGGTGGCCGCCCACGAGGGGCGGATCCGCGCGGCGGTCTTGCTGGGGGGCAACCTCTTCGCCTCCAACCCCGACCGGCACTGGGCGGCCGAGGCGCTCCAGCGCATCGGGACGACGGCCTATATCGCCACCAAGCTCAACGAAGGCCACATCCACGGCCGCGGCCGCCAGCATTGGATCCTGCCCGTCTTCGCCCGCGACGAGGAGCGCCAGGCGACGACCCAGGAGAGCATGTTCAACTTCGTCCGCCTCTCCGAGGGCGGCCAACCGCCGCCCCCGGGCGAGCTCAAGAGCGAGATCGAGGTCGTCTGCGCCCTGGCGGCCCGGGTGCTGCCCGAGGGTCCGTTCCCCTTCGCGCGCATGACCGATCATGCCGCGGTGCGCGAAGCCATCGGGCGCGTGGTTCCCGGCTACGCCGCCATGGAGCGCATGGACGCCACACGGCAGGAATTCCACATCGAGGGGCGCACGTTCCACGAACCGCGCTTCGCCACGCCGAGCGGCCGCCTCCGAGCCCAGGTGCCGGCGCTGCCGAGCCTCGATCCGGGTCGAGAGGGCTTCCGCTTGATGACCCTCCGCTCCGAGGGCCAGTTCAACACCGTGGTCTACGAGGAAGAGGATCCTTACCGCGGCACCACCCGCCGGGACGTCGTGATGATGCACCCGAGCGACGCGGCACGCCTGGGCCTCGCCGAGGGCGACCGGGTGGAGGTGGCGACCGAAGCGGGCGCGATGGAGGTCACGGTGGCCTTCGTCGAAATCCGCCCGGGCAATCTGGCGATGTACTATCCGGAAGCCAACGTCCTCGTCCCGCGCCGGGTGGACCCGGCTTCGGGCACACCGGCCTTCAAGTCCGTCGTCGCCCGCCTGCGCCCGCTCCGCCGAGCCCAGGCCCGTGCCTGAAACCGCGTGCCCCTTCGACCTCGTCTCCCCGTACGGGTGAACGATCTGCGGGCGATCCTCCACTACCTGTGCCGGCCTGCCGCGCTGCGGGGCTGACTCACTCGGGCGCCCCCGCCCGAAACCACCGTAGCGCCCGGTCCAGAGCCTCCCGGTCTCCCACGAGCACGACCACGTCGCCGGCGCGGAACTCGAACTTCGGATCCGGGTTGTGGAGCGCGCGGCCGTCGCGCACGACCGCCACGACCGTCGCCCCCGTGCGCCGGCGCAACTGCAGCGACCAGGGGCTCTCGCCCACCGCCTCGGCGCCCGCCTCCACCAGCACCGTGTCGAGGACCCGATGCAGGCCCAAATCCAGCAGCGGGTCGAGCCGCAGGTCGGCCACCGACAGGCCGCGCAGCATCTCGTAGTGGTCCGCCCGGGCCGCCTGCACCTCCCGTTCGATGACATTCGAGGGGACGCCGTAGACCCGCAGCACCCGCGCGAAAATCTCGACCGAGGTCTCGAACTCTTCCGGGATGACCTCGTCCGCGCCGAGGCGGCGCAACTCTTCGATCTCGGCGACCTCGCGCGTGCGCACGATGATGCGCAAGCCCGGGTTCAGGGTGCGCGCCACGGCCACACCGCGCCGCTCGTCCACGGGAGAGGAGATCGCGAGCACGAGCACCCGGGCGCGCTCCGCGCCCACCTCCTCCAGGATCTGCCGCCGGGTCCCGTCGCCGTAGTAGATGGGCTCGGCCGCACGCCGGGCCTCGCGCACAAGGTACGCGTTCTGCTCGAGGATCGCGTAGGGGATGCCCGCCGCCTTGAGGGCCCGCGCCAGGTTGCGCCCGTTGATCCCGTAACCGACGACGATCACGTGGTCGTGAAGCTCGCGAACCTCCTGGCCCGGTTCGGGGCGCAGGGAGGGCTGGCCGACGAGCCGCGCCACCCCCTCCCCCACCTCGCGGCCGCGCGCGAGCGCGAGCGGCGCGAGCAGCATGGAGAGCACCGAGGCCGCGATGAAAAGCTGGTAGCCCTCGGGCTGGATCAGCCCCAAGGACAAGCCCAGCGAGGCCAGCACGAACGAGAACTCGCCGACGTTGGCCAGCGCCAGCCCCGCGTGGACCGCCACGTGCAGCGGGCGCCCCAGGCTCGCCGTCGCCGCCGCGGCGACGAGCGCCTTGAGGGCGACCAGCGCCAATGTCGCTCCCGCCACGAGGGAGGCGCGCTGCCAGAGAAACCCTGGATCGAGCAGCATGCCGACGCTGATGAAGAAGATGCCGGTGAACGTGTCGCGGAACGGCACGAAGTCGGACAGCGCCTGCAACCCGTAGTCGGACTCGGAAACCACCAGACCCGCGATGAACGCGCCCAGCGCCAACGACAGGCCCGAACGCGCGGCGAGATAGGCGGAGCCGAGGCCGAAGAGAAAGATGCACAGCGTGAACAGCTCCGGGTTCCGCAAGGCCACGATCCGAGCGAGCACCCGCGGCACGATGAACCGCCCCGCCAGTACGAGCAACGCCACGACGAGCGAGCCTCGCACCATCCGCCACAGGCCGGCGCCGGGGTCCACCTGGACCTGGGCGAGCACCGGCAAGAGGAGCATCAGCGGGACGACGCACAGGTCCTGAAACAGCAACACCGCCACGAGGATCCGGCCGTGGATGGTGTCGAGCTCGTTGCGGTCTTCGAGCAATCGGAGCACGAGCGCCGTGGAGGACAGCGCCGCCAAGACCCCGAAGGCAACGGCGCGGGGAGCCTCGAGGCCGAGCAGCATGGCCAGGGGGGCCACGACCGCGATCGTCCCCGCCACCTGCAGCGTTCCGCCCTGGAGCACCTCGCGCCCCATGCGCAGCACCCGCGAGAGGGAAAGCTCCAACCCGATCGTGAACAGCAGCAACGCGACGCCCAGTTCCGCGAGGGTCTGCACGGACTCGATGTGATGGATCAGACCGAGGGCGTGCGGACCCAGCAGCACGCCGCTCGCCAGGTAACCCACGACGCTGGGCACGCGCAGGCGCTGCATGACCGCCACCACGGGAACCGCGACGGCGACGAGCAGCACCAGGTCGCGCAGGAGCGTGAGGTGCGGCATCTCGATCGGGGTCGGCGGACCGCGCGCGCACCTAGCCGCGGCGCGCCCACAGGCGTTTCAGCTCCAGGGCCAGGCGCGGCGCCGCCCCCTCCTCCTCGTGCTTGAAGAAAACGAAAGCCTCCTCCCAGGGCTGCGCCGCGATGCGTTCGAGCCAACGCTCCAGGGCGCGCGCGTCATAGCGCTCGCGCCGCAGGCGCAGGTAACCGTAGGGCGCCGTGGCCACGAGCCGAGGATCCGCGCCTTCCTCCGTGTCCGCGGTCACGAGGGCCGCGCCCGCCTCGCGCAGGATGCCGAAGACCTCCTCGTCGAGCCACGACGCATGCCTGAACTCGAACGCCGCGCGCCATCCCCGGGGGACGCGTTCCACGAAGGCCCGCAGGCGCGCCGCATCCTTGCGCAGGTAGGGCGGCAACTGGAAGAGCAGCGGCCCCGCGCCTCGCTCGAGCGCCGAGACCATCCGCAGCAGGTGCGCCAGGTCGTCCGAGGCGTCCTGGAGGCGCTTGTCGTGCGTGATCCGCCGCGGCGCTTTGAGGACGAAGGTGAACCCTTCGGGAACCTGGGCCTTCCAGCCGAGCAGCAGGGTCTCGGTCGGCATGCGGTAGAAGGTGTTGTTGATCTCCACCGCGTCGAGCCGCTGGGCGTAGAACTCGAGCATCCGCGAGGGTTGCAGCCGCTCGGGGTAGAAGCTCCCCCGCCACTCGCGGTAGGCGTAGCCGCTCGTGCCGACGCGCAGGCGCATGTTTTTCTTCCCGGGTGCCATCCTAGCCGATCCCCGGGGCGAGGTCGTCGGACTTTTCGAGGAACTGCCTGGATCAGGCCAGCGAACCGACTCGTGGGGCCCCGCGTCAGCGCATGCTCGGCCCGCGCGCCCCCGACACGATGGGGCGCCGCACCCGCTCGCAGCGGGCGCTCGGGGTGGAATGCCTGCGGGCTTCTACGGCCCGGGTGCCGCCGCCGCTCGCCTCGTCGGGGCGCCTCGAGATGTCACCGGCAGGCGTTCACCTCGCGGCCCGCACCCCAGCTCCCCAGCGCGCACGGCTCGCCCTCCGCGCGCACCAGGTACCAGAGCGCCTCCCCTTCCGGAGGCTTGCGCCCGTCGTCCACCCAGCTCGTCGCGTCGAGCTCCACACCGGCACACTCCGCCTGCAGCAGATCGCCCCGACGCCTCAGATCGCCCAACAACCCCCGAGCCAGATCGCAACGCTCCGCACCGGCCACCGCACTCCACACCAGTTCCCCGCCCGACCACCGCAAGTCCGTCACCTCCCCCGGAGGGCCGCCCCCCGGAGCGCACTCCGCATCGTCGCAGTCCACCGCACCGTCGCAGTCCTCGTCCTTCCAGCCCCGGCACGCCTCCCAGCGCTGCGGGTTCACCGACGCATCCGTGTCGTCGCAATCCTCGCACGCCCTCGCGCTAACCCGGTCCTGGTTCTCCGAACAGAGGCTGCAGATCACGCGATGGCGCATCGGCAAATCGTTCCGCCAGTCGGTGGAAAACCACCAGAAATCCCTTCCGGCCCAGAGCAAGTCCGTCAGGCGGGCTGTCGAAAAGTTGATGGGACGGCCCTGCCTCGGGTCCAGCGACGTCCCGTCGGGAAGCACGCGCCACACCACCCACGGATCGCTCGTCCCGACCATGAACATCTCCTCCGAAGACGCGAGATCCAGACCCCCACTGACCGAAGCATCCTGCACCTCACCGACGAGCATCGCCCCAGGCGGGATGAGGTTGCCCTCGAGATCGAACAGAGCCACCCACACTTGATCCTTGGGAAGTGCCAGCCGATCATCCCGCCACGCGACCGCCACCCGCCCGGAGCCCTGGCTGATGCGTGGCAGTATCGCACCGCATCCATCCCAGGGAACCACGACCGGGGGGGAGCAGCTGTCCCTCGCGGCTCACCTTCAACAGGCGCATGTCGGGCTTCGGCGCGCTGGAACAATCCTCTTGCACGTTCACGGCCACAAGATAATGCTCCCCCGTCCACAAAGCCTCGAACTCACAAATAAACTTCTCCGAACCGTCGCCGTCCACGTCGCTCGTGACCAACACTGTCGGAGGGTCGAACAAAGTACCGTCCGCACGGACGCGCGTCATCAGGAGCTTGCCGGCGGAGTCGGACCAGAAAACCGCGAACTCCTCGCCGTTCCACACGGGTGGCGCGCTCGCCCACGCACTCTCGCCCAACGGATCCCGGTAAGTGGCTAGCAGACCGAGCACCGGCCCCATCGGTTTTCCCAGCCGGTCGAGCAGTCGTGCCTTCAGCAGGACCGGCTTGTTGACGAAATCAATGTCCCACTCCTCCCACACCGCAAGCGCACGATCCCCCGCAGCGCCTAGCTGAGGAGAGGGCTGCTCGTCCATATCCGGGTCCGCCACCCTCGTCTTCGGGCCCAGCGGCACCCCGTCACGGTCGAAGGCTCGCGCGAAGACCTGCCACACGCGCAAATCCACGCGATGCTTCGACACGAGCAACGGCCCCTCGCCCATCAAGACCACATTCGTCTCGAACGTGACGGGCAGGCCTTCCATGTCCAGAGTCTTGCCCTGGGTAAACAAGCTGGGCTGGTCGCAGAACCGGTCGCAGCCCTCATCGAGCGTCAGGTCGCAGTCCTGCAATAGCCCGTCGCAAAGCTCCGTCGCCCCAGGATGCCGCCGCCACGAAAGATCCTCGCAGTCCACCCCACCCGCGCAGGCCAACCCCGACCTCGTCCACCTGGGAGGGCAGGGCCCGCCAGCGCGATGTAGGCGAGCAGCGCGAGCGAAGGCATCGCCCGCGCGACGCCGGCGAGCCGGATCCAGGCTGCCGCAGGGCGCGTGCCGCAAGAGCCGCGATGCGCGGGGGGAGGTGGTCACCGCGCGCGCCGCGCCTTGGGGCGCGGCCCGAGCGCTCCCGCGAGGACGCGGCGCGCTTCGCGCAGGCCCGAGAGGTAGGCTCCGTGCACCGTGGCCGGAAAAGACCGGCTGGTGGCCTCGCCCGCGAAGAGCAGGCATCCCCCAACGGGCGCGGCCAGGCGGTCGTGATCCCGACCCGTGGAGCCCAGGGGGATATGGGCGTAGGAGCCACGGGCGAAAGGATCCGCGCCCCAGCGCGCGATCCACACGCGCTCGGGATCGGGCACCCGGCGGCGCAGCAACCGGCGCAGCGTCCTCAGCGCTCGCTCGACGACGATCTCGTCGGCCAAACCCTCCAGTTCCCGGGCGCGCCGGCCGGAGGCCCATCCTACGAGAAGCGGGGCGCCCGCGGTCGGCACGAGACTCGTGAATGCCGCGAGCTCGTGCGGGTGGGGATCCGGGTTGCCCAGATGCTCGCCGTCTGCAGGCCAGAAGACGCGGGGGAACTCGAGCACCACCTTGTCCAGCACGCCCACACCGAGCCGGTCCAGCGCCAGGCGCTTGGACTCCGGCAGGGGCGGGACGAAGCGCACCTGCCCCGCGCGCAACACGCCCAGAGGAAGCGTCACGATGGCAACTTCGGCGGCGTGACACCCCCGGGCCGTCTCGATGCGCACGCCTGTGCGCGCATCCCAGACCACCGCCTGCACCGGCTCGTCGAGGTGAATCTCCAGCCCTTCCGCCAGCGCCCGCGGGATGCGATCGTAGCCTTCCGGGAGCGCGAGATCGGGTCCCGGAAGCTCGCGGTCCTGATCCCAGTGGCGGGCCGAGAGGTCTTCGGCCTCGGTCCCCATGACGAGCGAGAGCCACGCGAGACCGCTGCGCACGATCTCCTCCATCCGACCGCCACCGTCCGCCGCGGCCACCACGCGGCGCAAGGCTTCCCCCAGGGGCAGGTCCCGGCGGCTGCGCCGCGCGAGGCGGCGCGCCCGCGCCACGAGCTTGGCGAACTCGCCGAACGGAGGACCTGACCGCGCGGCCCCTCCGCGAGCGACTTGGAGCGCCGGGTGGTCGGTCGCCACGAGCTTCAACCCCAGCGCGTGCGCCAAATCGGCCACGGGATTCCTGACGCTCCCATGAATCCACTGCGCCCCGAGTTCGATGGGGACGCTGCCCGAGCGGTCGGTATGGATGCGGCCGCCGATGCGGCTGCGGGCTTCGAGGACGCGCACCCGCCGCCCGGCGCGGCGAAGCTCCCGCGCCGCGGCGAGACCCGCCAGGCCCGCACCGAGGACGAGGACCTCGGCGTCCAACGCTTCCCACCTCCCGCCTGCGCGCGCCCGGTCCCGCGGACCGGCGAGGGCAGGTGTAGCGAAGCCCCCGCGAACCCGTCAATGCCGGATCGCGCAAGCGCGTTAGACTCGAGTCCTTCGCATGGAACGCCTGCCTTCCCTGCAGACGATCCGCAGCGAGTGGGGCGCGCTCGTGCGCCTCGCCGGGCCCGTGATCCTGGGCGAGCTGGCCTGGATCGCCATGCCCGTGGTGGACACCTGGATGCTCGGGCGGGTGAGCCCCGAGGCGATGGGGGCCCTCAGCATCGGACGTGCGGCCTACATGACGGTGGGGATCGTGGGTCTCGGGCTGTTGCTCAGCCTCGACACCTTCGTGGCGCAAGCCTACGGGGCCGGCCGGCGGGCGGAGTGCTCGGCGTGGCTGCGGCACGGCCTCGTGCTGGCGGTGCTGGCGAGTGCGCCGCTGGGCGCGCTCTACCTCGCCGGGCTGTGGCTGATCCGTCGTGCGGGCATCGAGCCCGGGGTGCTCGCCGAAACGCTGGGTTACATGAAGATCCTCGGCCTGTCGCTTCCGGTCCTGCTCGCCTACGCGGCGCTGCGCCGTTTCCTCCAGGCGATCCACCTCGTGCGTCCGGTGATGTGGGCCCTGGTGACGGCGAATCTGGTCAACGCGGCAGGCAACTGGGTGCTCATCTTCGGCAAGCTCGGTTTTTCGCCCCTCGGGGCCAAGGGGGCGGCCTGGGCCACCTGCGCGGCGTTCGTCTACATGGCCGGCTTTCTCGCCTGCACCGTCGCCTGGCTCTACCGCAGCGGCTGGGATCCCTCGCCTCGGGGAGGGTGGCGAATCGAGCGGCAGCGGCTCGCACAGCTTCTCCGTCTGGGCTGGCCGGCGGCGCTGCAGGTGCTGCTCGAACTGGGCGTGTTCTCGGCGGCGACGGCCCTGGCCGGGCGTTTCGAGGCGACCTCGCTCGCGGCGCATCAGATCGCGCTCACCGCCGCGAGCGTCACCTACATGGTGCCCCTGGGGCTGTCGTCCGCGGCGGCGGTGCGCGTGGGGCACGCCGTGGGGCGGCTGCACAACATGGGAGCCAGCGCGGAAGAGTTGGCCGGACTGTTTGCTGGCGACCGGCAGTCGTCGCCGGCCGCCGCGGCCAGCGCCC
>JBBIHH010000026.1:0-44285 GCA_037447115.1 Acidobacteriota bacterium
GCTGCTGGCGCTGCTGGCGCGCGGCCGCCTGCTCCCGGCGGCGCTGGCGGTGGCCGCAACCGCCGTGGCCACCGCTCTCGCCCTCGGCCGCCGCCGGCTGCAGCGCCGGCTGGGGCGGCTCGAGGCGGAGCTCGAGGGGTGCCACGCGCGGCTCGCGACGATCCACTCCCTGGCCCACGAGATCACGGCTTCTCACGAT
This sequence comes from Acidobacteriota bacterium, assembly GCA_037447115.1. Classification (GTDB taxonomy): domain Bacteria; phylum Acidobacteriota; class Polarisedimenticolia; order Polarisedimenticolales; family JBBIHH01; genus JBBIHH01. The sequence goes on from JBBIHH010000026.1 coordinate 200, forward strand.
CCCCTGCGCCTGTGCGGGGCTCTGGAGCGCGAATGCCGCAAGCTCCTGCACGCGGATTTCTTCTACGTCTGTCGCGTGGAGCGCGAGCAGAGCTCGCCGCAGTTGATCTACGCGATGCGCCGCGACGGGTTGCGCGAGAGCGCGCCGCGGCCGTTTCCCGCCCCGCTCGCCGCGGAGCTGCTCGCAGCGCGGCGGCCGCTGCGGCTCGCGGCCGATGGCCCTCGACCCCTGCCCCCGCTCGACCCCGAGCGCCCGGAGGCAGGCGTGCGCGCCTGGCTCCTCGTGCCGTTGCTCGTGGAGCACCGGCCGGTCGGCGTCCTCGCGGTGGGGCGGGTCCAGGGCGGCGCCTACAGCCCCGAGGACGAGCGTCTGCTGACGAGCCTCGGCCAGCAAGTCGCGCTGGCGCTGGAGAACGCGAGGCATTACGAGCTGGCGACCACCGACGCGCTGACGGGGCTGCACCTGCGCCCGTATTTCTTCCGGCGCCTGCGGGAGGAGCACGAGCGCGCGCGCCGCTACCGGGGCCACTTCGCGCTGCTCATGCTCGACCTCGACGATTTCAAGCGCATCAACGATACGCACGGGCACCTGTGCGGCGACCGCTACCTGCGGGCGCTGGGGGGCGCGGTGCGCTCGGGGCTGCGGGCGGCGGATCTGGCGTGCCGCTACGGGGGCGACGAGTTCTGCTTGCTGCTGCCGGAGACGGACCTTCGCGGCGCGCAGCGCATCGCGGAACGGTTGCGGCAGGAGGTGGCCTCGCTCGTCGTGCAGGTGGACGATCTCGAGCTGCGCACCACGGCCAGCATCGGTATCGCGGTCTACCCGGAGCACGGAGGCGAGGAGGCGCGCGCGTTGCTGCAGCGCGCCGACGCCGCCCTCTACCGCGCGAAAAAACTCGGGCGCGACCGCGTCGTCCCCTTCGCCGCCTAGGACGCGCGGCGCGGAAAACGCCGATACGCACCCGCCGGCCGAGGCCTCAGGGGCCGGAAGGTTCCTCGCGCTCCAGGGCTTCCTGGACCGTGCGTCCCGTCCGGCGCCAGAAGCGCTCGGCGAGCGAAGGCAAGGCTCCGGTCGACCGGTCGAGCAGCAACTTTTCCAGCCGCGGCATGGGGAGGAAGAACACCGAGGGGCCCGCCCAGGCGTCGCCTCCCCGCTCGACCTGCGCCACCCAGTCGTCGAAGGAACCGAGGTCGGTGCCCTCGATCACCACGCCCGCGGGGTCGAGCCGCCGCAGCACGCCCCAGATCTTCTCCGGCGGATCCCGCAGGTAGGCGAGCACCGCCGCACCCGGCTCGAGCGCCCGCGCGCGCGGCTCCCGCACCCCCGTCTCGGCGACCTCCAGCAACACCCCTCCCGTGCTGCGGGGGTGGAGGAACGCGACGCGCCGGCCGGCCGCTCCGGTCCGCGGGCCGCCGCCGACGAGCTCCAGGCCGCGCGCGCGCCACCGTTCGAGCCCGGCGTCGAAATCCTCGAGCTCCAGCGTCAGGTGGTGCAGCCCCGGGCCGCGGCGCGCCAGGAAACGCCCCACCGGGCTGTCCGCTCCGCGCGGCTCGAGCAACTCCAGGGCGCTCGAACCGACCGGCAGCAAGGCCACCGTCACGCCCTCGCTGTCCACGGTTTCGATCGCCCGCACCCCGAGCCCCAGCGTCTCTCCCCAAAACCGCAGCGCTTCTTCCAGGCTGCGCACGGCGATCGCGACGTGATCGATGCGACGGATCATGCTCGCCTCCGCCCCGCGCGGTCGATCCGCGCCAGCACCCGTGCCACCGCGGCGTAGGGGTCGAGCCTGCGCGCCGCGATGGCCTCCACGGTTTCCTCGAACTCGCTCGCCCCGAGCCACCGCCGCCGCACCTCCTCGAGCAGGTGCGCCTCGAGCAGTGCGAGAAATCTCTCTCGCGCGCGCGCCCGGCGCCGCGCCTCGGCGCGGGCCGCGCCCTGTTCCCTCAAGAAGCGTTCCACTCCTTCCGCGAGGGCCTCGATCCCCTCGCCCTGCGAGGCGACGCTACGCACGATCGCGGGCCGCGGCTGGGTCTCGGGCAGCAGGCTCAGCATCGCTTCCAGATCCGCCACCACGCGATCAGCTCCCGGCAGGTCCGCCTTGTTCACGACGAACAGGTCCGCAATCTCCAGCAGGCCCGCCTTGAGCGCCTGGATATCGTCGCCCAGTCCGGGGACGAGCACCACGACCACCACGTCCGCCGCCCGGGCCACCTCGACTTCGTCCTGGCCCACGCCGACGGTTTCCACGAGCACGGGGTCGTAGCCGGCGGCGTCGAGCAGGTCCACCGCGTCCGGCGCGGCACGGCACAGCCCGCCGAGATGCCCTCGGGTGGCCATGGAACGGATGAACACGCCCGCGTCGGTCGCATGGCGCTGCATGCGCACGCGGTCGCCGAGGATCGCGCCTCCCGAGTAGGCGCTCGTGGGGTCCACCGCGAGGACGCCCACGCGGCGGCCTGCGGCGCGGTAGTGGGCCACGAGCCGGTCCACGAGGGTGGACTTGCCCGAACCGGGAGCGCCGGTGATGCCGACGATGGTGGCCCGGCCGGTGTGGGGAAAAAGGGTCTGGAGCAATACCGCCGCCCGGGGGTCGCCCGCTTCCACGAGGCTGATGGCTCGGGCGAGGGCCCGCGGCTCGCCGGCACGCAGCGCCTGCGCCAGGGCCCGGGGCTCGGCGGGCAGGGGGCTCGGGGCCTCTGCCGGCGCGCGCTCGTTCACGCCCCGAGCTCGCGCAGGATCTCGCGGGCGATGACGAGCCGCTGGATCTCGCTCGTGCCCTCGCCGATGGTGCACAGCTTGACGTCCCGGTAGTACTTCTCGGCGGGGAAGTCCTTGATGTAACCGTAGCCGCCGAAGATCTGCAGCGCCCGGTCGCACACGCGCACCCCCACCTCGGAAGCGAAGAGCTTCGCCATCGATGCCTCTTTCGTGACCTTCGCCCCGCGATCCTTCAGCCACGCCGCGCGGTAGGTGAGCAGCGCCGCCGCCTCCAGCTCCGTGGCCATGTCGGCCAGCATGAACTGCACCGCCTGGAACTCCGCGATGGGCTTGCCGAACTGCACGCGCTGGGTCGCGTACCTCAGGGCGGCGGCCCAGGCGCCGCGGGCCATGCCGAGCGCCAGGGCGGCGATGGAGATCCGGCCGCCGTCGAGGATCTTCATCGCGTCCACGAACCCCTGTCCCCGCTTGCCCAGCATCTGGCTCTCGGCGACGCGGCAATCCTCCATCACGACCTCGGCCGTGTCGGAGGCGCGCAGTCCCATCTTGTCCTCCTTCTTGCCGGGCCGGAACCCCGGGGTGCCTTTCTCGATGATGAACGCGGAGATCCCGTGTTTGCCCCGCTCCGGATCGGTGACGGCGAAGACCACGCACACATCCCCCACCGAGCCGTGCGTGGTGAAGGTCTTGGCTCCGTTGAGCACCCAGACGTCGCCCTCCTTGCGCGCGGTCGTGCGCGTCCCGCCGGCGTCGGAGCCCGCGGTGGGCTCGGTCAGGCTCCAGGCGCCGATCCACTCCCCGCGCGCGAGCTTCGGCAGGTAGCGCTGGCGTTGCTCTTCGCTGCCGAACTCGTAGATATGGTTCGTGCACAGCGAATTGTGGGCCGCCACCGCGATGCCCACCGAACCGTCCACTCGCGAGAGCTCTTCGACGGCGATGACGTACTCGATGTAGCCCAAACCCGCCCCGCCGTACTTTTCGGGAAAGATGATGCCCATCAGCCCCAGCTCGCCCGCCTTGGCCAGGATCTCGCGCGGGAAACGCTGCGCTTCGTCGTACTCGCGCACGTGCGGCGCGATCTCCTGCTCGGCGAACTCCCGCACGGTGCGCCGCAGCAGCTGCTGATCCTCGGTGAACGCGAAATCCACCGCGAGCCTCCCGGAGGCGTGCCGACCGCAGGCGCCGCATTATATACGGCGGCCTTCGGGGAAACGAATTCCCGCCCTAGAGCAGCTCCACGAAAAGCTCGCTCGAGCGCAGAAACGCCTCGGGCGGCATCCGGACGCGCGTGCCCTCCCAGCGGATCAGTCCCGCCGCCCGGGCACGCTCCCACACCGCCGCCAACGGCTCGCGCAGCCCCACGCCCCAGCGTCGCTCGAGGGCCTCCACGTCCACGCCCTCCACCAGGCGCAGCCCGAGCATGAGCGCTTCGCGCGCGCGGCGCTCGGGCTCCGGGGGCTCGCGCCACGCGACGGGCTCCGCGCCCCGGGCGAGGGCTCCGAGATAGCGCTCCAGCGAACCGACATTGGCGCGCCGCTCGCCCGCGAGATAGGCGTGGGCCCCGAGCCCGAAGCCGGCGTAGGGCTGGTCGGTCCAGTACTTGAGGTTGTGCCGCGAACGATGGCCCTCTCGCGCGAAGCTCGCGATCTCGTATGGCGCCAACCCGTAGCGCTCCAGGACGCGCACGCTCGCTTCGTAGGCGTCCGCCAGCGCGTCGTCCGCCGGCGCGGCGAGCCGTCCCTCCCGCACCGCGCGCGTCAGGGGCGCGTCCTTGTCGGTCTCGAGCAGGTAGAGCGAGAGGTGGTCGAGGCCGGTGGCCACGACGCGCTCCACGGTCTCGGTCCACCGTCCGACAGGCTCGCCCGGCAGGCCGAGGATCAGATCCGCGCCGAGGCTCGCGAAGCCCGCTTCCGCCGCGCGCCGGAGCGCCTGGAGCGCCGCCTGGGGGCTGTAGCCGCGGCCGGTGCGCTGCAGCACGCCCGGATCGAGGGACTGCACGCCGACGCTCAGCCGCGTGACGCCCGCCTGGCGCCAGCCCTCGAGCATGCGGGCGTCGACGTTCTCCGGGTTCGCCTCGAGGGTGATCTCCGCGCCCGGGGAGAGCCCCACCCACCGCCGCACGACGCGCACGAGATGCGCGATCGCCTCCGGCGAGAGCCGTCCCGGGGTGCCCCCGCCGAGATAGAGCGTATCCGCGCGAGCAGGGAGCCTCGCCGCGGAGAGGGCGATCTCGCGCTCGAGGGCCTCGAGATAGACACCGATCTTCTCGTCCGCCCCGACCACGATCGCGAAATCGCAGTAGGTGCAGCGGGCGGAGCAAAAAGGCAGGTGAACGTAAACGCCTATCCGAGGCTCTTCGGCCGGTGCCGCGCCGCGCACCGTGGCGCTCCCCGCGAGTTCCTCGCTCAAACCCGCTCCAGTGCCCCAGCGGCCAGCCAGCCGTGCAAACCGTTGGGCACGCGTACCTGGACCCACCCCGGGCGGCTCGAGCGGATCTCCACCGTCAAGCCTTCGTGCACCACGAACAGGACCGCGTGGTTTTCCCCGGGGCCGGCGCGTACCTCGGTGGCGGGCGCGAGGACCACCGCCGCCTCGTGGCCGTGCCAGCGCCCGTGGGTCGTGTACCAGGAACAGAGGACGAGCGCGAGCAAGAGGAGCGCCGCTCCCCAGATCCATCCCCAACGCGCGTCCGCCCGACCGGGACGGGCCAGGGCCCACGCCAGCAGACCCGCGACGATCCACCAGAGGCTCACCGCGAGCCACGCCTGTCGGTCGGGTCCGAGCCGGTCCTGCAGCGCCACGAGGGCGGCCAGAACCGCAGGCTGCGCCGGCGGCGGCAGGCGGTCGCGGCACCGCTCGCGTGCGAGCTCGAGATTCGCGGCGACCTCGCGGTCGGTGGGATCGAGCCGGCGCGCACGCTCGTAGTGGAGGATCGCCAAGCCGAGCCGGCCCAGCTTGTAGTAGGCGTTGGCCAGGTTGAACTCCACCCGCGCATCGCGCACGCCGTAACGGATCACCGTCTCGTAATGCTCCGCGGCTTCCGCGAACCGCCCGGCCTCGTACGCGCGGTTGGCGCGCTCGAAGACCTCCTCCGGACTTTGCGCGTGCGCGCCGAGGCACGTCGCACCCGCCATACCGAGGGCAAGGAGCGTGCCCCGCACCGCCTTCATGGTGCCGCCCGCTCGATCGCCTCGAGAACCTCGCGCGCCTCCCGCAGGGCCTCGCCCGCGTCAGCCGCCGAGCCCGCCTCGGGCACGTAGCGTGCGAAGTCCGAGCGCTCCAGCAGCAAGCGCAGCCGCCGGCGGGTCTCCTCGGGCACCCCCCGGGCGGCCAGGCCCCGATCCGACGCCTCGTAGGTCAGCCCGGCGGGGGCACGGTCCAGCCGGGAAGCCACGTAGTCCATCAGCAGCCGGTTGAGCGCGGTGTAGAAGCGCTCCACGCTCTCGGAGCGCGCACGCCGCTCGAGCGCGCCCAGGCGCCGGCGGGCCCGCCGGTAGGCGCGCCGGGTGCCGCGCACACCCGCCCGCTTCGCCCGACGGCGCGCGAGCCAGACGGCGAGCGGCACCCACACCACGGGCAACAAGCCGAGCGCGACGAACCACGGCCGCCCGTAGACCCGTCCCCCGCGCGTGCTGAGGCGGCCTTCCAGCGGCTTGATGAAGGCGATCTCCCGCGGCGCTTGCGCGAGGGAGCTTCCAGCCACCGCCTCCGCGGACGCAGGCGCGGCTTCGACGCGCAGCCTCCCGGGGCGGCTCTCCAGCGTGCGATAGCTCCCGGAGCCGGGATCGAAGAAGCTGAAACGCACCGCGGGCAGCTCGCGCTCGCCCGCCACGAGCGGGACGAGCACCCATTCCCACCGCTCGGCGGTCACCAGGCGCCCGTCGCGCACCTCGCGGCTGCTGTCGGCGCGCGGCTCGAAGACCCGGAACGCATCGCCGAGATCGAGCGGCGGCGGGGGCACCGCGTCGAGGAAACCCTGACCCTCCACGCTCACCCGCAGGGCCAGCGCTTCGTGGACGCGCCCCTGCTCGCGGTCGAGCTCCGCCCGCATGCGGAAGCTTCCTACCGCGCCGCTGAAATCCGAAGGGCGGCCCTCCGGCGGCAGAGGCATCACCTTCAGCGCAAGGGGGGAACTCTGGCGGACCAGGGACCGGCGGCGCCCGAAGGAAAAGAAGTCCTCCCACAGATCGCCGGTCCTCCGCTCCACCTCGGCCTGGATCACGAACGGCTCGATCGTCAACTCGCCGGCGCGGTTGGGCGCGAGTACGTAGCGCAACACCGGATAGGCCAGCACCTCGCGGCCGCCGCGTTCGGCGCGGTAGGCTTCGCGCGCCGGATCCACCTGGAGCGGTTCGACCCAGAAATCGTCGAGCTCGGGCACGCGGAGAAACTGAAGCCCCGCCAGGCGTGCCGCGGCGTAGACGACCACCTCGAGCTGCAGCGGCTGCCCCTGCCAGACCGTGTCGCTGTCGCTTCGAGCCTCGACCCACAGCCCGCCCGATTCTTCCTCCTGTTCTCGGTCGGGCCCTCGGTCGGGCGCGGGGCCGGGGGGCAGGCGCGGCGAGGGGCTCCGGGGGGCGGGCGCGGGAGGCTGCGGCGCGGGGCCGGCGGGCGCGATCTGTAAGTCGATCGGTGCGGTCTCGACGATCTCTCGCCCGAGCTGCACCGAGACAGAAGGAATCCGCGCCGGCCCGGGGCCCGAGGGAAGGAGCGTGTAGCGCAAGGTGCGCCGCACGAGCCGGTGGGCTCCCGAAGCGTCGAAGCGGAACTCGCTGAAGCTGCCCCGGCTCGGCCCGGCGACGACATGCAAGTTCTCGAGCTGGGGAAGCGCCGCCACGGAGAGGTCGGGCACCGAGCTGCCGCTCGCTTCGATCACGAGCTCCAAGGGGCGGTCGGCGGGATGGGGCCCGCGGGGCTCGACGTAGGCTCGGACGGAGACCTCTGGCCCCTCGGCCAGGGAGATCCCGCAAACGCCGAGCAGGCCGATCGCCGCCGCCAACCACGCGCGGGAGCTCACCAGTCTTTGTCCCCTCCTTGGGTCTTCGCGGCGCGCTCGCGAAGGATGCGCTGCCACTGTTCTTTCTCCTGAGCCGCCACGGCGTCGAGCAGACGCTCCGCCTCCTCCCGGCTCAACCGAGGGGGGTTTTCGAGCGGCTGCCCCTGGCCGGCATCGGGCTCGGGCCGCGCCCGGCCCTCCTCGGGGCCCTCGGGCGCCGGGGGTGGCTCGCCTTCTCCCTGCCGGGCCTGGGGCTCGGGCGCCCGCTCCTGCGGCGGGGAGTCGGGCTGCGCTCGCGCAGGCGCCTGAGGCGGGCGCTGCTCGTCGAGCGCGCGCAGGGCGAGTTCGAAGTTGCGCTTGGCATCGCGGTCCTGCGGGTCGAGCTCCAGCGCGCGACGGTACGCCCGGGCGGCTTCCGCGAAGCGGCCCGCGCGGAAGTGCGCGTTGCCCAGGTTGTAGGCCGCCGCCTGGCGCAGCCGGGCGTCGGCCTCGGCCAGGGCGCGGGCATACTCCTCCGCGGCACCGTCGAAGTCCCCTTGCCGGTAGAGCACATTGCCGATGTTGTAGTGCAGTTCCGGCGCCTCGGGCGCGGCCACCTGCGCGCGCGTGTAGCGGCGCAGGGCCTCGTCGTAGTTTCCCTCCTCGTAAGCCGTGTTGCCGTGCGCCGTCTCGCGGTAGGCCCGGCCCCCGAAAGGCCACAGCAGCACCGCCGCCAGCAGCACGGCCGAGGTGCCAATCACGTGCGACGCTCCCGCCGCCGGTCACCCAAGAGGCTCGCGGCGGCCAGTGCCGCGACGCCGATCGCCAGGGGAATCTGGAAGCGTTCCTCGTAATGGACGCGCATCATCGTGCCGAGCTCCCCGCCCTCGAGCGCGCCGATGGCTTCGGCAATCGCCTCGACCTCCCGCGCCGCAGGGCCGGCTCGGTAGTAGCGCCCCTCCGTCGCCTCGGCCAGCTCTTGCAGGGGAGCCTCCACGAGCCGCGTGGTCACCACGCGCCCCTCCCGGTCTTTGTGGTACGTCCCGGTTCCCTCCGGGATGGGTCCGCCCTCGGGCGTCCCGCAGCCGACGGCGAAGACCCGCACGCCCAAACGCCGCAGTTCGGAGATCGCACCCTCGAGCCCTCCGGCGTGATCCTCGCCGTCGCTGAAGAGCACGATCGCCGCCTCGCGCCCCCCTGCCCTCTCGCGCTCCTCGCCGAGGGACCGCACCGCCATGCGCAGCGCCTCGGCCACGGCGGTTCCGGGGGCGGGGACGGCCTGGATGTCCACGCTATCCAGGAACAGCCGCGCCGCCCCCAGATCGAGCGTGCGCGGGCAGAGGATGGCGGCCTGGCCGGCGAACACCACGAGCGCGACCCGGTGCCCCGCGAGGCGGGTCAGGAGGCTGCGCGAGGCCTCGAGAGCGTAGCGCAGCCGGCTCGGAGCGAGATCCTCGGCGGCCATGCTGCGCGAGGTATCGAGGACGATCGCCACGTCCACCCCGTGGCCCGCCAGCTGTTCCAGCCGCGTCCCCCACTGGGGCCGCGCGGCGGCGATCACGAAGGCGGTCCACGCCAGGGCCGTCAACAGGAAGGCGAGCCGGCGACGATCGCGGCTCACCTCGCTCGTGAAACGCGGCAGCGACGCCCTCGCCTCGGCGAAGCGAGCGAGCGCGCGCCGGCGCGCCCGCGAGGCGAGCCAATTCGCGCAAAGCACGAGCGGCCCCAGGGCCAGCCACCCCAGAACCCACGGCGCGGCGAAGCGCATCCTAGGGGATCCTCCTGAGCCGCGTCGCCCGAAGCGCAGCCTCTCCCCCGAGCAGCGCCAAGGCCGGCACGAGCAACCATGGGAACCGCTCGCTGTAGAGCACCCGCACGCGGCTCGCGAGGCGCGTTTTCTCCAACGCGTCGATCGTGCGAAACACCTCCTCGAGCGCGGCCTGATCGGTGGCGCGGAAGTAGCGCCCCTGGGTCGCTTCGGCGATGGCGCGCAGGACGGGCTCGTCGAGGTCGAGGGGCTGCATCGTGTAGCGCAGGCCGAAGGGGCCCTCCACGGGCACCGGGGCCGGCCCCTCGGTGCCCACGCCGATCGTATGCACGCGCACGCCGAGCGCGCGGGCCGCCTCGGCGGCGGCCTGCGGGCTGATCTGTCCCCGGTTGTTGCGGCCGTCGGTGACGAGCAGGACGACCTTGCTCTTGGCTTCCGAACGACGCAGCCGCTCGACGGCCGTCGCCAGACCCATCCCCAGCGCCGTGCCGTCTTGCTCGCGCGGGGCGAAGTCCACCCGCTCCAAAGTGTCGAGCAGCATCCCGTGGTCCACCGTCAGCGGACAGCGGGTGAGGGCGAAGGCCGCGAAGACCACGAGGCCGATCCGATCCTGCGGGCGCCCCTCGACGAAGGCCTGCACGGTGCGCCGCGCCGCCTCCAGCCTGTTGGGCCGCAGGTCCATGGCCCGCATGGAGCCCGAAATATCCAGGGCCACGACGATGTCCACCCCTTCGGTGGCGACCTGTTCCTCGCGCCAGCCCGCCTGGGGGCGCGCCAAAGCACCCAGGAGCAGAACGAGCGCCACACCCCGCACCCCAGGCAAGCTCCCGTGCAGGCGCGCCCAGCGCGTGTGGCCGAGGCTCCCCAGGGCCCCGGCGTTGGCGAGCGGCAGCGCCGCCTGCCGCTGCACGCTCCGCCCGGCGCGCACGACCCACACCACGAGCGGGACGAACAAAAAGACCCACGGAGAGGCGAAACGGAAACTCATGCCGCCGTCTGGTCCCTCTCCTCCGCCGGCCGCGTGGCATCCACGAGGGCATAGGCCGCCTCCACCGCCGCGCGGCAGCGGCCTTCGTCCACGGGCGCACGCGCGAACTTGACGGCGTCCGCCTCGGCGAGCAGGCGCCCCACCCGCGCCGCGATGGCGGCCGGCGCGCCGACCCGACCGAGCGCGCTCACGCTCTCCGCCGTCGTTCGCTCCAGCAGCTCCACGCGGAAGCGCGCTTCGAGGTAGCGCTTCACGATGCGGCTAAGTTCGTCGAAGAAGCGCTCCGCCCAGGACGGATCTTCCTGGCGGCGCTCGAGCAGTTCCTGCAGCCGCGCGTAGGCCCAGGCGTGGGCGGGCATGCGCTGGAGCGGGTCGGGCGCCGGTGCGGCGGCCAGGCGCGGGGCGAGCCGGCGGTAGAGCCAGCGGGCGAACCAGGCCACAGCCAGCAGGCCTGCAAGCGTTCCCAAGGTCAGCCACAGCCCCCTCAGGTCGGGCGGGAGCGCCGCGGGGGGCTTGAGATCGGCGAGGTCCGCCCCGCCCTCGCCCTCCTCGTCGAGCACGGAGCGCACCTCGACGGCGCGCGGCTCGCTGCGCCACACCTGCCCCGCGCCGAGGCGGAACTCCAGGGCCGGCACTTCCAGGACCCCGGTCCTCCAGGGCACGAGGGTCGCGCACCACCGACGCCCGGAGCCGGCCGCCGGCGGCTCGTCCCACCCGGCCTGGCGCACCGCGAAGGGCCCCAGGGTCTCGGGCAGCTCGGGACCCTGCACCGGCGCGTCGGCGGGCAGCTGGAGCGTGACGCAGGCTCGCAGCGCATCCCCTACCGTGGCCGTCGCCGGCTCGACCGTCAGCTCGAGAGGCTCGCGCGGGGCGTCCGGTGGACCCGCCCCGACGAGCGCCCAAGCCAGCACACCGGCGAGCACGATGGCGCGCCGCATCGGCGATCCCCCTTCACACGGCAGCGCGGGCCGCGCGGCGCGCGCGCTCGCGGAAGAAGCGCACGAGCGCCTGCTCGTAGGGTTCGCCCGTATCGAGCTCCAGCAGCTCCACGCCCATGCGCCGCAGCGCGCCGCGCCGCGCCTCCCGCGCCTGCCGCGCCGCGTCGGCGTAGGCGGCCCGCACGCGCGAATGTCCCGCATCGAGGAGCACGCGCTCACCTGTTTCGGGATCCACCGCCGCCACGAGCCCCACGGGCGGCAGCGAGCGCTCCCGGGCATCGGCCACGGCGATGGCGATCACGTCGTGCTTGCGCGCCACGACCCGCAGCGTGCGCTCGTAGCCGGTGTCCTGGAAGTCCGAGACCAGGAAGACGACGGCCCGCTTGGGAAGCACCCGCCACAGGTAGTCGAGCGCCGCGCCGATGCGGGTGCCGCGCCCCTGGACGGGGAAGGCGAGCAGCTCCCGCAGCACGCGCAGGCCGTGCTCTCGCCCGCGGCGCGGGGGCAGGTAGATCTCGACGCGGTCGGTGAACAGCAACAGGCCCACCCGGTCCTGGTTGCGGATCGCAGAGAAGGCGATCAACGCGCACACCTCGGCGGCGAGCGCGAGCTTCTCGCGGGCGGTGCCGAAGCGCTGCGACCCCGAGGCATCCACCACCAGCACCACGCTCAGCTCGCGTTCCTCGGTGAACTTCTTGACGAACGCACGGCCCATGCGGGCGGAGACGTTCCAGTCGATGGTGCGCACGTCGTCGCCGGGCTGGTAGTCGCGGACCTCGGCGAATTCCATGCCCCGCCCGCGGAAGATGGCGTGGTAGGAACCGGCGAGACTCTCCTCCACCAGCTTGCGGGTGCGGATCTCCAGGCGGCGCACCCGCCGCAGCACCTCGCGCGGGGTCACGGGACTTCGACGGCGTCGAAGACCCGCTGCACCACTTCGTCGGCGGTCACGCCCTCCGCCTCCGCCTCGAAGGAGAGGATCAGGCGGTGGCGCAGGACATCGTGGCCCACGGCCTTCACGTCCTCGGGCGTGACGAACCCGCGGCCGCGCAGGAAGGCGTGGCCCCGGGCGGCCTGCAGCAAGTAGAGCGTGGCCCGGGGCGAGGCGCCGTACTGGAGCAGGCCTTCGAGATCGAGCTGCGCCTCGCGCGGCCGCCGCGTGGCGTGCACGAGGCGCACGACGTAGTCCTTGATGCGCTCGTCCACGTAGATCGCGAACATCGCCTCGCGCGCGCGCTGGAGCTCCTCGAGATCGATCACGGGCTGCACCGCGGGTGTGGCCGTGCCGCCCATCCGCTCCAGGATCTCGCGTTCTTCCTCGGGCGAGGGGTAGTCCACGCGCACCTTGAGCATGAAGCGGTCCACCTGGGCCTCGGGCAGGGGGTAGGTGCCCTCCTGCTCGATGGGGTTCTGCGTGGCGAGGACCAGGAAGGGGTCGGGCAGCGGGAAGGTCGTGTCGCCGATGGTCACCTGCCGTTCCTGCATGGCTTCGAGCAGTGCGGACTGGACTTTGGCGGGTGCCCGGTTGACCTCGTCCGCCAGGACGAAGTTGGCGAAGAGCGGTCCCTTGCGCGGAGCGAACGTGCCGTCTTTCTGGTTGTAGATCAGCGTCCCGGTGAGGTCCGCCGGCAGCAGATCGGGCGTGAACTGGATGCGCTGGAAGCTCCCGCGCACCGCCGCCGCCAAGGTGCGCACGGCCAGCGTCTTGGCCAGCCCGGGCACCCCCTCGAGCAGGACGTGGCCCCGGCTGAGGAGCGCGATAAGCATGCGCTCGAGCAGCGCCTGCTGGCCGACGATGACCTTGCGCACCTCCCGCAGCAGGCGCTCCAGGGTGGCCGCTTCCTGCTGCACGCGCGCCTGGATCGTCTGTACCGGGTCCATCACACCTCGCGCCCGTCTTGGCCGCGGGCAGGCGCCCATTCTAGCGTCCCGCGCCGCCGCCGGCACCCGCAGCGCAGCGGCGTAGAATGCGCGCGGGGGTTCAGGCGAGGTGTCGGTCGAGCCGCTTGCGGACCTGGTCCTTGGGCACGGCGCCGATGATCTGATCGACCACCTTGCCGTCCTTGAAGATCACCAGCGTGGGGATGCTGCGGATCTCGAAACGGCTGGCGAGATCCCCGTGCTCGTCCACGTTGACCTTGGCGAAGGTCACCCGTCCCAGGTACTCGTTCGCCAGCTCTTCGAGCACGGGAGCCACCACCTTGCACGGCCCGCACCACGGGGCCCAGAAATCCACGAGCACGGGTCCGGGCCGCCGCACCTGCCGGTCGAAGTCCTGGTCGGTCAGCTCGAGAATCTGCGCCGTCGCCATGGTTCGCTTCTCCTCGTTCTCGTGCACGCGGGCCGCGCCGGTGCGGCCCGCCGAGAGGGCCGAGCGTGAGACCTCGCCGGCCGCAGGCGCAGTATAGCACCCGGTCCCGCCGTCGTCCGCGGTGGGGGCAGCATTTCCTCGTGGACCTCGCCGTGGTCTCGCGCATCGTGGACGCCCTCGCGCCCCGCCCCGGGGAGGCGGTCCTCGAGATCGGTCCCGGAGAAGGCGCGCTCACCGCGGCGCTGCTCGAGCGCCAGGCGCAGCTCGCCGCCGTCGAGCTCGACCCGCGCCTGGCCGAACGGCTCGCGCGCCGCTTCGGCGAGCGCCTGCTGCTGCTGCGCGAGGACGTGTTGCGCCTGGACTGGGCGGCGCTGCGGGCGCGGATGGGCCTGAGGGAGGCAGAGCGGCTGGCCGTGGTGGGCAACCTGCCCTACGCGATCTCCAAACGGATCGCCCAGGCGCTAGTGCGCGAGCGCGCCTGCGTGTCCCGGGCGGTGTTGATGTTCCAGCGCGAGGTGGCAGCGCGCCTCGTCGCGCGGCCGGGCTCGCGCGCCTACGGGCCCCTCGCGGTGTACGTGGGCGCGGCCTTCGAGGTGCGCCGCCTGCGGGAGGTGAGTCCGGCGGCGTTCCGCCCCGCCCCGCGGGTGGTCTCCAGCCTCACGCACTGGTTGCCGCGCGAGCCGCCGCCCGATGCGCCCAGCCTGCGCGCCCTCAGGGCCTGCCTTGCGGCCTGCTTCCGGCAGCGGCGCCGCACGCTGTGGAACAACCTGCGGGTCGCGGTGGGCGAGGCCCGCGCGCGGCGCTGGCTGGAGCAGCTCGGGCTCGAAGAAACGCGGCGCCCGGAGCAGGTTCCGCCGGAGGTCTACATGGAACTCGCGGCGCGGTGGGCCGCGGAAGCTCTGATATAATCGGCCGCGCGCCGACGGAGCCGTCACACGCCGCGCGCAGGTGCCGCGTTGAACCGATCGCGACCGCTCGAGATCATCCCCATCGGCGGGCTCGGCCAGTTCGGGATGAACCTCATGGTCTACCGCCAGGGGGAGGAGTGTCTGGTGGTCGACGCAGGCCTGATGTTTCCCGGCGCGGAGCATCTGGGCGTGGACGTGGTCGTGCCGGACCTGTCGTTTCTCGAGGACTGCGGCACGATCCACGGCCTCGTGCTGACCCACGGCCACGAAGACCACATCGGGGCGACGCCGTTTCTTCTGGCGCGCCACGACGTACCCGTTTACGCCACGGCCTTGACGCGCGGGCTGGTGCAGCGACGCCTGAGCCAGCACGGATTCGACGAGGCGCCGCTGCGTGCGCTGCCCCACAACGGCCAGCCCCTGAGGGTCGGCCCCTTCGCCGTCGAGGCCATCCCGGTGGCGCACTCCATCCCGCAGTCCGTGATGCTCGCGATCCACACCGACGCGGGCACGGTGGTGCACACGGCGGACTTCAAGTTCGATCCCCTGCCCCTGGACGGCGTGGGCGCGGATCTCGCGCGCCGCCTCGAGGCCCTCGGCCGGCGGGGCGTGCGCGTGGTGCTGTCGGACAGCACGAACGCGGAGGAGCCGGGCTTCACGCCCGGGGAGCGCACGGTGGCGCCGGTGCTCGAACGGTGCATCGCCGAGGCTCCCGCACGGGTCCTCGTGACGACCTTCGCCAGCAACATCCACCGCATCCAGCAGGTGGCCGACATCGCCCAACGGCTGGGCCGGCGCGTCTGTCTCGTGGGCGCCTCGATGGTCGCCCATGCGGAGGTGGCGGAGCGGCTGGGACTGCTGCGGCTGCCCGCGGGCCTGCGCGTCGATCCCGAACGGGCGATGAACCTGCCGCGCCGCGAGGTGCTGTTGCTCGTCACCGGTTCGCAGGGAGAGCCTCTCTCGGCCCTGGCGCGCATCGCCGTCGAGCGGCATCCGGAGATCGCCATCGAGCCGGGCGACCGCGTGATCCACTCGGCACGCATCATTCCCGGCAACGAGCGCAGCATCTTCCGCATGGTGGACCACCTGCTGCGGCTGGGCGCCGAGGTGATCACCCCGCGCCAGGCCCCCGTCCATGTCTCCGGCCATCCCTCGCGCGAGGAGCTGCGGCTCGTGATCAACCTGTTGCGGCCGCAAGCCCTGGTCCCGATCCACGGGGAGTTCCGGCATCTCAAGGCGCACGCCGACCTCGCGCGGCAGGCGGGCCTGCCCGCGGAGCGCGTGATCCTGGCGGAGTCGGGCGACCGCATCGCCGTGGACGAGGCCGGAGCCCGCATCGCCGGCCGGGTCCCCGCGGGTCAGGTCTTCCTCGACGGCGGGCTCGAGGAGGTGGACCTGGACGTGCTGCACGACCGGCGCAGGATCGCCGGGCAAGGCGTGCTCGTGGCCGTCGTGGGGCTCGCGCGCGACCGCGGCGCGGACAGCATCGAACTCGTCAGCCGCGGCTTCCTGCCGGAGGCGGACGAACCGCACGTGCTGGAGGAAGCGCGCCAGGTGCTCCAGCGCTGGCTGCAAGAGGCGAGCGAGGAGGAGCGGCTCGACGAAGCGTGGCTCAAGGCTCGGGTGCAGCGGGAGCTCAAGCGCTTCCTCAAGCGGCGCGGGGTCCCCCGCCCGCTGATCCTGCCCGTGATCGTGGAGCTGTAACGATGGCACGCCGGCGCTTCACGCCGCAGGTGGCCGAGCTCTTCGGCGTGGCGATGCTTTTCCTGGCGGGGATCGCCGCCGGCGCGGTGCTCACGTTCCATCCGCACGATCCGAGCTGGTGGCTCGTCCCGGAAGACGGCCGGGCGGTGGCCAACGCGATGGGGCGCGCGGGGGCCACGCTCGCGGAAGGGCTGGTGCAGCTGTTCGGCGTGGCGGCGCTGCTCGTGCCCATCCCCCTGGCGGCGCTCGGGTGGGCGCGCCTGCGCGGGCGGCCGCCGCGCGCCGCTTACGGCCGGCTTCTCGGCCACGGGGTGTGGCTGCTCGGCACGAGCGCTCTGCTGCATCTGCTCTACCGAGAGGTCACCTACCGCGGCGTGACCTACCACGCCGGCGGCTACCTGGGCGCGCGGCTCGGCGCCGCCCTGGCGGAGTGGCTCCACCGGCCCGCCGCGGCCGTACTGGCCGCGCTCGTGGCGCTCGGGGCGATCGTGGTCACGACGGGGGTTTCGCTGGGGGCTCTCGGCGCGAGCGTCCGCGCCCCGCTGGGCAAGCTCTGGCCGCTCGGGCGACGCTTGGGTTCTTCGGCTTTGCGCTGGCTTGGAGGCGGCGCGGCTCGGGCCGGCACGGTTGTGCGGGAACTCGCCCGGAGGCTTTCCCGGCGCCGCAGTGCACCCGCCCCGAGCCAGGCGAGAGCGCCGCAGAGCCCCGCCGCGATGCCGCCCGGCGGCCCGCCCGGACCCCGACCGAGCATCACGCTCGAGCGCGAAATACCTGCGCCGGAGTCCGCGAAGCCCCGAGCCGAGGCGCCTTCTTCCCCCAAGCCCTGGCCCCGGCAGGCCGCCTTGCCGCTCGCCCCGACGGGAGGCTACGCGCTGCCCCCCCTGGAACTCCTCCACGAGCCCGAACCGCAGACGATCGAGGGCGAGAAGGAGCTGCTGGAGCGCGCGCGGCAGCTGACGGAGAAGTTCCAGGAGTTCGCGATCCACGGCACCGTCGTCGCCATCCACCCCGGACCCGTGGTCACGACCTTCGAGTTCAGGCCCGAGGCGGGCGTCAAGTACTCGAAGATCACCGCGCTCGCCGACGACCTGTGCCTGGCACTGAAGGCGGAGTCCGTGCGCATCGACCGCATGCCCGGCCGCTCCACCGTGGGCATCGAGGTGCCCAACCGCAAGCAGGAAATCATCTACCCGCGGGAGCTTCTGGCCTCGGAGCGCTTCCAGAACGCTCGCTCCAAGCTTTCCCTGGCGCTCGGGAAAACCATCAACGGCGAGGTGTTCGTGGCCGACCTGGCGCGCATGCCGCACCTGTTGATCGCGGGCGCCACGGGAGCGGGAAAGTCGGTGGCGCTCAACGGGATGATCGCGAGCATCCTCTACAAGGCCACGCCCGAGGACGTGCGCTTCATCCTCATCGACACCAAACGCATCGAGCTCGGCGTCTACGCCGACATCCCGCACCTGTTGATCCCGGTCGTCACCGATCCCAAGCAGGCCTCGACGGCCCTCAAGTGGGCCGTGCGCGAGATGGAATCGCGCTACCGGCAGCTGGCGGCGGCGGGCGTGCGCCACCTGGAACAGTTCAACGAACGGGTGGAGAAGGAGCCCCACCTGGAGTACACGGACGAACGGACGGGCCGCACGATGCCGCTGCGCCGGCTGCCGCACATCGTGATCGTCATCGACGAGATGGCGGACCTGATGCTCGTGGCGGCGCCGGACGTGGAGGAATCGGTGATGCGCCTGGCGCAGATGGCGCGCGCCGTCGGCATCCACCTGATCCTCGCCACGCAGCGCCCCTCGGTGGACGTGATCACGGGTACGATCAAGGCCAACTTCCCGGCGCGCATCGCCTTCCGGGTCTCGCAGCGCGTGGACTCGCGCACGATCATCGATCAGATGGGGGCGGAGCAGCTGCTGGGCCGGGGCGACATGCTGTTCTTGCCCAGCGGGTCCTCGCGGTTGATCCGCCTGCACGGCGGGTTCATCACCGAGGCCGAGCTCAGCCGCCTGACGACGTTCCTCAAGCGGCAGGCCAAACCGCTCTACGACGAGCGCGTGCTGCGGGAGCAGGAGGAGGCCGCGGCGGGAGAACTCGAGGAGGGCGAGCGGGACCCGCTCTACCTCGAGGCCGTGCGGCTCGTGCTGCAGGAGGGGCAGTGCTCGATCACGCTCCTGCAGCGCCGCATGCGCCTGGGCTACGCCCGGGCCGCGCGCATCGTGGACCGCATGGAGCGGGAGGGCATCGTCGGGCGCGCCGACGGCAGCCGGCCGCGCGAGCTGCTCGTGGGGCCGGAGATCCTCGAAACCCTCGAGGCGCGCCGGTGAGAGGTCTTGTGGCCCTGGCGCTGCTGTGCGCAGGCTGCGCGGCGGGCGGCGGGGCGCACGGGGAGCGCATCGGGCTCCTCCACCTCGAAAGCCCCGCAGGGCTCCACACGGCGGAGCCGAACCTCGCCGCGGGCGCGGGCACGGTCGTGCTGAGCTGGATCGAGACCGCCCCCGAAGGCACCCCCACGCTCTGGGCCGCGAGGGCCGCCCTCGGCTCAGGTCCGCCGCAATGGTCCGAGCCTTTTCCCGTCGCCCGCGAGCCGGAGATGTTCGTGAACTGGGCCGACTTCCCCGCCCTGGCGGTCCTGGAGGACGGCAGCCTCGCGGCGCACTGGCTCGTCCGGCGCGGCCCCCAGCCCTACGCCTACGACATTCGCTTCGCGGTTTCCCGCGACGGAGGCCGGACGTGGAGCGCCGCCGCCTCGCCCCACCATGACGGCACCGAGGCCGAGCACGGCTTCGCGAGCCTCGTGCCCGAGCCCGGAGGGGGGCTCTCCGTGGTGTGGCTCGACGGGCGGCGCATGGCGCTCGGCGAGCCGGCGGCGGCGACGGAACTGCGCTACGCGCGCTGGCAAGACGGTGCGTTCGGCGAAGAGCGCGTGCTCGATTCGCGCGTGTGCGATTGCTGCCAGACGGCGGCCGTGCGCACCTCGGAGGGTCTTCTCGTGGCCTACCGCGACCGCAGCGACACCGAGGTCCGCGACATTGCCGTCGTCCGCCAGACCCCGGACGGCTGGTCGGAGCCCGCGCTGCTGCACGAGGAGGACTGGAAGATCGAAGGCTGCCCGGTGAACGGCCCCGCCCTCGCGGCTCGGAACGACGAGGTCGCGGCGGCGTGGTTCACGGCGGCACCGGAGCCGAGCGTCTACGTCGCGTTTTCCCGAGACGGCGGCGCGAGCTTCACGGCGCCGCACCGCGTGGACGGGGGCGACGCGCTCGGGCGGGTGGCCGTCGCGTGGCTCGGGGACGGCTCGGCGGTGGTGGCGTGGCTCGAACGCGCGGGCGAGCGGGCTCGAGTACGGCTGCGCCGTGCGGATCCCGCAGGCCCCCATCGCGACACCTACACCCTGGCCACGACGAGCGCCGCCCGCGCGAGCGGCTTTCCGCGCCTGGTGCCCGCGGGCGAGCGGGCCGTCCTGGCCGCCTGGACCGAGACCGGCGAACCGTCCCGGGTACGGCTGGCCCGCGTCAGCTTCGCCCCGAGCGCGGGATCGCGTCCTCGGCAGCCTTGAGCCACACGGGCCTCGGGATCCGCCCGGGAAGGCCCCCATCGCTCTCGGGCACCCGCCAGAGGGGGCTCCAGAAGCCGGGGATCGCGGTCGAGCAACGGGGGCAGGCCCCGTCCTCGCGCAAGCGGTACTGCAGGATGCGGTAGCCGAAGCGCTCGACGAGCAGCTCGCCGCAGCTGTGGCAGCGCGTGTTCTCGAGCTCGCCCACCCGTCCCGGAAGATTGCCGGCGTACACGTAGCGCAAGCCCGCCTCCTGGCCGATGCGCGCCGCGCGGACGAGGTCTCGCGCCGTCGTGTTCTCCGGATCGGTCATCTTGTAGTCCTTGTGGAACGCCGTCACATGCCACGGGATGTCGGGCGAGACGGAAGCGAGGAACCGCGTCAGCTCGCGCAGCTCGTCTTCGGAGTCGTTGAAGCCCGGGACGAGAAGGGTCACCACCTCCAGCCAGAAACCCATGGCCTGGACGTTCTGGATCGTGTCCAGGACGTTCTTCAGCTTGCCCCCGAGCTTGCGGTAGCTCTCGTCGCGGAAGCTCTTGAGGTCCACCTTGTAGAGGTCCACGTGGGGCCGCAGGTAGCGCAGCACCTCGGGGGTGGCGTTGCCGTTGGAGACGTAGGCGCCCCGGATGCCGTAGGGCCTCGCTTTCCGGAAGACTTCGACGGCCCATTCGCTCGTGATCAGCGGCTCGTTGTACGTGCTGACGATGACGGGGGCGCGGTAGCGGCGCGCGAGCTCGACGATGTCCTCGGCTAGGATCTCGCGGGGCGGCGCGAGGGCGGCGCTGTCGCGCAGCGCCTGCGAGGTCAGCCAGTTCTGGCAGTAGCTGCAGTGGTAGTCGCAGCCCAGCATGCCGAAGGAGACGGCCACGGCGCCGGGGAAGGCATGGAAGAAAGGTTTTTTCTCGATCGGGTCCACCTGGAGCGAAGCCACGTAGCCCCACGGCACGTAGAGCGTGCCCGCCCTGTTGAAGCGCACCCGGCAGATGCCGTCCAGCCCCTCCAGGATCACGCAGCGGTGACCGCAGGCGTAGCAGCGGACCCTGCCGTTCCCGAGCGTTTCCACGAGTTCGGGCGCCGCGGGCCGCGTCCGGCGCTTGAGCGCCTGGTCCAGCGTCTCGACCTCGGGTGCGAGCTTGCGGGGCATCGCGGGCCTCCTTTCCGTCCCTTGCCTGCCTGCCCGCTGTCGCGACCGCTCCGGCCCCCATCAGGGGGCTGCGGCCGCGACCTCGAGCGCCAGCGCGAACGCCTCGGCCACGCGCTGCGGGTCGCGGGCCTCCTGCACGGCACCGCAGACCGCCACCCCCCAGGCGCCCGCCTGCACGATCTCGGGGACGCGCGGGAGGAGGATGCCGCCGATGGCGTAGACGGGCACCTCCCCCGCGGCCTGCACCATCGCGCGCAGCGCCTGGAGCCCGGCCGGCGTTCTTCCGGGCTTCGAGGCCGTGGCGTAGATCGTCCCCGCCACGAGATAGCGGGCGCCTTCGGCGGCGGCGGCCCTGGCGGCCTGCGGCGTGTGCACCGAGCGGCCCCAGAACGGAAGGCCGGGTCCCGGTGCGGGCCGCCCTTCGGGCAGGTGGAGCCCCACCCCCAGCCGCCGGGCGAGAGTTTCCCGGTCGTTGACGGCGATCCAGGTCCGCGCCGGCAGCCGCTCCCGTGCCGCGGCCACGAGCGCGTAAAGCTCGTCGTCTCCCAGATCGCGCTCGCGAAACTGCACGAACCCCACGCCCCCGCGCACGGCCCGCTCCACCACGTGCAGCAGATCGCCTCGGCGCAGCCGCCGCCGGTCGGTGACCAGCATCAACCGCGGCGGCGCCCCGGAGCGATTCACTGCCTCCGGGGCACGGTCTCGATCCTGCCCTCCCATGGAGACGAAGCCTCGGCGTAGTACCGGCGCGGGATGCGCCCCGCGAGGAACGCCTGGCGGCCCGCTTCGGCGGCCGCGCGCACGGCCCGCGCCATCCGCACCGGCTCCCGGGCCGCCGCGACGGCGGTGTTGAGGAGCACGGCGTGGCAGCCGAGCTCGAAGGCGATCGTGACGTCGGAGGCGGTGCCCACGCCGGCGTCCACGACGACGGGCACCCGGGCCCGCTCGACGATGAGCTCGATGTTGTGGGGGTTGCGGATCCCCAGCCCCGAGCCGATGGGAGCGCCCAGGGGCATCACGGCGGCGCAACCGAGATCCTCGAGCCTGCGCGCCGTGACGGGGTCGTCGTTGGTGTAGGGAAGGACCTGGAAGCCGGCGCGCACGAGCTGGCGCGCCGCCGCGAGCAGGCCCTCGACGTCGGGCAAGAGCGTCTCTTCGTCCGCGATCACCTCGAGCTTGATCCAGTCCGTGCCGAGAGCCTCGCGGGCCAGCTCCGCCGTCCGCACCGCATCGCGGGCGGTGAAACAGCCCGCCGTATTGGGGAGGACGTGGTAGCCCTCCCCGCGCAGCAGTTCGTAGAGGTTCTCGGGGCCGGAGCGCGGGTCCACGCGGCGCAGCGCGACGGTGACGACCTCCGTCCCCGAGGCCCGCAGGGCGTCGAGCATCACCTGGCGGCTGGGGTAGCGGGCGCTGCCGAGGAGCAATCGCGAGCGCAGGCGCCGCCCCCCGAGTTCCCAGGTGTCCTCGCCGTCTCTCACGCTCGCGCTGCGGTCGTCCATCATCCTCCCTGCACGGCACCCACGATCTCCACCCGATCCCCAGCCCGGAGCGCCCGCGCCGCCCACTCGGCGCGCCGCACGACCTCGCCGTTGACGGCGACGGCCAGGCCGGCTCGCTCGGGGTCGTGACCCAGCTCGCGGAGCAGCTCCAGGAGCGTGGCGGCACGGGTTCTGTGGACCTCGCCGTTGACGGTGAGTTCCGGGGGACTGCTGGGGTTCGCCATGGATCGTGCGCCCTTCTCCGCCGCTGACTACAGCCTATGATCCTCCGTTTTCGGGGACGGCGCCAGCCGCTCGGGGCCGAAGGGCGCGAGCGCCTCGGGGCGCTTGCCCGTCGCGATCCACTCCGCCAGGTAATGTCCCGTGGCAGGAGCCAGGAGGATGCCCCCGCGCCCGTGCCCCAGGGCGACGAACAACCCGCCCGTGTCGGTGGCGCCGATGACGGGCCGGTGGTCCCGCACGACAGGACGGAAACCCACGGCCAGCTCGACGAACTCCAGCTCGTCGAACACGGGCAGGATCTCCCAGGCGTGCCGCAGGAGCTCCCACGCGGCCCAGGCCGTGGGGCGCTCGTCGTAGCCCAATTCTTCCATCGTGGCGCCGACGAGCAGCGCCCCGCTCGTGCGCGGCACGAGATAGAGGCGCGGCCGCCGCACCACGTGCCTGAGCACCGGCGCCTGCGCGCGCAACCGCACGATCTGCCCTTTGAGCGGCCGCACCTGGAGGTGGGTCACGGGCGAGACGATCTCGTGGGTGGCCCAGGCGCCGGCGGCCAGGACGACGGTGTCCGCCTCCACTTCTTCCACGGCGCCTGCGCGCGCTTCGACCTTGAGGGCGCGCACCGTGCCGTGTTCGACCAAAATCTCCTGCACCCGTCCCGGAAGAATCTCGCCCTCCGAGCGCCGCACGGCTTCGCGCAACGCGCGCCAAAGCGCCCGGGCGTCCACGTCGTGGTCGCGCTCCACCAGGAGTCCGCTCCAGACGCGGCCGCTCAGGCGCGGCTCGAGAGCCAGCGTCTCGGCGCCGTCCAGCCGGCGGAAGGGCAGCCCTCGCAGTTCCAGCGTGCGGGCGAGGTGCGCGAGTTCCGCGTCGTCGTCGCGCGTGACCGCGACCCACAGCGTGCCTTCCTGGCGGTAATCGCAGCCGATCCCGCTCGCCCGCTCCACCTCGGCGACGAACCGCGGGTAGCGCGCGAGGCTGTCGAGCCCGAAGCGCACGACGCTCTCGTCGTGGATCTCCGCCTCGGAAATGGGCGCCAGCATGCCTCCGGCGGCGCCGGTCGCCACCCCGGGGCGCGATCCGGCGTCGAAGACGCGCACGGCGAAGCCCCGCTGCAAGAGTTCGAAGGCCACGGCAAGGCCGATGACGCCACCGCCGACGATCGTCACGAGGCGGTCCTGGCGCGGCGGCATGCCTTCAACGCTCCCGCAGGGCCGCCCCACCCGCGACGCTGCGCTCCACCGCCTCGCGCAGGGCGAGCACCGCGGCCCGCGGATCGGCGGCACCCACGAAGGCCGAGAGAACGGCGACGCCATGGGCCCCGGTTTGCAACACCTGGGCGACGCGCGAGACGGTGATCCCGCCGATGGCGATCACCGGGACGGGGGCCACGGCGGCAGCGATGCGTGCGAGACCTTCGAGGCCGAGGGCCGGAGCGGGACGTTCCTTGCTCCGGGTGGAAAAGACGGGGCCCACACCGAGGTAGTCCACGCGCGGCGCCAGGCGCACGGCGGCGTCGTAGTCGTTGGCTGTGGCGCCGACGGTGCACCAGGGACCGAGGGCGCGCCGGGCCGCCTCGGGTTCGGGGTCTTCGGGCCCGAGATGGACGGCGCTGACGCCCGCGCCGAGGGCGACGTCCACGTGGTCGTTGACGACGAGACGAGCGGCGGTTCCGTCGAGAACGCGCCGCATGGACCGGGCGACCGCGATGCGCTGCCGCGCGCTGCGCGGGCGCTTCTCCCTGAACTGCACCACGTCCGCCCCGCCTTCCGCGGCCAAGCGCGCGAGCTCCACGTGGGTGAAGCGCGACTGGAGCGTTTCGTCGGTGATCACGTGCAAGCGGCCCACGCGCTTGGCGTGCGCGACGCGCTCCCTGTAGTCGGCGACGAACTCGCGGGCGGCGGCCACCGCGTCGTGCAGGCCCAGCCCCAGAGCCAGTCGCGCCGCCACGGCCGAGGCGAGGCGGCAACCGGTGCCCCGGGCCTCAGGGGCCGAGGGGCCGAGGGGCGGCAGCCTCCAGCTCGCCTCGCGCGTGACCAGCACGTCCGTGCCCCTCGCAACCTCGAAATGCCCCCCCTTGACAAGCACGGCCCGCGCCCCCCGCTCCAGCAGCCGCGCCCCGGCGCGCTCGGCGTCCCGGGGGGAGCGGACGGGCAGCCCGGCGAGGCGGCCCGCCTCGAGAGCATTGGGGACGAGGAGCGTCGCCGCGGGGACGAGCGTGTCGAGCAGGGCCTGGGCCACGGAGTCCGGGATCAACGGCTCGCCCGTGCCCGCGACCATCACGGGGTCGCAGACGAACGCCGCAGGGAACTGCCGGAGGGCTTCTACGAGGGCCTGGAGGGCTCCCTGCGAGCCCAGAAGGCCGCTCTTCACGGCCCGGACGGCCAGGGCGCTGTCCGTGAAAACAGCGCGCAACTGAGCGGCAACGAAAGGCTGCCCCACGGGCTCGACCGCCTGCACCCCGTGGCGGTTCTGAACGGTCAGGGTCGCCGTCACGGGGGCTGCATGCAGCCCGTGGGCTCGGATCGTGGCGAGATCGGCGGCCAGGCCGGCACGTCCTGTCGGGTCGAAACCGCCGACGGCGATCACGGTGCGCAACACCGGGGCATGATACCGCCCGTGCCGATGTCGTTGCCGCAGGCACCCGAGCGTGGTACTTTCCAAATAGGACCGATTCAGTACGCTTAGGTGGCGCTGTGGCGCAGTTTCAGGTCTCGCAGGCGGGAAATCTACTGGACCTCGTCGGAGGTACCCCTCTCGTGTCCCTGGACAGGATCGGGCGGGAGGTCTTCCCTTCGAGGATCGAGGCGAAGCTCGAGGGCGCCAATCCCGGCGGCTCGGTGAAGGATCGGCCCGCACTGTGGATCCTGCGGGGGGCGCTCGCTTCGGGGGCCCTGGTGCCAGGCAGGCGCATCCTGGACGCCACCTCGGGCAACACCGGCATCGCCTATGCCTGGATCGGGGCTCGCCTGGGCTACGGCGTGACCCTGGCGGTGCCGGCGAACTGCTCCGCCGAGAGGCGGCGCATGCTGCGGGCGCTGGGCGCGGAGCTGATCCTCACGGACCCCCTCGAGGGCACCGACGGCGCCATCGGTCGCGCTCGGCGGCTTTACGAGCAGAGCCCGGAGCGCTATTTCTACGCAGACCAGTACAGCAACCCCGCCAATTGGCGGGCGCACTACGAGAGCACGGGGCCCGAACTGCTGGAGCAAACCTCGGGACGGCTGACGCACTTCGTGGCGGGTTTGGGCACCTCGGGCACGTTCGTCGGGACCGGACGCCGGCTGCGGGAGGCGTTGCCCCACGTGCGGCTGGTGGCCGTCCAGCCGGCCACGCCGCTCCACGGCCTCGAAGGTCTCAAGCACATGGCGACGGCGATGGTGCCGGCGATCTACGATCCCGAGCTTGCGGACGAGCACGTCTTCGTCGAGACCGAGGCGGCGTACGCGATGGTGCGGCGCCTGGCCCGGGAGGAGGGGTTGTTGGTGGGACCGTCCTCGGGTGCGGCGCTCGTGGCGGCGTTGCGCGTGGCGCGCCGCGACCGCGGCGCGCACGTGGCGGTGATCTTCCCCGACGGCGGCTCGCGCTATCTCAGCGAGCGCTTCTGGGAGGAGGAGGCGGGGTGATCGTCCTGCAGGGGGCCCAGCTCCAGCGGATCGTGGAGCACGCGCGCCGCGCCTACCCGGAGGAGGCGTGCGGCTTCCTGCTCGGTCGCGTGGAGGGCGACCGCCGCGACGTCGCGCGCGTCCGCGCCGCGACCAACGCGCGCCGCGAGCAGCGGCGCACGCGGTACACGATCCCCGCGCGCGAAACCTACGAGGTCTGGCGCGAGGCGCAGCGCGAGGGCCTGGAGATCGTGGGTTTCTATCATTCGCATCCCGACGCCCCGGCGCGACCCTCGGAGTACGACCGCAAGCACGCCTGGCCGTGGTACGTCTACCTGATCGTGCCGCTGCGGCGCGGGCGGCCGGGAGCCCCCACGGCGTGGCGGCTGGACGAGGCACGGTGCTTCCAGGAGGTCCCCCTGCGCGTCGAGCCTGTCCCGCGTCGCGCGCGGGCGGAGCGCTCTTGGGCAGAAGGATAGCGGAGGATGGAGGAGAGGGAATCTTCGGAAAAGCTCCGGCCTCGCGCGAGGCCCGGCACCGGAGGCGAAGCATGGCGGCCAAGATTCTGATCCCGACCCCGCTGCGGCCCTACACGGAGGAACGCTCCGTCGTCGAGGTCGAGGCGGCCAGCGTGGGCGAGGCGCTGCGCGAGCTCGTGCGGCGCTATCCGGCGCTGGAGAAGCACCTGTTCACCGAGGACGGCACGCTGCGGAGCTTCGTCAACGTGTACGTCGGCGAGGAGGACATGCGCAGCCGCCAGGGCGAGGCCACGCCGCTCGCGGAGGACGAAGTATTGACGATCGTGCCCTCCATCGCCGGGGGGGCGGAGGCGGGCGGCTCCGCGACGGTGGAGGTGACGCTCAGCCGCGAGGAGATCCTGCGCTACAGCCGCCACCTGATCATGCCCGAGGTGGGACTCGAGGGGCAGAAGCGGCTCAAGGCTGCGAGCGTGCTGTGCGTGGGCGCCGGGGGCCTCGGCTCGCCGTTGGGGCTCTACCTCGCCGCCGCGGGGGTGGGCCGCATCGGCCTGGTGGACTTCGATCGGGTGGACGAAACGAACCTGCAGCGCCAGGTGCTCTACGGCCAGAGCGACGTGGGTCGTCCCAAGCTCGAGGCGGCGCGGGAACGGCTGCAGGACATCAATCCCTTCGTGCGGGTCGAAACCTACGAGACGCGCTTGACATCGGAGAACGCCCTCGAGATTCTGCGCGGCTACGACGTCGTCGTGGACGGGACGGACAACTTCCCCACCCGCTACCTGGTGAACGACGCCTGCGTGCTGCTCGGCAAGCCCAACGTCTACGGCAGCATCTTCCGTTTCGAGGGTCAGGCGTCCGTCTTCTGGGCGGGGCGCGGCCCTTGTTACCGCTGCCTCTACCCGGAGCCTCCCCCGCCCGGCCTCGTGCCGAGCTGCGCCGAGGGCGGGGTGCTGGGCGTGCTGCCCGGAATCGTGGGTGCCATCCAGGCCACGGAAGCGATCAAGCTCGTCCTGGGAAAGGAGGAGCCGCTGATCGGGAGGCTGCTGCTGTTCAACGCGCTCGAGATGCGCTTCCGCGAGCTGAAGCTCCGGCGCGATCCCGCCTGCCCGGTCTGCGGCGACAAGCCGACGATCCGCGAGCTGATCGACTACGAGGCCTTTTGCGGTGTGGGAGCTGAGCCCGCATCGCTGTCCGAGGACGAGACGCCGGCTGTCGCGCCGCAAGAACTCAAGGCCCGGCTGGAGGGGGGCCACAAGCTGGTTCTGATCGATGTGCGCTCCCCGCAAGAGTGGGAGATCTGCCGGATCGAAGGTGCGCGCCTGATCCCCCTGAGGGAGTTGCCGGCGCGGATGCACGAACTCGACTCTCGCGACGAGATCGTTTTCGTCTGCAAGCAAGGCATCCGCAGCCGCCAGGCCGTGCAGCTCCTGCGCCAAGCCGGCTTCCGGCGCGTCCGCAACCTCGCGGGAGGCCTGCTTGCTTGGGCCAAGGAGGTGGATCCCTCGATGCCCGTCTACTGACCTCGGTCTTCCATGCAGCTGCCGACCTTGCACCCACCGAACTCGCCAGCCGGCGGGCCCACACAGGTTCATGCGAGGCTGCTTGTGCGCATGTCTCGTCCACCCAAGCAGCTAGCGCGGCGGCGGGCGACCGGCCGGTCGCCCGTGACCGTCGCCGCTGCAGTGGGCGGTTCTTCCACCGGCCGCCTGGAGCGGCCGCCCACAGGTCGGCGGGACGTTGCCCGGCCGCCCGACCCCCGAAGGGGTAACCTCAAGGCAAGGGTCCGGTCCACGCGGCCCGAAACCAGGGCCAGCCTGCGGAGATTGAAGTCGAGCGACTGCGCAGCGAGGGATGGAAGACGCGAAAGCCCCTGCGGGGCTGGAGCGCTTCGAGGAGCGCGAGGGGAGGGGGACCGTCAGCTCGGGTGGGCGGGTTGCGTTCCAGGAACGGGTCGCTTCGCAAAAGAGGACAGGACGCTCGCCGCGCGGAGCGTCGAACACCCCACGGCTCTTCGCAGGCGAGCGATGCGATCGCGCGAGTGTTTCAGCCAAGATCGGCTTCCCGCGGGGAGGCGCGGGAATCGTTTCGGGACCCCAGGGCGTCCAGCACAGGCGAACGAGCGATGCAAGACCTCCCAGCGTTTTTTTTCTGCGGCGTTCCGTTTTTCCCGCAGGCGGCCCCTGTGACGCAGCCGCCTGCGGGTGAAACGCGGGATGCGCGATTTCCTGCGTGCACGGGGTTCGATCCACCACGACCCGCGGGGGGACCGTCAAGCCGCACGCGATCGTCCGCGCAGCCAACCGCGCGGAGCGAGCAACCCACCACCTCCAGCCCTTGCGGGCGGCCGGCACCCCATGCGTGCGCGGAGTTTTCGCGGCCGCTGGCCAGCCTGGCCCGGGCTTGCTGGCTACGCGAGCGCCACGCAGCGCCGCATCAGCGCGCGCCGCACGATTCCCGCCGGATCACGCCATCGGGTGTGGCTACGAGGCAGGTCGCCCCGGCCCGGCTCACCTCGACGACGCCCTGGGCGATCGGCTCGCCCCTCTTGTCGTAGTCCTCCCAGATGTCCCACGAGGCGCTGTCCGTCTTCAGGTCGTGGCGCACCAGCGCCGTCAGCGAGTAGCAGCAGGCCTCCTGCCCCGGTTCACGCTCCACCTGTCGGCCCGGACACGCCGCGCCGCCGTGACTGACCCTGTACTGGGCTGCGCTCTCGCAGATCGGACCCCGGACGACCAGGCCCACCTTTTGCGCCCCGATCGGGAACGCGCCGAGCAAGCTCAGGTTCCCCGACAGCGACAGCGGGCGGACGTGCTTGCCGAACTCGCCGATGGAGTGGATCTGGAACTTTCCGCTCTGCGGATCCAGCCGCGTGAGGGCGAAGGGTTGCTGCGTGGCGAAGAAGATCCCTTGCTCGCCGGCGGCGTGGATGCTGATCCCGCGCCAGGCGTTCTCCACGTAGCGGTCGGCCGCTTCGAGGGCCATCGCGCCCACTTCCTTGTCCAGGAGCGGCAACTTCGAGGCGTACTCGAGCAGGACGTTCCGATCCAGGAACACTTTTTTCGCCTCCTCCTCGAGGTTCGTCGCGCGCCCGAACTCCTGCTTCCACAGGGCCGCCGGGACGAACTCGTCCACCTTCTGCACCCGGCCCGGCTCCCCATCCTCCCCGGGCGGGTAGAGATCGTAGGCGTGCACGAGAAACTCGGCCTCGCCCGCCACGACCAGCACGCGCACAGCCTCCCAGGGAAACCTCGTTTGTTCCAGGAGCTGCGCTTGCAGGGGGAAGGACGGGCACGCCGACGGCGGACACAACCAGCGGTAGACCTGAGGGCCGTCCTGGCCGGCGAGGTACAGCACGAGCTCCCTGCCTTCGGCCGCGAGCAGTGCGGGCCGCCCTTCGATCTGGGCCAGATCGAGCAGGTGGGAGTTCGGACCGGACTCGATCTCGGGGGCCACGACGCGCAACTGTTTCCAGTCCACCACGGCCCAGAAGCCGCCTTTCCACTCGTACGGGTTCCGTTCGTCCCCGCCTTCGCGCGAGCAGAGGACCGAAGCTGCCACGACGGCGTAGGGACCGGCAACGGCGACGGGGAGCGCCGCGGGGAAACACTCCCGCTTGCCGTCGGACTGCGCCTGTTCCAGGAGCTGTTGCAGCCTCGCGAGGCGCAGCGTCGTTTCCGCGTGCGCGCCAGGCGAAAAACACGACACCGCGAGCGCGATCGGCAGGCATACCGCACCCTTTCCAGCGAACCCACGGACGCGTCGTGTGGGCATCATCTCGAACTCCTCGACGACGAACGAATCGCCTCTTGGCCCTTGGTACGACACCGAGGACGCGGGCGTCGCGTGGGAAAAGCGAGGGCCTCTCCCAGCCGACGACGACGCTCGACGTGGCATGCCCGAGCGGCGGCGCGCGCCCGGCGAGGACCCCGCGCTGCGTCTCCGGAGCGGGATCCTCGCACGCGGGCGCTTCGCGCCGGCGTTCGCCTTGAGGTCTGGCTCAAGACGATGCCAAGCGCAGCGAGCGCGCCTTTTGCCTCAGCGCGGCGATATGAAAATCGAGCTGCATCTGCTCCGCGCCGACACACGCCGCCTGCTGCAGCAGAGCGCCGCCAAGGAAGTATCGGCACGGGTCGCAGACGCAGTGGCGCGGGGCCACATAGCGCGCCTCGGCGCCCCAGCAGCAGGAGCCGCTTCGATCGCATGCCCTCGTGATCGGGTTGCGGACGCACGAGCACCAGCAGCTGCAGATCCCCGCCGGGGTAGCCTCCGGCGCGGCCACCGCCGTGGAAACCGGGCAGGCGGGCGTCAAGCGCTGTGCCCGCTTCGCTGTTGCAGGCGGGAAACCCCCGGGCGAGAAACCTCGGGCTTCTGGCGGTCCTTCGGGCGGGAGGCGTGCCGGCGGGGTCCGCCGCTATGCGGAGCCGCAGGCTTTAGCGCGGCTCGGGCGAGGTGCCCACCACGGGATAGCGGTAGAAGACGCCTTCCGAAGCCCGGATCGCCCCCACGACGGGCAGGGCGATGGCGACGATCGCCAGCCCCAGCAAGCCCAGGATCGCCAGGGGAATCAAGATGATCGTCAGGCACAGCAACGCCAGAACGACCGCCGCGGCGAACACCACGATGTTGAGCAGCACCGCCTGCTTGGCCAGCGCGGCGATCACTCGAGAGTCCTTCTTCACCGCCCAGATAATGACGGGAACCAGCACCCCGCCGAACGGGATCACGTAGCCGGCGAGCCCCGAGAGGTGCGTCGCCACCGCCAGACCCCGCTCCTCGGGGGCGATGGTGATCGCCGCAGCCGCGCTTGCCTGGCTCATTTGCACCCCCCTCCCCTATCGTTCCCTATCCTTCCCGATGCCTCGCCGCCCCGATCGAGGATACACGCATCCGGGCTCTGCGTTCGAGTGGAACGCGGAGCGCCGCCGGCGGGTTCCTTGCCGGCGCCCGCGCGGGGCCGAGGGCGCAGCGCTCCCGCTGCTCCTCCTCGATTTCTCGTCCCTCTCCCTGCGGTCGGGACCGCGAAGCGCAGGCCCGCGACTTCCCGGGGTGCCAACCAGGCTCGGCGCGAGGAGCCGCGGGCCGAGCCCCGGCTTTTCTCGCGCGGGAGGGATGGGAACGGCGAGGAGCGTTCGACAGCAGCGGGCCGCGAAGCGCGTTCCTGCCGACCTAACGCCCGGAGACGCGGTGCCGGGCCAGTTCGCGGCAGAGGGTCGTCAGCTCGGTGGTTTCTTCCCCCGAGATGCCCTGGCAGATCCGCGCCGCGTCGTCGTTCAGGCCCAACTGCACAAGACCGCGGAGGAGCGCCGCCCGGGCGCGGGGGTCATGGGGCCTGAGCTCCAGGGCTCGCTCGAGCGGCGCCCGTGCGGCTTGCGGTTCTCCGTAGTAGAGCGCCGTCTCTCCGAGCCGCCGATGCGCCTCGGCGTCCGCCGTGATGTCGAAGAGCGCGATGCTGCGGCCCGGGAAGGCCGCGAAGGGGCGCTCGCGCAGCCAGGCGTAGCCCTCGTGCTTGCCGCTGTAGACATCGAGCAGGTTGGTGACGCTGATGGCGATCCACTCCCGGCCTTCGGGCGCCGGGCCGTCCTCGCGCTTGCGCGGCACCATGCCGAAGGAAGGGATCCAGTGGTAGCGCTCGATCCCGTAGGCTTCGGGATAGGCGGTGCCGAAGTACCCGAGGTAGAGGCGGCGCAAGGGATAGCGCTCGAGTTCCTGCTCGAGCGCGGGCAGATCCTGGCCCCAGTCCACGTTGGAGTCGGCGAGGTAGCGCCAGGCGCGCCCCGGCCCCCCGAAGAGCGGACTGGCGAACGAGAGTTCGTGCGGATGAACCAGGAACGTCGCCGCGGCGAGCCAGCCGAAGGCGCCTGCGACCAGCCACCGGCCGTAAGCCGCCCGCGCCCAGCGGGCTGCCGCCGCTCCCCCCAGGACGGCGAGAAACGGCGTCGCCGGCAACAGGTGGCGCACGCCCAGATTGAGGGAACTCGCCATGACCGGAAGCCACGCGCAGGCCACCGCCAACAGGAGCACCGCCGACCAGCGGCGGTCCGGGAGCGGAGCGCGTCCAGGAAGCGCTTCGCCGTCGCGGCTCGCCTGGCCCGCCTGCGGGCCCTCGCGGACCGCGCCCCGCCTCGTTTTCAGGATTCCGAGCAACGCCAGCGCACTTCCCCCGACCGCGAACGCGAGCAATGGAACCGGAGTTTTGACGAGCCAGGCGGCGGGGAAGTACCACCACCATCCCTGCCTCGAGTACTGCCCGAAGGCGTAGCTCGGATGCCCCACCTGGCTGTGGTGGAGCAAGCGGCGGAGGCCCTCGAAATAGGCGCCCACCTCGCCGCGATAGAGCGCGGCGAGCACCACCGCCGCCGCCGCCCCAGCGAGCAGGCTCCCGGCGGCGGCGCGCGCGCGCCTGCCCGGGGGGGCGAGGAGCAGAACGACGACCGCCAGCAGGGGCACGAGCACGAGCATCGAGAACTTGGCGCCGAGCGCCGCTCCGAGGACTCCACCCGCCCAGGCGAAACGTCCCGTGCGGGCGCTCGACACGGCCCGGGCGAACGCGACGACCGCGAAGGCATAGAGGGCAGCCGCGCCCAAATCCGTGGTGGCGAGACCGGCATGGGCGATCACCAGCGGATCGAGCGCATAGAGGGCGAGGGCCGCCAGTCCTGCCCCTGCCCCGAAGAGCTGCCGCCCCAGACTCCACACACCGAGCGCGAGCCCCAGGGACAAAAGCGCCGTCATCAGGCGCGCGCGAAGCAGCAGCGCCCCGGCACTCCAGCCCGACTCGAACAGCAGCGCCTGCCCGAAGCGCCACTGGTCCGTCTCCCACCAGCCTGGGATGCGCTCCGCTCTCGCGCCGATCCCGAGCCAGGGAAGGGCCGTCCAGAGTTTCAGCAGCGGCGGATGCTCCGGGTTCAAGCGGTAGTCGCCGGTCAGCCAGTAGCTGTAGCCCGAAGTCGGATAGACGACCTCGTCGAAGACCGCGCTGTGCTTGCGCGCGAAATCCAGAACCAGGGCCGCGTGGAGGCCCAGAAGCCCCACGACGAGGGCGACCTGCAGCCGTGCCGCGCCCACGCCCTCAGGATCCCTCGTCCGCTTGCCGGGCGCTGCCGAGCAACCGGATGTCCCCTGCGGCCTCGACCGTCACGATCGGCTGCCGCCCGAAATTGACGGGGCCTTGCGCTTGCGTGCCGTCCTCGCTGACCCGCACGGCGGGCAGGTCCGTCTCGATGCGTCCGAAGCGAGCGCGCGCCTCCACCCGGCATCGGATGGGCCCGGGCAGGTGGACCGTGACGTCCCCGCGCTCGTTGACGATCCTGCTGTCCTCCTCGGTCTGCAGCGACGCCCACCCCACCGTCACCCGCTCTCCGTCGGCCGACACCACGGCCGGGGCCTTGAGCTGCAGCGCCGATACCTCGCCATCGCGGCTGACGATCCGGAGCTTGCCCGAGACGTTCTCCACGCTCACGTTGCCGAAGTCGTTCTCGATGTGCACGGGGCCCATCGCCGCCGCCACGCGCACCTCGCTCGACTTCGCGAGCACGACGAGCTCGCCCTCGATGCCGCGGAGGTCCACCTCCAGCCCCTCCCCTTGCACGCCCACCGGCCCGGAGATCCTTTCCAGCGCCACGCGCGCGTTGTGCGTGCGGATTTCCACGAGCCCCGTATTGCCCGCGCCGACGAGGTCGCCGCCCCAACTGTTGACGTGGATGGCGGCGTCGCAGTCCGCGAAGCGCACCTCGTTGTCCGTCTCGATGTCGAGAGAACCCCGACACCCTTTCAGGCGCAGCGGCGTTCCCCTCAACGAAAGCTCGGCCCCTCGCTGGATCTGCTCCAGCACGACTTCGCCGCCGCTCGCGCGCAGCCTGAGGGTGGAAGCCGCGGATTGCGCCGCCAGGCGCGTGTCCTGCAGCTTCAGGTCCAGCGGCCCGCCGAGGAACTGGATCGCGATCTGGCCGCCCGCGGCGTGGCCGTAGACCTCGCCCTCCACGCCCCGCAGTTCGAGCGCGCTATCCTGGAGCCTCAGCGCGACGCCGCCCGCCACACCAACGACCTCGCCCCGAGAGTCCACCGCTTCCAGCTCGACCACCCGCTTCGCGCGGCGCACGGCGAAGTCGAGCTTGCGGCCCGAGATCGCCACGCCGCCGACCTCGCTGATCTGCGTTTCGCTGTCGTCGGCGCGCAGGGCCACGTCGAAGTCGGCCGGCACGCTGATCTCGACCTTGCGCCGGGTCGCCTCGTCGCCCTCGGGTGGCCGGAGCCGAAGCTCCCGGCCGTCTTTCCAGACCTCGAGGGCTGCTCCCTCGCGCCCCTCTTCGCGCAGACTCAGGTAACGCAGCTCGCCGGCTTTGCCGGCGCGGATCAGGATCCGACCCGCGACCTTCTCGACCACGAGCCGGCTCTCGCCCGCCAGGGGCACGATGGCCGCGGGCTCGGCGGCGAGGCGCTGGGGCTGCTCCGAAGCGGCGAGCCCGAGGCCGCAGCCGAGAAAGCACAAACCAGCGCCCAGGACCCCGGCGCAGCGCCTTGTCTCGAGTCCTTCCCGGAGCACGGCAAGCGAGAGAATACGGCACCGCGTGCCCGGCTGCCAAAGCATGGACGGCCCGGGCGGGCAACCAACGCGGCGAGGCTTTCCGGCGCGGCCGCGCCGGGCAACTAGCGCATGGCCCGGGCGCGTTCCAGGGCGGCCTTGGCCGCCGCTTGCTCGGCTTCCTTGCGGCTGCGGCCCTCGCCGCGGCCCCAGACCTCCTCGCCCACGCGCACCTCGGCGCGGAAGCGGCGCTCGTGCGGGGGCCCCTCGACCGAGACCATGCGGTAGGACGGCGTCACGCGCAGCCGCGACTGCACCTGCTCCTGGAGCCGCGTCTTGTAGTCCTCCTGCACTTCGCGGGCTGCGAGGGAGGCTTCCATCAGGGCGCCCAGGTGGCGCTGGACGAAGGCGCGCGCAGGCCGGATCCCGCCGTCGAGATAGACGGCCGCGACCAGCGCCTCGAGCACATCCGCGAGGATCGAAGGTTTCTCGCGCCCGCCCGTGGCCTCCTCGCCGCGGCCCAAGCGCAACAAACCGCCGAGGCCGAGCGTTCGGGATACCTCGGCCAGCGTCTCCGCGCGGACGATGATCTGCTTGCGCCGCGTCAGGACACCCTCGGGCGCTCGGGGATCGGCGCGGAAGAGCCAGTCCGCCACCAGAAGCCCGAGCAGCGCGTCGCCGAGAAACTCGAGCCGCTCGTAGTGCGCCGCTCGACTGGCTTCGTGGGTGTAGGAGGCGTGGGTCAGGGCCCGCTCCAGAAGCTCCGGATCGCGGAACCGGTAACCGAGCCGGCGCTCGAGCCCCCGGAGCTCCCGCCGCGGCGCCTTGGATGCGCCCGCCGAGACGTGCCTGTCCCGGTTCACGAAGCGGCCTCGGGGCGAGGCAGGCG
Organism: Acidobacteriota bacterium; assembly: GCA_037447115.1. Classification (GTDB taxonomy): domain Bacteria; phylum Acidobacteriota; class Polarisedimenticolia; order Polarisedimenticolales; family JBBIHH01; genus JBBIHH01. The sequence goes on from JBBIHH010000026.1 coordinate 36,422, forward strand.
CCGCGGAGGATTCGCCACGGCGTCCGAGACTTTGCGGAACTGCCGCCGCGGGCGGGCGTCCCCCTCGAAACGCTGCCCGCCGCGCTCCAGCGTGTACGACCAGAGGGTCCGGCCTTCGTCGGCGAGGACGAGTTCGTCGACGTAGTGGATCTCGACCTCCCGGGGCTTCCATACGCGGCCCGTACATTCCACCATCAGGTGCCCGGTCGTCTCTTCCGTCCACGTGCGGAACGTGTACACCGAGGTTTTCTCGCCATCCACGAACTCTTCGCACTGGCCGTCCCAGTCGCATCGGACGCTCCACTTGCCGTCCTTCGAATGGACGAACCAGCGGAAGCGATAGCGCTCCCCGTCGTGGTAGATGGCGATCGTGGAACTCACCCGATCGTTGCCGCGGGTCCAGGTGCCCACGTACCCGGTATCGCTGACGCGAACCGGCGCGTCGCAGCCAGCCAACAGAGCGACCGTCATGGCCAGCGCGCAGCCGAGGACTCCCGCTGCCTTGCGCCGACGTTCCGCGCGCCATTCGGCTCGCATGTCCACAGCTCCGAAACTACCGCTCCTCACCGGATCCTCGCATCCGCGCTTCGCCCTGTCCGCCGCCACGCCCCATACCGATCGCCTCCAGCAACCCCAGGGGAAGCTCCACCCCCGCTCCAGCGGCTTGCCTCGCCGCCTGCCGCGCCCCTTCCAGGTCTCCCTGGCTCGCGAGGGCCACGACGAGGTTGGTCCAGCATACGGCGTGGTGCGGGCGACTTTCCAGGGCGCGCCGCAGGATCGGCACCGCTTCCGTGGCCCTCCCGCTCCGCACGAGCAGCCCCGCCAGGTTGCCCGCTGCTTCCGCATGTCCGGGCTCGGTCTGCACCACGCGACGGTACGCGCCCTCCGCCTCCTGCGCCCGCCCCGACGCCTCGAGCACCACCCCGAGGTTGAACCACGCCGCCGATGCGCCGGGATCGAGCGCCAGCGCCTGCCGCAGGTCCTGCTCGGCTCCGGCGAGATCCCCGGAACTTTTCTTGACCGATGCGCGGTTGGCGAGCGCCACCGCGTGCGTCGAACGCCGGAGCTCGCCGACCGGAACCGCCACCGAAACGAGGCCAACCCCCGCCGCCAGCGCCACGGCCAGCAGCGACCGGCGCCCGGCCGCACGGGCGCGCCAGCTCTCCCGCAGCCGCGCGACTCCCACGCCCGCGGGCACGCAGAGCAGCATCGCCAGGGGCAGCCTGTAACGGCTCGAAACGTAGAAGACCAGCGGCGTGAGCGCGCAGGCCCCAATCGCCCCCCACACGGTCCACGCCCCGGCGCCGCGCCAGCCCGCGAGCACCAGGCCCGCGACGGCGAAAGCGACGATCCAAGCGAAGGAAACCGGTGCGGTCCACCGCCAGAGGCTCTCGTCCAGCTCGGGCGGGTAATCGAGGCTCAGCTCGGCGTCGCTCAGCATCAAGAGAAGTTTCCGCACGAGCAGCCTCGCCGTGCCGGAAGGATCGGCGAGCCGCGCGCGCAGGGCTTCGCGGGCGAACCAGCGGTCCGCCTCCACCGCGTCCAGCTCGCGCCCTGTGGCGCGCGATGCCAGCACGCGCGCTTCCTCCCGCTGGCTTTCCACGCGCCCCGAGAAGCCTTCGGCCGGCGTGTACACGCCCTGCGCTCCCGGTCCGTTGCCGTGGTAAAGGGTCAGGCCCGCGTTGGCGGAGATCGGAACGAAGTGGCCCGACGCCGCGAAATTCCGCAGCGTCACCGGAGCGATCACCGCGGCCGTCGCGGCGGCGAGCAAGCCGGCTCGGCGGAGCCCCGCTCGGTCTTTCGCGCGCCAGCCTTCGATCAGGCAGCCGAGGACCCAGCAAGCCGGGACCAGGAGCAGGTTGGGCCTCGCGAGCGACGCGAGCCCTGCCAGCGCACCGCTCCCGAGCGCGCGGGCCCGACCGGCCGGATCTTCCCCACCCGCCGCGGCCCAGACCGCCGCCGCCAGAAGTCCCAGCGCCAAGCTTTCCCCCAGAAGGCGAGACGAGAAGAAAAGCAGCGGGTGGTAGAAGAGCACCAACCCGGCCGTGGCCGCTGAGGCGACGTGACCTGCCAGCCGCTCCGCCACCCGGCCGAGCAACACAGCCGCAGCGAGCACGGCCAAATGCTGCAAGAGGTAGACGGCAAGGAGCGCCTCCCCGGCGAGCCGGAATCCGTAGCCGAGCACGTAGGGATAGAGGGGCGCCAGGTAAAACGCCCCCTCGAAACGGCCCGCTCCCTCCGCGATCGCCCGCGCCCAGTCGAGGTAGTAGGCGGCATCGAGGAGGGGGACGGTGGACTCCGGTGCGCGCAGGAGTTGCCACGCTGGATACGCCGCACGAACTGCGGCGCCCGAGAGAGCGACAACGACCAGAAAGCTTCGCCGCTTCATGGGGTCAGCGCGAGCGCTCGCTCAACTGACGCTGGCGTTCCCTCGCCCTCTGCGCGAGTTCCAGATCGCCGCGCGCTTCGGCGACTCGCGCAAGCAAATCGAACGCCTCTCTTGACTCGGGGTATCGCTTCGTCGCTTCCTCGGCCCAGCGAAGCGCCTTTCTGCTCGCTCCGACCGCCAGGTGCGCCGCCGCCATCCCGGTCAGAACGCCTTCCGTCGCCTCCCCCAAATCCACGGCGCGTGCGAGGCACTCCAAAGCGGCCGCGGCCTCCCCGCGCATCAGCAGAGCATGCCCGAGCAAGGCCCAAGGTTGCGAAAGAAGGGGCTGCAGTTCGGTCGCTCTCCGATAAAGCGCTTCCGCCTCGCCGGGGCGCCCTTGAAACTCCCGCACCAACCCGAGACGGTAGAGCGCCCCGGCGCTTCGCGGGTATCGCTTCGCAGCTTCCTCCAGGACTTTTTCCGCCTCGTCGAGGTTCCCCAGAAACAGATCCACGTATCCCAAACCGAGCATGGAATCGAGACGTTCGGGTTCGTAGCGGAGCGCCACCAGGAAGGCCTGGCGCGCCTTTTCCAGCTCCCCCTGCCGTTGATGCGCCAGGGCCGATTTCTCGAAGTGATCCGCGACGACGTAGCGCGCATACGCGTGGCCCGCTTCGGCCACCGGAAGCGCGATCTCCATTCCCCTTCGTGGGTCCCCGCGCGAGAGAACGATCTGGGCCTCCGCCACGGCGTCGGACGCGGCGGCCAGGACAAGAAACGATGACTCGTACTCCGGTTCCGCGCCCAACCGCGACCACCGTGCTTCGCGGCTGGGCAGCAAACCGCCAATCTGCTCCAGGTTGACGGGCACCGTGGAGGCGAAAAGGGCGCGCGGGGCGTAGAATTCGATCCGTGGCTGATCGTCCGTGTTGCGGGGCGCTCCTTCCGCCCAGCGCCGGGCCTCGCTCTCGTCGAACCGGTAGAACGACAACAGCTCCACGGGACCGCGGACGCCGACGCCGAGCAGGCTTTCCCGCACGCGCTCGCGCGAGACGCGGCGCTCGATTTCCTCGATGCTCACGGACGGAAAGGGTTCCTCGCGGCCCAGGAGGACCAGGCTCAGACCTGTATGGAACACGCGGATCGTCGGAAACACATCCGCGAACGAGCGGACCATCGTGCGCACCTCCTCGGGATGCAGCCGCCAGATGGGGACGAACTGGCACATGACGCCGCCCGGGGAGAGCCGCCGCCGGCACAGCTCGAAAAACTCCGCACTGTAGAGGGCGCCCGAGCCCGTGAGAGCCGGGAAATTGGGTGCCGACGAAATCACGTCGAAGCGCTCCCGGGTGAGCTTGAGGTAGTTGCGCCCATCGTCGATCTCGATCCGCACGCGCGGGTTCCGCAGCACGTCGTGGTTCTCTTCGGCGAAGAAACGGCTCGCCTCGAAGACTCCTTCCTCGAGCTCGATGGCCACGACTTCCTCGACCTCGTAGAGCGCGATCACCCCGGCCGTCACGCCGGCCCCCAGCCCGACCACGCACGCCTTGTGCACGGTACCCGGATGGAGCGCCATGGGAAGGTGGCCCAGCATGCGCTGGGAGAACATGTCCTCGAACTGATCCGAGGCCGTGGTGCTCCCGTTCACGGTAATAAATTTTCCCTTGGGGCTGCGGAAAGAGATGATCGTGTCGTTGTAACCCTCGGTGAACGTCATCAGCTCGTAGTCCGCCACGACGCGGGCGACGTTGACGCGGCCGCTCGGCTCGTAGAACTGCCAGGGCTCCATGTAAACGCCCGCACCGAGAAGGGTCCGGTCCCAACGCGGCTGAAACAGGAGGGCAAAACCGAGCAAGACGAGGACGGAAGCGGCCCCGAAGCTCCAGGCAGGCTGCAGGCGGCCCGGTTCCGCGAGGAGGCTGCCGAAGGCCAGCACGAGCGCGACAACGATGACGATCTTCAGCGTCCACTCGGCGCCGATGGCCGGCAGCGCCAGAAAGCCCGCGCCGAACGACCCCAGGATCGCCCCCACGGTGTTCCAGGCGTACACGCGGCCGATGCGCCGGCCGGGCGCCGCTCTCTCGTACAGGCGCACCGCCGCCGGAAAGGTCGCTCCGAACGCAAGGGCCGGCGGAAAAAGCACGAGGGACGAAAGCAGCAGCTTGGTCCGGTTCATCCCCTCGAAGTCGAGCCCGAGAAGACGGATCAACCGCAGGAAAAGTTCCGGCATCCAGTTGACGGCGTAGGAGCCCGCGATCGCCGCCCCCGCGACCGCCCCTTGGGTCCACACGAGCAGCCGCACCGGTTTGGGCGAGCGGTCGGCGATGCCGCCGATCCATGCCGACCCGACGGCAATGCCGGCGAGGAACACGGCCAGCATGGCGCTGAAGGAGTAGACGGTGCTGCCGAAGACGAGGATCAGGACACGAAACCACACGACCTCGAAAGACAGTGCTGCGAGACCCGACCCCGCCGCGACCCACAGAGGCCAAGCGAGGGGCGTGACGGGAGCGGTCTGTCCCACCGTCCCGGCCGCGGGTGTTCGGCTCCGTGCCGCGGACGACGGGATTCGTTCCGCCCACCGTCGCTCGAAAACAAGTGCAGCGGAAGCCACCGAAGCGTTGAGGGCTGCGGCGACAAGGGTCGTGCGGAGGAGCCCGAGCGCAGGGATCAAGTGGAAGCCGGCGAGATAACACCCTGCAGCGGCCCCGAGCGTGTTGAGGAAGTAGAGCAGCCCCACGCCGCCCGCGATCTCCCGCGGGTCGCGGATCAGGCCCTGTCCCAGGGCGGGCAGCGTCCCGCCCATGAGGACCGTGGGCACGAGCAGCACCGCAGCGCAGAGCACGAAACGGACGATCGAGCGCAGCAGGAACGACTCGGGCAAGGCTGGGAAGACGGTGGCGTAGACGAAATCCACCCCTTCCAGGGGCAGCGGCAGAAACAGCGCATAAGCGGCAACCCCTGCCTCGAGGAACGCGAAAAGCCGCAGCGGACGGCGGCTCCGCTCGGCGATCCCTCCGAAAACGGCCGCCCCGAGTGCCAGCCCACCCATGAAAGAGACGAGAACCGTGCTGACGGCGAAGGCCGTGACGCCGAACACGCGCACGAGCATGCGCGACCAGACCACCTCGTAGAGGAGCCCCGCCGCGCCACTGAAAACGAAGAGAAGCGCGAACAGAACGAAGAGCGTCTGCCGTCTCGTGCGGCATTGGGGGTGGGAAGCGTCCATCGAAGCGGCTCAGCATAGCCACTGGCCTGCATCCTGTAAAGACACGCGGCGTGGTACCATGGCGCGCTCCCTGGATCTCGGGACTCGGATGGAATTCCTCGAGGCCACACGCGAGCGCGAGCGCCTCTGGCGCGAGGGGTTGTCTCGGCTCCAGCGGGGCTGGCATCTCGCCGCCGTCTCGGCCCTCGGCCTGTTCGCCGAGCTGCTCCTGATCCGCTATCTCGACGCGCAGGTCCGGCCTCTGGCCTACACCAAGAACCTCGCCCTCATCGGCAGCTTCCTCGGGCTGGGCCTGGGCTTCGCCCTCGCTCGCGCCCGCAGGAGCCTCCTGCCGCTTGCGCTGCCGGCCCTGGCCCTCTCCCTCCTCGTCGCCGCGCTTGACGCGGCCTTGCCCGAGAACCTCGCCCTGGCGGGACCCGAAGTTCCCGAGGCCAACCTCGGGGTGAGCTTCGCGAGCGGGGCGGCGCCGCTCGCGCTCTTCTACGGGCTCGTGGCCCTCGTTTTCCTTCTCGTCGTCGTGGCCACGCTCCCCCTCGGCCAGTTGACCGGGTTCTTGATGGAGGGCTGGGCGCCCCTCGGCGCCTACAGCATCAACGTTCTGGGAGCGCTGGGCGGGATCGGCGCCTTCGCTGCCCTCAACGGCTGGGGGGTGCCGCCGTGGGTCGGCGCTGCTGCCGTGCTGCTGGCCCTTGTCTTTTACGCGAAGATCCGGCTCGCGCCGCGGTGTGGCGCAACGGTGCTGGCGCTCGCGGTCCCCGCCGCCATGTACGCGGTGGACCATGCAGGCGGGCGCGAAACGTACTGGAGCCCGTACAACAAGATCGAGGTTTCGCGCCTGCCCCCGGTAACGACGGAAGACGGCCGATCTCTCTCCCCGGGTTGGGTGCTGCGCGTCCAGAACCTCTACTATCAGCGCCTGCTGGATCTGCGGGACGAAACCGTGGAGGCGACCCACCGGGCCTATTCTTTCCTGGCCCAGGCCTACTACGCCTACAACTACCCTTACACCGTGAAGAAGTTCGATCGGGTTCTCGTCGTGGGAGCGGGCGGCGGCAACGACGTGGCTGCCGCCCTGAGGCACGGCGCCCGCGAGGTCGTGGCCGTCGAGATCGACCCGTGGATCGTCGAGCTCGGCCGCCGGCTCCATCCGGAACGTCCCTACGACGATCCCCGCGTGCGCGTCGTGATCCAGGACGCTCGTGCGTTCTTGCGGCGCACGTCCGAGCGCTTCGACCTGATCGTCTTCGGATTGCTGGACGCCCACACGAGCCTTTTCTCGTCTTTCTCGGCGAACATCCGCCTCGACAACTATGTCTACACCGTCGAGGCCCTCTCGGAGGCGATGGGCCGCCTCGCGGAGGACGGCGTCTTGGCCCTGTCGTTCTACGCGGAGCACCCCTGGCTCGTGTCGCGCCTCGAAGCCATGCTCGCTGCCGCAGACGGTGGGCCACCGCTCGTCACGCCCGTCTTCTACGACGCAGGCTACCTTTACCTCGCCGGCCCGGGGCTCCCGGCGGCCGTCGCCCGCCGCCCGGAAATCTCCCGCGGGTTGCCCGCGACCCTGCGGCTCGAGCACCCGGCCGGGCCGCTGGCCACCGACGACTGGCCCTTTCTCTACTTGAGAGCGCGCACGATCCCGCGCCCGACGGTTTTCGCCTCGCTGGGCATCCTCGCCGCCGGTCTGCTGTGCATCAGGTCGGTCTACGGCGGCTTCCGCAGGCTGCACCGGCACTTCTTTTTCCTCGGCGCCGGTTTCTTGCTCCTCGAGACCGCGGCGATCGCCAAGCTGGGGCTGCTGTACGGGGCGACATGGCGGGTGAGCGCCGTCACGATCGCCGGAGTTCTGACGCTGATCCTGGCGGCGAATCTCGCCACCGGGCGCTGGGGATCCGCCCCGCGCCCCCTTCTCTACGCTTGCCTCGGGGCGCTCTTGCTGGGCACGCACCTGCTGCCGCCAGGCGGCGCACTCGGGCCCGGAGCCTGGGGGGCCTGGTCGATCACAGCCCTACAACTTTCGCCCTTGCTCTGCGCGGCGCTGATCTTCGCTTCCTCGATTCGCCAGGTGCCGGAACTCGGCCCCGTTCTCGCGTCGAATCTCGCCGGTTCGGTACTCGGCGGGCTCCTGGAGAACGCCTGCCTCGTGACCGGGATTTCCGGGCTGTGGATTCTGGCGCTAGTCCTGTACGCCGTGTCGTTCAGGCGGTGAGTCGTGTTCCAACCCCGCCGAGCGCGTGCCCGTAGCCCCCGCCCCCCAAAAAAAAAAAAAA
>JBBIHH010000027.1:0-41932 GCA_037447115.1 Acidobacteriota bacterium
GCGGGCGGGCCTGGGGGGAGGGCGCGGGGGGTGGCGGGGGCGGGCGGACGGCCGCCCGTGGGGAGCCGCACCTCCCCAAGAAGCCGCCCGAGCAGCGTGTAGCCCGGTACCATGCCGGTACCGACCTCGCCGGCCAGGGCCGCCCCCTCGCGAGCCGCCGCGACCCGCTCCTCGTACGGGATCGACAGGAGGTGCTCGAAACGCGGCGCGTCGTTGGGAGCGTTCTGCCGGGCCTGCTCCAGGCGCTGGCGCAGCGACTCGTCGGACAGCTCGTCGGTGTTGCGGAGCAGCCACTCGAACCCCGAAGCGTACGCCTCGCCGGCGGCGGCACCGAAGGGGAAGAGCAGCGAGAGCGACCCCAGGAGCAGGTCACGGCCGGTACCGAGCGCCCGGCTGCCGAGGGCCGGTTCGGACTGGCCCACGAGGGCGTCCGCGACCATTTCGCCACCCTCGACGAAACGGCCCGCGGCAGCCGCGATCGAACGCTGCACGACGTTGCCGCCCCCCGTCGGAGGCACCAGGGCGTCCGCGACGGCCTTGCCGGCCCCGGCGACCGTGCTGAGCAGCCCGCCGCCCTGCTCGGGCTCCGGCTGCTGCTGCGGCGCCGCCGGGGCGGCCGGCTTCGCGGCCCGGGGGGCGGGCTCCGAACGCAGCCACTTCTCCAGCTCGGCGCGCTCGCCCTTCAGGAAGGCGTCGATGATCGGGGAGTCGTCGGACGTGTGCGTGGGCATGGGTTCCTTTCTTCGGAATTGGCTGCGGCGCCAGGGGTCGAACCTGGAGCCTCCGGGGTCAGAGCCCGGCGCTCTTGCCGGTTGAGCTACGCCGCAGCGAGACGGTGACTACTGGCGGCGGCGGCCGGTGATCGGCGGAGGCGCGGCGGACGTGCTCGGCGCCGGGGGCTGCCCGCTCTGCGCGGGTGCCGGCGTGAGGCGGTAGACCTGCTCCTCCAGATCGAACAGCTCCTTCAGGCGACGCGCGCGCTGCAGGATGCTGTCCTTCTCAGCCTGCGAGGTCGCGGCGTCGTACTCCTCACGCAGCTTCTGCCGCTCCAGGACAATAGTGTCGTCCTTGTCCGCCAGGCGGGAAGGCAGGCCCATCGAGCGACGCAGCTCGTTGATCCGGTGAATCGCGGGCACGCGCGCACGACCCTGCCACTCAGCCTTCTTACGGTGGTAGAGCGCCAGTGGGTTCTCGGGGTAGCCCGCCGCCTCGTTCCGGGCGAGGTCTTCGAGCGCCTCGGTGAGGATCGGCTGGACGATCGGATCAATCTGGTCCGACATGGGGCCGGTAACACGAAGGGCCTCCTGGACCAGGTTTCGCGCCTGCGTGGACTGCTGCCGCAGAGTCGGCGCCGCGTCTTCGGTGCTCTCGCGCGACTTCAGCACCTGGAGCCACCCGAGCGCGGTGTTGAACGGAACCTTCCGAGCGTTCGCAGCCTCCTTCACCTCGGCCTGTAGGCGACGCGCCTCGCTCGGCTCGGCCGACATCACGCGCAGGCCCAGCGACCGCACCACAGCCGGATCGCCGGGGCCGCCCTGCACCAGGCGGTCCTCGATCGCGTTGCGGTAGAACTTGTAGTCGTCCCCGCTGACGAGACGCAGCGAATTCGCCGTGTCGAGGTACTCGACGGTCAGCCTGTCGCTCCGCAGCCGGCGCTCGATCTCGGCCTGCACGTACTCGCGCTGCTCGGCCAGGTACCGCTCGCGCTCGGCCCGCAGACGATCCGCGTCGTGCTCCTGCTGCCGCTGCAGGGTAAGGATGCGCTGCTGCGCGGCGCTCTTGAGCTGCGCGCGCTGGCCCTCGTCGAGATGCCGGAGGTACGAGCCCCCCTTGGTCCGCTCCTGGCCCAGGTCAGCCAGAAGCACGTCGGGCGAGTCGACCAGGAGCCGGTTCGCGACGTCGAGCGCGCTGTTCCGCAGGACGTCCCGCTTCTTTTTCTCGCCGGCCTCCTTGTCGAAGAACCCGATGGACACCCCGACGTCAATCGCCTCGGCGTAAGTCTTGTACTCGTCGCTGTTGGCCGGGTCGCCGACGATGTTGCCGCGCCCGATCTTGTCGTGGAGCACCTGCTCCGCGCTCATCAGGCCGGCGGCGTAACGGTCGGCCTTGGCCCGGTTCTCGACGCGCGCGACACCGTGACGGTACTCCAGCGTCTTGCCGAACAGCTTCGTCTCCAGCTTGAACGCAGCCTCGGGCGAGAGGCCCTTGTACCAGGTGGGGCTGCGCTCGCTGACGACCTTCTCGAAGGACTCGCGCGCCGTGATCGCGGCGTCACCCTTCAGGCCCTCGACCGCCTGGTCCATCTCGCCGACGGCCTGCATGTACCGCTCCAGGACCATCGACTCGTCTTCCAGCGCCTTACGCTTCACCGCGATGGTGTTGATAGTCGATGCGGCGTTGAGCAGGGTCTGCCCCGCCTGCGCCACAAGACGGGCGCCGGGACTGTCACCAGAGGGGGTCGGCGTGTTGGGGGCCGCGACGCCGACACCGGACTCGAACCGCGGGAAGATCGGCACGGTCAGGGCTCCATGATCTGGCTGGTGCGCGGACGCAGGCCGCCCCCAGTCTGCGGCCGGGCCGGCAGGCGGCTCCCGTAGTAGCTGCCCGCGATAGAGGAGCCCGACTGCAAGAGGCTCAGGCCCGCCTCGGCGGCCGGGTTGATCTGGCTGGCGCGGCTTCGGGCGAACCCGGCCCGGATGTTCTTCGAGCGGGCATCCAGCTCGAATCCGTATCGGACGTGCTGCGCCTCCAGCTCGGAGTCGGCCGCGAAGTCCAGCTCGCTGAGCAGGGGCGAGCCCTCGCGAGCCACAACGCCAGCCCCTGCCGCCCGCGACCCGAAGCTGTCCAGGAGCGCGCGGTCCTTGGCGCGCTGCCGCGCCGCCGCCGCTTCGCCGGACGCCCGCGTGGCCGCCGCATCAGCCTCTAGAATCTTGGCCTCGGCCTTCAGGTTCGCCTTCTGCTGCTGCGCCTGGGCGTAGGACCCGTACGCGGACGCCGCCGCCCCGATCGCAGCGACGGCCAGGAACGCCACCTCGATCCCCGTGTGAAAGGCGTACGGCGAGGCGGCCGGGTGCCGCCGCGCGGCCTCCCAGCCGGCGCGTAGCGCGAACATCAGTCGCTTCATTCCTCCACCTCGTCAGGAAACAGGACGTACAGCACCATGTCCTCGCCTGTGACGCCGTAGCGCCGGAGCACAGCCTCCTGCCGGAAGCCCAGGTGCTCCAGCCACCGCTGGCTCGCCGTGAACTCCGACCGCACCATGGCCTGGAGCCGGCGGAGCCGCAGCATCCGCGCGGTGGGCAGGTACGCCAGCCTGATCGTCCGGTGGAAGAACACGTGATGCGACGCCACCAGCGGGCCGGCCACGGCCCAGCCCTCTCCGAAGCCCGGGTACGGAACGACGATCCCGCCCGCGCCTACGAATCGACCGTTGCAAAATCCGCTGTACCCCGGGTGCTTGGTGTACAGCTCCAGCACCCGGTTCATGCCGATGAGCTGGGCGTACCGCTCCTCGATCCAACGCACGCCGTCAAGGTGCTCGGGGCGGAACACCTCGATCGTGTGCTCGTGCGCCGCGCTCAAGGCTTGTCCCCGTCCGACACCTGCCAGGAGTAGGCGACGCCCAGGACCGTCAGCGGGAACGGCTTCGTCTGCTTGATCGTGACCTGTCCCTCGCGGTCCCAGCCGAGGTTCGCCTCCTTGCGGAAGTCGAAGACGTCCGCCGCCTCCAGCTCCAGGCGCGGAATGAGCTGGCCGGCCACCTGGACGCCGTCACCGTGCGAGCAGTAGAGCCGGACGTAGATCGTGTTGCTCCGCTTCGACAACATCTGCGTGGTGCCGAACTGCGCGGGCACTTCCGGCCGCAGCGTCTTGATCTCCGTCTCGTACGGCAGACCCACCTCAACGCGCACGGCCAGGTCAGGCAGCTCGATGGTGCCGTCAACCACCGTCGTCTGGTAGTGCTTCGTTCGCGCCCGCTGGACCATGTTCTGCTGGAACAAGCCCTTCTGCGCGAACCGCGGAGGCGTCCGCAGTACGTCGACCGTCTCGCCGTTCAGATGGTTCAGGCCGGTCAGCAGCTCTACGCCGGCCGTGGGATCGTCGTAGACCAGCGCGGCGTCCGTGTTGAGCTGGCTATCGAACACCTCGATGTAGATGCCGCTCGTGCCGCCAACCGTGCGCTCGACAGCGACCCAGACCTCGTCGCCGCTTCCGCACATCGACGGAATCGCACAGACGGCGCGGTAAGCAGCCTTGCCTTCGGCCCACCCTGCCGGCCGGAACTGCGACCACGCCACCACGTTCTCGGCGCGCTCGTACGTCGCCACGGCCATCCGACCGTCGCTGAGGACGGCCAGGAGGAACGAGTCAGGCGACGACACGCGCGCGAGCTGCGTCACACCAGCGCGGAAGATGTGCTCCGCCAGGATGGTCAGGTCTGCCGCCTGGTAGCCGACGTCGGCCTGGAGCGCAAGCTCACGGACCTGCTGTCGCCCGCGCTGGACGAAGATCGCGGCCGGCCCAGCGCGGAGCGCGTCTGGTTCCGGGTCCGAGCCCCAAGTGGACTGCGGGCTGACCATGATGCGGGTCGGCGTGATCGGGCCGAGGTCGCCGCCCTCGGCCGAGTACTCGGACCCGATCGTTCCGATGATGAGCTTGCTAATCGGCTTCAGCCAGCGGATGACGTCGACTTCGTTCGAGGACAACGTGTAGACGAAAGCGTCGTCATCCTCGATGCCGCGCCCGAAGTTCTCCAGGTCGCCAGCCGCCGAGCCCCACAACGTCTGCGGGCGGCGCTTGGTCGAGGCGAAGTAGAGCCGCTGACCGTCGGCGCTCACGACGCCGGGATAACCGCTCTCCTCGCTCCACGCCTCGCGCTCCAGCGTCCAGTTTCCCGCGACGATCGTCGTGCCCGTGGGCGACTTGAGAATCTTCCCCTTGGCCGCAGACGACGTGGTGACGCTGGTGATCTCGATGATGCCGTCGAGCCCGTGAATGAAGCCCCCGACGTCGCTCGTGCGGAAGCCCGGCGCGTCGAGCGTCAAGTTGATTATCTTGTTGATCGGCTCCTTCGCGCTCAGAGTCAGCTCGGCAGACGGCGAACCGTCCAGCGTCCAGGCCCCCGACCCGATCGGCTGCGTGCTCGGGAACGGCTGAATGATGTCAACCGTCACCTGCGTCCCCGACACGACCGCCGTGATGACCGCGACGCCGCCCTGGCTCTTGATCTGCCGGTTAACGTCAGCGGTCAGGAACACGCTAGCGCCCGCGATGAACGTCACCCCGATCCCGACCGTAGCGCCCGGCGTCAGGGTCGCAGCCGGCCGCAGCTCGACCTCCTCGGTCGCAGGCGGCGCGAAGGCCACGTCCTGCAGCGTCCAGACCAGATCGCTAGCCCGCTGCAGCTTCTTCGGCGGGTGGTCCTGGTGGCAGATGTACAACGTGTCGGCGATCTGCGCGGTTCGCAGCGCCGCCAACTGCGACGCCTTGTACGGCGTCGACAGCTCCAGGACGTCGGCCTCCACCATCGAGACGCTGTCCAGACGCACCTCGGTCCCGGCGACCACGTTGAGAAACTGCAGCACGGCCGTCCCGCCCTGCGCCTTGAACGACGCCCGGTACTGCCCCGGCCCAACGGACAGGAGCCCCACCAGGTCATAGGTGCCGAACGCCGTACCGACCCCGAACTGCAGGTCGCCGCCCTCGACGGTGAACGTGACAACGTAGAAGTTGTTCGTCAGCAGCCCGTTGACCGCCTGGCTCATGCCGGCCAGGCCAGATGCCCCCGGCGTCAGGAGCGCCACGCCCGCCGCGTCCCACGTCACCGCGCCGCCGTTGTCCTGCTGCAGCGTCCAGCCCGACAGGTCGAAGTTGAAGCTCCCGTTCGTTACCAGCTCCACCGCGCCGAACACAGGGTTACCGATCAGCGGCTGGCGGTTCCGGTAAAACCGGATGTACCCCGAGCCGAACTCCAGGACGTATGCCTCCTGCGTGTTGAACACGAAGGGGACCAGGCGGACGTTCGCCCGGGGCGCGACCTGGAACGCGCTCTTCTGGAACGCGCTCGGCTGGAACGCGGAGCGGCTCTTCGCCTTGGCAACGAACTGCGTCCCGGCGCGCCGGGCCACCCCGCCCGTCACCTTAACGACGGCGTTCCAGAGGCGCTCAGCCCCGTTCCCGTACTTCTGGTAGTCCGTCCGCGCGAACAGGTACGGCGTCTGCTCGCCGCCCGTAAAATTAGTCTGGAACGTGTGGAGGCCCACGCTACCTCCGAACGGCGATCAGCACGTCCGAGCCGGCGTCGTCAGCGGACCCCTCCTGGCCGTCGGCAGTGCGGGCCTCGTGCAGGGCGGCCTGATAAGCGTCCCACTGCGTCTTCGCCGCCTGCAGCGACCCGGTCACGCCGTAGCAGACGCGGAACGCCAGCAGCGACTCGATCGCGTTGGCGCACAGGTCGTCCCACAGCGCCGGGTCGGAGACGTCTGCGATGTACTGCACGTTGATCCGAGGGCCGATGTCCGACACCAGGTACTGCCCCTCGATCTTGAACGGGTCGGGCGTGTTACTCCGGCTCGGGCCGATCAGGGACCAGATGGTGGAGAATCCCATCGGGCTGACGACGCCCGTCGGGCTCGACACCTCGGCCATCCGCAGGTAGTCCGCCGGCTTCGCGTACCGGAACGCCGGGCCGTAGGCCGGCGCGATGCGCCACTGCCCCGCGGCCACCGGCGTCACGCCGGGGAGCGCCGCCTCGATGTCGGCCTTCACCTCGGTGCCGCTGACGTACGTCTTGATCCTGGCGACCCAGCCCGTCGCGCCCACCAGGCGGTACTCGACGTCGGGCTCGGTGAAGATAGCGGCGTTCGTAGTGAACGACACGCCCGTGCCCGTGGCCGCGCCAGGCGTCAGCGTCGCCTGCGGGTAGGTGTCGAGCTGCGCCCGCTTCAGGGCGAAGTTCCACGGATGCGCCCGCAGCGCCTCGCGGCGCACCCGGTCGATCCAGTGGTTGCAGAGCGTGGCTGCGTCGTTCCCCGGCTCGGTCAGGGAGCTGATCTTCTTGGCGCCCAGGCGCAGCAGCGCGCCGTTCGCGATCGCTAGGTTGTCCAGCGCCATAGCTGCTCCTCCTCCCTCACTCGCAGGTCGACGCGACGGGGGACGCGCCGCAGAGCCTCAGCCCGCGCGCCGTGGCGGTCTTGGCCGTGGCCTCGGGACAGGTGGTACGCGGCGTCCACGAGCCGCGCGCGACGTCGGTGCTGTACGCGCAGATGCCCGCCTCCGACACGATGAAAACGTGGCCCTGGACGACCGCCACCCCGATCGGCACCGCGTAGCCGCCGGACAGCGGGAGCGCCGCCGTATTAATCGCCGATTCCCCGCCGTTGTCGCTCCACCACACCCGCAGGTTACCGTCGCCCATGGTCGAGAAGGCCAACAGCTCGTGCGGGCTCACCTTGACCGCGCGGACGCGGAAGTTAGACTGGCCGATGATCTGCGTAATCTGCCACGACGCGCCTCGATCGCACGAGACGCCGAGCGTACCGCCGCCCGTCAGCGTCCCGTCACGCGCTGCGGACATCGCGCCGCCGGGATGCGCCGTCGGCGTGTGCAGGATCAGCGGGGGCGCGATCCCCGCCCACGACGCGCCGAGGTCGTCGGAGTAGAACATGTTGCCACCCGACGGGATGAACAGGCGCCCCCACGGCGCGCGGTAGAACCCGAGCACCGGGCTGATCGGAATCGTGCGAACCTTCGTCCACGAGTACCCGAAGGTATCCGAACGCCAGAGCGCCGACTCGTCCCACACCACCGGCCCGGGGTTCGCCGTCACGAAGACGCGCGTCGCCAGCCAGTCCGCGTCCGCACCATTGGGGCCGGACCCGGGGATAAAGGCGTGAGCCGCGGAAAACGACATCGACGCCTGGCCGGGAGCGATACCCGGAACGTTGATCTGCGGCCACTCGTAGAACCGCTGAAGCGGCCACCAGGTCAGGCCGCCGTTCTCGTCGACGGCGCTGCTCCCTTCCAGCTCGACGTACCCGGCACCGAGGGAGCCGTCGTTCAGAAGGAACGAACGCGAGCCGATGAGGCGAAAGCGGTAGAGAAATGACGTGTACGGGCCGGGGATCGAGAACGCGGAGACAATCCCGCCGTCCGGCCACCCGTTCTGCGCGGACAGCCACGACCCCCCGAGGTCTTTCGAGAGCTGCATGAAGCCGGTCATCGCGCCGCTACCGGCGTGCTGCGCGCCCCCGAGGAAAATCCAGCCTGTAACCGGATCGGCATGGAACACGCTCGCTGCGAACGGCATAGACGCCTGCGTCCGCACGCGCCACGTGTCGGCGTTGAAAGGAAGACCAGGCATTGGGTTGGGGGAAGCGGGGGCCTGGTACTCGCAGCCTCAGAACCTTTTACGGTCCAACCGCCTAGTACTGCGCGGCTGTCGGCCTTCAGAAGAGACTACCAGGCCCCCGCGGGGGTTGATCAGTCGACGACGTAGACGATGTCGCCCTTGAGGGTCGCGCCGGCCGGGATGGTGTCCCCGGCGACCGTCGCGAACACGTCCGCCTCGCCAGCCACCTTGTAGCTGTCGCCAGCGATCGTGCCGTTGGACGCCAGGTTCGCGACCCCGGCGGACGCCACGTTCAGGTCGTTGACCAGTGCGGCCGCGGCCTCCGCGACCTGGGCACCGGTCTGCGCGTTCTTGTGGGCACGGAGGCCCACGTCGAGCGTGCGGGCGACACCGAAGGCGGACCAGCGGATGTAGGACAGGTTGGCGAGGATGCGGGCGCCCGCCGGCAGCCTGCACAGCTCCGCCGTCGAACCGACGTCGCCGGCCACCGCGCCCTGGGTGAAGTCGAACCGAGCCACGCGCAGCCGGCCGGCGACCTGATCGACGGCCAGCTCCTGACGCGGCTGAGCGGACAGCTTGGTGATCTGCGTGCTCTTCTCGTTCGTGATCGCCACGGGAGGTTCTCCTTGCGTTGTGAGGTCCGGGGGCGGGGCACGAGGCCCCGCCCCGTGTTCAGGTTCAAGTCAGCAGGCTAGGCTAGGGAAGGCAGAGCACCTCGACCACCTTCGGCTCCTGCATCCGCACGGCCCCCGCCCCCATCGAGGCGTACACGTACCACGAGCCGCGCTTGTCCCAGCGCCGCACGACCTCGGTATTGATCTGCGGGTTGACCGCCAGCAGCAGGCCGCTCTTGGCCCACACCGGCACCCGCCAGTTGCTGCCGCTCTTCGGCACCCGCTCGGTGTCCCGGAACGTGATACCGAGGAAGTTGTCCACCTCGCCGGTCGCCAGCGCCTTCACCGGGGCGTAGTCGCTGGAAGTGACCTGCGTGGTGTTCAGCAGGTTCGCCTTCTGAGACGACGAGATGGCGGCGTACAGCTCCTCGTTACGGAGATCGACCAGGCCGGCCTGCATGATGCGCTTGGCCTCGATCAGCTTCGGCACCGTCAGGCCGACGTTGGTGCCGCCGAAGTCCAGCGCCACCACCTGGCCGCTCGGGAAAGTCACCTGCTGGCTGCCGTCCTTGCCCGTGAAGGCGACGCCGTACAGCGCGTCCAGGATGATGTCGTCGATCTTCCGGCCCAGCGCGTACGCCGCGTTCTGGGCGTACGGGTTGGTCGGGTCGATGAGCATCCGAACCCTGTCGATCTTGTCGATGAAGTCGCCCCAGTCGAAGAACCGCAGGGTCACCCGGCGCCGGTCGTGCTGCGACTGCACGTACGGGCTGTCACCGTGACGGTTGGTGATCTCCTGGGCCTCCGTCGGGCCGATCTGCTCCCAGAACTGTTCCTCGGAGTTCTGCGACTCCTCACGCACGCACTCGCGGAGGACGCTGCCCTTCTGCTGCACCAGCATCTCCACGATGCCGTGGAACTGCTTGACGAACGCGGTAGTGATCTGCTCGGACATGGTTGTTCACCCTCCTGGGTGGTTTTCCGATTCGTTGAGCGGTACGAACATCGCGAACGAGAGCGACCGGAGGGTTGCCTGCGCGAGCAGACCCTACCTTGCGCGTTACGCCGCGCCGGGCGGGGCGTGACGGTTGTCCGTGGCGGGCCGTCTACCCGGTGCTGCTACTACACTTCCCCGTAGGCGATCTCGTGCAGCGCGCTCATGCGCGCCAGCACAGCCGCGTGCTCAGGATGCTTCTTGTTCACCCACGGGTGGTTTCGGTCCTTCATCGCCGCGCTCTTGATCGCGGCGATCTCCTTCTTCGCATCCTCGACCGACGTGGTCACGACCTTGGCGTCGATCAGGTTGTCCTCAGCGAGGGTCTGACCGAGCCTGGCGAGGAAGGCCAGGACCGCGGGATGGTTGCCGGCGCCCGTCTCGTCGAGCGCGGCTTTCAGGTCGGCGCCACCGTACTCGGCCACGACCCGCTGGGCCATGCCGATGTTGCGATCCGCCGCCGCGCCCCACTTCTCGCGGAGCGCCTTCATGCTGCGCTCCTTCTCCTGAGCGGCCTCGGCCTGAAGCCGCGTGGCGCGATCCAGCTCCTGCGCCACGTACCAGTCCATGAGCGCCTTGGCCTGGGCCTTCGGAACGCCCAGCTCGTGGGCCTTGCCCTTGAAGCTCTTCACGATACCGTCGTCGACGGTCACGCCCTCGGGCACCGACGGGTTGTCGTACTCCTCGGCCGCGCCCGGGACGCCCATGGCGGCCCGCACGCGCGACCGGACCTCCTCCGGCGCGTCGGGCTTCAGGTACTCCTCGAACCGCTTGCCGTACGCCGACTCCAGGTTGACGTACGCCTTCGCGACCTCTTCCGGGCTCTTGAATTTCGCCAGGCTCTTGTGGCCGCGCAGGTCCTGCGGAATCCACTCCTGCGCCGCTGGGGCGGCTGCCGGCTTGCCGGGTTCTCCAGGTGCGGCGCCGTTGTCCGCGCCGTCCACGGGCTCGTCAGATGCGGCTGCTCCAGGCTGCGTCATCAGGTGTCCTCTCCGAGGTCGGCCTGGGTCTGCTCCGCGCCCAGGTTATCGACCAGCTTGGCGCCGGCTTCCATCGCCGCGCGGATGTCCAGCAGCACACTCCGCCGGCCTTCGCGGAAGGCCAGCGCCAGCGCGTCGCAGCCCTCCGCGTAGCTCAGGCGGTCCAGGGTCAGCACCAGGTCACGGTAGACCCGCTGGCCCGCCGGGCTGTTCTTGAACGTCGTGTGGTACGCGATCAACGTCTCGGTATAGTCCTCGCCGCTCACCGCCCCACCCCCGGCGTCGGGACGCCGCGCCCCGCGATGCCTCCCTGCGGGAGGATGCCCGTCCGCTGCGCCTCGACCAGCGCCTTCAGCGCCGGGGCGCCGGCGCCGGCCGCCTTGATCGTCTCGTTCATCTGCGCCTGCTCCGCCATCCGCGCCTGCTGCTCGCGCCGCTCGTTCCGCCGACGGTCCCGCTCCTCCACGGGGCGAACGATCGCGCTCGGCACACCCGTGTTCGTCGCGATGATCCGCACGGCCGCATCGAAGTCGATGTTGTCGATGATCTCGGGATCGACCTCCGCCGCCGGCAACGCGAGCTGGAAGAACCGCTGCACCGACACGACGTCGCCCAGGCGCTGCGCGCGCTGCAGCGGCCCCTCGTACTGAATCTCGATAGGCCGGCCCTGCAAATGCTCCGCAAGCGACGGCGGCGGCGGCGGAATCTTGCCCGCACGGTCCAGCAAGCTGAACACGCGCGTAATCAGCGGCTCCAGGTACTCCGTCTCCAGCCGACCGAGGGTTGGGCCGAGGATGCGCTGCATCAGCTCGTACCGCACCTGGACCTCGTAGGCCGTCATCTGCGGCCCTTCCTGGAGCTGGAGCTGATCGGAGAAGAACACGCGACGGATCGCCTGCTGCAGCTTCTCCTCGTTCATCACGCCCAGGTCAAGCCGGCCCTCCAGGTGCAACGGCTGCACCGCGTCCATGTCCCGCACCTTGGTCAGCGCGCCGGGGCTCAGACGCACGGTCCCGAGCACGCCGTCGTCGCGCACCTTGAGCGGGGGGTACACCATGTTGGCGAGCGCCCGCAGCTTCAGCTCGACCAGCTTGTTCAGCGTCTTCGCGTCGGGCAGCGCCGTGTATCCCGGGCCGCGCCCGTACACCTCGCCGCTGGCCTTCGTCCAGCGGGCGACCGCGAACGGGAACTCGTAGTACCCGCCCTCGGAGACGATCTTCCGGCCCGTCTCGCTGATCCACAGCGAGGCCCACGGCCGGTCGCGCGGCGCGAGCACCTTCTTCTCGCGCGTCAGCCAGGGGTCGTGGCGCGGGAACACGCAGTGCAGGAAGTCGAACCGCTGGTCCGCGTTCCGGCCATCTTCGAGCTGCGCCAGAATCTCGTGCGGCAGGAACGCCTTACCGAACCGCGCCGCCGCCTGCCGCGCGGAGAGCTGAAACTTGTAGTACAGCGTGTCCACGCGGCCCTGCTCATCCTCGTCCACCATGTAGGTGCCGGGCGGCAGCGTCTTGAACCGCAGTCCCGTCCACGGCGCACCGACCCCGGCGGACTTCCGGTCGATGTACATGGCGGCCGTCCCGATGCACGCCAGGTCGGCGTAGTACTCGTGCGACTCGGCCGCAAAGTTTGACGTGCGGATTTCGTCGTACGAGATCGTCCCCGCGTCCTCCAGCCACCGATCGACCTCGACGTCCTTGCCGTACTCCAGGTCGCGCACGCGGTAGTAGAACCACTTCACCGAGCTGGACGTGAGCGAGCCCTGCATGGAAGCCGCGAGCAGCTCGTTCGCATGGACTCCCGTGGAGTCGAGCAGACGCTCGGTCTGCGGCGCGCCCGGCGACCGGCGCAGGTTGACGTTCGCCCGGCGCGGCATGAAGAACTCGGTGAGTTCCTGCCAGGTCGGAAGCCACAGCGAGAGCTGCTCCTGCAGCGCGGAGGCGCGCTTCAGGTGCTCTTCGGCTCTGAGGTCGAGCGGCACGCCTTTACCCCAGCTTCGTCACGGAACCGGGAGTGGCAGTGCTGCCAAGGCTCCCCTGCGGGTTCATGCGGTCGGTCGCGATCGTGGACGAGAACCCCTGCTGGAACCGCGAGGCCGTCAAGCGCGCGGCCCGCCGCTTCTGCACGTCCTTGTCCTCGGGGGCCGGCGGCGGAGGCGTCGGCGCCACGCGCACCGGAGGTGGGCTACCGAACGACATAGCTGCTCTCCTTTCACTCCCCCGCGAATAGCCAGGAGGAGCACGTCTGCATGAGCGGGTGACCGCACTTCTTGAGCGGCGAACCGAACTTCGCAACGCGCAGGCGCCCCGCCGCAAGGGTGAGCCCCGCCGCCACGTTGGCGTCCAGCCGAATCTGCGTCGTCAGCGGGCCGGACACCGCGAGCCCGAGCTGCGCCGCCCCGCTCAAAGGAATCGCCGACGTCAGGTCGCCCGACGGAAGAAGGCCGAGCTGGACTTCGGCGGAGTACCCGGGGATCAGCGCGGCGGTGCCGCCGCCGGGCATCGCGAACATCGCGTACGGGTCCGCGTTAATCGCCCGAATCTCTTCCGGGCTCTTGTACCCGTCGTAGAGGTACAAGTGCGCGAACGCCCCGTTCAGGCCGAACGAGCCGCCACTGACGTTGTTCCCGATGACCAGGTCGCTCGACACCGACATCGACCCAGCCGCGGCAACCGTACGGACAACGACCCCGTCAACGAGCAGATAGACGTTCGCGCCGTCCCACGCGGCCCCGAGATCGTACGTGCGGTCGGGAACCAGCGTCGGGCCGCCAGAGATGACCGTGCCCCAGCCCGCGGGACCGAACCGGATCGCGTGCGTTGTCGCCGAGGCGTCACCGGCCACGAGCCGGTAACCGTTCTCGACGTTCACGCCGATCTGGTTCAGGAGATTCGCCCCCAGCATCCGCCAGCGGAGAATCGCGGTAAACCCGCGAGTGCGGGGGTAGTGCTTCGAGCGGTCGACCGCCGCCGTAATGAACGCCCCGGTCCCTACGCCGGTGCGCGTGAAGTGGCGGCACGGAACGCCCATGACGCCGTCCCACAGCGCCGTGCCCGACTGAATCGTCGCGTGCGCGCCCTGCGCGTAGTCGTTGGCGCGCATCCCACCGCCCTCGGTGAAGAGGTACGCCGCGATGAGGCCGCGCGCGTGCGGATGATGCCGGACGAGCGTGGCGCCCGCCGCCGGCCGCACCGCCCCGAGCGCCGGCTGCGGTAGACCCAGGCGGCGCATGGGCTACACCGTCTGGTCGCTGTCGTACGTCTGCGCGAGTACCTCGACGCGAACCGCCTCACCGGCCGTGTCGTCGCCGTAGTCGACGATCACATCGTACGTGGCGCCACCCTGGAGCCAGACGGGCGGGTAGATGTCCGCCTTGTTCCGCACCGTATCCCCCTGCGCCGCCGTGTGCGTGAACCGCAGGTTCCGATCGAGCAGTAGCTGCGTCGAGCTGATGACGCGCGCAACACGCGCCCACTCCTCGCGGGCCGTGCCGCCGCCGATCAAGCAGTAGTCGCCCGCGGCCCAGCTCGTCGTGCTCGCGACGCCCAGCACGTTCTGCCCGCTGGCCGAGTCCGCGTTGACGGTCGTGCTCTGCGCCGCTGCTGAGAGCCCGGGGCCAAGAACGATCCCGGCCGGGTGCTCAACCGCGTTGTTGTTCAGCGTCCGGTTGATCCGCACTTCGACGCCGTTCGTCAG
This sequence comes from Acidobacteriota bacterium, assembly GCA_037447115.1. GTDB lineage: Bacteria > Acidobacteriota > Polarisedimenticolia > Polarisedimenticolales > JBBIHH01 > JBBIHH01. Next base: position 14,632 of record JBBIHH010000027.1, read on the forward strand.
CGCGGTCGTGCCCGTCCGCCCGATGCGGACGAAGAGGAACGCGCCGTGCTTGCTCCGAAGATCGAGCGCCGCGCTAACGACCGCGTTTCGCGCGAGGGCCTGGCTCGCGATGACGCTTACGTTATCGGTCCAGACGGGAGTCGTCAGTGGCATCGCGCTACCCTCACACGAACGTCACGACCAGCGCGCCCGCGTCGAAGGACGGCGCCGCGTCGCCACCGTTCACCGTCTTCGGCGTACCGAGCGCGCCGCCGGCCAGGAAGTTCCCGGCGGCGGCGTCGTCCCACACCCCGACGTGCGTCACCAGGCCCCAGCCGCCGCCGGTCGGAGCCGGGAACGTCACCGCCGCCGCGTTGGACACCTGCTTCGCCCCGACGGTCTGCCAGTTCGCGTCGCTCGGGTTGCGCTGCACCCGCGCGTAACTGCCGCCCGACACCTCGTTCGCGCCGGACGCGCCGGGATCGCCCGTGTGCAGCGAGACGTAAAGCGCGGCCGGCTTGGTGTACGTGCCGGTGCGGAACAGGTGCTTCCGCAGCTCGCCAGCCAGGAAGTCGGAGATGCCCGCCACGGGACTAGTCCGCCATGTAGACGAGCAGCGTGGCGCCGGCAGTGATCGACGCCAGCTCCAGGCCCGTGACGATCAGCGGCTTGTGGTTGAAGTCGCACTCGTCGACCACGCCCTTGAGGCTGAGCACCAGGCGCCCCGCCCCGTCCTCCAGGGTGGCGACGTCCGACGCGGCGGCACCGATGAGCCGCGCCTTGCGGATGCGGAACTGGTTCGAGTCGGACAGCACGGCCGCCGTGTCGAGGATCAGCGGGTTGCGGTCGATGTTGTTCGCCATCGGGGTTCTCCTCCTAGCCCAGGTACTCCACCATCGAGCCCCGGATGGTGATGTCGTTGCTGCCCACGGCCGACTGGCCGGTCAGCTTCAGCGTGAGCGCGTTGGCGTCCGTCTCGGTGCCCGTGACGACCGAGATCAGCTCGATCGCCGTCCCGAGCAGCACGCGCACGAACAGCACCTGCGCGTTCGAGCCGGTGCGGACGATCGTCACCTCGACGCTCCAGGACAGGCCGTTGGGGGCGGTCTGCCCGGGGTTCAGGACCACGGTGACGGGCGTCGCCCCGAACTTCAGGCGGAGGGTCTTCGTGTTCGCGTTGGCCGCCATCGTGCCCCACGCCTTGAGCCGGATCGCCTTCTTGTCGACCGCGAAGTGTCCCGCCGGGATCGTGTAGCTGTGCAGGTCCGTCTCGGCGGTGCCGCTGTTGTTGACGGTGGTGACGTTCACCCACGTCGGGGCGGCCCCCAGCCGGATCAGCTCCCACCCGTCGGCGGCCGACGTCCGGCGAACCGGGACGTCCCCGTCGGCGCCCTCGGACATCACCAGGGAGTCGTTCCACTCGGAAGGACCGACCTCCGTTGCCACGGCCTCGTCGACGACGGGGGTCTGGAAGCGGTGCTTGATCTTGCCGGCCATGGCTTACAGCCTCGCCAGGCTGACGTCGAACTGCCGGTTCGTCTCCGAGAAGAACGCCGCGTCCCGCGCGTTCGCGAACGCCACGACGATCTGGCTGATCTTGTCCGCCAGGCCGTACGACTTCTCGTCGGTGCCGGCTACCGGCACGAGCGTGGCCGTGGTCCCGTCCTGCGCGCTGACCCGCATCCGAATATCGACCTTCATCTCACTCCCTCCAGCGGCGCTCGTCGCCGTATTTCTTGTGCGCCCACTCCCGCCGCTCGGCCCGCTCGATGGCCTCGTCGAGCACGCGGCGCGCCTGCCGCTCCTCGGACTTCCCTGCCTGCACCTCGCGCTCGATCGCGCGAGTCACTCGGTCGTTCACCTCGATCGCCATGTGGTCCCTCACCTGTCGAACGGAGAGCCGAACGTCGCACGGTCCAGGCCGCGCAGCGGCGACCAGGCGGACCCGTCGGCCTCGTCCTGCTCGGCCGGGCCGGCCCACACCCGGTACCGCGTGTCGGCCCACCGCTGCCCCTCGCCCACCGTCTGCTCGTGGTACGCGATCGCCCGGTACCCGGCCGCGTCGGCCGGGTGCGAGGCCCAGTCGTGCACGGGCTGGTTGCGGAAGGTCTGCGTCTCCTCGTCGAACTCGCGCCGATACGTCGAGAGCGCGTCGACCAGCCGGGCGCACTTCTCGGAGCAGATGATCGACCGCGGCAGCAGCCGGCGCAGCGCCTGAATGCGGTCCTCGACGCGCAGCTTCGGCACGATGCGGAAGTTGATCCCCAGGGCCTGCGCGTGCTGCAGCCGGGTGTTGCCGGTCGAGAAGTCGCGCACCTTGATATCGTGCGGCCCGTAGTGCGCCCCGTAGTAGTACCGCTTCTCGCGCAGCACCGCGGCGTAGTGCTCCAGGCCGGCCCCGCTGTTCGCGTAGAAGTCCACCCAGTACAGCCAGTCACCGCGCTGCTGGGTGAAGACGATCGCCGTCTCGTCGTCGACGCCCAGGTCCCAGGCCGTCTCGACCGGGTAGATCGGATCGACCGACAGCGGCCGGATGCGGCCCTGCTCCCGCATCTGCTTGATCTGGTCCGCGTAGTACGCCCCGACGAGCGCGCCCTCGAAGGAGCAGTAGAACTCCTGCTGAATCAGCTCCTCCGGCATCCCGGCCCGGCGCTCGGCCTCGACGGCGTCGGGCGGCACCACCCGCTCGCCGCTCTCGCCGGCGGCGTCCCGCCGCGTGTCGTCGACGGTCTTCAGCGACGTGAACCAGGACGGGTCGGAGGTGGCCACCTTCCAGAGGTCCCAGCCCCAGTTCTTGCCGCGCGGGGTGTAGACGAAGGCGGCCCACCCGCCGTTCTCGGCCAGGATCGGCCGCGTGAGGTTCCACGCGCGCGGGTTCTGCAGGGAGTACTCCGAGTACACGCACCCGATCGGGTTGGTGCCCACGATCGAGTCCATCTTGTCGGTCCCGATGATCTGGAAGATCGAGTGCTGCCCGTCGGGCCGGCGGAGCGTAATCTGCATCTCCGTCTCGTTCTTCCCGCCAATCAGCTCGCGCGGAATGCGCGCCAGGAAGGGGATGCCCCGCGCGTCCATCCCGTCCCACAGAATCTTCCGGCCCTGGTTGTAGGTCGGGAAGAAGTAGAAGTACGTGCCCGGGCGTCCCAGCACCGCCTGGTGGATCGTCCAGTTGAGAACCGTCAGGTCCTTGCCCGCCCTGCGGTGCCAGACCAGCGCGGCCCGCAGGCACCCCGCGCGCATGGCGTTCCAGAACTCGGCCTGGTAGGAGCGCCAGTCGAACAGGTGCGGCAGCTTCAGCTCGACGACGTGCCGGACCTCAGCGGGCACGAGCGGCCTCCGCCCGCAGGTCGCAGGTCGCGCAGGCGACGCTGAGCCGGGCGTACGTGGGCAGGTACCGGGGCGTGTACAGCGCGCCGCAGGTGCAGCGGGACGCGGCCGCGTCGGTCTGCTGCCGCTCGACGCAGCGAGCCACCATGGGGTAAGCGTCCACGGTCAGACGTCGAACTCGCGCCGGCGGCAGCGCCGGCACGGGCGGCCACCACGGTGCTCGTGGAAGGCGTCGTCCGCCGCGCACTCGTCGACCGCGTCGGCCGGGTCCGTCGAGAGGCGGCTGTAGTCCAGCTCGTCGGGCAGCATGGCGTGCCTCCTTGGCACCGAGTCGAGGGTGGCCGAATTTCCTGTCCGCGCACGGAACAGCTCCCCACGCGCCGAACTGGCACCCCCGATTTTGGGGGCGGGAGGGGGGTCGCGGCCGGCGCGACCAGGGCGCGGCCCACGCGCGCGGCCGGCGCCTGATCGGGGTTAGGCAACTCGCCCGTGTTTCCGGGCACTTGCGGCCCTACGGGCCGGCGTCGGCCTCGATCACCTCGGCCTTGACCTGCGCCGGCTCGGGGTCGCGACCCTGGACCAGGATCACCACCTGGGGGCCAGACGTCTGAGTATTCGCGAACTTGGACGGCTTCGCGCCGGCCAGGTCGAGCAGCTCCCGGGCGGCGGCGAGCTGGAGGGCGCCGTCAGCGTCCTCGTACTGCGCCGTGACCGCGCCCTGGTACACGACCCGCTCCGGCCGCCGGGCCTCCAGCAGGTCGCGAAGTTTCCCCTCCGCGAGGCGCAGGTTTTCCGCGAGCCTGTCCTCGGTGAGGCCGGCCTTGGCGAGGATGCGCTCCCGGAGCGCCGGGGCGCCGCCGGCGGCGTCAGGGAGCGCCGGCAGCAGGTCTTTCCGCTTCGAGAGCGCGAGCTTCCGCTTCGGCACGCTTCCTCCGCTTCCGGGCCGTCTCGGGCCACAGTGTCGTGCTCACGACCGCGTCCCGCATCACCCGGACGTCCGAGGCCGTGTACAGCCGCCTCCGCTGCCCGTGCCACCACCGATACAGCGGCGGCGACAGGCGGTCGCGGTGCCGGGCGGACCACCGCTTGATCGCGTCCGGCGACGACGGCACAAGCTGCGCGACCGTCTCCAGGCTGTACAGCGGCTCGACCGGCAGCGGCACGTCGACCGGCGCGCCGCAGCGCGTGCAGTAGGCCAGGGCGGCACCTCACCAGGTATGGATTCTGGAGAATTCCTAGTTACCAGTTAGCCTTCGGTAGAGTGCCCACACCCGAAGGGTGTGGGCACTACCAACGGTAACTAGCTGAAGGTTAAAGGCTAGAGGCCTTCAGCTTCCAGTCTCCAGTCTCTATATACAAGAGACCTCCTGCTGAAACCCCATTTTCAACCTCACGGCCTCGGATCAACCCCCGTCCCGCGGCAGATCGGGCACCGGGGCCAAGGGACTGGCGTGTCGCGGGTGATACGACGGCCGTAGGCACTCTCCATCATGGAGTACGGGAGACTTTCCACGATCCAGGCCGTCAGGGGGCCAGAGCAGGCGCACGGTCGTTCCAACCTGGCCCTCCTCCACGTGAAGCGGCCCGAGGCCTGTGCCGCAGGAGGCGGGACGGCAAGGCCTCGGGCCGTGGCGGGGACTGCGCTCTCCCTTACACTTACATATAACTCCGGGATGGTGGTGCCCGTGCCGAAGGCACGGGGCACCAACCTCCACCGAGAACTGTTAAATGGTTCCGGCCCTGGCCTCGACCCGCTCGCGGAGCCGCCTCACCAGCCGAAGGCAGGCGTCCCAGGTCGCTCCGTGGGCGCGGGTGGCCTCCACGATCGCGTACACGAGCAGCAGGGCCTCCTCACGCGGGTGCTTCTCCTCCGACGTCGGGCGGTCGCTGGCGGGCGGCACGTTCCTCCTCGGCGGCTCGCAGGGTCGCCCTGAGCAGCGCCATCAGCATGCTCCAGTCCGCGCCCTGCCCACTGCTGGAGGCTGCGATGCGTTCCACCTCGGTCAGCAACGCCTGCGTGCCCTCGGCGATGCGGGCCAGCTCGCGCGTGACGGTGCTCGATGGCGGCACGCCGAGCGGCTCCTCATCGTTCGTGTAGTACTCGGGCGTGCGGCCGGTGAGGCGCGCGATGGCCATCAGCATCGCGCGGCGCCCACCCCCGACAGGGGCACGCCCCGTTTCCCAGCGCCATACCTGGCCGGTCGACACCCCGAGGCGCTGCCCCAACTGCGACAGAGAGAGCCCCAGGCGCTGGCGCTCCTCACGGAGTCGCCGGGCGGCTCGGCCGGGGACAGGCGGCTTTTTCATCGTACGCTGAGCTTATACGCCCCTAGCGCATTTGTGTCAAGCGAAAAAAATGAAAGGGGGGCTTGACAAGGCGTACGGTCGTGGCGTACGCTCCGCGTATGCTCACACCGCACGGCGCCCCCGACCTCAGGGAGTACGATCTGATCCTGGTCAACACCAGCGGCGGGAAAGACAGCTCCGTCGCGGCGCACTACGTCGCGCAGCTTGCCCGGGCGCTCGGCGTCCTGGACCGGGTTGTCCTGGTCCACGCGACGTTCGAGGAAGAGTGGCCCGGCACCGTCGACCTGGTGCGGGAGCAGGCCCGGCAGCTCGGCGACCTGCCCCTGGAGGTCGTCTCGCCGGCCCTGCGCGGAGGCGGCGGGTCTTCGAGCCGAGGAGAAGTGACCATGCGAGACAGATACAACGCGAAGGGCTGGCCGCTGACCCTCTGCGTCCGTTGCGCGTGGTACCGGTACACGGAGCCGCACGGCACGTTCGAGTTCTGCCGCCGATGTGATGCTTGGACCGAGTCGGTGGGTGTGCCGTACGACTACGGGGACACGGTGGTGCGCATGACGCCGGCGCAGCGGAGCGCTGTCGTCGCGAAGGCCAAGGAGCGGGGATGCGGGAGTGCGTCGTGGCGCGTGTCCGTCGCCGTGCGCAAGCCCCAATGATTCGGCCGGGGCCGCTGCACACACATCGCGACGTCTGCAACGCGGTCGAGGCCCTGTCCCAGCATTTCAGGGTCTGGCCGGCCCCTTCGGTCGTGCTCACGCGCGCGACTCGGAGCTTCGCCACGCGGCGGCAGCTCCGCATCTGCCGCTGCCCGTCGATGGAGAACGACGTGTTGCACGAGTTCGCGCACGTCCTCACGTACGTTCGAGCGCCGCTGGCCCGGGCGCATGGGCCGGAGTTCTGTACGCACCTGGCCGAGGCGGCCCGGGTCTGGTACGGGGACGCCACGAAGTACCCCTGGCGTAAGGAGTACGTAGGGGTCTGGCGCTGGGCCGTGCGGGTCCGGCTGACGTCGCCCCTGCGGCCGAAAATTTTCTCTTGACTAGAAGCGTACGCTGGGCGTATGCTGCAAGCATGAGCTTGGGAGTTCGGCCGCCCGGTCTGGACCGCGCCGGCCACGCGAACGTGGGTCGCGCCCACGGTGAGGCGGTCCCTGGCAATGGTGGCGTCGGCGGCCGAGCACTCAGAAAGGGGGAGGCGATGCACGCACTCGAAGTGATCCGGGAGAGGAACCTGGCCGCCGCCGGGCGGGAGGCCGGCGAGGCGGCCAACAACGGCGAGTGGGAGCGGGCGTCCCGCATCCGGCGGGCCGCCGAGGAGCTGACCGCGCTGCCGGCCTGGAACCTGTTCGTCCGCGCCTTCTGGCGCGCAAGGGAGGCAAGGTGATGGCGCACGAGATCAGTCACGCGAGCGGCAGGGCCGAGATCGCGTACGCCGGGGACACCCCCTGGCACGGGCTGGGCACCCGGGTCGAGGGGCTGCAGACCGCCCAGGACATGCTCCGGCACGCCGGGCTGGACTGGACCGTCAGCAAGAAGCCCCTCCTGGTGGACCTGGGCGGGGCGGCGGTGAAGCCGTTCAACACGCACGTCGCGCTGTACCGCGACGACGTCGGCATCGTGCTGGGTGTGGCGTCGCCCCGGTACCAGCCCATTCAGAACACGCAGGCGGCCGACGTCGTCGACGCCCTGGTGGCCGAGGGCGGGGCGCACGTCGAGGTGGCCGGCGCGCTGGGGCAGGGCGAGCGGTGCTGGATGCTGTCCCACATCCCGGGCGAGTTCGAGGTCGTGCGGGGCGACGCGGTGCGGCCGTACTTCCTGCTGGCCTGGGGCCACGACGGGAAGCACGGGCTGGCCGGCCGTCTGACCCCGATCCGGGTCGTCTGCAACAACACCCTGACCGCCGCGGGGTTCGGCAAGGGCCAGCGGTGGTCGGCGAGCGCGGACATCTACGTCCGCCACTACGGCGACTCGAAGCTCCGTATCGAGGCGGCCCGCGACGCGCTCGGGCTCGTGCGGCGCCAGGTGGAGGCCACCGCGGCGGTCTACCGCGCGATGGCCGCGCGGTCGCTGGACCGGCAGGAGACGTCCGAGTACTTCGGTGCCGCGTTCCCGGCGCCGGCGAGCGAGGCCGAGGAGTACGAGGAGAAGCTGGCGCGCTGGAACGCGCACCAGCAGCGCCTCCTGGCCCTGTACGAGGCCGGCGCCGGCGCCGCCACCGCGCGGGGCACCCTGTGGGGCGCGTACAACGCGGTGACCGAGTGGGTCGATCACGAGTACCCGGTCCTGCAGTCGGGGGCCGTCTCGCAGGTTCGCCAGCAGTCCGTCCTGTTCGGCCACTACGCCGAGGTCAAGCGGCGGGCCTTCGACCGCGCCTTGGCCCTCGTCAGCTAGGACCTTGCAGATCGGCGGCGGGGGCTCCGGCCCTCGCCGCCGGCGGAGGAGAAAACCATGCGCGTGAGCAAGAGCCGGAACGTGTGCGGGTACGTCAAGGCCATGCGGCGGTACACCCGGCTGCGCAGCCGTCTCCAGGACCGGGAGTCCGCGCTCCTACCGCTGCGCCGGAAGGTCGAAGCGATGCACGCCGAGGTGCTGCTGCGGCGCGGCCGCCTGACGGGGTCGCAACTGGCCGAGGCCGACCGCATCCTGGAGGTGCGTCAGTGATCGACCTGCGCAGCGCGCTCGACGTGCTGGCGCGCGAGCTGCCAGACGACTTCTACGGGCGCATCGAGCTGGACCTGAAGGCCGGCGCCCTGGCCGGCGTGCGCGTCATCCGCAGCTACAGCATGGAGTACTTGAGCAGGGCCACGAAGTAGCCGTCCGCGTCCACCACGAGGCCAGCCTAAGAAAACGGACGCCTGGTGGGAGCGCCAGCTCTCACGCAGGCGTCCTTTCGCGTGACCGCTGTCGCTTTCCGCCGGGCCGGGGAGGCGACAGTGACACGAGCCGAGTTCGACGCCTGGATCGAGGAGAACTACGAGAAGCTGCGTGCCTTCTCACGCGCGCGGTTCCGCCAGTACGGGGACGACGCGCTGCAGAGCGCCATTGCGCGCGTGATCGCGTCCGGCCACTACGAGCGATACGACCGCACGCGCAATGCGGTGGCCTTTTTCTTCATGGTCGTGCGGTCGGAGGCGAGTAACCGCCGCCGTGCCGCCTTCCGGGCTGGCCGGACCCTGGCCAGCTACCGGAGTTATATCCGAGCAGGGCGAGGTGAGGCCACATGGCGAGTTACCGGACGTGGCACCAAGGGGAGGGGGCAGGGATGCCCAAGCTGAAGCGTATCGCGCTGAAGGAGGGGGTCGGGGGCGGCACGCGGCCGTCCTCCAGTACGGAGGGCGAGGCGTTCCGGGAGCGCTGGTTCGCTGACTTCCGCCGGCGGTGGCGCCGCGACCTGCGCGCCCCGCGGGCAGCGTTCCGCGTCCGCATGGAGCACCTGGCATGACGCGCTGGCTGGCGCGCACGGTCTGCATCGTCCTGGGGCGGCACGCCTGGCGGCGGCTCTACGTCGGCTCCCGCGGGCGGCGGTTCATGTGCTCCAGGTGCCACATGCAGAAGGTGCTCCTCGCGCTGGTGTTCTTCTACGTCTCCGTCGGTGTGACGGACGAGGAGCACTACAGGACCTACGGCCCGTTCCCCAGCCTGGCTGCGTGCCAGAGCGATCAACAGACCTACTACATGCAGGAGCCCGGCGCCGGAGTTACCTCCGAGTGCTTCGGGCGTGAAAGGAGACAGTGATGGCGTTCAGGGAGCTGACCAACAGCGGCGGCGCGATGCTGAAGTGGGAGCACGTCGGCGTCAACACGTCGATCGAAGGCACCGTTCAGGCGTTCAAGAGCGGGAAGGTGTTCAACGGCCGGCCGTCGAAGCTGGCGGTGCTCGTCGGCCCGGACGGCAAGACCGAGATGACCATCCCGCTTCCGACCAAGCTGGAGAACGCATTCATCGAGTACGGGATCGTTCCCGGCGTGTACGTGCGGATCACGCACCTGGGGATGGTCCAGGGCAAGACGGCGCGGTACCGCGACTTCCGGCTGGAGTACGACGACGAGCGTGGCGAGCGGCCCCGCGCGCTGAGCCCGACGCCCGCGCCCGCCCCCGCCCAGCAGTCCGAGCTGGCGGCGCTGACGGCCGCGCTGGTGGCCCGGAAGGGCCAGGCGGCGGCCGACTCGATCCTCAACGCCGCGAAGGCCATCGCCAAGACCGAGGAGGAGCAGGTCAAGGTGCTGCGGCAGGCGATGGGAGTGGGCGGCTAGTGAAGAAGAACGCGCGCAAGTATCCGCGGAACGGGCGCGAGTACTGGTCCGTGACGACGGTTCTCGACGCGATCAACAAGCCCGCGCTGGTGGAGTGGGCCAGCCGGAGCGCGCGCGATGCGACGCGGCAGGTCGCCGTGGAGGCGTACCGCCTGGCGCATCCGGTGCCGGCTGGCCCAGGGCGGCAGCAGTGTCTCGGGCTCGATCCGTCGAGCTTCGTGGCGCTCGTCGAGAAGCTGCAGGGTCGCCGGCCGGCTCATCTTGCGGCCAGCGAGCAGGCGACGTCCATCGGTTCGCTGGTCCACGCTCGTATCGAGGCGGAGCTGCGGTGGGAGCTGGGCCAGTCGGTGCCGCTGCCCGAGGTGCCGCGCGAGACGGTCGTCGACGGACGCGCCGTCGCGCATCCGGCCTGGAGCGCCTACCGGGCATACCGGGCCTGGCGCGCGGCACACGATGTCCGTGTCGTGTCCGTCGAGCAGAAGGTCTACTCCGATCGGTACGAGTACGCCGGCACGGCCGACCTGGTGGCGTACGTCGACGGCGTGCTGACGGTCGGCGACTTCAAGACGTCGAAAGCCGTCTATGGGGAGTACCGGCTCCAGGTGGCGGCGTACCGCCAGGCCGTCCTGGAGATGGAGCCGGACGTGCAGCCGCCGGTCGGCGGTCTGGTGCTGCGGTTCCCGAAGACAGAGGGCGACGACTTCGAGGCGCACGCTGTGCCGTGGGAAGAGCAGGACGAGCTTCTGTCGGTGTTTCTCAGTGCGAAGCGCGTGTGGGAATGGATGCTGGCAGACGAGGCGCGTGCGAAGCGGAACGCGTGATGCTCTACGCCTGCGGCCCGTGCTTGAAGTGCGGCGGTAACTGGTGGCGGCGCCACACCTCCGTGGCGGGCGGGGAGCGGCACGTGGCCTTCTCGTGCCTCTACTGCGGCTACGAGCTGCACCACGTGACTGAGCCGCCGCGAAAGGAGGAGTAGCCCAATGGAATGGCTGTATCGGATTGTGAACAAGAGCCGGCCCGTCCGCGACTACGCGGACCTCGCGATCTGCTCGTGGCAGACGTGCGCCGTGGGCGAGGCGCGGGACAAGAACCTGGACGCGCTGGTGCCTCAGGTCGGGTTCGCGGACGAACCGCCCGCGGATGCCAGGCTGAAGAAGCTGGGGGTGGAATTCGGCAAGGCGGTCGCGTGCGGGCATCGGCGGAAGGCCCTCCGACTGTACTTCGCGATTCAGAAGCGGATTGCGCACCTGGCCGGGGTGCGCGCGTGAGCGAATTCCTGGAGGCGGCGAGGGCTTACCTCGCCGCCGGGCTCCGCCCTATCCCGTGCCAGCCGGCCGGCAAGGCCGCCCTGGTGCCGTGGAAGGAGTACCAGGACCGGCCGCCCCGGCCCGAGGAGCTGGAGCAGTGGTGGGGCGGCTGCCCCGACGCGAACGTCGCGCTTGTCCTCGGCCGCGGCATGTTCGCGGTCGACATAGATAGCGCCGAGGGACGGGCGAACCTGGAGCGGGCCGGCGTCGAGCTGCCCCCGGACGCGCCGTCCGTGGTAACCGGCAAGGGGGCGCACGTCTACCTGGCCGGCGACGCGCGGGACCGGGTGGGCCTGGTGCCCGGCGTCGATATCCGGGGCGTGGGGTACGTCATCGCGCCCCCCTCGGTCCACCCCAGCGGCCAGCGGTACGCCTGGGCGGTCGGTTTCCGAACGCCGCTGCCGCCGGCGCCCCCGGCCCTCCTGGCCCTGCTGCAGCGCCACGCGCCGCAGCCGGCGGCCGGCGACTGGGCGGCGCAGGCGCTGGCCGGCGTGGCCGAGGGGGGCCGGGACGACGCCTGCACGCGCCTGGCCGGGTACCTGCTCGGCAAGGGCGTCTCGGTCGAGGCGACGGAAGCCGTTCTCCAGGGGTGGGCCACGCGCTGCATCCCGCCCTTCCCGCCGGACCAGGTGACGAAGTGCGTCCGCTCGATCGCGGCGCGGGAGGGTGCGGCCGCCCCGGACGGCCCGCCGCCGTGCGCGGCCGACCTGGTGGGGCCGACCCTGGAGCTGATCTCGCGCCCCGTCCGTAACACGCGCCAGACGGGCCTTGCGACCCTGGACGTACTGCTGGAGGGCGGTCTGGAGCCCGGGACGATCACGCTGCTCGGGGGCCGGCCCGGCACCGGCAAGACCGCTCTCATGCTGCAGATCGCGCGGCACGTCGCGCGCGCGGGCACCGGCGTGCTGTTCGTCACGCTGGAGATGGGCGCCACGCGCCTGATGCGGCGGCTCTTCAGCCAGGTTAGCCAGGTGCGGTTTCAGCACCTGCGGTCTGGCGCCATTTCGGACGGCGAGCGGGCTGCCCTGGAGCTGGCGGCGGAGCACATTCGCACGCTTCCGCTCTGGATTGAGACGCGCGTTCGCACCGCGGAAGCGCTCGACGCGCTGCTCGACCAGATGGGCGGGTCGGTTGGTCTGGTTGTCATTGATTACCTGCAGAAGATGTCGTCACCGAACTCTGGCGACAGCATGCGCGAGGCGGTCGAGCACGTTTCGCGTGCGCTGTGCAAGATCGCCGTCGGGCGCGACTTGCCTCTGCTGGCGGCGGCGTCGCTGTCGCGGCCCGACCGCGCGACCGCCTCGTGGCGCCCGTCGCTGTTGAACCTGCGCGAGAGCGGCGTGCTGGAGCACGACGCGGACAACGTGATCCTGCTATTTCGCGATCCCGACAGTGACGTGCTCGAAGTTGATCTCGCGAAGCAGCGCGACGGGGCCGTGGGGAAGACCGCACTGCGGTTCGTTGGCGAAACGCTGACGTTCAAGGAGCGCGTATGAGCGACGTTGTCGTGCTGGGCATCGACCCCGGCTTTACTGGCGCGCTGGCGGTGCTCGGCTACACCGCCGATCCGCTCGTCTACGACGCGCCCGTGCTGGAGGTGGCCAGCGCTCGCGGGACGCGCCGCGAGCCCGACCTGCCCCGGATGTCGCGCCTGCTGCAGCAGTTCGAGCAGTACCCGCGGGTGCACGTCTTCATCGAGCGGGTGCACGCAATGCCGGAGTCGTCGGCGCGTGCCGCCTTCGCGTTCGGGCACGGGTTCGGCGCGTGGGAGGGCATCGCCGTGGCGCTCGGCTACGCGCTCACGCGGGTCGAGCCGGCCCGGTGGAAGGGCGCCATGATGGACGGGATGGGCAAGGAGAAGGACGCGGCGCGGCTCCGGGCCGCGATGCTGTTCCCCAGCGTGGCTCATCTCTTCGCGCGTCGGTGCGACGACGGCCGGGCGGAGGCGCTGTTGATCGCCGAGTACGGCCGGCGTTCGCTGCGAGAGGCCCACAGTGGCGATGCCTGACGACCTAGAGCGGCTGCAGGCGTTCCTGCCGCCGATCTACACGTCGCACGCCTTGGCCCTGACGCTGCCGTCCTTCCTCGACGTGCGCGTTATCGACCTGGAGTGGCACTCGGTTCGGTGTCACTGCGGCCGTGACCTGCCGGACGGCGCGCTGGAGACGATCGGCATCGGGAACGACAAGGCCGTGCTGCAGGTCGACTGGCAGTCCCTGGACGCGGCGGCTCGGGACGACGTCCGCCGCCTGCTCGCCGCTCTAGTGCGGGTCGGTACGACGATCTACCACAGCGCCGAGAGCGACATACGCAAGATGCGCGAGAACGGGGTCGCCGTGACGGCGGCCGGCCACGCGCGACTCGAAGACACCATGCTCGCGGACGCGGTGCTCTTCTCCGAGGAGGATCACGACCTCGACGACCTGCGCCGCCGGCATGGCCGCCTTCCCGAGTACAAGCACCTCCGGGCTTACGCCCCGGCCGCGTATAACGCGGCCGACGTGGTCAGCACGTTCGACGCCTGGCGGAGCCTGGAGCGGAGTTTCGCTGGCGACCCCCAGGCGCATCGCGTCTACCGCGAGATGTCGATTCCGTTCATCGACCTTGTCGTCGAGGGGGAAGAGGCGGGGGTTCGGGTAAACGCCGACGTCGCGCGGGCGCTCTTCGCGAAGTACCTGGAGCGCATTCGCCAGGCCACGATCCTTGCCCGGGCCTACACCGGCGACCCCACGCTGAACCTCGCGGCCCCGGACCAGGTGAAGTGGTGGGTCTACAACGTCTACAAGATGCCGGTCCAGCGTAAGCGGTCGACCGAATGGGGCGTGCCCGGTGCGGCGACCCTGGAGAAGGACGCGCTCGCGACGCTGCGCCGGCAGCAGGGGGCGGAGTGGGACGAGGAGGAGGAGCCGACGCTCGAAGCGGCGCTTGACAACACGGAGGTGGGCGGCTGGGGCGCCGGGCTGCTCGAAGCGAAGTACCTCTTCAACGCGGCTCAGCAGCGCCTGACTCACTACGTGGTCCCGTGCCTGGTTGTCGAGGGCGAGGGCCTCGACCGTCGTCTCGTCGGGGTGCGCGACCGCATCTATCCCGAGTGCCGTCAGCACGTCCAGGCCAGCGGGCGGCATTCCTACGTCGGTCCCGCGCTGCAGCAGATGAAGGGCGAGACGTCGACGCTGGTGGTACCGGACCCCGGCACCTGCTGGGTCGGGCACGACTGGTCGAACATCGAGACGTGGTTGCTCGGCGTGCTCGCGCAAGACGAGCTGATTCTGGAGGCGAAGGCGCAGGGGTGGGACACCCATGTCGTTAACTTCTGCGACGGCACGGGCACGCCTCGCCCGCCGCACCTGACCAAGGCGCTGCACAAGTGCGGCTGCCCCGGCTGCGTGGCGTGGCGTGCGTCCGTCGACTGGAAGGGCGAGGACGACCTGCGCCGCACGTTCTTCAAGCGGTACGTATACCGGCTCCACTACCGGGGTCGGCCGGAGTTCGCCGGCGACATTCCGGGTGCGCGTGCGTTGGGCTTTGACGTGCCTCGCTTGGTCGCGACGAGCGAGGCGTACCTCAGCAGGCACCGCGCCCTGGTGCAGTACTGGACCGCGCTGGAGCGCCAGATCGACGTCGAGGGCCTCGTGCGTACCTTTCGGGGCCGGCCGCGGCGGCTTACGTCACCGAACCGGAGCGCCCGGTACCGGGAGGGGAGCAACCATCCGATGCAGGGCGGGGTGGCGGACATCTACATCGAGACGGCGCTGCTGGTGAAGCGGGCCGCGCCGTGGGCGCGCCTGGTGTACGGGGCGCACGACTCGCAGTGGTGGCAGGTGCCGCGCGACCGCCTGGCCGAATTCATCGCGCTGTACGCCCCGATTGTGGAGCGCGAGGTGCTCGTCAACGGCCGGCCGGTGCGGTTTCCTGCCAGTTTCAAGGTTCGGGAGGCGACATGACCAGGGAGCAAGCGGAGCAGAAAGCGGCGGAGCTGCGTGCGGCAGGGAAGGACGTCGGCGTGCGTCGCCGGGGTTCGGGGTACTGCCTGTACGACCGCGCGGCCAATCGGCGGCGGTACTGGCGAAACCCCGAGGCGGCTCGCGAGGCCCGGCGGCGGCGCTACCAGCAAAACCCCGAGGCGGCCCGCGAGGCCAATCGGCGGCGGTACTGGCGGAACCCCGAGGCGGCTCGCGAGGCCAATCGGCGGCGGTACTGGCGGAACCCCGAGGCGGCCCGCGAGGCCCAGCGGCGGAAGTACGAGCGAGATTCCGCCCGGCTGGAAGTGATCCTGCGGCGCCGAACTTACTCGGCCCAGCGTCGGCTGACCGGCAAAGTGGTCGAAGACCCGGTTCGGAAGCGCGAGCGCGACCGGCGGAGTTACTGGAATAAGAAGGCATATCTGGAGGAGGTGTACTCATGAGTGCGGTCGCAACCCGCAGTAGCCGCGTGCCGACGCTCGGGTCGAACGTCGACAAGCGCGTCGCTGTGCACGGGGTTCGTCGCGTCGTCGTGCTGTCCGATCTGCAGATTCCGTTCGAGGACGCGGATGCGCTGGCGCAGGCTGAGGCGGTCGCACGGCGGGTGAAGCCGGACCTGATCGTTCTCGCCGGGGACGTGATCGACTGCTACGCCGAGTCAGAGTTCGTTAAGGACCCCGTCCTGGCGCTGCGGTCAATTCCCGAGACGCACGAGCGCGTGCGGGCGCTGATGAAGCGGCTGTCCTTCGCTCCATTGCGGGTCTGGCTGGGCGGGAACCACGAGGATCGCTGGCGGAAGGTGCTGTGGAGCAACACGTCCGTCGCGAAGCAACTCGTTCAGCAGCACCAGGCCGTCGCGGGCGTCCCGCTGAACATGAACGATCCGGTCGGTTCGTTCAGGGCTCTGTACGGCGTCTACGAGCACGGCTGGGCCTACTACCCCTACGGGCATCGGCTGTACCTCGCCGAGGGCAGCCTGGTGATCACGCACGGGAAGTACGTCAGCCGGCACTCGGGGTACAGCGCGCGGCGGACGTGGGAGTGGCTGGGCCGGAGCTGCATCGTGGGCCACACGCACCGCCTCGGGACGTACCTCATCACGCAGGATGGCGTGCCGGTCGGGGCGTGGGAGAACGGCTGCCTCTGCCAGCTCGAACCGGAGTACGACGACGCGCCCAACTGGCAGCAGGGGTTCTCCATCGTGCGGATCGACGGCTCCACGTTCCACGTCGTTCAGGTGCCGATCGTGCGGAGGGACGGGAAGCCGGTCGCGGTCTATCGCGGGGGTGTCTGATGGGCGCCATCAGCAAGAACCAGCGTGCCGGCGCCCCGCGCGCGCCGCAGCGCAAGCGGTACTGCGCGCAGGGTCACGAGCTGGAGCGCGTCCTGGTGGTACGGGTCAAAGGCCGGCGCCGCTTTTGGTGGCGCTGCGCCTGCGGGTTGTCGTGATGGTGCGCACGACGCAGCCGCTGGTTATCGCGGTGGCGCCTCGGTGGGCGCGCCATCCGGCGATCGAGGAGCTTCGCGCCGCGGGGCACCGCATCGTCGAGGTCAGCGAGCCGGTCGACTCGGCCGACCTGATCCTGCACCCGGCGGCGCACGGCTGGTCGGACGAAATGTTCGAGGCGTTCTGGCGCAAGAACGGGACCCAGTACCGGCCCTACACCGAGGCGGCCGTAAAAGCGGCGCGCTCGCGAAAGAAGGGGAGCCGCTGATGATGAAGGTCCAGTTCGACATCGACGGCGTGCTCGCGGACTTCATGTTCGCCTTCACCGTGCTGGCGCGGTCCATGGGGTGCTGCGACCGTGTGACCGGGACCCGTGAGCAGACGGTCTGGGAGTCCTACGGGAGCGTGCCTGCCGAGTTCGTACCTCGGGTCTGGGCGCGTGTCAAAGAGCACCCCTATTTCTGGGAAGACGTCCCGGCGCTCGTCTCCCCGCAAACGTTCTGGCGCATCGAGCAGCTCCAGTTCGACGGGCACGAGGTCTACTTCGCGACTGCGCGGGTCGGGTTCCGGGTCAAGGATCAGACAGTCCAATGGCTGCGGAAGCACGGGATCGGCAACCCCACGGTCCTGATCACGTCGCGCAAGGGCGAGACGGCCGCGGCGCTCGGGGCCAACTACGCTATCGACGATAAGGCCGGCAACGCCGTGTTTACCGGGTACCAGCGAGGCGTGCGTTCGTACATTCTCGACGCGCCGTACAACCGTTTCGATTCCGAGGTCATCGGGTCGAAGGTCCGTCGTGTGCGCACGGTGGACGAGTTCATCGACGACGTGAGGGCGGGCAAATGAACAGTGACGTGAAGGATACCAACCCCAAGGACGCGGCCGCGACGACGCGGCTCGACCTGAGCCTGTTCCCCGCCTCGGCGCGCGCGTACGGCGCGCTGGCCATGGTCGAGGGGGACCTGAAGTATGGCGGGTACAACTACCGCGAGGCGGGCGTGATGGCGAGCGTCTACTACGCCGCCGCGAGCCGGCACCTCGACAAGTGGTTCAACGGCGAGTGGGAGGACCCTCTGACCCGGGTGCCGCACCTCGCGTCCGCGCTGGCGTGCATCGCTATCCTGATCGACGGCTACACGCAGGGGAACGTCAACGACGACCGGCCGCCACGCCAGGACATCGGCGCGCTATTCGCGAAGATGGAGCCCCTGGTGGCGCACCTGCAGTGGGTGTTCCCGCGCCGGGTTCCGCGGCACAGGGCCGACGGCCGATGAACGACTACCCGCCGCCGCCGTGCCCGTATTGCGGGTCGGACGAGGAGGTCGACTATTCGATCGAGGCACGCGCGTTCATGTGCCGCGCCTGCCGCGTGCGCTGGGAGGGATGATGGACTGGATCGCGTCGCTGATGACGCTGGGTTCGATGTTCCTAGTGGCGCACGGGTACATGCGCGCGGGGATGGCGCTGGGCGCAGCCGCGCAGTTTCCGTGGCTGGCGGTGGCGGTCGAGGCGCGGCTGTGGGGGATGGTCGCGTTCGAGGTGGCCGGCCTCGGCATCTATCTGTACGGCTTCGCGCGGAGAGGCGGGGCAGCGTCCGCTACCGCGACTGCCGAGCGCGGGCGATGAGCCTGTGTCCGACGCGCGGCGCGACGATGTTCGAGAGCGACGATCTGCCCCTGCTTGACGAAAACGGCTACCCTACTGAGGAGGCTCTGCGACGCCTCCGCGAGTGGCCGCAGAACGACCCCCTCGGCTGGTTCGCCTTCGCTAAGTCGATGTGGTGGCGCGCGGATTGGGGCTGGACCGAGAGCACGCTGCTGGCTGGCCATCACGTCTTCGACGTCTCCACAGGCGGCTGGAGCGGTAACGAGGAGATCATCGCCGCGATGCGGGAGTCGCCGCTGTGGCACCAGACGTGGGAGGTCATCCGGCGGGGCGGGCACTACACCTTCTTGGTGAGGGCGAACGGGCGATGAGCAGCTCGTGTCCGACGTGCATCGAGGCCCGTGCCCGCGAGATCGCCCTGGCGATCTACGACGATTTTGCGCTCCAGGTCGGCGCGCCGTTCACCCACAAGCACAAGCCGCAGTGGATCGACTGCATGGCCGCGCACGTCGCGGCGGCGGTCGTAGAGGAGCGCGAGCGGTGCGCCGGGGTCATAGAAGAACTCGACTACCCTGACGGCGAGTACGCCTCGCGCGATTGGGACGACGGGTTCGCGGCCGCGCGTCGCCTCGGGGCCAAGGCCATCCGGGAGGGACGATGAAGGAGGAAGGACGATCTTTGATCTGGCGCTGCCCCGACCATGGGGAGGTTTCGATAAAATTCTGCCGGGCTGCATCGTGCCGCTTCGAGCCGGAGGCCATCCCTGACCCAGCAGGCTATTACCCCGGCGAAGTTTGGGGCGAAGACGGGTACATGCTCTCGGAGGGCACGGTCCAGCGAATGCGAGCTGCGGCATGAACCCGGGGATCGTTGCCCTTCTTGTGTTGGGGTTTCTGTTCCTCGCAGGGTGGGCCTTGAACGCCTGGGCGAGTTGCGGGCACGGATGCGAGCAATCTACGGACGTGACGGGGCCTTACGTGGACCCGGAGTGTCCCAAGCACGGCTGGATCGTGGGGGCTTGACAGCGTACGCTCGGAGGATTATACTTAATGTGTGCTGCTATTCCGGCGGTGCGGGAGGACGCGATGAAGTTCTCCGAGCTGGCCAGCAGGTTCTTGC
Organism: Acidobacteriota bacterium; assembly: GCA_037447115.1. Lineage (GTDB taxonomy): Bacteria > Acidobacteriota > Polarisedimenticolia > Polarisedimenticolales > JBBIHH01 > JBBIHH01. The sequence continues at coordinate 33,937 of JBBIHH010000027.1, forward strand.
AGTACAAGGCCCTCCGCGGCCACTTCACGGCTCGGACGGCCGAGTGCTACGGGCTGGCGATCGCGCAGTTTCGGGGGTTCCTCCAGGAGCGGGGGCTGGACGACGACGTCAAGAACTTCAACGGCGATACCCTGTCCGACTTCGCGGGCTGGCTGGCTGGGCACGGGAACCGGGCCAGCAGCGTCAACGTCAAGCTGGCCGCGTTGTCCAGCCTGGCGAAGTACGGGATGACCGTGAAGGGCGCCAAGGGGTACGTCCTGACGGAGAACCCCGTCGCGCGGGTCGAGCGGCCGAGGAAGCAAGCCCCGCGTGAGCGGTACCTGCTGGCGGAGGAGATACGGGCCATCCTGAGCGTCGAGGCCCCGGCCTGCGAGCGCCTGGCCCTGCGTCTCCTCGTCGAGACGCAGCTCCGGGCCTCGGCCGCGGCCAACGCCAGGGTCCGCGACCTCACGCTGGACGGCGACCGGGTCCGCCTCAGCGTGGTCGAGAAGGGCGGCAACCCGGACACCTTCGCCCTCAGCCGGGAGCTGGGCGACGCCCTGCTGGAGTCGCTGAAGCTGCGTGAGGCCGGGCCGGACGACCACATCCTGGTCGGCAGCTCCGGCCGGCCGTACACCCGGACGTCCCTGTCCGAGATGGTCCGCAAGCTGGCCCGCCGGGCCGGCGTCACCCGCATCCCAGTGCGGGCGCACCTCTTCGCGCGGCACTCGCCGGCGTCGCTGGCGGGCCAGGCGGGGGCCAGCGAATTCGAGATCATGGCCCTGCTGCGGCACCGGAGCCCCGGGACGGCCAAGCGGTACGTCCATGGGGTCAAGGCCGACGCCGTCCGCGAGCGGGTCCGCGAGCTGATCGGAGCCGGAACATGAGCGGCCTCGACGACCTCGCCGCCCGCCGCGAGCAGCGGGAGTGGGACGACACCCGCGTCGCCCTGCAGCGCGTCGTCCGGGGCGTCCGGCCGCTGTACGTGGTGGCCGGCAACCTGCGGGAGGCCGAGCGGTGGGCGGAGCGGTGCCACCTGGTGCCCGGCGACTGGCGGTACGTCGGCAGCGTGGAGCGCCTGGCGGGATCGCGGCGGATCACCTACACGCTGGTCGGGACGTACTGGCGGCGGCCGGACTGGCCCGAGATTCGGGACCAGCTTCACGAGCTGGAGGCGCAGCGCCTGCGGTAAGGTCACCGAACCAAAACGAAGGCCCCCGAGCCTTAACGGCCGGGGGCCTTTTCGTTTCTTCTCAGCAGGCTACGCGCCGCCCGATCCTAGACCAGGTTAGGTTCGTGGCCTGTAGTGACGCTAGGTTACCAGGCGCCGATCCTCGGTGCTGGCCTAATCGTGTGGCCTTTACCGGCCGAGCGCCAGGGACAGGACGGACACGGCCAGGGCGGTGATGCCGCTGACGAAGGCCGACACGGCCAGGAGGGCGGCCCGGAACGTCAGGAGCAGCTTGATATCGGCCCGCATCTCCTTCAGAATCTCGCCCTGCTGCCCGGCCAACACCTCCAGGGCGGCGATCCGCTCGAACGCCTCGCGGTCCACGGCTTACGTCTCGCTGGGGTAGAGCGCCTGGCACGGCGACATGTGCTCGTAGACGGAGCCCTGAAGCTTCTGCCACCGCAGCGGGGGCACCAGGTCGTGCGCGCCTGGCGTCATGAGGTCGACCTGCCCGACCCCCACCTCGATCTCTTCCAGGTCGGCGTTCTTCCGCGGGCTGTACAGGAACAGGATGCGCCCGCTGTCGGGGGCGTAGAACATGATCCAGAACCGCTCGCCGGACTTGTACGCGCCGACGAAAATCTCCGTCAGCACATCGCCCCGCGGGCAGACGTCGAGCCCCGCCATCGTGGCGGCCGAGGTGAACGCGGGGTCGCTGAATCGGGACCAGGGCAGGTCGTGGTCGGACGCGGCCGCGGCCACGCCGCCGAAGGCGGGCAGGAAAGCGAGGAGAATCAGAGCGAACAGGCGTCTCATGGTAATGGGCTCCTCTCAGTGGTTGGACTCGACACCGTGGCGCTTCTCATAGGTTCGGAGCGACGCGAGGCCGAGCATTGCGGTGACCAGCGCCATGAGGTCACCGATGCCGACTTCGGGCGGGGCGACCCACTGGCCGCTGTTCCACACCTGGAGCGCCCACAGAGTCGTTGCGACGATGAAGCGGGGCGGGTAGTACGCGGCCATGGACACGACCGCGACCCACCCGATGGCCGGCCGCCAGCCGGCGACGAAGACGCTGGCGTGCTGCGCCTCGGCCAGGTTGATCGCGGCCTGGGCCTGCTTCGCCTCGGCCTCGGCCCGCAGCGCAAGCTCTTCCAGGCGAGCGCGGACCTCCGGGGACAGCTCCCCGGTGATCGCGCTTCGGATGTCCTTCGCCAGGCTGCCGACCGCCGCGGCCGTACCCTTAATGACTTCGGCAGCGCCCTCGCCGGCGGCGCTTCCGAGGATGGTCCAGAAGCTCATACGTTGGTGGCCTCGTACTCGACGTGCAGGTGAGTGGGTTCGAGGATGACTTGGTAGCCGCGCCCTAGCTGGGTCCGCAGCTCCTGTACCAGGCGGGGGGCGTCCACCCCCCACCGTCGTAGATCGACTGCGTAGCCGCGGTAGTGCAGCGATTCCGCCTGCCCGCCGGGGCACGGGCGGCAGTGCGTCCCGTCGCGGCCGGACGTGACGACGAGCTGGGCGCCGTACGCACGCCACAGGCGGCCCGCGACCGCGATCGCGTGGAACACCTCGGGGGCACACCCGTCCAGCACGACGCCGGGCTTGACCGTGACGGCCTGGGCCGGCAGCGCCTGGAGCGCCACCAGGGTGGCGGCCAGGCCGGCGACGAAGGACCGGCGGTACATCACTGGACCGCCATCTGGTCGACCAGCTCCCGCACGGGGCTCTTCAGGTCTTCCATCGAGGACGGCAGCCGGCCGAGGTCGCGCTCAAGCTGCCGCCGCGCGATAACGGTCGCGACCTCGCGGTTCTTCTCCAGGAAGGCGTCCTCGGCCTGGTCGAGGTAAGCGCGGAACGTGCGCCGGATCAGCAGGGCCTTGCCGCCGTCCTTCCCGTCGCTCGCGTCCTTGTACTCCTCCGACTCGATCAGCCGCGCCAGCTCCTGGTGCAGGGTCCGGCCCTCGTACGCCGGGTGTCCGTGCTTGGTCAACAGTCGGGTCAGTTCGTTGCGCTCGTCGTCCGTCAGCAGCACGCCCTCGCGGGGGTTCACGGCTTTGACGGAGATGCTGTCCCGCGGGCGCGTGCCGCCCAGGACGCGGGGGACTTCACGCGGCAGGCCAGCGCCCTCCAGCGCGACGATCTCGTTCAAGACCGGATCGTTCGGGTTGGTCGTCACCTGGTACGGCAGCAGCGCCCCAAGCCAGCCGGACTCGGCGGGGATCGGCTCGCCGGTAATCATGTTGCGGATGGGCGGCCGGTGCTTCGACCACCCGGGTACCTGCTTCATGTAGACGGTCACCAGCTCGCTTGCCTCGCGCATCGCGGGCGGGCCGCTGACCGTGACGTCGTCTCGCTTCACCGGGTCCGACGCGCGGGCGACGGTACGCATCAGCGCGGCGCCGGGAATGAGGTTCGCGACCCGGCGGTTCACCCACCGCAGCAGCTCGGTGCCGCTCCGCTCGGACGTCATGCCCTTGAAGACGTCTCCCAGCTCCGAGATGCCGGTCGCGTACGGGTTGTTCAGGGCTGCCGGGGAGGCGGCCAAGACCATCGCCACCGCGACGCGCTGCAGCTCGTGGTCGGGGAGGTGCGGCGCCATCTGCACGTAGTTCGCGACCGTGCCGAGGAAGGTCGACAGCGGTTCCAGGCCGGCGTAGCTGTAGTACTTCCCGTCGAGATAGACGGAGTACGGCTGCCAGCCCGCCTCCTCGTACCGCTTCCGCAGTCCCGGGTCTTCCGGCCACGCGCCGGTGACGTAGCCCTCCGCCGCGTACCACGCGGCCAGCCCCATCGTGCCGGCCCCGACCGCCAGCTTCGAGAACGCCAGCTCGGCCTTCGCGCCGCCGGCCGCCAGATCGGACCAGAACTGCGGAGCCAGTGCGTTGAGTACCGGGGTGTGGACGGTTGAGTATTCCAGCAGCCGGGTCGGCGTACGGAAGAACGGCGCCACCGTTACCCGCGCCACGGGGTTCTTCGCCAGCGTCTCCATCCCGTGGCCCAGGCGCCAGAGGCTGCGCCAGCCGCCGAGGTTGGGATCGAACGCCTTGGTGAAGGTCTGCTCGTGCGCGAACTCGTTCGCGTTCTTGAGCATCTCCCGGGTCGGGTTGTCGAACAGCTCAGCCACGCGGCGCGCGTAGGCGTTCCCGCGCAGGCCCTCGGCCATCGCCTGCCGGCGCGCGAGCGCGCGCAGCTCGCCGTTGAAATTGATGACCTTGAAGAACTCGTCGACCGAGTCCATGAACCGGAGGTTGGCCTGCGCCGCCGTATTCATCACCTCGATCAGCTTCGGCAGGGCCTCGCCCTCGGTGAGCGAAGCCCGGCGCTTCGACGCCAGGATGGTCAGCCGCTCCTGGGCTTTCGTCGCGCCCTCGAAGGTCGACTCGCCAGTGCGGAGCGTGTCGCCCGCGTACTGCAGTGCTCCCTTCCGACCCGCCCGGAACGAGTCAGCCACCATCTCCCACATGCCGCGCACCAGGTCGGCCGTCTCGCCGAACGCCACCTTCTGCGTCCGCAGGCCGGCCGCCGTGAACGGCAGCAGAACGGCCTCGGTCCCCTCGGCCACCGCGCGGTCGAGGACCGAGAACGCGGCAGCGACGACGTTCCCCGTGATGTTCTTGGCGTGGGTGACCGGCGAGCTGAGGAGGTTCAGCCCGTAGTAGATGTTCCAGAACGCCTGCGGGTACTTCGTCGTGGTCTGCGCCAGCTTCGCGGCTCGTGCGCGGTCCCCCATGTCGAGCATGGCCTTCACGACCTGCTCATCGGTCATCGTCCCAACCAGGGCCGCGTCCGTCTCCGTCACCTCGCGCGCTAGGGTGTCGAGGTCGAATTTCGAGGCGAGCGAGGCGTCGGACTTGATCGCGCCGGCCTGCTGCGCCCGGGCGATGTGCGTCTCCAGGTCGGTGACCTGCTGGGAGACGCGCCCGGCCAGGACGTACTTCTGCCTGGCCTCGACCATGAGCGCCGGGTCGCCGGAAGTCCGCGCTCGCGCCGCCGTCTCCAGGGCGTCTTCCAGGACGAAGTCGCGCACGCCGCGCGCGGCCGTCCGGGCGGCCGCCATGTCCTTCGGGGCCAACTGCGCGACATCGAGCTGGAGCACCTCCTCCAGGGACCGGAACTTGCTCGTCAGCGCGGCGGCGATCGTCTCGTCGTTCGTCACGACGTAGGCGCGCGCCAGCCGGCGCGCGTCTTCCAGCTTCTGGTTGATCGAGCGGACCATGCGCTTCGCGTCTGGGCTCGCGCCCATCCGCCGGACGTTGGGGCTCGGCGGCCGCTCGAACGGCCGGAAGCCACCCGTCTGGTCCCGGAGCACTGCCGCCATGCCCCGGACGCCCTCGGCCACGTCCGCCTTCGTGGCAGCCACGCGGATGATCTGCCGCGCCAGGCTGGGCGACAGGATCGACCCGAGGCCCATGCCCAGCAGCGCGTTGCGCGTGGCCGTCTCCGGGTCGTCACCAGTCAGGGAGCCGGCGATGCCACCGAGCGCCGCGCGGGCAAGGACGACGATCGTGCCGACGTTGACTCGCCCTGATTCGGTCAGGTCCTTCGCGCCCTCGAAGAACCTCTTCGCCTCGTCTGCCTTCAGGAACTCCGCGATGTACTCGCGCAGCGGCCGAATGCCGGTGGGGTTGCCGTCCTCGATCTTCTTGCCGACCCACATTGCAGCCTGAAACTGAGCCGGCGTGATGCCGATCTTGCTGGCGTTCGCGCGGACCCACTTCTCGATCTCTCGGTACCGCGCGGGGCCGCCGTCGTAATCGGGCGACTTCCGCAGCTTCGCCTCGAACTGCGCCTTTGCGCGAGCGGCCTCCTCCGGGTAGAAGACGCGCCACATCCAGCGGTCGACCACGACCGCGTTCTCGTCGCCTTTGAGTGCCCGCGCGAAGTTGCGGATTTTCAGCGCGTCGGGACCGGCCGCCTCGTCGAGCGTCTTCCCACCGAAGAGGACCTGCTCCGCGAGGCGCTTCATGTTGTGCCCGGCCTTCCCGCCTCCGTCGAATACGGCCAGGACTTCCTCGGCCGGCCGGCCAGCCTTGTAGAGGAACCAGGCGCGCAGCGCCAGCTCGACGTTCTTCTCTGGCCGCAGTCCCATGGACGACAGCGCGATGACGTCGGCGACGCGCTCCCACTCCGTGCCGAACGCCTGCTGCAGCTCCGCGGGAACGCCCTGGTACCAGAAGGCGCCGGCCCCGCCTTTCCGCGCGAGCCGCAGCGCGTCCGTCGTGACCGGCAGCTTGGCCCCGATTGCGCCCTGCTCGTCGCGCAGGAACTGCTTCAGGCGCTCGGCCATCCGCGGCATCCTGCGGATGTCTTCCAGCAGCGCGGTGTTGCGCAGAATCTGGTCGTACGCAGCGCGGGCCTCGGGAGAGATAGGAACGCTCTGGCTCGTCGGACGGAACCGCGAGAACGGCGACGTCGGCTTGCCGGCCAGGCGCTGCTCGCGGGGGGCCAGGCTGATGTCCTGGCCGGACAGGAACGCCTTCTGCTCCTGAAACTGGCTGTGCGCGACAGCGGCGGCGGCCTGGCCGTACACCTCGGTCTGCAGCGCCTTCTTGGCGGCCTCATCCTGCAGGCGCTCAGCGTGGCGGAGGAACGCCTTGTACTCGCCGCCTAGCGAGAAGTCGTTACCGCCCTCCCGGTGCCCCAGGTAGTCGTGGACCACCCGGAACTTGAAGTTCTGCTCTACGGTCCAGAACGGGTGCTCCGAATTGTCCGTCGTAACCTTGAGGACACCCCGGTTGATGTCCTCGATCATCTCGTCGGCGGTCGCGTACGGCTGCCCCGTGACCTTCTCGATCCGCAGACCGCTGGCGACGATCTCGTCGTACAGACGATCCGTCTCGCGAGCGAGCGCGTCCCATGCCGGCTTCGCGGCGGGGTCCGTCAGCGCCGCGTCGTACTCGCGCGCGGCCTGGACTGCGCGCTCGTCTAGCGGCTCCTGCGCCTTGACGTAGGGGTGCGGCCCGGCCGCCCTTGGGACGTCGATAGACCGGCCCGCCGCGCTGTCGTAGATACGCTCCTGCCCCAGCTCGCGGCCGAGCTGTACCGCGTCGGCCTTGCTGTCGGTGATGACGGAGATGTCGAGGTTGTAGCCCTTGTCCGTCTTCTCGATCCCGAGGTACGCCCGCGGGTCCGACAGATAGTCCGCGTTCTCCGTTGCGAACTTCTCGATCTCCTCGGACGTCAGGGTCTTGATCGACTTGCCGCGCTCCGGCGCGATCGAGACGATGTATCCTTTGTCACCCGCCGCGAAGTCGTTACGGGCCAGGTTGAAGGACGCCCCGCCGCTCTCCTCGGTTCGGCGGATCATCTCGGACGCGGCGAACTTCGCCTTCGTTCCGGCGACCATGCCAGGCAGCTTGTCCAGGTCGTTCGAGAACACGCCGCCCGTCGTCGGGGTGGGCTGGCCGTAGACCGGAACGTCGTAGTAGTGGAACGTCTGGCCGTCGAACAGGTCACCGAGTTCCTGGGTGCCCTTGTAAACCGCCCCCGCATCCTCGATGCGGCGCGCCGCCTCGCGCGCCTCGTCGGGCAGGACCGTGATCGCCAGCTCGCGCCCGGCCTGGTCGATGATGGCGTCGGCCTCGCGAGCGGCCGCGGTGGCGTCGCTCGCCCCCGACAGCGCCTGGTCCACCCGCTTCTGGACCGCCTGGCCCAGCGCCTGGACCTCGGGCGCCTGGAGCGGCGACGGTCCCATGATGAATTCGCCCCGGGGGCCGGTCGGGCCAGAGGGGAGGGCCAGCGGCTCCGGGCCGCGCTGGCCGAGCCGACGGCCGGACTGGAGAGCGCCGCGGGGCACGGTCGGGCCTGGAGGGAGGGCGCCTGCCACCCCCCGCGCCCTCCCTC